>JAZLAQ010000020.1:0-46632 GCA_045613285.1 Alphaproteobacteria bacterium | reverse complement strand
GCAATCGGAAGAGTATATAGATACGCCGGATTACTTGTTGTCGGAGGAAGCGATGCCCGTGGATATGTACATCAGTGGAGTCAAAGCGCCGTCGATGAATAAACAGGATTGGTATAGTGCTGATAGTTTTGAAGCTCCGAGAGGGACAGTTGTGGTAACATATCCAGCAGTGAACGGGGATGGAG
This sequence comes from Alphaproteobacteria bacterium, assembly GCA_045613285.1. Taxonomy (GTDB): domain Bacteria; phylum Pseudomonadota; class Alphaproteobacteria; order CAAHEQ01; family UBA3637; genus CALXZG01. Next base: position 46,447 of record JAZLAQ010000020.1, on the reverse strand, counting down.
TTGTAGTTGGTATGCATCAGTTGCCGAAGGAGTTATGTGAGGAGGTATTAAAGCATGATTTAGGATGGGATTATGCATTAAGATTGGAAAAGGGAGATAACGGATATCAGCCGGTGGGTGAATTTATAAAGTATGCTGAGATGGATGTGCAACGTCGAGCAACCTTATGTGAGCCAGTTGTAAACCATATCTCGGCAGAGATAAATGTATCAGATTTAGGGTTAGCGTTTAATTTAAGCGAAGGAGAAGATAGACCTGATTGTCCAGTATGTACGCGGGAGTTTTTAGGACGATGTGTGCAATTAGAAGAGGCAAAGTGCGGAGAGAATGAGGACTTGTATATGCCAACTTGTCAATGCTATTGCAAGTACAAGCAGGCAGGTGTGGAATGTTGTGCAAAGGGAGAATATGACAGTAATGGGCATTGTTGTCCGGAAGCGAAAGAATGGGATAATAGGACGAATAGTTGTAAGTGTCCGGATTGTTCAGTGGCAGGGATGAGTCAGGATCCTGAAACATGTGAATGCGAGTGTCCCAGTGGTACGGATCCTGTATTACAAAATGGTCAGGTTGTATTATGTTGTCCGGATGGTAAAGTACCAAATCACGATAAGACAGAATGTATAACGTGTCCGAAGGGAAATTACCCACCGAATAACAGATGTTATACGACACGGGATTATCCAGCAACACTGGATTGTGAAGGCTATACAATTTATACACCACAACCTTGTACTTGTCCAAGTGGGTATCGGGAAAGTTGTGCCAGTGGGCAGTATGTAACTGAAACCGATGTATTACAAGACGGTGTAAAATGTTACAGATGTGAAAATTGTCCGACTGGAAACAGTAAACCGACAAGTGGTTGTTATACGGAAGTAACAACACCAGCCAATGCGACAACGGGATGTCCGGCCTATACAACGTATACGTCAAAAGCCTGTGATTGTTCGAGTGGGTATAGTAAGACAGCTTGTCCAACCGGTCAGTACGAGACGGCAACGGAAACCTTAAGGGATGGAACGGTATGTTACAAGTGTGCCGATTGTCCGACAGGGAATGAAAAACCAACGAATGCCTGTTATACGGAAGTGACAACACCCGCCGATGCAACAACAGGATGTCCGGCCTATACAACGTATACGTCAAAAGCCTGTGATTGTCCAAGTGGATATAGCAAGACAGCGTGTGCCAGTGGGAGCCAGTATGCAACGGCAACGAAAACCTTAAGGGATGGGACAATGTGTTATCAATGCACTGATTGTCCGACAGGGAATGAAAAACCAATGAATGCCTGTTATACGGAAGTGACAACACCTGCCGATGCAACAACAGGATGTCCAGCCTATACGTCGTATACCCCAAAAGACTGTGAATGTCCGAGTGGATTTAGCAAGACAGTGTGTGCCAGTGGGAGCCAGTATGCAACGGCAACGGAAACCTTAAGGGATGGGACAAAGTGTTATCAATGCACTGATTGTCCGACAGGGAATGAAAAACCAACAAATGCCTGTTATACGGAAGTGACAACACCTGCCGATGCAACAACAGGATGTCCAGCCTATACGTCGTATACCCCAAAAGACTGTGAATGTTCGAGTGGGTATAGTAAGACAGCTTGTCCAACCGGTCAGTACGAGACGTCAACGGAAACCTTAAAGGATGGAACGATATGCTATAAGTGTACAAATTGTCCAGAAAGAATCGATATCCCAACAGGTCGGTTTACAGGTTGTCGCACAAAGGATAGCCGCTGTACTGTAGTACCAGCAGGAGCCCATTGGGAAAGTCGTTGGATAAATACATATAGTTGTAGTTATGATGTTTATTTTACTGGGAGGTTAAGTGTTAATGCAAATAAAAAAGCCGGTATTTTTGCATATTGTGGACCCTATTACTGTTTGGGGCATGGCACAACACAATATACCTATAATAATACAAAAGTTGGTACTCTAGGTCCAAATGAAGGGTTAGGTGTATCGCTTTATAATAACAGCGGCTACGTGGATAGTTCCTTAACAGTTTATTTGCTGAGGAAATGATAGTGGAGATGTAATTGTATCCTGTCCGACTGGGAAAACAACTACGGGGACATCGTACACTAATCATGATGCTACCAGTGATTGTAAGTAAAAAAACGGTGCTAGAAATTTTTTTAGTGTCGTTTTTTCTTAATTTTTTGTTTTAAAAATAACTTGTGATATAAAAAAAATGTGTTATAAGGGATAGTACTGTTTTATAATTATTGATTTAAGGAGATAATAATGTCAGCAGATAAATTAAAAATTCAAGAAGATACCATAATTCTGCTATTTATTCGGCAAAAGGTTTTAAAGTCACATTTGAGCGGGTAGATTAAAAAATACCGGCAACGGATATATTCCCGATGCCGGTATTTTTTTAGAATAACCGTCAATTAAAGCAGTCGTTCCAATTGCTTATAGTGGTTGATAACAAACATCTTGGGGGCTTGTTTGACGACCAAACGGGGGTGTCTGGACAGGTGTTTTTCATCAGCCAAAGCACCTAAAACCATCAAAGTTTGGAATTCTCGTTTAATCTTATTAATTTCCTTTGTCAGATCTGTTGGTGTTTTATCAATAATACGCCAATCTTTATCTAATGCTTTATTTGTTTGATAATAAATCACGCTACCGACACCGGCACGCAGAGCGGCTTCAGCATCTTTTTTACGATCCCCGATGGAAAAAGACATAAACATATCCATATCGCTCAGTTCGTATTTTTCCTTGGCCAGCAGGTACATTCCAGGACTTGGTTTGCGGTTGGGGGAAGTTGGATTCTTGGTATAAAATATATCTGTAATTTTTATCCGCTCTTTACGAAAACCTTCCAGCATATGTTGATGAACTTCTTCCATATCTTTTTCGGTGTAATCCCCCAAGCCAATACCTGTTTGATTTGTAATGATAATAATCCGATAATCTTTTTTCATAGCTTCACGACAGATTTTAAAAATACCATCTGTAAATTGAAAATATTCAGGTCTGTGAACAAATCCGTTAGGACCAACGATATTAATGGGACCGTCTCGGTCTAAAAAAAGTACTTTATCAGTCATTTTTTTCTTTCCTTCCTATTGTTTAAGTAAAAAAAATTCCCCTTTAAAAAGGAGAATCAATAACGGAACACAAACAGGTATACTGCCAACGAAAATTCAAAAAGTGGGAATTTCTACACATGGGGAGTCTCCTTATTTGCTTTCCGATTTTAATTCTATCAGAAAGCCAAAAGTATGTCAAGAATATTTTGTGAAGCAAATTATCGCTGGCGGGAACTTTCTAAATTTTTTAATTTCAAGATATCCCGGTCCATTTCTTCTTTTTCCAGCATATTTAAAGTTTTTATAATACTGTTAATAGAACGTTTTTTGACTTCTGGCGGAATATTTTCAACAGATTTTTTGATATAGTTTGCATTGGCTAATCGTCTATCCTTGCTAGTCATTAAGCCACTAATCAGTGCAAGTGTTGCTTCATCTTGTATATTTAAGGTTATCTTTTTGTCTTTATTTTTTTTAGGGAGTACATTTTCAGGTATTTTTTGTGTTTTGTTTACTAAATCACCTTTATCTGTCACAAAATCCATCATTTGCCAACAACGTCTCAGGTATTCAACTAAAGAAGTTAACTTGGCATAATCCTTTGATTTCGTATCTATTTTATGCAACATATCTGCCGCAATCTGATAATTCAAAAGGGTTTCTTCTCGCATCCCCTTCATAACGGATAATTCTTCGTTACTGATAATACCGTCTTTATAAAAACCTTCAATACGTCTAATCATGTCATAATACCGAACACAATCATAATCACGACTGCCATTAATAAATTTTCCAACCATTATTTATCCTCCTTTAATTTTTTTAAAACAGAAAACGGATTTTCTTTTTCATTATTATCACTAGGATCACGATAGTCTAAATAGGAATCTGTACTTTTCGGGAAGGGATTTAAACTAACCCCAAATTCTTCTGCAAATACGTCAAAAAGATTGATTTTCCCTTGTTTAACCGGCAAGATAATTTCTTCATCGATATTCCAATTTTCATTCTCTGTAGCTGTTTCAGAAAATAATAAATGAATATTTATATCCATTTTTTCCTGAAACTTCTCCAGCGTTGAAACACAAACCCTTTCCATAAGAGCCTGCATATGACCTTGAAATTCAATCAGATCATTTCTTATGAAAAATCCACAAACCTGAAAATTAATAATTTTAGGGATTTCGAACCGATTTTCCAGTTCTGTTTTTTCTTTTTCGGATGCACAAAATTCAATTACCAGTTTTTCGCTCGATATTGTTCTGACATCAATCAAATTATTTTGTTTCATTTCAGTCTCCTTTTGTCTTATTTTATCAAATTATAATTGAAATCGCAAGTCTTTTCAAAAAAGACTTGCTTTTTTTTATTTTATTAGGCAAAATAAGGGTTATGAAATATACTTATTTTTTGAAACGATTGGCGTTGATTCCGATAACACTTTTCGGTATTATTGCTTTGAATTTTTTTATTGTTCAACTGGCTCCGGGTGGACCGGTGGAACAGGTTATGATGAAGTTGGACGGACAAACAACAAACGCAACGGCTCGTATCGGTGGTGGTATTGGCGGTGATATAAAAACTAAGTCGACGGCGGATAGTCTCTATCGAGGTGGTCAGGGACTACGTGAAGAACTAAGACAAGAATTGGAAAAACGTTTTGGCTTTGATAAGACACCGACAGAACGATTTTGGTTGATGTTAAAAAATTATTTAAAGTTTGATTTTGGAAAAAGTTTTTATCAGGATAAAACGGTTCTGGAATTGATCTGTGAAAAAATGCCAGTATCCATTTCTTTAGGTATTTTTAGCACTTTGTTAATTTATTTGATTGCAATACCTCTAGGTATTAAAAAAGCTGTTCGGGTAGGAACCTCCTTTGATCGGGGAACAAGTTGGGCTTTGACGGTTAGCTATGCCATTCCCGCCTTTCTGTTAGCAATTTTTTTGATTATTGTTTTTGCCGGTGGAAGGTATTTACAGTGGTTTCCATTGCGTGGTTTGGTATCTGATAATTGGGATACTTTGTCGTTTTGGGGTAAAATTGGAGATTATTTGAAGCATTTGGTTTTACCGGTTATCTCCTTATCGGCGGGTGGAATAGCCGGTTTGGCGTTTTTGACACGGAATGCATTTCTGGATGAATTAGGTAAGGCTTATTGTATGACGGCAAAAGCAAAAGGTCTTTCACAACACCGGATATTATACGGCCACGTCTTTCGCAATGCTATGTTGATTGTTATTGCTGGATTTCCTTCTATGTTGATTAGTATGTTGTTTACGGGGTCTGTTTTGATAGAAGTTATTTTTTCATTGGATGGTCTTGGTTTATTAGGTTTTGAAGCTGTACAAAATCGGGATTATCCTGTGGTTTTTGGTACACTTTATTTATTTGCTTTGTTGGGGTTGGTGCTGAATGTTATCAGTGATTTTGTTTATACCTTAGTTGATCCCCGTATTCATTTTGAAAAGAGACTACAATGACAGAACATCCCTTAGCCCGTCGTCGTTGGTCTCGTTTCCGACAGAATAAAAGAGCATTGTTTTCTTTGATTATTTTTACCAGCTTGTTGATGATAGCTTTATTTGCCCCTATTATTGCAAACGATAAACCGATTTATGTATCTTATAAGGGGATGCCATACTATCCTTTATCTGAATATGTGTCTGATAAGGATTTAGGTGGAATACTTCCGACAAGGGCGGATTTTATAGATCCGTATACACAGGAACAAATTAAAAATCACGCATCTGTGATTTGGCCTCTAATATTATGGGGACCGGATACAATTGACTATTATGCAGAAGAACCATTCCCTTCCCCTCCATCAGCACGACATTTACTGGGTACTGATGATCAGGGAAGAGATGTATTGGCGCGTTTAATCTATGGTTTTCAAATCAGTATCTTATTTGGTCTGTCTTTAACTTTTTTATCTTCCGTTATTGGTATTTTTATTGGTGCTATTCAAGGATATTTTGGCGGTAAAACAGATTTAATTATAGGGAGGATATTGGAAATTTGGGGGTCTTTACCTCAGTTATTTATCCTGATTATTATTTCCGGTTTGATTACGCCGGGATTTTGGTCATTGTTATTTATCTTACTTTTGTTCAGTTGGACATCATTAACAGGGGTTGTACGTGCCGAGTTTTTAAAGACGCGTAATTTGGAATATGTTAAGGCGGCTAAAATTCTGGGTGTTTCGGATTGGCGGATTATGTGGCGACATATTCTACCTAATGCCATGGTGGCAACGATAACCTATGCCCCTTTTATTTTGGCAGGGTCCATTGTTTCATTATCAGCATTGGACTTTTTAGGGTTGGGAATGCCGGTTGGCACTGCAGGATTAGGTGATTTAATTCGACAGGGGAAGGAAAACTTGCAGGCTCCTTGGATAGGAATTACGGCGTTTGTATCAATGGCTGTCATACTTTCATTACTTTTATTTATTGGTGAGGGTATTCGAGATGCTTTTGATCCACATACACGGAGGCAAAAATGAACTTATTGGAAATTCAAGATTTAACGGTTCATTTAACAGGCATTAACCCAGTTCGTGGTGTTTCTTTAGCTGTCCGGAAAAGTGAGTTTGTAGGACTTGTCGGTAGCAGTGGTTCTGGAAAATCATCGTTGGCTATGGCTATACTACGATTAAGAGAAGATGCCCGTATTACAGGTCGTATTTTATTTTGTCGGAATGACTTGCTTAAAATGGATGAAAAAGAATTGAATACTATTCGTGGTCGACGTATATCAATGATTTTTCAGGAACCGATGTTGAGTTTAAATCCCCTTCATAAGGTTGGGCAACAGGTTATAGAGGTATTAAAATACCATGATTTAGAGGTAAGTGAAAAAAAAGTTTTAGACTTATTCAGATTAGTTGAGTTATTGGATGCAGAAAGAATATATCATTCTTATCCGCATGAATTGTCCGGAGGGCAAAGACAACGTGTTATGATTGCTATGGCTTTGGCTGGTAAACCGGACTTATTGATAGCAGATGAACCAACAACAGCTTTGGATGTAACGGTACAATCCCAAATTTTAAAGCTTTTAAAGTCTTTGCAACAAAAATTAGGACTCAGTATTTTATTTATCACACATGATTTGGATATTATTCGGAAATATGCTTCCCGTGTTTATGTAATGAAATATGGACATATTGTTTCTACACATTTAAGTCATGCGAATACGGATGAAAAAATTCGTGATAAGTCTTTAACAGATAAAAAACCTGTTTTATCAGTTCATGAATTAAGTGTATATTATGATGAAACAAATGCTGTTGACGATGTTTCATTTAATTTATATCCAGCCAGAACTTTGGGACTGGTCGGGGAAAGCGGTTCTGGGAAATCAAGTATTGCCCGTGCTTTGGTTAGACTGATACCGGCAACGGGACGGGTTATGATAGATGGTCAGGATTTCTTTTGTTTGAAAGGTAAAGATTTAATTAAGGCAAGGTCGCATATTCAAATGGTTTTTCAAGATGCTGCATCCTCATTGAATCCTAGATTATCGGTAGGTGATTTAGTCGCTGAAGGATGGAAATTACATAACTCTGGTGATGCTTCGTTTGAGGTAGAAAAAGCATTGAAAGCCGTTGGCTTGACACCTGATATAATGAAACGATACCCAACCGAATTATCAGGAGGACAAAAAACAAGGGTTGCATTGGCACGGGTTTTGATACTTAAACCAAAAGTTTTAATTTTAGATGAAGTAACATCTTCCGTTGATTTAGAAACACAAAAACGATTGATGAACTTGTTGATTGAAATACAAAAAAATTATAAATTATCTTATTTGTTTATATCGCATGATTTAAAGGCAGTTCGGAAGATGGCTGATGAAGTTATGATAATGAAACAGTCTCGTATTGTTGAAAAAGCAACGACAAAACAGATATTTACATATCCTAAACATCCATATACCCGAAAACTGTTAAAAGACAGCTTTATCGAGATAAAGGTTGACAAAAATTAAAATTTATGTTATTATTTACCTGTTTTTATCTTTGATTTTTATAGGGAATTATTATGTCAATTACTGAAGCAATATTGAAAAAAGATTTTAATCAACTACGTCATGAAACGCAAAAAGAAAATGCCGTTTTTGAGTTATTTTTTCCAGATAAAGAAGGCCGTTCTGTTATTAGCAGTCTACGACAGGTATTTAATTGTGTTGATACTTCGTCATCAGAAAGAATGGAATATTTATCTATTTTAGCATCATCTAAGGGAGTACTGGGAACAAGTAATAGAAAAGCTGTTCTCGATATATTTTGGGAATATTGTTATGATAATTGGGATTGCAGTATGGAAAATTATCTTTTCTTGGAAGGAGAAGAATGCCTGTTTTTTGAAAAACAGTTTTTAAAAGTACAGACTGAAAGATATAAATATAATCGGGATGGTGTTGCTAAAAAATTAAAGGATTTAAATCGTCAAGGAATGTCCTTGTCAAACAGGAAACAATTTTTATCAGAAAGCCTGGATCAGGTTCATCCAGTTAAACCAAAAGGACAGGGGGATGCTTTAATTCATAAATTAAAAGATGAAAAAATGAAAAATCAATTCTTTTTGAAAAGATGGCTACAATCTGCTTTTTGCCGTTCTTGATAAAAAAGGTATTGACTTTTGTTTTTTTATGAATGATACTGAAAATGTTATTTAATAAATGAAAGGAAGTAAAATGAAAAAAGGTATTTATCTGTTGTGTGTTGTTTCTTTGTTTTCACTGATGGCCTGTAATTATAATAATTATGATAAAAATTCGCCATATCGGGGAAGTGTAGAATTTCAACATCCTGATGAAACGGTTGTTCGTCCGAAAAAGACAAAAACAATGACGGTTAAGAAAGATTTAACAACAACTATTGGTGGAACGGTCACAACACAAACCGTTACCGAAACGGTTACCATACCGGAAGATATAGCAGATAGTTCTGATTATAAAGAAGCTCAACGAGCAGTTAGTGCCGATAGTAATTATATTGAAATTGATGTTAATAAAACTTATCAGACAAAATAGTAAAAAAAGTGAAAAAATAAACACCCTGTCAATTGGCAGGGTGTTTATTTGTAAAGTAATCTGGTTATTTTATCCAAGATATTTAAGCTTTAATAAAATAATTTACGATTCGATTTAGCACAAGTTTTCTTTTTAGCGCGTTTTTTTCCTTTAAAGTAATCAGTCACATCAACGCCGTTAGAATAAATTTTATTGGAACAATAACGACATTGTGAAAAAGTTGCATTGCCCAAATCTTGAGTGATATAATCAGAACATTCTGTTACAACTTCATAATGACGTGCGGGTGGATCGCATGACGGACAAGCAGGTTGATTGTATTCTTTCTGGGCACAAGCAGACATTAAACCACAGGCACAAACAATAACAGCGATTTTTTTCATATTTATTTCCTTTCTTTTTGTTAAGGTGAACGTATTCTAACATAAAAAAGGTTTTTTTTCAATATATTTTTGTATATTTTTTTCAAAAATGTTTTAATTTTATGAAAAATAAAGATTATTTTTAATTTTTATTTTTCGTTTTTTGTAAAAACCGAATCGGTCGAAATGGTTTTATCCTTTATAATAGAATAAGATATTATGATTGAAACATGTGTTGATTAAATTTACTTTTGATATTTTCTTAATAAAATATTAAAAATAAAGATGTCAAATTTTCCGTCTAAAAAAAGATTTATATAAAAAACAGATAGTTATTAAAAACAGTCTAAAAAAATATTTTTTTGTGTTGACCGTTTGAAAAAAATATGATTTTCTAGATTCAAATCAGGAAAGTATAAAAAACAATATTTAGTATTAAAATTGAAAAGGAAACACAAAATGTTGGAAAATACTCAAAATAAAGAAGAAAAAAACGTTATGGTAGATTTAGGTCCCTTGTCTGATGTGATTCGTCGTGACGGAGAGCGGATTGCCTTTGATGCGAATCGGATTGCACAGGCTATTACCAAAGCTGGTGAAGCAACAACTGAATTCAGTTCGGATGAGGCTTGGTTATTGACGCAACAGGTAGTTAAAGTTTTAAAGTATCGTTTTTCGGACACTTTGGCTCCCAGTATTGAGCAGATACAAGATGTCGTGGAACAGGTTTTAATATCGTCAAATTATTATAAAACGGCACGTGCTTATATCGTCTATCGTGAACAACGCGAAAAGGCTCGTAAAGATAAACAAGCAGTTGTTGATGCGATTTCTTCTATTAATGAATATTTGGATCGTTCCGATTGGCGTGTTAATGCTAATGCTAATCAAGGATATTCTTTAGGGGGCTTAATTTTGAATATTTCCGGTAAATTGGTTGCTAATTACTGGTTAAATCACGTTTATACACCGGAAATTGGTATAGCTCATAAAAACGGAGATTATCATATTCATGACTTGGATATGCTCAGCGGATATTGTGCCGGCTGGTCTTTGCGTGTTTTGATTGAAGAAGGCTTTAATGGTGTACCAAATAAAGTTGAATCAAAGCCACCACGTCATTTGGTATCAGCATTCAGTCAGATGGTTAATTTCTTGGGAACTTTGCAGAATGAATGGGCTGGGGCTCAGGCATTTTCATCGGCTGATACGTATTTGGCTCCTTTTATTCGGATTGAAAATTTATCTTATAAAGAAGTCAAACAAGCAATGCAATCCTTTATCTTTAATTTGAATGTTCCGTCTCGTTGGGGAACGCAAACACCTTTTACCAACCTAACTTTTGACTGGACATGTCCAGTAGATTTAGCGGATAAACATCCGATTATCGGTGGTGAAGTTCAAGATTTCACTTTTGGTGATTTACAGAAAGAAATGGATATGATAAATAGGGCATTCTTGGAAGTTATGCATGATGGTGATTCTAAGGGGCGGCCGTTTACATTCCCGATTCCGACATATAATATTACCAGTGCATTTCCATGGGATTCTCCAAACATTGATTTATTATTTGAAATGACGGCGAAGTATGGGTTACCTTATTTTTCAAATTATCTGAATTCGGATATGAAGCCTTCTGATGTTCGTTCTATGTGTTGTCGTTTACGCTTGGATTTAACGGAACTGAAAAAACGGGGCGGGGGATTGTTTGGTTCGGCTGAACAAACTGGTTCTATTGGTGTAGTAACCGTTAACTGTGCCAGATTAGGTTACCTGTTTAAAGGTGATGAAGAAGGTTTATATAAACGATTGAATGAATTATTGGATTTAGCTAAAACATCCTTGGAGATTAAGCGTAAAACGATTGCTCTCCATATGGATAGAGGTTTATATCCTTATACAAAACGTTATCTCGGTTCTTTCCGTAGCCATTTTTCGACGATTGGTGTTAATGGAATCAATGAAATGATACGGAACTTTACGGATGATACGGAAGATATTACAACTGTATTTGGACGTGATTTTGCAAAGCGGTTGTTGACACACATTCGTAACAAGTTAGTAGAATATCAGGCAGAAACGGGTAATATGTATAATTTAGAAGCTTCTCCGGCGGAAGGTACAACGTATCGTTTTGCTCGTGAAGATAAGAAACGTTTCCCTGATATTATTCAAGCCGGTACTGAGGAAGCTCCATACTATACAAATTCATCGCAATTGCCATCCGGATTTACATCAGATCCATTTAAAGCATTGGATTATCAGGATGATTTACAAACACAGTATACCGGTGGAACAGTTTTACACCTGTATATGAATGAACGAATTTCTTCATCCGAAACATGTAAGAATTTTGTCCGCCGTGTTTTGGAAAACTATCGTTTGCCGTATGTATCCATTTCGCCGGTTTATTCTATTTGCCCGAAGCACGGGTATTTAAACGGGGAACATAAATTCTGCCCCATTTGCGATCAGGAGTTGATTGACCGCAAAAGAAAAGAATTAGAAGCTGTCTAAACAAGAAAGGAGAAAACAACAATGACAGATAAAGAAATTTTGGAACTCAATGAATCTGCACGTCAGCCTGTTGAATGTTGGACACGGGTTATGGGATATTTTCGTCCTTACAGTCAGTTTAATAAAGGCAAAAAATCAGAGTTTGATGAACGTGTTTGGTTTACTGAAGAAAATGCCTGTGCTTGTGAAATGCAAAAGGCTGTTTAAGGTATAGGCATGTTGACGGTTGCTGGTCTTGTCCCCTTTACGACGATTGATTATCCGGGGAAATTGGCAGCCGTTATTTTTTTACAGGGATGCCCACTCAGGTGTCCCTTTTGCCATAATCAGATTCTGCAGATAGAAGGGACATCAACGGATGTAACGTTGTCAGAAATTCAGGATTTTTTGAAACGACGAAAGCAGTTATTGGATGGGGTTGTTTTATCTGGTGGAGAGCCATTAAAAAATATAGAAGTCAAAGAGTTAATTCAAGAAATTAAAGCTTTGGGTTATCTTGTAGGAATACATACTTCCGGTGTTTATCCGAACCATTTGGCGGATGTTTTGTCGATGACGGATTGGGTTGGATTAGACATCAAGGCCCCATGGGACAAGTATGAATTATTGACAGCCCGAAAGGGAATGGAAAGACCTGTCCAGGACAGTTTGAAAATTCTGATAGAAGCAGGAAAAGACTTTGAATGCCGGACAACTTGTGATCCCAGGTACCTGACAAAAGATGATATTGTGAAAATTGCAAAAGATTTATCGGGGCAGGGAGTCCAAAATTATGTTTTACAGCATTATCGGACCTTTGAAGGTGATACTAATCCACCGGACGAATCGGATATCAATTCATTTTTTACGGATAAGGAACTTCAAACTGAATTGAAGTCCCTGTTTCCTAAATTTAGTGTTCGTTAATTATTCCAGAACAATACCTCTTTTGGCAAGTTCTTTTTTACCATTTTTATCATATTGATAGTAGTATACCAGTTCTCTTTGATTGATGTTGTGAGCATCAATAGCGGCTTCGGGAACTGCCCAGATAGGAGATATAGGCCACATTAAAAAATTTAAAAAGCCGTATAACCAATGAGATGGTTCTGCTGCATTACCGCTTCCCAGATAGAGATTTCCAATCCCTGGTAATATGTTTAGGCCTGCTGCAAAAAGAACAGAGGTCGGTTTTTCATAATTTCCGATAGGCTTATCTACTGTAATCCCATACGATTTTAATTGACGCAGATGTATTTCTTCCTGTCTGGTTAATGTTGTGCAACCGCATAACATAGTAAAACAGGCAATAGAGAAAAATAATTTTTTCATAAAACTTCCTTTTGTAAAAAAAAACGCCTTGATGAGAGGCGGTTGGAAGTTCAAAAACTATCAAACAAGTAGCGTCGTATATTTGGATACAAGTATCCTTATTTTACAACCTTCCAACCGTTATGGTTGGAAAATTTATCGCCTTTCGGCGTGTTTGAGAGGTTTTTGAAGCCCCAAGGCGGTAATCACCCGTCCTCAGGTGTTAGAATATACAAAAAATAAACAGATGTCAAATAATTTTATTAAATTGCCTATATTTTATCGGCCACCGTTTTTATCCCATTTTAAACTGCTTTTTAAAGGAGTCGGTGGTAAAGGATTGACAGTTGTTTTTTCTTCCTGATTTTCCTGTTCTATTCTGGCTGCGAATGATAGAGATATCAGACTCTGTATGTTGTGCTTTGTGGCAGAGCTTGGTGATCCTTTTTCTGTATGTCTGCTTTTAACAATGTCTATGTAAAGTTGTTTTTCCTGCTCTGTTTTAAATGGATAAACAGTTAGATCTGTTGGTAGTTTTGCAATACCGTGTTTTTGAATAAATTCTTCTATTTTCTTAGGATTTTGAACCGGTGCCATATCAACAACTTGTACGATATTCAGTTTTTTTAAGTCATCAGGATTATGTGTGGTATAAAGAATAGTTCTTTTTTCTTTTTTACCATTGATTTGAATATAGTCATCATTTAACATTTCTAACATTTTTTCAGCTGTTGACGGATCAACCCCTGAGGTCGGTTCATCAAACACAAGAAATTTTTTGGGAGATAAAAAAGCCTGTAAAAATAAGATCCGTTTTTTTTCACCGCCACTCATTTCAGAAAATAGTTTTGGCTCACGTCCTGTTTTTTCAGTTTCTTTATATAAACCCAGTTCCAAATTAGCTGCTGCTTTTTCAATATGATCAGTGGGCATATAGGGGTTTCCGGATCGGATAATATCTAATCCCGTTTGCCCATCATTTTCAATTTCCTGAAAACAGAAAGCGATATGCTTACCGATTTCATCTTTTGAAACATCTGTTGTTTTTACACCTTTAAATTTAGAAGAAGTTGTCATTTTGCCATAAGAAATAGAACCGTAGTTTAAATCATCTGCATGACGGAGTAATTTATAAAAAGTTGATTTTCCTGCTCCGGATGCACCTCCAATCACATTTATTCCTGATTGAAAAGTAATGGTGGAATCTGATTGGAAAAGAGGTATTTCAGTTCGTTTTCCGATTTTTTGTGTGTCTTCGCCATTGTAACGATGGGCATAGCAAATATTTTGAAGTTGTATGGCGTTTGCCTCTTGACTGATTTTTTTTGTTCCGTATTCCAAGTCATAGATTTTATTATGTCGGATTTTTTTGTATTGTTCATACATAATGTCTGAACTTTCATGAATTCTAAACCAAGAATCCTGCATGGAACGAATACTGCCGTTCATAACATTAATTCCCATATAAATGCCGGCCAGTGTGACAATAGGCATTCCAATTGCCCAACATCCACCTAAGATTCCGATATTGATAGCCAAATTTGTCAGTGAAATTTGTCCGACTGATTTTTTAATAAAAGAGACGAATTTTTTGTAAACACTATCTTCATTTGTGAATTTTTTTTCTAATTCTTGTATTTGTTTATCGTCCGAGTACGTTGTTGTCCTTAATGCCGTATTTGACAATGCAGATACTTTTGCTTTTTCAGTTTGTGAAAAAGCTTCAATCAATTCTGTGTTTGCGTTTTTTAGTCTTTCCCGTCGTTTTTTTAGCGTTGAATGAGTTGTGATATAGGTGGCTAATCCGGCAGTGGCGGCAATTCCGGTTGTAATTCCTAAAGATGACATACCAGCCACTAAGCCCCCTGTTGCAATAGCCGGCAGACTGGCAATGGTCATAGCGGCCAGAGAAATCCCAATTCCAAAGAAACCACCTTTAAACTGTGTTTTTGCTCGAATAAAGCGAATGGAGTTGTTGGATAGTCTTTGTAAACTGCTTTTTAAGAAATCAGGTGATTTTGCTTCCCTTTCAATTTCAGGCATTGTTCTATTTATTTCTTCCGTAAATGTAATGAAGAGCTTATTCCCAATGATTCGATATTCGGATTCTTCTGTAAAGTTTTTTGTTTCATTCAAGTATTGTGAACCGGCTGTAATAGTTGTATATCCGGCCAGGTATTCCAAACCGCGGCTTGTCCAAGGGGCAAGAATAGGGGGGATTGAACGTAGTATATTAACCAAAGTTTCTCGTGCTACAAGTGATTTTTTTTCTTTTTTCAGGATATTTTCAATTTTTTTTGAAAATTGATTGATCTCTTGTTGGTTATTTTCTACACTAGAATTGGACATAAAAAATCCCTCCCTGTCATATCAAATTATATCATATTTTTAAAAAATGTCAAAATATTATTTTTTTTACTTGACTTTTGTAAACAAATCAGGTAAAACATTAAAATCCGATGGCGGATGTAGCTCAGTTGGTTAGAGCGCTGGTTTGTGGTACCAGATGTCGTGAGTTCGAGTCTCATCTTCCGCCCCATTATGAAAACCGCCATATCGGCGGTTTTTTATATTTGAAATATCTGGATTTTATTAAATTTTTACTCTACAACAGTAATGTGTAGGATATTTGTTTTTCCTTGTTTAGCGAAAGGTATACCGGCAGTAATAATGATTTTGTCATCCTTATGTGCCAGTTTTAAATCTTTGGCAATTTGAGTTGCAATCGGTGAAAGGTCTATCACATTATTCAATTGCTTAGTCAAAAACGGAATAACACCCCAAATTAAAGCCATACGGTTGGCTACTTGTTCGCTGGAGGAAAGGCCTAGTATCGGAACAGTAACCCGCTCACGGGCAACCCGCATAGTTGTTTTACCGGACATGGAATAAGCGGCAACACAAGCTGTTTTATCCAAAACCTGTACCATATCTTTAATACCGGAAGTAATAGCACTGGCGATTGTTTTATCTGGTGGTAAAGATTTGGTATCCATAGCATGCTGATAATATTCGTCTTGTTGTATCTGATCAATAATTTGACGCATTGTTCTAACGGATTGAACTGGATACTGACCCGCAGCTGTCTCAGCGGACAACATAACGCAATCAACCCCTTCATAAACAGCAGTTGCAATATCCGAAACTTCTGCTCGCGTTGGAACAGGATTGTTTATCATACTTTCTAACATCTGCGTTGCCACAATAACCGGTTTGCCGGCAGCACGGGCTTTTTCAATAATCCTGCGTTGTAGGGTTGGAACGATTTCAGTAGGGCATTCTACCCCTAAATCACCGCGTGCGACCATAATACCGTCAGCCAAATCAATAATTTTGTCTAAATGAGTAATGGCTGAAGGTTTTTCAATTTTAGCAATAATACCGGCTTTATTCCCAATAAGTTTTTTTGCTGTTATGATATCTTCTGGTTTTTGTACGAATGACAGACAAATCCAATCCACACCTAAATCTAAAGCAAATTTCAAGTCTTTTTTATCTTTATCCGTTAATGCCGAAATCGGTAAAATCACATCAGGTAGATTAACCCCTTTATGATCTGATAAAATACCGCCAACAATAACCTTTGTTGTGATTTTTTGTTTTTGTATTGATTGAACGGATAATCTGATTTGTCCGTCATTTAACAATAAAAACATTCCTTTTTTTAACACCTTGTATATTTCTGGATGCGGCAGGCATACGCGATTTTCTGTTCCGTTTTGTTTGTTTGTATCTAGAATAAAGGTTTTTCCTTTTTTTAATAAAACAGAACCATTTTCAAAACTACCGATTCGTAATTTTGGTCCCTGCATATCTGCTAAGATACTGAAATGTCGTTTCATTTTATTGCCAAGTTCACGGATGATATGAAAACGTTTTTCCTGTTCTGTATGGGTACCATGGCTAAAATTCAAACGAAAGACATTGGCTCCTGCTAGTATCAGATTGTTTATTTGTTCAGAATCATTTGTTGCAGGACCAAGGGTAGCCACAATTTTTGTAAATGTTTTTTCCATTTCTTATCCCTGTATTTTTAAAGTAATAACACCGGTTAAATCCTGTAATGGGCCGATACTGCGAATACCTGTACCGATAACACCGTCTGCTGCCAGATTAAAAGCATTAGAAGCACTAGTTGTCGGTTCTAGACAGAAAAAGTTTTTCCCTTTTGGTGAATAAAGAACAACATGGTGAAATAGGTCATTTGTTGTTATATCAATACAAATATCCTTGGATGGATAGACGATTCGGGCTTGTTCTTCAAAACCACCAAAGCAAGTATCAAAAATGGCATTTTTAAGTTGTTTCCCTCCGTTAAAGTTCCATGCTTTAGGGGTTGGGTAAGGGTCGTCAAAGATGGGATCTGTTTCATTACTCCATACTAATTGAGTTTTAAAATTCAATTCTACATCTTTTTCTTTGACAAAGAATGGATGAATTCCCAAACTACAAGGCATAGGTAACGGAGCCGGATTATGTACAGTCATTTTAATAGTCAGATTTCCACCTGAAATGGAGTAAGTTATCTCGGATGAATATGAAAAAGGAAATCCTCCATCCTTTTTATCGTGGGTCATTTTTAAAACAGCCATTTCGTTTGTTTGTTTAATGACTGTCCAAACGCTGTTCCACCCATCGCCATGAATAGGATCCTGGAAACCGGTGTGATTTTTAGCTACTTTGCGTAAAATTCCCCAGTAAGTAAAACTACCACCACGAATACGACCACAATACGGTATCATTGGGAATAAAGCAGAATGATTGGCATCAGGTTTGTCCGATTTGATTTCAGCCTGTCTTAAAATATCAACTTGTTTCCCGTCTTTTGTATATTTTAAAAAGGATAAAGATGCCCCTAATTCAGGTAAAATACCAACACTTATCAAATTATTGGATAAAATGATTTCCTGCATATTTATATTCCTTTCTTCTTTAAGTTTTTAACTGTTTTTTTCTTTTGGCTTTTTGTCATATCGTTCAAAGCATCCAACAGTAAAGTATCAATTGTATCACTGTTAGATGTCTTTTCAGAGAAACCAAACGACACCGTTACAAAGAATTCACCGGTATCACGCATATTTTCTTCTTGTATTTTTTCATGGATCCTATTGGATACAACTACGGCTTTTTCCTTGGTCGTTTCGGGTAATATAATAGCAAATTCAACATCACCAACACGACCAATAATATCTGAATCGCGAATCGTTGAACGACAAATACTGATAACTTGACGGACGATTTCATCACTGAAAGCACGATGCTCGTTAACACCATGAAAATAGTCTAATTTCATAATTAAAACAGATAGTTGTCTTTTATATCTCTGACTTCTTTTTAATTCATGCATGCCGGCCTCAATTAAAGATTGTCGGTTCAAAACACCAGTCAAGGGATCAATGGTAGCCAAATATTTCAGTTCTTCTTCTAATTGTTTCCGTTTTGTGATATCAAAACCGACAGAACGAATCTCGGTTGGTTCCCCCGAATCGTTATAAATAACCCTATTTGTCCAAGAAATCCAAATATGTTCACCAGATTTTTTTATATTTTCTGTTTCATGTTCAATATAAAGTTTTGGATTAGACAAAATGCGTGAAACAATATTTTGACGGTCAGAGATATTTTTAAATTGAGCCGGAAAGATAGTACCAAATGCATCTGCATCAATTAGTTCTTCTTTTGTATATCCAAATACTTCAGAAGCATAGTCATTGACATCTATAATTTTTCCACTTGCATTAAGGGAAATAATGATACTACGTGATGTTTCTGGAATATGGGAGGATAACAGGTTTTGACTGTCGGCATTCAGTTCTTCCAATTCTTTATTTTTTAGGGCTAGTGTTTCTAACAGTTTTGATAATTTTTGCTTTAAGTGGCGTGAGCGATTCATAAAGACAAATGATACAACAATAAATAAAATTGTTGTCAGAAAAAAGAATATGTGAATTGCAAAAAAACATTCCATAGAGTTAAACATAAATCAACCTTTCACTATTTTACTCTATCAACCTACATTTTTTTTACTTTAATGACAAGTAAAAAATGCTTTTTCTTGACTTTTTTTTAAAAATAGTGCATCCTATAGAAAATTTAAAGAAGGAAAAAAATGACTGAAACAAATAAACAGGTTCGTGAAATTGTGTCGGAAAAATATCGTTACGGTTTTGAAACTGATGTTGATACCGATACGGTGGAAAAAGGGTTGAATGAAGATATTATACGACAAATATCTGTTAAAAAAAACGAACCGGAATGGTTGCTTGATTTTAGGTTAAAGGCCTATCGTCATTGGTTGACGATGAAAGAACCGCACTGGGGAAAATTAAATTATAAACCGATAGATTATCAGGATTTATATTACTATGTTGCCCCGAAACAGAAAAATTTAAACTCGTTGGATGAAGTTGATCCGGAAATATTAAAAACTTATGAAAAACTGGGGATCCCGTTGCAAGAACAAAAAATGCTTGCCGGTGTGGCTGTTGATGCTATTTTTGACAGTGTTTCCGTTGCAACGACTTACCGGAAACAATTATTGGATAAAGGAATTATTTTTTGTCCGATATCCGAAGCAATACGGGATTATCCGGATTTAGTGCGGGAATATTTGGGTAGTGTTGTACCTTATACAGATAACTTTTTTGCTTGTCTGAACAGTGCTGTTTTTACGGATGGTTCCTTTGTATATATTCCAAAAGGGGTTCGTGCTCCTTTGGAATTATCCAGTTATTTCCGTATCAATGCCCGAAATAGTGGGCAGTTTGAAAGAACTTTAATTATTGCTGAAGATGAATCTTATGTCAGTTATTTGGAGGGCTGTACGGCTCCTCAGCGGGATGAGAATCAACTACATGCTGCAATTGTTGAAATTATTGTTAAAAAAGGTGCCGAGGTTAAATATTCTACCGTTCAAAATTGGTATCCTGGTGATGAAAATGGGATAGGTGGTATTTATAACTTTGTGACTAAACGGGGGCTTTGTCATGATTACGCAAAGTTGTCTTGGACACAGGTTGAGACCGGATCTGCAATTACTTGGAAATATCCCAGTTGTATTTTAAAAGGGGATTATTCCGTTGGTGAATTTTATTCGGTTGCCATGACTAATCATTGTCAGCAGGCCGATACAGGTACAAAAATGATACATTTGGGGAAACATACGTCTTCTACCATTATATCAAAAGGAATTTCCGCCGGTAAGTCTGATAATACTTATCGAGGACAGGTTAAAATCGCAACAAGTGCAACAGAGGCCAGAAATGTATCCCGTTGTGACAGTTTGTTGATCGGTGATAAGTGTGGAGCTCATACGATACCGGTGATAACCTGTTCTAATACAACCGGAGTGATTGAACATGAAGCAACAACTTCAAAAATATCGGAAGAACAAATGTTCTATGCTCAACAACGAGGATTGACGGCTGAACAAGCGGTTGGTTTAATCGTCAATGGTTTTTGTCGGGAAGTTATGCAAAAATTACCTATGGAATTTGCAATAGAAGCACAACGTTTAATTGGTATTAATTTGGAGGGAACAGTCGGATGAAAAATTACAGATATATTCCAAAAGAAGTTTGTCAAAAAGCTCTGGAAACTTGGGGGAAAAAAACACAAATGATGATGGCGCTAGAGGAAATGAGTGAGCTTCAAAAAGAGATATTAAAAAACATAAACCGTGAAAAAGATAATTTAAAAGAATTGGCCGAAGAAACGGCAGATGTCTTCATCATGCTTGAACAATTGATTCATATTTATGGTATCGAAGAAGACGTTAAAAAACAAGCTGAGTATAAAGTTGGCCGTGTAAAAGGTTATTTGGGAATGGAATAGAAACGGAGAGAAAAATGGCATTGTTAGAAATTAAAAATTTATCGGCTCGCGTTGGTGAAAAAGAAATTTTAAAAGGGCTTAATTTAACGATTGAAGCAGGTGAAGTCCATGCGATTATGGGACGAAATGGGTGTGGAAAAAGTACATTATCTGCTGTTATTGCCGGTCATCCTGCCTATGAAGTAACGAGTGGTGAAATCCTGTTTAAAGGACAAGATGTTTTGTCTTTAAAAGCACATGAACGGGCAAATAGCGGTATTTTTCTGGCTTTTCAACACCCGATAGAATTACCAGGAGTCGGTTTAGCTCAATTTTTAAAAACAGCCTTAAATGCAAAACAAGAATATCTCGGAAAACCGAAAATGGATGCTGTTCAGTTTATGAAGCATATGAATTTGCGGGCGAAGGCATTAGGTATTACACCGGAAATGCTAAAGAGGCCTGTTAATGTTGGTTTTTCAGGTGGTGAAAAGAAACGTCTTGAAACATTTCAAATGGCTATGATGGAACCGGATTTTTGTATCTTAGATGAAATGGATTCCGGATTGGATGTGGATGCTTTGAAAACAGTCGGGCAGGGTGTATCGGTTATGCGTGAATCTCATCGTAGTTTTATGATTATTACGCACCATGATGACTTGTTGCAATATGTAAAACCGGATAAAGTTTCCATTATGCGTGATGGTAAAATTATAAAAACGGGTGATGCGGATTTGGTTCGCTTGGTGGAGGAACAGGGATATGACGGCTTTTGCTAATCCGTTTTTAATACGAAGTCAAACAGCGACGGAAATTCAGACACCGGCTAATGGTGAATGGGTTTTTAATGTTGGCGAAAATGGCTTGCTTCAGGCAGATTTCCTACAGGTAGACCAGAGTTTAAAAGTCAAGATTTTCTTAATGGGAAATGGTGCAAGAAGCGAAATAAATTGTGGATATTTATTAAACGATAACAATAAGATAAATATAGATATTCAAGTATTGCATAAATCAGGAGAGACATCATCTTCGCAAGTTATTCGGGGCTTGGTTACCGATTCTGCCAAGGTCTCCTTTAATGGGACGATTACGATACCTTATGACAGCCAAAAATGTGACGGACATCAAAATCATCGGGGCGTGATTTTATCGGATAAAGCTGAAATAGAAGCTGTTCCGCAACTGGAAATTTGGGCGGATGATGTGAAATGTGATCATGGCTCAGCCGTTGGACCTTTGGATGAAGAACAGCTTTTTTATCTGCAAACCCGTGGGCTATCTTTAACCGAAGCAAGAAAATTATTATTGTCTTCATTTTTCGCTGATTTATTGCCGTCGGATTTTAATACCCCTATTCAAGAATGGATGGATAAACATGTTTAAAGATGATTTTCCGTTAATTCAAAACTTAAAGACAGTTTATTTGGATACGGCAGCTTCGGCTCAAAAACCTGCTTGTGTTTTGGATGCCATGGATCGTTTTTATCGGGAAACATATGCGAATGTTCATCGCGGACAATGTGAAATTGCAACCGATGCGACAACGCTATATGAAGATGCTCGCAGAACGGTTGCTGATTTTATAAATGCTAGGTCAGAAGAAATTATATTTACAAAAGGAACAACAGAGAGCATAAATTTGGTAGCCAGTGGGTATGAACATATTTTAAATCCTGGTGATGAAATTCTCATTTGTATCGCGGAACATCATGCCAATTTTGTTCCTTGGCAACAGGTATGTAAACGAACGGGCGCAACATTTAAGGTTTTTAATGTTAAATCGGACGGAACTTGGGATATGGATGATTTTAAATCAAAATTATCCGTTAAAACAAAACTTGTTGCCGTCAGTCAAATGTCAAATGTATTGGGAATCTTAAATCCGATAAAGGATATTATTTCCTTGTCCCATCAGGTCAGTGCTAAAGTTTTGATTGACGGGGCTCAAGGGATTGCCCATACGCCCACAAATCTTTCAGATATAGATTGCGATTACTATGTTTTTTCCGGTCATAAAATTTACGGTCCGACTGGCATTGGTGTTTTATATGGAAAAAAGGAAGCCCTTGAAATTCTTCCGCCGTATCAATTCGGTGGAGATATGATTAAAACCGTAACAATTAACGAAACTGTTTTTGCAGATATTCCGGCCCGTTTTGAAGGGGGGACTCCGCCGTTTGTTGAGGCGGTCGGTCTTGCTGAAGCCATTCGTTATGTATCCCAAATCGGCATGAATAAAATAGCAGAGCACGAACGGAAACTAACACAAATTTTAATGAGTGAGCTCTCACAAATTCAAAATCTGGAGATTATGGGGGATACATCGGACAAACAAGGTCTTATTTCCTTTAATATAAAAGGAATTCATCCTGCCGATATTGCATTTGTTTTATCCAAAGAAAATATTTGTGTACGTACTGGTCATCATTGCGCTATGCCGATACATCAGCGGTTTGGGCAGAATGTTTCTTTGCGTGTCTCTCTGGGTATCTATAATACAGAAAATGATATTGATTTCTTCGTTAAGACTTTAAAAAAAGCATTAAATATACTGGGGGAATTATGAGCGAACCGATTTTACCGCCGCCGATAGAATTACCGGATATTGATATGGCTTATAAAGCTGTTTCTGGTGTTGCTCTGGAAAGTGCAGATATTTTAGCAACGCAAGATGATATTATTGCGGCTTTAAAAGCTGTCCAAGATCCTGAGTTGATGTTGAATGTATATGAATTGGGATTAATTTATGATATTAAACAACAAGAAAACGGGGATGTTTATATTTTAATGACATTGACTTCTCCGACATGTCCAATGGCAGGTGAAATGCCCTGGATGGTGTCCAATGCTGTTGCATCTGTTCCAGGGGTAGGGGTCGTAACCGTTGAATTAACATTTGAACCGCCTTGGACAGTTGAACGACTCAGTGAAGAAATTCGTTTAATGATGGGTATTTAGTTTATTTATTTCTTTTTTAAAACAATGATAAAAAGTCTTGCTTTTTTTTAAAAAACAGGTTATTTTATCAAATAGGTTTAGAAAAAGGATATAAAATGCGTTTTTTTTCAATTTGTATCAGTTTATTTTTCTTTGGTTGTTTTTTAGCAGCCTGTTTGATTTTTGGTGTTATTTTAACTTATTCGGAAAATTTGCCGGATTATCATCAGTTGGAAAATTATCAACCGAAAATTACCAGTCGTCTTTATACGGCAGATGGGTCTATTTTGGCAGAGTACGCAACGGAAAAAAGGATTTTTGTCCCGGTAGATAAAATTCCAAATTTATTAAAGTCAGCCTTTATCTCTGCAGAAGATAAAACTTTTTACACACATGGCGGTATTGATTTGATGGGTATCGGTCGTGCTGTTTTGGTTAACTTAAAAAATATAGGGAAGAACAGACGAAAAGTTGGTGCTTCAACAATTACACAACAGGTTGCTAAAAACTTTTTATTGTCATCTGAACAGTCTATCTCTCGCAAAATAAAAGAAATATTATTAGCTCGTCGAATGGAACAGGCTTTTACAAAGGAACATATTTTAGAATTGTATCTGAATGAAATTTATTTAGGTATCAGTTCATATGGTGTTGCCAGTGCTTCTTTGAATTACTTTAATAAGTCTATGAATGAATTGACCTTAGGGGAAATGGCATTTTTGGCAGCCTTGCCGAAAGGCCCAAATAATTATCATCCCGTTCGAAAAAATAAGGCGGCTGTTGAACGCCGAAATTGGGTTTTAACACGAATGTATGAAGAGGGTTATATTACCAAAAATGAAATGGTAACTGCGATGCAGGAACCCATACAAATGGTTCAGCGAGAGAATAAATTACTGGAAGATGCCGGTTATTATGCAGAAGAGGTTCGCCGGATTGTAACCAGTAATTACGGAAATGATGCTATGTATAATGGTGGTTTGTTTATCAGAACTTCACTGGAACCGTTTTTGCAAAAGGCTGCTACGACTGCTTTACGTAATGGTCTGATTAGTTATGATTTAAAACATGGTTGGCGTGGGCCAGTGTCTCATTTTGATGTGAAAGAACAAGCATTGGATTTTATACAAAAACAAAAAGAACCATCTTATGTACCTGATACTTGGAAATATGCTGTTGTTACGGAGTTATCTGATTCACAGGCAATTTTACAGTTTTCTGATTTAAGTGTTGGAACTATTGATTTGTCTGATTTGGCGTGGGCAAGGCAGGCTTTACCCGAAGGAAAAGTAAGTACTCAAAAAGTTAAATCCCCGACAGATGTTTTAGCTGTTGGAGACGTTATTTTTGCAAAAGCAAAAAAAGAAAAAGGAAAATATTTGTTACGTCAGATACCAGAAGTAGAAGGTGCATTGGTTGCTTTAGATCCCCATACAGGACGTGTTTTAGCTATGACAGGTGGTTTTGCTTTTGCACGAAATCAATTTAATCGGGCAGTTCAGGCGTATCGTCAACCCGGTTCATCTTTTAAACCATTTGTTTATCTAGCCGCCTTGGATTCAGGATATACACCTTCAACCTTAATACTAGATGCTCCATTAGTAATGGAAAATCCAGATGGAACAAAGTGGAAACCTAAAAATTATAGTCAGATCTTTTATGGGCCGACTACAATGCGGGTTGGTATTGAAAAATCCAGAAATCTAATGACCATTCGGATGGCACAGGCTGTCGGAATGCGCAAGATACTGAAATATGGAAAGAAATTTGATATTTCAGATAACTTGGAACCAGTGCTGGCAACAGCATTAGGATCAGGGGAAACAACATTGATGAAATTAACAACAGCTTATGGTGTTTTAGTCAATGGTGGTAAAAAGATAACTCCTAGTTTAATCGACCGTATTCAAGACAGAAACGGTACAACAATTTATAAACAAGATACGCGTACCTGTCTTAATTGTAATGGTGAAGATTCTCATCCGGACGAAAAACCGGTTATTCCTGACAATCGTGAACAAATTCAAAATTCGGGTAGTGCTTATCAAATGGTAAATATGTTAGCTGGGGTAGTGGAACGGGGAACGGGTAAAGTCGCTTCTCAATTAGGAAAAACACTAGGGGCAAAAAGCGGAACAAGTAATGATAGTATTGATGCTTGGTTTATTGGTTTTTCACCGGATTTAGTTGTCGGTGTTTGGGTTGGATTTGATACGCCAAAAACATTGGGGCCGAATTCCACAGGTGGTGGTGTTAGTGGTCCTATTTTCAGAGATTTTATGGCAGAAGCTTTAAAAGATAAACCGGATATTCCATTTCGTGTTCCTAGTAGTGTTCAGCTGGTTCGTGTTAATGCTACAACAGGGAAACCGGCTGAGGTTGGAGATACGGATGTTATTATGGAAGCCTTCTTAAAGGATACTGATTTTAATAAACAATCTGAAATAGTCGGCGGACGTAATAATGTTATACAGGAAGATATTGGCTTGCCAGATATGGGTAGTGTATATTAGGAGAAAATAATGAAAGCAGAAATGGTAACCCTTAATGAAAAATACAGAGAAGTTTTAACACTTCTTAAGGAGCGTCTTTGACTGGGATAATGCTTGTCTCAGATTAGAAGAATTGAATGTGCTGACTTCGGATAGTGATTTATGGTCTGATCCCGAAAAGGCACAGCGTTTAATGACGGAAAGAAATGTTTTAGCTGATAGTATTCGGCGTGTTCAGGATTTGGAAACCCAAATACAAAACACTTATGAAATGATAGAATTGGCAGAACTGGAAAACGAGGAAAGCTTACTGCAGGAAGCAGAAAATACTTTTTCAGGTTTATTACCTGCAGTGGAACAAGCAGAACTGGAAAGTCTGTTGTCGTCAGAAGGTGATAAGAATGATGCTTTTTTGGAAATTCATTCCGGTGCCGGTGGAACAGAATCTCAGGATTGGGCCAGTATGCTGTTGCGCATGTATATGCATTGGGGCGAAAAAACAGGATATCGGGTTGAATTATTGGAAGAAAGCGAAGGTGAAGAGGCTGGTATTAAATCTGCAACTCTTAAGTTTTCCGGATTGAATGCCTATGGTTGGTTGAAATTTGAATCGGGGGTTCATCGTTTAGTCAGGATATCTCCATTTGATTCAAATGCCCGTCGCCACACAAGTTTCGCATCTGTTTGGGTTTATCCTGTCGTTGATGATTCAATAAAAATTGATATAAATCCAGCTGATTGTCGTATAGATT
The DNA here is from genome assembly GCA_045613285.1 of Alphaproteobacteria bacterium. GTDB lineage: Bacteria > Pseudomonadota > Alphaproteobacteria > CAAHEQ01 > UBA3637 > CALXZG01. The sequence goes on along the minus strand of JAZLAQ010000020.1, from coordinate 19,178 downwards.
TGTATCGTGCTTCTGGTGCAGGTGGCCAGCATGTAAACCGGACGGAAAGTGCAGTCAGAATTACACATCAACCGACAGGTATTGTTGTTGCGTGCCAAACACAAAGAAGCCAGTTTGCCAATCGAGATGAAGCATGGCGAATGTTAAAAGCTCGTTTGTATGAAATGGAATTGCAGAAACGACGGGAAACACAAGGTCTTGTTGAAGCCAGTAAAGGTGATAATGGTTGGGGCAATCAAATACGTTCTTATGTTTTACAACCTTATCAAATGGTTAAAGATTTAAGAACAGGATTTGAAACATCCGATACCGGTGGTGTATTAGATGGAAATCTGGATGGGTTTATGCGTGCTTCTTTAGCTGGCTTATCTAAAAAATAAATGAGGGGAGGGGAAAATGCAGCTATTTAAAAAGACAAGAGAATTAGAAGGAAAAGTCAGTACCTTTATTTTGAATATTATTCAAAGTGGGTATTTGTTTAAAAATGCTTTTGAACAATATTTTTCAGGTGGTATTACACCTTCTTATTTGGATTTACGGGCAAAAGTCAGTGCTTTGGAAGCGGAAAATGACAGTTTACGTCGTGATGTTGAAAGTCAACTGTATGCTCAAATGCTGTTACCGGATATGCGGTCAGATATTCTGCAGTTGATAGAAGGTTGTGATAAAATTATAAATAAATATGAAAGTGATTTGATTCTGGTATCTGTTGAACAACCTAAAATACCGTCTGTTTTAAAAGATGATTTGATGAAAATGATAGATGTTAATATCCATTGTGTCAGTGTTATGGCTTCGGGATTAAAAAATGTGATTGGTGGTAATAATGTATCTGATTTTATACAGGAAGTATATGCATTGGAACATCAAGTTGATTTACAGGCGATTGATTTAAAAGCTAAAGTATTTCAGGAGTTAAAATTACCATTAGCCCGTCAGTTACAATTAAAAGAGTTTATTTACAGTATTGAAAAAATATCTGATATGGCTGAAGATATGGCGGATTTGTTATCTGTTTTTGTGGTGAAGCACGCAGTATGATTATTATAGCGTTCATTGGATTATTTATATTAGGTATATCCTTGGGAAAAAATAACTTAGGGAATCTGTTTGGGACTGCGGTCGGTACAGGTATGGTTCAATTAAAAACGGCCTCTGTTTTGGCAAGTATATTTGTCTTTTTAGGGGCTTTTATTAGTGGTTCTGCTACAACATCTAGTGTTCAGGATATTGCCTTTTTAAAAACACCGACAGATCTTCTTTTTATTGTTTTGTCTGCAACCGTTGTTTTAGAAATATTATCTCGTCAGGCAATACCGACTTCTATTATTCAGACAGTTATCGGAGCGTTAATCGGGTGGGATATCTATTATCATCAGGATATAGATACTCATTTATTATCAGAAATGTCTTTTGCTTGGGTTATGGCACCTTTAATTGGATTGTTGTTCAGTTTTTTACTAATGAAATTATTTCACTTTATTTTGGTTAAGAAACCGATTTCTATTATTATTCGTGATACTCTTATTCGTATAGGATTGATATTTTCCGGAATTCTTGCTGCTTATAGTCTAGGGGCAAATAATACCGGAACGTTAATAGGTCCATACTTATCTGTTTGTAAAGAAATAAATAGTTATCATATAGTTATACTTGTTTGTTTATCTATTACTTTAGGATTTTTAATAGCCAATAAAAAGGTCATTAAGACAATATCTTCACGCATATTTTTACTTTCCCCGTTGGAAGCGTTTATTGTTATGTTGTCATCTTCCATTAGTTTACTCTGCTTTTCATCAAAAGAATTATATCAGTTTTTAACATTGTTACATATGCCATCTTTCCCGTTAGTACCTGTTCCGATGACATGTGTTATTATAGGGAGTATTTGTGGTATTTCGGTTTTTCGTGGTGGTTATGGATTGCATTTTTCTGTTTTAGGACGTATTATTACTTCGTGGTTTTTAGTTCCTATTTTGTCGGGATGTTTGTGTTATTCTTTTTTAATCATTTCAGATATTTTGGGGTAGAATATGAAAAGATTGTTTAGTATTTCAGGAAAAACATTAAAAGTTATATTTCATGCGGTTTGTGTTTTATTTACTTTATTTTTGGTTTGTCTGGCTGTTTTTTTGGGTAGAGTTTATTCTGAACCTTTAAATGTTGCGGAGTTATTACCAATTTTAGAAAAGTATATAATACCTGAAAATACAGATTTAAAACTAGAAGCAAAATCAGTGTATTTAAGTGCTTCATTTGAACGGGATGGTATATTGTTTTTAGACATTCAGGATATGCGATTGGTTCGACCAGATGGACGAACGGCTTTAGGGTTATCCGATGTTGAAATATCTTATGATTTTTGGAGTATTTTGACGTTTGATTATATGCCAGATGATTTAAAAATTGATGGAGCATTTTTGCGGTTGGTTGTAGATAAAAATGGTCAAGTTTCTTTATCAAATGAAATTAAAACTGGAGTTTTGGAACCGATTGAAAAAGAAGGTCTTATTTTACGCGGAGAGGGTGGTATCGGTTTTAGAAATTTGTTTAAACATCTTTTGTCTTTTAATTCATTTTCTTTAAAAAATACAAAAATTATAATAGATGACCAACAAAAAAATCAAAAAATCAGTTTTCCGAATTTATCAATTGAATTGGAAAGGCAATGGGGCTTTACACATGCGGTACAAATTAAAACCAAGTTTAGTATTCATGATGAAAAAACTAATTTATTTTTAGAAGCACAAATTCATAGGCTACAAAAAACGATCAGTTTTGCATTGGAATTTGATAGAATACGACTGAAAAATTTATCTCGGGTTATCCCAGTGATATCAGATGCTAATTTGATGGTATCCGGATATATTGATGGTATTTTAGATCTTTCCGTTGTTCGTAAAAATCCGCTTGATTATTTGGCAAAAAGTTCTTTTCACATCAAAACTAAAGAAGGTGGTACTTTAAATTTACCTCATCCGTTGACGAATTTATATCATATTGAAACACTAAAAATAAATGGTGCAGTAAATCAAGGTGTAAAAGATATTAAAATAGCAAAATCAACTGTTAGGTTGAAAAATGGACCAGTGGCTAATTTACAAGTAGATATAACTGGTGTAGATAAATTTTTAAAGGGGGAAGATGCATCTGTTGTTAAAACGGTTTTAAAATCACATATATCGAAATTACCGATAGAACAGGTACCTAGTGTCTGGCCTATTGAAACAGGACCAGACGCACATCGTTGGGTACGTGAAAATTTATCAAAAGGTTTTGTTGAACAAGCTGATTTTGCACTTTATTTTAAAGGTGATGAATTGATTGATTTATATGGTGAGGTACCAGTTAAAAACGTTCAGGTTCGATATTTGGATGAAATGACACCTGTTCAAAAATTTTCTGGTTTGGTTAAGTTATATCCGGATAAACTTTCAATAACAGGATATCAAGGAAATGTAAAGGGACTTGGCTTAAAAAAGGCTGTTGTGGATTTAATTGATTTACAAAATGAAACATCTTACGCTAAAATAAAACTATTTGCAGAAGGTCCTATTCAGGATGCTTTGAAATTGATTGATGAAAAACCACTTGAATTTTCAAAAATGTTTGGATTAAATCCAGACTTGACAAAAGGACAAGCGAGTGTTGATGTGGATTTATTTTTCCCACTGGTTGATGATTTAAAAGCCGAACAGGTTCAGGTAAATGTTCAGGCTCAGATAAAACAAGCTACCTTCCCATTACCAATAGAAAATCAATTTCTAACAGACGGAAATTTTAAATTATCTGTAACGAACAAAAAGCTGGTTTTAAATGGGATGGGAATTGCATTTTTATCTCCTGTTCGTTTAAATTGGATTGAAAATTTTATGTCTCAAAAAAGTGATGATATTCAATCTCAATATGATATTTCTATGGATGTTTTAACCGATAGATTAAAGGAAAAGTTTCCGATGGTTACAGATTATTTAGGTGGTATTATCGGTGTTAAAGGAAATATTGTTAAATTACATGATAATAAATTAAAGGGAAACTTTATTTGTAATTTACAAGATTCTGAATTAAAAATAAAATATATTAATTTATTTAAGGAAAGATTGACACCGGCAACAGCTGCTTTTTCCTTTGAAAATACTTCAGATAAAACTTTATTTAATATAGAGGCAAACGGTCTAACCGGGCGAACTGAATATAATCCTTTTTCATTTTTGGTACAAGGAAAAATAGGATTGGATAATTTTATTTCATTTGAAAAAGTAATGACGGCTAATACATATTTTTCCGGTGAATTAAGTTTCAAAAAAGATACTTTCTTTAACTTATCATTGCAAGGTGAAAAATTTGATTTTAGCGGTTTAATGAATAAAACAGAACCTATGGAAGATTATCTGGATAAGTCAGAAGAAAATCAGATTGACTTTTTAAAATCTTTTCCTGAAATAGATGTGAATATAAATTTTGATAAGGTTTTTTTCAAGAAAGAAACACCAATAACACAAGTTAAAATAATTCTTCAAAAAGAAAATGATTTATGGAAAGATGTATTGCTAAATGCGAACTCATCAGTTCCTGTTGAGGTGAAATTTGAAGATGAAACACAAACATTAATCGGACAAACAAATGATTTAGGGGATTTGTTATCCCATTTAGATATAACAAATGAAATTATTGGTGGTCGTGTTTATTTAACCGGGAGACAGTTAAAACAAGGAGGTTGGGACGGTAATCTATCCATTAAACAATTTTCTTTAAAAGAACCTGGCTTTTTTATTCAGGCTATGACAATATTGGGTATTATTGATGCATTTCGTGGTCAGGACTTAATATTTGATAAAGCGGAAATCCCCTTTAAAATTAATTCTGATATCAATTCTGAGTTGCTTATATCAGACGGTTATATGTCGGGAACTTCTTTGGGCGTAACTTTTAATGGACAAGTTATGCCAACAATGTTAAATTTATCAGGTTCTGTTATACCGGCATATGCTATTAACAGTTTGCCGGGGAAAATACCTCTTATAGGAATTCTGTTTAAAGATGGCGAAGGAGGTGGCTTAATCGGTTTGAAGTATAATGTAAGCGGGACACCATCTGACCCAATAGTTGATTTTAATCCATTACAATCTATTGCTCCTGGGATTTTAGGACGTTTGTTTAATTAACCAAAGGATGTATCGTTTTATCTTTCTTTTTTTAAAAAATGTTTCTATATATATTTTATTCAAAAAGGAGGAAAAAATGAAAAAAATTTTATTATCAGGGATTTGTGTCTGTTTATTAAGTATGATATTACCTGATATTGCAGAAGCAAAGACAAATAAAAATGGGAAGGACAGACGTTATCACAGTCTTATACGTGATTTATCGGCAGAGGAAGGTAGTTTAGAGAGCAAATATGCAGAATTTAAAAAAAAGTTATCTGACAAGGCCGGTTTAACATATTCACTAGATATTTCGTTTTTAGGACAGCGGGCATCACCTAATGGGAAAGGAACTCCTTGGCAAACTCAATATTATGGAACAGCTAATTGGGACATGTTTCAATCTGAAACATTTGGTAGCGGTTCGGCACAGATTGCTTATACAGCGGTCAGATATTGGGGAAAAAGTGCCCAAAATATTAATAATCGGATAAACGTCGTATCGGCATTTAATGATTATACAACGAATGCAAACTATTTTGATCAATTATCTTATACACATCAATTCCCAGGGAAATTAAAAAATATATCCTTGACGTTGGGACAATTTCCTATGTATAATTTTGATGGTGGTAATTATGATTCAAATCAACAAATTAACTTTTTGAATTTTGCACTTTCACAAAATGCATCTTCTAGTTATCCCAGTGCCAGTTTAGGGGCATATGTAACATATAATGTAAATAATGAGTGGAGCGTTACGGCGGGGTTTCAAGATGCAAACAATATTAGTGGCGAAACAATCAGTTTAACTAAATTTGGAAAAGGAAATTATACTGGTTTTGGTAGCGTAACCTATTCTCCGACAATTGAAGGATTAGGGCAGGGAACATATAGTTTCCTTTATTATAACCAACCAAGTGTTTCAGCTCAACCAGGGACAAGTAATGGATGGAGTTTTAATTTACAGCAAAATATTGGGGAAAAATTAGCTTTATTTGCCCGTATCAATGGTGCATCTAATTCACCGGAAGAAATAAAACAATCTTATGTTTTAGGTGTTATTTATAATAATCCTTTAAATCGAAATGAATTAGATCAAATCGGTTTTGCCGGTGCTGTTAACCGATTAAACAAGTCGGTAAACGGTCCCAATACGCGATCAATTGAAAATGTATTGGAAGCTTATTGGGCATGGGGAATTTCCAATTTTATGACGATTACTCCCGATGTTCAATTTTACATAAATCCCGGTCTTGATACTAATCAACGAACGGCAACAGTTACATCCTTACGTGCTACTTTAATGTTCTGATGCTGGATAAATTTATACAATTCATTAGCCTGTTCTTTTTTGCCATTGCTATTTGGTTGGTAGGAAAAGAGATAGAGCACATTGGTTGGGTTTCATTAAAAGAAGTCCTTCTTAAAACACCTCTCTCTGTTTTTTGTTGGTCTATTTTAATGACGGGAATAAACTATATTATTCTATCAGGATATGATGTTTTATCGTTTGAGTATATAAGTAAAAAACTCCCTTATAAAGATATCTTAAAAATATCCTCTTTGGGTTTTGCCGTCAGTAATACCAGCGGACATGCATATGCTTCCGGTGGAGCAGTCAGATATTTATTTTATCTGCCTTTAGGTGTCAGTAGATTAGATATCTTAAAAGTTATTGTTTTTGAAAGTTTAACAATACTTTTAGGTATTATATTGACATATATTATTTCAATAGGTATTTTACCTTTTGAAACAGAGATAATAGATGTAAAATATAAAAATATTCTTTATTTTTCAGCAAGCTGTTTATTGATTTTGTTAATTTGTTATGTATTTTTCTGTGGCGACAGACAGCAACAGATAAAAATAAAAAAGATGCGTATACCTTTCCCTTCATATTTGATGACATTGAAACAATTTATGATTGGATTATGTGATAATATAACTTTATTTTTGACTTTTTATATTTTACTGTCATTTCATATAGATTGTCCACTTATTGAAACATTTGTTATTTTTATAATTGCCCAATGTGTGGGTTTTGCAACACAAGTCCCTGGTGGATTAGGTGTTTTTGAAGGTACTTTTTTATATCTTTATCCACATTCAGGCACAGAAAAAGCCGGCATAATTGCCAGCCTTATTCTTTTTCGTTTAATTTATTACTTTTTGCCACTTATTTTATCCGGTTTTTATTTTGGAATATATTGGGTTAAAAAGAATTTTAAAAACTAAACCGTACTCCGAAATAGCCTTCGTGGCCATCGGTTTTAACAGAAATATCATCAAAATATTTTGGTTTACCAGCGTTGAAGTATCTGTATCCTAAATCAAAACTGAGTCGATTACTGACACTAATTCCTAAACCTGCACCCACATTCCAAGCAAATGAGGTTTTATCCCTTGAAAATGTTTCAAATTCATTTTCAAAAGAAATATCTGTATATGCTAAGCCAGCCCCAGCATTTAAATAGGGTCTGATAGCTGTACGTGTTGGCATGTCATAGTATAATTGAACCATATATCTGTTTTGTTCTACATCTGTATATTCCCAACTGGCTTTAGCAGTGTTTTGCCACTCCAATTCTAAACGAATGTTTTTTAAGCGGGTTCCTATCGCCATAATCCAAGCAAGAGAAACATCATCTTCTTTTTCACCATCTGCTTTCATTTGAAGCATATCTGCTCCTCCACGAATAGCCATATATGGTCCGTTTCGTGGAGCAGCCATAACGGCGGATGATATTGTTAATAATGTTAAAATTATAAAAATATTTTTCATCTTTTATTCTCCTTTATTCCATTGTTTTGTATGCGGAAAAAGCTTTATCAATTGTTGATTGATTAATTGAAATACCTATTTCATCTGCATAACTGGAAATAAAATTATTACCTAATTCTGTAGCTATAATTTCCTGAACCAGTGTTTTTGTTTTATTAAGTTCTTCTTCATTATTATTATCTGGATAATGAATCTGATTTGTTAAAGCAATTATGACACCTTCTGCAGTTGGTAGAGTTGACAAGCCATCTATACCTTTCGGTTGTTTGAAAAGTGTATCTGCCATCATTTTTGTAATTTCTTCATTTCCGTTACGTGTTAAATTCTTTTCACGGATGATTTTTATATTTTCAAAAGTACCGATAGTTTGTAAAGAAGTTCCGGATTGAACGCGTTCTAGAATAGAATCACTTAATTCCTTTAATTTTTCTGCTTTTTTATTTTGTGTCCAAATATTAACTAATTCCGAACGAACATCTTCAAAAGGTTTCATTGAAACTGGTTGTATATTTGTCAATTCAACAGCAATAAATCCATCTTCAACTTCAAATATTGGAGAAATTTCACCTTCACGCAACGTGAACAGTTGTTTTAATAATTCTGGGTGGTTAATAATGGACTCTACCTTATTCCCATCTTGTTGATAACCGGTAATATCCATAGCAGGAGCATCTTGTAAAGAAAGCTTCAGTTCTTTTGATGCTTTTTCTAAATTATCACCAACGCCTAAAATATCCTCTAATTGGCGAACAGTTTCTTCCAAAGCAGTGTAGCTTTTTTCGTTAGCTATTTGTTTTTTAATTTGTTGTCGTATTTCTTTTTCGGGTGTTTTTTGTTCTGACTGAATATCACGAACCAATAAGATGTGCCATCCTGTTATACTTTCAATAGGTCCGACGATCTGATTTTTTGTTGCCTGGAAAACAGGTTCAGCCAATTCCTCCATTAATTCATTTTTAGTCACAAGACCAAAATCTGTTTCTTCCTCTGTTTGGCCTAAAACATTTGTAGCCTGTTCTATAAAGTTATCAGCCGTTAAGTTATTCATCATATCCCGAGCAGATTCTTCATCACGGAAATACATTTGGCTGACTTGACGTTTTTCCGGAACTGTATAATTATCTTTTTGAATTTCAAACAAAGAATCAATTTCTTCTTTTGAAACATTGACTTGTTTTGATAATACATCTGGATTTAAACGAATATATTTAAATTGACGGTATTCTGGTGTCATAAACTGTTCTTCACCATAAATATCATAGTATTCCTTTAATTCAGTTTCAGTTGGTTTTTGAGATAACTTCATTTTATCTGTTTTTAAATCTAAAGCAATAATATCTCGTTTTTCATTCTGATATTTGTGGACAATCTGAAACAATTGGTCCGGAGAATAAGCAATATCTGTTAAAGCACGAATTAGGTGTTGCTTGGCTAATTCATTTTGTAATTGTTTTGCCAGTTGTAATTCTGACATGTTAATTTGTCTTAAATAAGCCATAAAAAGATTCCTATCGAAATTGCCAGTGGAATCGGCAAATGCAGGATTATTTTCCAGATAATTACGAACGGCAGCATTCGAAGCCGTTAAGCCCAAATCTTCTTTAACATTATCAAAAATCATTCGATCAATTTCTTTTTGTAAAGCTTGTGCCAGCAATCCCATTTCCATAGCTTTCGTCGGTGAAATATATTCCCCTCCCATTAGATTAGATAGGGATTGTATTTCCTGCATAAAAAGATTGTTTAACCGATTGACAGATAGTTTTTTAGATCCGATTTTTGCGGCTTCTTCCGGATTCATGCTTAAAGAAGTTAGTCCGCCAGCCCCCCATACAAAGATCATACTAAATAGAATGGCACCAAAAATAATTTTCCCGCCAATACCTTTTGTGAATTTTACAAAAAAATCAATAATCATATTTTATCCTTTACATTTTGTTATTTTTTTTTGTTATACCTGAAAATATTTTTTTTTACAAGATTTTTTCTACTTTTGATGCATTTTTTCCTGTAAAAGTGAAATTCCTTCTTCCAAAGTTGGAATTTTGTCCTTATTTTTGACGGAAGCCATTATCTTGCCACATTTGACATAAGGACCATAGCGTCCGATCTGATAAGTAACATCTTCTTTATTCCATTGACCGAGTTTTGTAACTTTGCTTTTTTCGCTTTTTTGGGATAAAAGCTCTAAAGCCCGTTCTAAACATATGGTTAAGACATCATCTGTCGGTTCCAATGATTTATAGTTTTTACCCTCCCGAACATAGGGACCAAATTTCCCGAGTCCAGCTTCTATAATTTCCTCTGATTTAGGATTTTTACCTAATGTTCTTGGTAAACTTAGTAAAGAAACCGCTTTATTAAAGTCTATACTGTCAGGTGGCGTGCCTTTTGGCAGGCTTGTTCGTTTAGCTTCTTTACCAGTTCCCATTTGAGCATACCATCCATAAGGTCCTTTTCTGACCGAAATATCCAATCCATTTTCATTTTTTCCTAATTCAAAGACTTGTTTTTCTGATGGGTTTTCTTCAATCGGTTGTCCGTTTTCGTCTCGAGGGGCATCAATAGTGGCAAATTGTTTTGTATACCCGCATTTCGGATAATTGGAGCATCCGATAAAAGCGCCAAAACGTCCGACACGTAAGGATAAGCGACCGGTTTGACAATCCGGACAAATACGTGTTTCTTCTGTTGGAAACATGTTTTTTTCCAATGTCTTGGCAACAGTTTCCAAAACATCCCCCATTTTGTGAGGTTCAACACTTTTAACGGTTGTATTAAAGGTGTCCCAAAATTCACCCAGTACAGTTTTCCATTGTAAAGTTCCGTTTGTAATATCATCTAATTTATTTTCCAGTGTTGCTGTATAATCGTATTGAACATATCTGTTGAAATAATTTTCCAAAAATGCCGTTACGATTCGACCGCGATCTTCTGGAATAAATCGTTTAGAAACTAATTTTACATATTCACGTTCTTGTAGAACAGATAAAATGGTTGCATAGGTAGACGGACGGCCGATACCTAATTCTTCTAGTTTTTTTACCAAACTGGCTTCGGAAAAACGGGGAGGCGGTTCAGTAAAGTGTTGTTCGGCAATAACCTCTTTTGTTTCAAGTTTTTCCCCTGTATTCATAATCGGTAAGATAGCTGTATCATCATCGCCTTTTATATCATCAACATCTTCTTTATAAACTTTGATAAAACCGGCAAAAGCAATGGTTTGACCGGTGGCCCGTAGTCCCAACATACCGTCTGTAGAGGGAATATCGATACCAACCTTGTCAAAAATAGCACTTGCCATTTGGCAGGCAATCGTTCTTTTCCAAATTAAATCGTATAATTTTTTACCATCTGTGTCAAAATCGATCTGAGAAGGTAGCTTACTTGCATCTGTCGGACGGATAGCTTCGTGCGCCTCTTGAGCATTTTTAGAATTGTTTTTGTAAATACGTGGTGTTTCCGGTATAAAGTCCTTACCATATTCCTGTTCAATGACTTGACGAATTTTTTGAATGGCAACATCAGCTAGGGCAACACTATCTGTTCTCATATATGTAATCAAACCGGATTCATATAACTTCTGTGCGATTTGCATTGTTTTTTTGGCGCCAAATCCTAATTTTCGGGAGGCTTCCTGTTGTAAAGTTGACGTTGTAAAAGCCGGCGCCGGATTACGTTTTGTTTGCTTACGTTCAATAGAACCAACCGTAAATTGTGCTTGTTCAACTTTTTGTTTTATATCTTCGGTAATTATATTGTTTGCCAAATCAAATTTTGTCAGTTTCTTACCGGCAATTTGTGTCAGATGAGCTCTAAATTTTTCAGCTCGGATTGTATCTAGGTCAACGTCAATACTCCAATATTCTTGTGGTTTAAAAGCAGTTATTTCATCTTCACGTTCGCAAACCAATCGTAAAGCAACAGATTGTACTCGCCCTGCTGATTTGGCCCCCGGTAATTTACGCCACAGTAAGGGAGAAACATAAAATCCAACCAAATAATCCAACGCTCGTCTGGCCAGATAAGCATCTACTAACTGCATGTCTATTTCACGGGGATTTTTCATTGCTTCTGTAATAGCAGATTTTGTAATTTCATGAAAAACAACCCGATATACCGGAAAATCCGATTTTAATTTTTTTCGTCTTTTTAATTCTTGCAAAACATGCCAAGCGATAGCTTCCCCTTCACGATCAGGGTCAGAAGCCAGATATAAAGCTTCTGCTTTTGATAATGACTGGACAATCTCACGAACAACCCGTTCGGCTCGTGGTTGAATTTCCCAGTCAATTTCAAAATCCTCTTCCGGTCGGACAGAACCATTTTTAGCAGGTACGTCACGAATATGTCCAAAACTGGCTTTCACCAGATAATCACTACCTAGATACTTATTGATTGTTTTTGCTTTTGAGGGAGATTCCACTATAACCAATTTCATTTTTTTACTCCATATTATAAATCAGCGAAACTCGATTACCGGTGTGACGTTCCAAACGACCGGCAAGCTCTAATTCAACTAAAATAATGTTTATTAGACGGGCGTCAAGACCCGTTTCCTGAATTAAAGTATCAACGGATACTAAATCAGGCCCCAAATTTCCGATAACAATACTGCGGGCATCATTCAAGTTTTCTTCATTTATCGGAATAATTTGATAATCTTCTTCTCTAAATGTTTCTTTTAATGTAAAACGGGACATATTTTCAAGTGCAGCAATAATATCTTGTGCATTTGAAACTAATGTTGCACCATCCCGAATTAATGCATTTGGTCCGGAACTTCTGGGATCAACGGGGGAACCGGGAACGGCAAAAACTTCTCGACCGTAATCCGTAGCAAGGTGATCTGTGATTAAAGAACCTGATTTTTCTTGGGCTTCAATAACCAACGTTCCCATGGAAATGCCGGCAATCAGTCTGTTTCTTCTTGGAAAATTTCTGGGACTTAAGACGGAATTGAACGGAAATTCGGAAATGAGACATCCTTTTTCTGATATTTCTTGATAAATATCATTATTTTCAGGTGGATAAATTTCATTGATAGAAGTACCCAAAACTGCCGTTGTTAAATGATTAGATGATGCTAAAGCCCCAACATGTGCTGCACGATCAATCCCGTGAGCCATACCCGACACAACATTATATCCTGCCTCAGACAAATCATTAGCAATTTTTCTGGCAAGAACTTTCCCGTTTAAAGATGCATTTCTTGTGCCGACAATAGAAACGGATTTTTTTAAAAGAATATCTAAGTTTCCCTTAACAAATAAAATAGGGGAAGCGTCGGATAAATACTTTAAATTTTCGGGATATTCTTTATCTGAAGAAAATAATATTTTCACGTTTTCTTTTTCAGCAGTTTCAAATTGTTTTCTGACATTTGAATCTGGAACTAATTTTATGGCTTTTTTACGACCACCTCGTTTTGCTAATTCGTCAATATGGCGGATTGCTTCAGTTGCTGAACGATAATATTTTATTAATTGATTGTAAGTTGCCGGACCGATATTCTCACTCATTATCAGGCGTAAAGCGTTGATCTTTTCTTCATCCGACAGAAACATAGTTTATTTTGCCTTTTTAAAATTAATTTTACTCTCTTTGCCCTGAATCAAGCGTTTAATGTTTTCCCGATGACGCCATAGGGATAATAAAGCCAAAAGGGCATAACAACCTGCAGATATAGGACTGCCGAAACATAAAGCATAGACTGGTGCTAAACATAAAGCCGTTAAAGCTGATAGAGAGGAATACTTAAATACGAAAGCCATTGTCAACCACGTTAAACATACCAAAATACCGACACAAGGAGTCAAAACCAACATCATCCCCAATGTTGAGGCAACACCTTTCCCACCTTTAAATTTAAGCCATATCGGATAATTATGACCTAAAACGGCCGATGTACCTGCAATAAATCCGATTGAAATACTGTCAAAAATTGTTTTAAATAATAAAGCCGCTAAGGCCGCTTTACCTAAATCAAAAAGTAAAGTTAGTAATGCCAAATCTTTACGTCCTGTTCTTAATACATTTGTGGCACCGATATTTCCTGAACCGATTTTACGAATATCACCTAAACCGGCTAGTCGTGTTACAACCAGACCAAACGGAACAGAACCGATTAAGTAGCCTAAAACAACAGATAAAATGACAGACATAGGTTTCTCCTTATTTTTAAAAAGACATATTATTTTAAGTCTAAAATATTCAAAAAGGCAAGTAAAAAATTATTTTTCAATTATAAAATTTAAAATCTATTTATTTTACAATTGGTTGATAATATCTTGGATTTGAAGTTGAATTTTATCTTTTCCCTTCCATGTATCCAGTTTTAACGTTCCGATAACATGAAAATAAGTATTTTTTGTTCTTGTTAAAAAATCTCCGACTTCAGTTCCAATTGATCGGAAAGCAATAGCATTCAAACGTATTTTTCCACGTCCTTTTAAAGTTAAGGCCAAATGCTCTTGTTTTAAAGGGATATAATGTTCAATGGAAACATTCTTAATTAAAAATTTCGGTTCTGGATTTCCTTCACCAAAAGGAGCAATTAATTCCAATTTTTTTAATAAATCTATACTAACTCCACCAATATCCAATATGCCGTCAATATTTAGGACATTGTTTTTGTTTTGAAATTGTTCAAAAGAAATCTGCTCTTGTAAATAGTGATAAAAATCGTCTAACTTTTCACGTTTTAATGAAAAACCGGCTGCCATAGGATGACCACCACCACGGGATAAAATACCTTTGGACAGGGCATTCATGACTAAGGTACCCAAATCTACCCCTTGAATAGAACGGGAAGATCCTTTTATTTCATCATTTTCTATGCTGAGTGCAAAAACAGGTAAATTGTACTTATCTTTTAGTCTACCGGCTACAATACCAACAACGCCTTGATGCCAGTTTTCACCTTTTACAAATAGGAATGCATCATGCTCTGGTTTCTGTTCAGCTTGTTGTATAGCTTCATTTAAAACGATTGTTTCTATATCACGCCGTGTTAAGTTTAAATCATCTAACTGTTGTGCTAAAACAGATGCTTGTACAGGATCGCGACAAGATAATAGTTTCATTCCCAAATCAGAATGTCCGATACGACCACAGGCATTAACGCGTGGGCCGTATATAAATCCTAAATGATAAGCGGTTGGTTTTTGATCGATTTTTGTTTTTTCAGCTAAAGCAATAAAACCTTTATTTTCGCTTTTTGCTAATTGTTCCAGTCCCTTTTTGACAAAAAGACGATTGACTCCTTGTAATTTCATAACGTCACAGACGGTACCAAAAGCAACCAAATCTAAAAATCGAATTAAATTACTTTCCTTGATTTCATTATTATAGAAACCACGATGACGTAAAACGCTGTTTAAAGCAACCACAAACAGAAAAACAACCCCGACAGCAGCCATATTGTGACAGGGATGATTAACATCTTCATCTAATCTTTTTGGATTAACGATGGCATAGGCGTTTGGTAATTTGCTTTCTGCATCATGGTGATCCAGTACAATGATATCCAATCCTAGGTTTGTTCCAAAGGCTATTGGTTCAAAAGCTGTTGTCCCACAATCCAGTGTTGCAATTAAACGACATCCTTTATTCTTAAAATCAGTCATTTTTTTGGCGTTTGGTCCATAACCGTCTTCACGTTCAGGAATGAATGTGTGTACAGTAATTCCGATATCTTCCAGAAACATTTTAAGAATCGAAGTGGATGTTGCTCCATCTACATCATAATCCCCCATTAATCCGATGGGTTCTTTGGCGATAACGGAATCTGCCATTCTGTTTGCGGCTTTTTCCATATCTTTCAATGTCATCGGATTTGGTAGGTGTTGTTTTAAAGTTGGATATAAGTATTCTTCCGCAGTATCAATTGTTATCCCTCGATTTACCAGAATACGGGCAATAACCTCTGGCAAATTAAATTTTTGTTCCAACGCAATTACATCCCTGTCATTAACATTTTCTATAATCCAATTTGTTCCTTTGATAGATTTTATATTATCTGAAACTGACATTTTTACCCTTTCTTACGCTATTTATGAACAGAATATCCTTTTTATTTGATAAAATCAAGAAAAAACATTAAAAACTACTTGCAAAGAAAAATAAACTTGTTTATAATCAATAAGAGAAATTTTGGAATGGGAGGTTCTTGTTTTATGATAAATGTCTTGTTTGTTGCCAGTGAGATGACTCCTTTTATTAAGACAGGTGGTCTGGGGGATGTTGTTGGGGCATTGCCTAAAACATTGGTAAAAGAAGGGGTGACTGTGAAGGTTGTAATTCCTCTTTATTCTGCTATTGATTATCAAAAGCATCGCTTGTTTCGGGTTATGAGTGGTAACTGCGTAGAAATGGGAAATTGTCATGAATTTTTTTCGGTTCATCAGTCGAATGAGATACCTGGGGTAGAAACTTATTTTATTGAATTTAATAAGTACTTTGACAGAAACGGAGTTTATGATGACAGAAATAGTCGTGTCGCTTATCAGGACAATGCTTATCGGTATGCTTTTTTCTGCCGTGCTGCATTACAGGTTGCCCGTGATTTACGGTTTCATCCGGATGTCATACATATTCATGACTGGCAAACATCATTGATACCTTATTATATAAAGCATGAACACGATCCTTTCTTTGCAGGGACTAAGACCTTATTAACGATTCATAACTTGCCGTATCAGGGGCGTTTTGGTGCAGATGTTGTGCCGTATGCTAAAATTGATTGGTGTGATTTTAATCCGTCAGCCTTTGAAGATTATGGTGGTATCAATTTTTTAAAAGGAGGCTTACGATTCGCTGATAAATTGAATACAGTATCGCCAAATTATGCTCGAGAAATTTTGACACCTGAATTTGGGGCTGGTTTGGATTTCTTATTGCGGGAAAGACAAGGTGATTTAAGCGGTATTTTAAACGGGATTGACACACAGTTGTGGAATCCTTCTCAGGATTTGATTATTCCGGAAAAATATTCTGTTGAAAATGTATTGGTTGGTAAGCAAAAAAATAAAGAAGAATTGGTGCGTCGTGTTGGTTTATCCAGTGTTTCTCAACCGATTTTTGGAATGGCTGTCCGATTGGCAGAGCAAAAAGGTATAGGAATGCTGTCGCAGTGTATTGAACCGATTTTAAATACAATGCAGTGTCAATTTGTTATTATGGGGCAGGGAGATAGTTGGGCACAGGATTACTTTGCATCATTACCTTCACGTTACCCGGGACGAATCGCTGTAAATATAGGTTTTGACGGAGAAATGGAACACTTGATGGATGCCGGTAGTGATTTTTCTTTGGTTCCGTCATTATATGAACCTTGTGGTTTAAAGCAAATGGTCAGTCAGACTTACGGTGCTTTACCGATTGCCCGTGCGACAGGGGGATTAGACGATACTGTTCATAATTATAATGAATACTACGGTGTTGGAACCGGTTTTAAATTTAACGATATTTCGCCCAGTGCATTGTATAACACAATCGGTTGGGCAAATGCCACTTATTACGATAGACCCAGTCATATCCGTTTTATGCGCCATTTGGCTATGCGTCAAAATTATTCGTGGTCAAAATCATCACTTGATTATAAGAAACTTTATCATAAAATGCTAGGAGGTAACTAATGCAAAAAATATCAGTCGCAATTATCGGATGGGGGAATGTCGGTCGCGGATGTCGTCGGGCTATTGCCGAAAATCCGGATTTATATTTAGCCGGTGTTGTTCGTCGGGCAACATCATTGTCTCAACAAGATCCCTCTTTGGAAAACGTCAAAGTTGTTTCGGACATTAAAAAGTTGGGTAAGGTGGATGTGGCTTTATTATGTATACCGTCGCGGGAGGTTCCTGATAGAGTTGAAGAATATCAATCCATGGGTATTTGTACGGTAGATAGTTTTGATGAACATGAACGAATTGCCTCATTGAAAAGAGATTTGGATATTCATGCAAAATCTAAAAAAGTTGTTTCTATATTTGCAACCGGTTGGGATCCGGGTACTGATTCTGGTATTCGTGCCATTATGAAGATTGCTTCTTTTACCGGTCATACTACCACAACATTTGGTGGAGAAAAAGGTGGTCGTAGTATGGGGCATACTGTGGCAGTTAAAGCAATTGAAGGTGTTAAAGATGCTGTTGCTTTGACATTGGCGAACGGTCGTGGTAAACAAAAAAGGCGTGTTTATGTAGAATTAGTCAAGGGTGCTGAACCAGAGGTAGTGGCCAAGGCTATTCAAAATGATTCTTACTTCCGGTCGGAACCAACAGAAGTCTTGTTTGTTAAAAAAATTGATAAATACAATACGTTACATCACGAAGGGGAAGTTGAAAGAACCGGTATGCAAGTCAATCAGCGTTATTCTATAGAGGGTAATAATCCGGAGATGACTGCAAATGTTATGGTATCCTGTGTTCGGGCCTGTATCGCTTCACGTGATCGCGGTGAATATGGTACATATACATTTATTGAACGGCCGTTGATTGATTATTTGGCTGGTTCAACTGTGGATGAAAAGTTAGAAGGTTATTGATTTAATATTTTCGTCAATGATTATTCAAGTCCCTGTATATTTTATATGGGGATTTTTTATATGAGAAATTATTTTTTTAAACTTTATAATAATATTTATTTTTCAGTGCGATATGCATGAAATGACTATATTAAATCTAGACGGTCGTCTAGATTTAATATATTACCAACTTATTTAATTTTGAAAAATAAGTCAAGAAAAAAATAAAAAAACAGCCTGTATTTCTATCAATTTTTAAAATGCATGTTTATTTTGTCAAAAATAAGCACATTATATTAAATCTAGACGACCGTTTAGATTTAATATAGTGTACCGAAAAACGCATAGAATAAAGGAGAATAACCAAGATGTTAAAGAGATGTAATAACCAAGTCAGAGGTGAATCAGGAAAGGCGATGGTAGACACGCTGATGGCGTTAGTGGTAATGGGCGTGTTGACAGCGGTAAGTTTTACGTTGTATACATTTTTAGTGCATCGTTGGGAGACGGTAGAGACCTTAGATTTAATCAACAAATCTGTAGCTGGGGTACGGACGGGAAGTTTTGCGAAGTATTTAGAGGAGCAATCGGAAGAGTATATAGATACGCCGGATTACTTGTTGTCGGAGGAAGCGATGCCCGTGGATATGTACATCAGTGGAGTCAAAGCGCCGTCGATGAATAAACAGGATTGGTATAGTGCTGATAGTTTTGAAGCTCCGAG
>JAZLAQ010000019.1:0-2060 GCA_045613285.1 Alphaproteobacteria bacterium | reverse complement strand
CTCCACAAATTCAAGTTTGTTTATCTTTTGAATATAAAGTTCTTTTATGAATGGTATCATAAATCGAATTTAATATAAATTACAGATTCTGCGGGGAGGATATTTTTAAATTCATAATCTTCCCAAACAACACCGTTTTTTATAATTTTACATTCCGTTATATCACTTATACCATTCACATCAAGAGTAATATTTATATCTTTTTCATTTGTGTTTGCTATAACAAAGCATCCGTCTTTTTCTTTTGATGCACAAGCATATACTTTTTCGGGCAATTCACCGACATAAACTTGTTTACCATGTTTGTAAAGTTCACCGAAAGCTACAAAGGAATAATAGGTTGGCAATGGTTTGAATGTTACACAGTCAAAAAGTCCTGCATATATTCCCGTATTGCAACCTGCGTCATAAAACATTGCACTGTTAAGTGATGTGTTTTGTAAAGAGAGTAGCATTGCACAAGTGAGTGTAGCGTGTTTGGTTGTTCCTTTTAATTCAGGTTGCCAATTCCATTCGTTTAAAGTGTGCTCTGTATCTTTATAGCCTGCCTCATTTAATTTGTTACGAGCGTATTCTGCCCACTTGATATTTGCCTCAACGTCTGCATAACTGTGCCACGAGAAAAAGTCGAGAGGGCAATTATGCGACTTAATATATGCTAAAAATCCGTCAAAGAAATCAATAAAATACTGGTATCTTGGTGAACAGGCACCAACGTTAGTATGACTATCTGTAATAGCATAAAAACCGCAACTTGCATAACCGCCTATTTTTAGGTGTGGGAAAATTTCTTTTAAGTGTTTTGATGCAACTTCATATAATTTGTAATAATCTTCGGGTGTACCAGTCCACATTTGATTTTCTTCGGGGTCTTCAAAATTGTCTGGTTCGTTCCAAATTTCCCAGTAGGTTATTTTATAGTGAAAACCATCTGCCCAACCTTCTGTGTAATGACGGATAATACCTTCGCAGATTTTTGCCCATTTTTCATAGTCATTTGGTGGGTTGATTCGGTAAGCTTTAATTTTACGATAGTTTTCAATCGTAACACCCAAACGGAAAAATGGCTCAATTTCACGTTCAATAAGTTCTTTTATGAGTAAGTCAGTAAAAGCAAAATCATAACTCTGAGGGTCTTCAGGGTCACAAGAAAAGTCACGAAAAATATTAGGGATATCCACGTAAAGATTTCCACCGAACGGTCCTCCGACATCGTGTAGACGGGAATACGGAATATGTGCTTTTTTTAGATAATCACACATCGAAAAATCAATGCCTCTAAAAGGTGGTTGACCTACTCCATGCATTGGTTTAATAAAGCCCATTTCTCTCATGAAATCTACTGTTATTTTTGGTAATTGGAAAATATCGTTAGATTTTGTTTTTGTAGTAAACATACAGAGCCACCCGTAAAATTCTCATTTGTTGAGATAATTATACCACTTTTTACTTTTCTGTTCAACACATAAAAAATCCGCCCGATTTCTCGGACGGATAATTTTCATTTAGGTTAAACCTGAGTTTTCCCCTTAGTCTTTAATAGCTGCCTGTCCAGCAGTTAGCGAAGGGGGGAAATATTATCTCACCTACAAATTGAAATTTGTTTATTTCTTTGTTTTTATTAATTCACCTATCATAGCACCGCCAATGATACAAACTGCACCGACTATTTGAATTATAGTCATTTTTTCACCAAGCAAGATTGTAGCAAAAACAACTGCCGAAAGTGGTTCAAGATAACCGCATACCGCTACTGTTTGTACGGGTAATTTTGATAACGGTGAAAAATACAGATAACAACCGATACCTGTATTAAGAATACCAAGCACAAATATCCAACCCCACGCATTTGCAGGAACATCAAGAACAAAGCCTTGTTTTACTCCCATAAATATCGCAACAGTTAAGAAACTCACTACAAGTTGTATTACCGCATTTTCCATTCCGCTGATATTTTTTGACTGTTTATTAAGTGTTACCATAAAGAAATACATCACAGCCGACATTGCACCGCAGAACAGTCCCCAAGTATTGCTACTGCCAACCGCATTGCCATTCAC
>JAZLAQ010000018.1:0-1597 GCA_045613285.1 Alphaproteobacteria bacterium | reverse complement strand
AAAAAGAAGAAATGATCGATTAATCCGTAAATCACATTATTTTTTTAAATGGATCGTGGAAAGGATATACACGGATATCCTTCTAGAGAGCTTTCCATATATCATTAATCGTCTTACTAATAGTCTTTATAGGCCCATGATCATTCTAAAACTTTTTCGTAAATTCAAAAAAATATATTTTTTTGATACAAAAGAGAAAAAGATAATTGAGCGTATTTCAACTATACAAAAAAAACTTTCACCTTCTCGTATTCGTCATAAGATTCAGACGAAGTCGGCGGTTTCTTTTAAATTATCCCTCGTGTCACAGGCCTATGTATTTTACAAATTATCACAAACCCAGGTTATTAACTTGTATAAGTTAAGATCTGTCTTTCAATATGACGGAGCATCTTTATTTCTTAAGAATGAAATAAAAGATGATTTTCGAAGACAAGGAATAATTTCTTCCGAATTAAAGCATAAGAAACTTCAGAATTCTGGAATGAATCAATGGAAAAATTGGTTAAAGAGTCATTATCCATACGATTTATCTGAGCTAAAATGGTCTAAATTAGTACCGCAAAAATGGCGAAATAGAGTCAATCAACATTGTAGGGTTGAAAAGAAAAATTTAATCAAACGGGATTCATCTGAAAGAGAGGAAAAGGTTTCATTATTGCTAAATAAAAACGATCATTTTCAAAAAATGTATAGATATGATCTTTTAGCATATCAATCGATTTATTATGAAGATAAGAAGGATTCATATAATTCCAATATACATAAACCGAAATTTGTTGATATGGGGGGGAGTATCCCTATTACTAATTTTATAAGAAAAGATTATTTTATGTATATAAAAAATCCAGATAGAAAATTTTTTGATACGAAAGGTCTTTTTTATCTCAAAATTAATAAAGATAAAGAAATCAACCCATCCAATCAAAAAAAGAAAAGAAACCCTTTTGATTGGATGGGAATGAATGAAGAAAGACTAAATCGTCCTGTATCGAAGCCGATACCTTGGTTATTCCCACAATTCGAGTTATTTTTAAATGTATATAAAATGAAACCCGGGTTTATACCAATTCATTCACTTATTTTTCATTTTAATGAAGATGTTAGTCAAAATAAAAATATCACTAAAAATAAAAAAGGGGATCTTATACTATCAAATGAAAAAGAAAAAAAATATTTTGAATTAGAGAATCAAGAAGAAAAAAAAACCATAGGTCAAAGAGATCTCGCATCAGATGCCCAAAACCGAGGGAACCCTGAATCTGTTCTCTCAAAACAACAAAAATATATGGAAGAACTTTATACGAAATCAGATATGAAAATGGGTAGAACGAAAAATCAACCCAAAAGCATTTGGACTTGGGAAATAGACTTAGATGCGTTCATGAAAGGATCTTTTGCTTTGCAATTGAAATGGCTGCTGAGTCCTTTGACTATGGAATTATTCGATTATGCGCTGTCCGTACTTGAATGGGAAAAGGAAAGCAGAATGACAACAAAGTTTGGTTTCGGCTTTATTAAGAAGGAGGAGTTAACTCTGGATCCAATGCTAATCCGGGATTTGAATCTTTCAAAAATCCTAAAAGAGGGAATATTT
>JAZLAQ010000017.1:0-76254 GCA_045613285.1 Alphaproteobacteria bacterium | reverse complement strand
TTACACCCCATAAAGCCTTAATAAAGTTATAGCTCCTAAACGGTTAGCATATTCTTTTGAATTTTGAATGATACTATCATATAATTGTTTCGGATCAATCCATTTAACTTCTGAAACTTCTCCATCTTCAAAGATAAACCTATGTTCATTATCTACATGTATCAAAAAAATTCCCAGAACTTCCCGATTTTTATTTTCTTGTGAAGTGTAACGAACTTCACCCAATTTAATGATACCTTCCGGAGAAAGAGATAATCCTAATTCTTCTTTCCCTTCTTTTATAACGTTTTCTATTAAGATGTCTTTTTCGTTCTCCACTCCTGCGCAATGTCCTCCAAAGGACACATCCCATTTACCGGCGCTCTTATCCTTTGTAGCTGCACGTCGTTGGATAAGAACTTCCCCTTTTTCATTCATAACCCAACATTGTACGGCTAAATGAAGTATACCATTATCGTGTACATAAACACGATCTTTCAATCCACAAATACTTCCGTTCTCATTTAATACATATATATTTTCTGACATATTGACCTCTGCGTTTATTATGGATGTCTTCGAATATAACAAAACTTATACTAGTTGTCAAGATGTTTTTATTTTGAGTTCATTCATCAATAGACATTGTTATTTCTGTCTTAAACCATGTATAAAATTTAATAGGGATATAGGACTCAAATTTCTTTTATGGGCAATCGTCCATTTGTCCTAACATCAACAAAATCTAATCGGGAAAAGGGGATTGAGAACGAGAGGACTTAAAAATACTTTAACAATCTTTTGGTTATTAAACCTTGCCCTTCTTCATAAAGCATATCCAGATGTTTCATCTTATTTAACCCATCATTGATTTGTGATGTACCTGTAATCAAGTGGTGAATTGCATCTAATGACGGATGTCTTTGTTCGGATAATATCATCCCAAAGTCAATTCCAACATCAATTCGTTCGGCGTTGCCACTTGAACTCATTGTGTCTCATTGCTTTGCGTATAAAAACAATTCACCGGATTGTTTTTATTTACGCAGTTCAAAAACTTGCCAATCACAGGAATATCGGAACGACACAAAGGTATTTTAACTACAACTCTCAAATGCTATCCAATGCCGTGGAGGGTTTGAAGATTTAAAAAAGTGAACGTCCGCAAATGTCAATGTCTTTCAAAACCAATCGGGCAGAAATGCGGTTGTCTTTTAAAAGTGAGCGTCTTTGTGTGCGAAAAATGTTCAAAAAGTGTTTGGCCAGAAAGGCTGATTCTGTATCAAAAAGTTGAAGTGATAAAATGTCCATAACACTGCGCAAGGAAAAACAGTTTGGGAAACTGTTTTTCTGCGTAAAGCAATGAAACACTGCGAAACAAGGCGGCAGCCACAGATGAGCAGATGTTGGAATTGTTTGACGGGTAGCCCTGACGGGTAGGCAAAAATTCCTAAAAAAAGACATAAAAAAACCCTTTATTGTCAAAGGGTTAATTTAAAAGTGGTGCGGAAAGCCGGTTTCGCACCAACAATTTTAAAAGTTGTTTGTTTTCAATAACTTATAAAATCGGCCAAAACCACTGAATCACACTTTGCTGCACAGGTTTATCTGTGTTTTTTTTTATACCATATTTGAATGTGTTTGTACATGCATTTTTACGCTTCCCGGTAAAAATTTAGACCCGTTCTGGAGCCGATGGACCTAAAAAGCTGGACAACTCCACATCAATTCGCGCCAAAACTCACTTTCCTGGGAAAAATACCGCCCTGAATAAATCCATCAGAGCGGTACCAAAAGAGAATATCTAGTCTATTTTCTCTTCTTGTATGGAGCTTGCGCTAACGCTGATCCAGCAGCACGCTTACTGGCTTTACTTGTGGATCCGCTACGCAAAACTTTAGAGGTTGCACTTGCAGCCTTTTTCCCTGTTTGTTTAGGGTTTTTAGCCATGTTATTCACCTCCTATTCTTAGTTCTTTACAGGCACTAATGTTTCAAACACCGTGAACTCTTCTGATGAAGACTTACTATTGCATTTGCAACATAGTGGTACGATATACCAAGATTTATCAAGACCATCGACCTTTTGAACATGTGCCCCAACTTCCGCCTTATGAAAGCAGCATCCACATTCTCCAGCTTTTTTTCTTGCATTTTTCTCCCAGTAATCCAACCAAGAGGAATAACCAGCTGGGACTCTATCATCTGAGGTCCCGTTCAGATTATGTACTTTTGTTGCCATTTTCTTTTCCTTTCAGCAACTATTGTTAATACAACATCAACACATTTTTTACATTTCTGTTAAAAAATATATTGACAATCACCAAGGAAAATGTATAATGACAATCGTGGTTAAGGAAAATCATAAATACATTTTCCGAGGGAGTTGATGTAGAATCTTTTCGATTCGTTCAGCTCCCTTTCTTTTTATCACAAAACGAGCAGATTGTCAAGTGTGTATGTAAAAAAATATGAAATGATAGAATAATTGATGATGTTGTTCAAAAAACAAACAAGCGAATAAAGTAGCGTGCGAGAAATAATTGTTGACATTCGTTGTTTTTTATGCTATTATCATAGAGTAACGCGCTGAAGGAGGTTCCACATGAACAACATTTTCGATCTGAATGATATATCAGATATCCCACCAGAAATTAAAGGCGAACTCAATAGAGATAAGTTCGCTGAACAGATATTGGATCTTTTTAATATGGCAGGAAGAGAACTGACTGTTGATGAAGTTACCGTTGGGTATTATCGGCAATTCCAAGAGATAAAAACAAAACGTCAGATAATGACTAAATTATATAACATGTCTAGGGAAACTTACCCTGCAATTGAAAGCGTCCCTGGTCGGAAGGGTGCGTACCGTAAACGGAAAAATCAGGATTTATTCTCCCAAGTGGCAGTTCCATCCGATCAAAGTTAATTATCTACTGGTACTAACTTATCGCAATACTGCATTAATTCGTTGACCTTAGCGACGATACGTTTTTGCTCAGCTAGTGGTGGGAGTGGTATGATCGCATTATTTAAATTTTTCTGTGTAATCTGATTTATTGTTACCGTATTTACAGCATCCAATGTATTTTTGAACAAAGGAGAGTCAAGATAAATCTTTACATATTCATTCACTAAACTCTTGTAAATCGCCATAAAAGCACCAAAAGTCATTGGTTCGTTTGTATCCGTTATGATTGCTGATTTTCCAACCAATGCTTTACTACCATTCCTTGCACAAATAATGATATCACCTTTGCTTACCAACAAATTATTGGGAACATCAACATTTACCCTAACAATATCAGCGAAAGATAATTTACTATTTTGAATATTACTTGAACGCAAAACGATTATACCCTTATCTGATACGTCTTCTGGGTGATATGTCAATCCTATTCGAGACTCACCAATATCTCCAAGTCGTACCCATTTCCAAGTTGATGGAATTGGGAAAGGAATTTCATCGTCGGTTATTGGTGGTAAAGGTTTATCTTTCTTGATTTTACCTTCTTTAATCAGCTTTTGTTTCTCGGCTTGGATTTTGGCGTATAAAACTTCGGCTAACTCATCGTTGGCATCTTGCGGAACCAATTTACCTTGAATAGCATATTGCAAAATTGATTTTTTTAATTGTTCTGGGAAAGCCTCGTTCAGATCCGATAATTCCGTTTCGGCTTTATCATACTGTTTAATCAATGGCTCCAATTCCTCGATCTTTGCCACAATTCGCTTTTGTTCAGCTAGTGGTGGAAGTGGAAACAATTGTTGGGAAACAACATCGCCTGTTATTGCTTTAAAAGTTGTTCCTGTAGATTTCTTATTAAAATCATTTTCCATACTCTGAAGAAAATAAAATAATAGTTTTAAGGCAACTAATTGATTATAAATTACAACACCACATAGACCTCGACCGATACAAATTTGTCTTTCAGTAATATTTACTATCCCTACAGGTGCTCTTACGCATAAAATATTAGTGTTTTTTTCCACTATTTTCGTTGGAGAATTTGTATAAGTGTCAGAGTGCAATAAGTAAGTTTTTGAAAAAAAACTCTTCCCTTGATGAAATTCGATTCCCTCTAATACCGAGTGAGAAACACTATCTCCATTTGGCGATTGTCCCATTATAATGTTAAAAACATCACCCAATCGTACCCATTTCCATGTTGAGGGGATTGTGAAAGGGATTTCATTATCGGTGATTGATGGTAAGGACTTGTCTTTTTTGATTTTGCCTTCTTTAATCAGTTTTTGCTTTTCAGATTGGATTTTTTCATATAGGACATTGGCCGGTTCATCATTCGGATCTTGAGGTACCAATTTCCCTTGAATCGCCAATTGTAATATGGAATTTTTTAGATCTTGCGCTTTCATATTACTTTTTCCTTTTTTTGAATTTACAAGCACTACAGTTTTTACATTTTATTGGTTTAATAAAAAAATGTTTAACTTTTTGAATTTTATTTTTTAATATGCGCCAATACAGACAAAAATAGCATTTTATACTCATCGGTTGTTGCCAATAAAAATTGAATTCTTTATCCCATTGAATATTAGAAGAATGAGATATACCTTCTTTAATATCTTTATCTAAATTATGATATTCTTCTATAATTTTATATTCGTCTTTGATATTTTCGAAATAATAAACATTAAAAAAACGGGCATAGCATTCACATAAATGTTTATTAAAATAATATAATTTAACACACATTAAAACATATATTTGATATAAATTTTCAAAAGAAAATTGAAGTGCTTTTATAGCATTAAGGTTTTTATTGTTTAATGTATTTTTGAGATTGTTTACGTAGTCATTTTTTGTTGTTTTTAGTAAATCTTCAATGTTTTTTAGTGTCTGCATTTCTGAAAGGAATGCTCGATTACAATCGGATAGAAAAATATATCTATTAAAATCAAAAGAAAATGAAAGCTGTGGGAACATTAAAAAATTTTCTTTTGACGGTAATTTTTCCTCGTTATGTAATCGTAACATATTATCTAAGAAATTCTCTTTATATCTAAGAAATTCTGATAACTTTAACTGTACTTCTGCAGATAATGAACAAAAATCACCTCTCATTTGACGTTTGGCTTTAAGCATTTCTAATTTTAAACCGAATTTATAAGCCCAAAAAGCACCTAAAAACACGGAAATAAAAGTAACTCCAACATCAAGCCAATTTATTTTTGAAAATTGTTCGCCAATATTGATTACCATATTTGAAATATCAACGTTCATCTATTTAATCCCCAATATTTTATTTATATCAGCCAATATCCCATCAATATTCGCATTTAATTCAGTTCTTTTGGCTTGATATTGATTGATCAGTTCCTTGGGTTCTAAAATTTCTTCTTCAATAGTCGGATAACCGCACAGATCAAGGTTAAAGTTACGTGCTTTCAATTCTGCAAAGGTATATTGCTTGGCTTTATCAAAACCATCTTGTTGAATTTCCTGTTTGTTATTCCACCATTCCCGAACCGGTGAAAAATGTTCTATTTTCATTGGATTGGTTTTATTGAAGGCTTTAACACCATCAGGCATATCTAAACGGTAGAACCAAGTGGTCTTTGTCGGGCTACCCTTTTCAAAAAATAATAAATTGGTGTTGATAGATGTGTAGGGTGCAAAAACCGATTTGGGCAGACGAATGATTGTATGCAAATTGCACTCAGTCAACAACTTTTCTTTAATACGGGTCTTAACGCCTTCACCAAATAATGCCCCATCCGGTAACACCATTGCGCATTTTCCACCATCTTTTAAAAGTTTCATAATTAAAACCAAGAAAAGGTCGGCGGTTTCTTTGGTGCGCACATCGGCCGGGAAATTATTTTCTATCCCATCTTCTTCCATACCACCAAATGGAGGGTTGGTTAAAATGACATCGACCCGATCGTCTTTTCCATAACTGTTGAGAGGTCTGGCCAAGCTACCAGCAATCAGGTGTTGAATATTTGGAACATCTAAGCCATGTAAAATCATATTGGTTGTACATAAAATATGGGGCAGTTGTTTTTTCTCCCAACCGATAATGCCTTTTTGAAGCTTTTGCTCATCTGCAGGAGTTTTGACTTGCTTTTTCATATGGTTTATTGCACAGGCCAAGAAACCACCCGTACCACATGCAGGATCCAATACAGTTTGACCAAGTTGGGGATCCACCATTTCGGTCATAAATTGAGTAACAGCTCGTGGTGTATAAAATTCACCGGCATTGCCCGCTGATTGCAAACCTTTTAAAATCTGTTCATAAATATCACCAAAAATATGACGATCTTCAGATGAGTTAAAGTCAATTTCATTAATTTTATTGATTATTTGACGTAATAACTGACCGGATTTCATGTAATTGATCGCATCTTCAAAAATGGACCGAATCATGAAGGCTCTTTTATTGCCTTCGGTTGGCAGATTTTTCAATGTTGGGAAAAGTTTATTGTTCACAAAATCCAGAAGTTCATCTCCTGTTATACCTTCATCATCACTTGCCCATGCAGCCCATTGAAGCTCTGCTGGGATAGGAGATTCATACCCCTCTTCATAAAAGCTCCAGTTTTCTTCGCTATCTGAAAATATTTTTAAAAACAACATCCATGAGAGTTGTCCAATACGTTGAGCATCACCATCAACGCCAGAATCTTTGCGCATGATGTTTTGAATAGTCTTAATCGTTGATGATAAGTTTGTCATTGTTGATCCTTTAATATTTCATCTATGGATTTTTTGTCATATACATCTATTTGCAGCAATCCACTATCAATAGACTTTTTAAAAATTGATTTTATTCTGTCTATTTCTCTATAAAACCTTTCATTATCAGCATCTTTTCTATCCACATTAAGATATACAAGACGCAAACTGGCATTATTTTTCTTAATCTCTCTATATAACTTTACCCGATTTAGCATTATGTATATACGTTCTCTTTGCATAAGAGAGGCCATAATTTTTACATCCATAAAAATGTCATCTTCGCCCACTTTGTAATATCCATCAAAAAGTAGTGGAAATTCTGTTGAAATAGGGTCTAACGAATCCACAATTGAACTCATTTTAACTTCTTTCTGAGCATCTTTTTTATCCAACAAAGTGTAATCAATAAAATTACCCTCTATCATCCTCCAATGATCCCATCTTCTAGTTCTTTCATCGTTGTTTAACGCTTCACGGGCTTCTTTTACCTCCTCTTCTTTTTGTTTCTTGTTGGCATCTTTTTCTTCCTTTGTTGCTGCCTTAACATTCAATAGTTCTTTTAATGTTTCAACACTAAAACCGTTCAAATTAAATGTGCTTTGATTTTGTTGGGAACAAATATTGGTTGTCATCATAGTGATTTGATTAATTAAAGCGTCATTTCTCTTCTGTAAACTTTCTTTTTCTTCCTCTTTTGCTTTTATAATTTTCCTTAATTCAAAAACCTTCCCTATATTAATTTCTTCATAATGATTAGCGAATAACAAAACAAGCAATATTAAAAAGATATATATAATAGTAACCGGTGAAAATATAATTTCATGTTGGATATGAAAAGGATTGAATATTGTGGAAATAATAATGCATACAGCTAATAAAAAAACAATTCCACATGCGATAGCCTCAACTATTTTTTTCATTTTTACTCTCCATAAATAGCATTCTTCAATTTTTCGGTAATTTCGATATATTTTTCATTACCGCCAATTTTTCTTACAATTTCAACACCTGTCCCATATTGTGAAGTAAATGGCTCTATACGGAAAGTATTACGGTTTTCAAGGGCTGAAATACCAACCTCAACATATTTTGCCATCACATCAACGAATATATTTTTACAATCGCCTTCAAGCTGTTCAAGTATTTTGTTCGCTTTCTGCGCTCTTTGCTCTCTGGTTAGTGGCTCTATGTCATAGGTATTTTTCAAAATAACATCGTACACATCATATTCCCGACCATATTCACGGCGCAATTCATCTAAAAACAAGCCTGTATCACTCAAACCAGTCAATAACTTGGTTTTATTTGATGCTGATTGCCATATACCAATAAAATCTTTTTCTTCTGGAAAGCGTTTAAGCATAAAATTTCTGCAAAATGACTTGATATTTTCTGCAATTAGTTTGCCGTTTTCATCAAGGTATTGGACATTAACATCAACGACTTCAACCTCTACATCATCAACATAATATTTTTTGACTTTATGTTCTTCTATTGGCTCTGCTTCATCCCAATCATAAGTATCTTCAATACCTTCTTCGAACTCAATATCATCAATATCGCCTTCATCGGCATCTTGTTCATCAACATTGGCACCAAGCTCTAATTTAACTTCCGTTGGGTAGCCATCAAACTCTGGATTTGCAAATTGTTTTGTTGCATTCCGGAAGTCCATAATCGTAAAGTAATATTTGCCGTATTCTTCGTTCACACGTGTACCACGACCGATAATTTGCTTAAACTCAGTCATAGAGCCAACAGTACGGTCAAGCACAATCAATTTACAAGTTTTGGCATCTACACCAGTTGACATTAACCGAGATGTAACTGCTATAACAGGATAACGACTATCTAAATCAATAAAATTATCAAGTTCTGCTTTGCCTAAAGCATCATCACCAGTAATTTTCATAATGTATTTAGGATTTTCTTTAACAAACTCTTGTGCTTCTTGACATAAAGCAGCTCTCATTCTGTCAGCGTGGTCTATATTCTCGCAAAATACAATCGTCTTAGCATATGGATCATTCTCTCTTTGAAATTGCATAACTCGTTTTGCAACTTCTTTGGTACGTTTTTCGAGAACTAATGTACGGTCAAAATCTGGTTGAGTATATTGTTTGTCCTCAATCTCATTGCCGTATTTATCGAGCTTTCCTAGTTCTGGTCTCCATCCCATTAAATCACGATTTAGGCCTATTTTTAACACCTTATATGGAGCTAAAAAGCCATCTTCAATACCTTGTTTAAGTGAGTATGTGTAAAGAGGATCACCAAAATATGTTGATGTGGAAATATTAGTTTCTTCTTTAGGTGTTGCTGTCATGCCAATTTGAGTAGCCGAGCTAAAATAAGTTAAAATATCATGCCAAGCAGAGTCTTCTGCTGCAGAACCTCGATGACATTCATCAACGACTATCAAATCAAAAAAATCAGGAGAAAATTGTTTGTATATATTCTTTTCTTCATCAGTTCCGGTTACTGCCTGATACAATGAAAGATAAATTTCATATGACTTATCAATAGTTCTGTTCGTGATTTTAGTCATTGCTTTACCAAATGGGGCAAAATCCTGATTTTTGGTTTGATCAACTAAAATATTACGATCGGCTAAAAATAAAATACGTTTTTTCTGCTTTGATTTCCATAACCTCCAGATAATTTGAAATGCTGTATAAGTTTTTCCCGTACCTGTTGCCATCACAAGTAATATGCGATTTTGTCCTTTTGCAATAGCTTCAATGGTTCGATTTATAGCAATTCTCTGATAATACCGAGGTGTACGTCCTGATCCATCATCATAGTATGGAGCAAATATTTTATCCTCTTGTTCATCGGTTATATCTTTTGCTTTTTTATAACGCCTCCATAATTCGGTTGGAGTTGGAAAGCTATTTAAATCGATTTCACGTTCAGCGCCAGTCAATAAATCGTGTTCATAAAATCCTTTTCCATTTGAACTGTAAACAAAAGGGATATTGAGAGTTTGTGCATAATCGATACCTTGTTGAATACCTGCGCTCACAGATTTATATGAATTTTTTGCTTCAACAATCGCTAAAGGTAAATTGGGTTTGTAAAACAAAACATAATCGGCTCGTTTAGGTTCTCCACGTTTAACCTCTTTTCCCCTAACCATTATACGACCCTTTGTAAAACTAAACTCTTGACGAATTTGGTTCCGGTTATCCCACCCATGCCCAACAATAGCAGGGGTAATATCAATCCGTTTTGTATCTTCTTCTGATAATTGTTGGTACGACATCGTTAATTTATTCCTCTTTTTGGACAATTATACAGAATACTATAGTAAAAATCAAGACTTTCGTATTATTTTTTACTGATTTTACTAACAGATTGCTAGCAAAAATGCACTTTTTTTGAGTTTTTTGCATTTTTTTGCGTACTTTCCCGTTAAAACACGGCATAATATGCCTGTTGAACATAAAATAACATATGGAAATGAAAGGAAAATATTATGTATCAAATTAAAGTAAATGATGTATTATTGCCGACCATTTATTGGTCCCTTCATGATGCGATTGAAGCGTGTCATAAAGAAGCAGAACGTGGCTGTGCAGTTGTAACAGATATTGTATCAGTTGGCTAATCGAAAGGAGTTTTTATGTTTGAAAATTTTTGTAAATATTTAGTTGCCCATGGTTTTAAAGAATATTCTGCCAATTCAAATCCGTCAAGTGCCTTGGATTACGTCTGGAGAGTGAACAGAATATGTTTAATTGAAGGTATGACCGAACAACAATTGGCTGATAATATTAACACTGTTTTAGAACGGTATGGTAGATCTGGTGAACAATGGTGCATTGGAAAACGGAGCCATGAGTCATACCTTAATGCGTTAAGACAATTCAAAAAATTTATTTCAATACAAAGATCAAGCGCTTTATCCATATTCAAATTGGGTAGTTCTAAATATTAAGTTGATGGTTTGATATAAGGAAAAGTATGAACAATAATCCAAAATATCCGGATATAATTATTCAGTTAATCGGGCTCGACGGTAATGCATTTAGTATCTTGGGCAGATGCAGAACCGCTATGAAACGAGTCCGTTTACCAGAATCTGAAATCAATGAATTTACCAAAGAAGCCACAAGTGGTGATTATAATCATTTGTTAGCAACATGTGTGGAGTGGTTTAATGTCGAATAAAGAAGAAAAAGAACGAATAGCAAAGATACGCAATTTGAACGATCAGTTGAGACAAACATTCAGCGGTGGAACAGTATTGTTAAGCAAAGGGATCAGAAGCAAGAGCCCAAAAGAATTATGTGATATATTGGAACGTGTTAAAAATTTTAATGATTTTAACGATAGTAATGACGTGTACGGTGAACATGATTTTGGCTCGTTTGACTATAATGGTGATACAATATTTTTTAAGATAGACTATTATAATAACGATGATACCTATCTAAGCCCTGATCCAAGTAATCCTGCTCATACACATAGGGTTATGACAATCCTCTTGTCAGACGAATATTGACTTTATACTTAAAAAAACACAAAAGGTTAAAGTTTTTGCTTGACTTTTAAAAAAATATGGTTTATAGTTATAGAAAATGATAACCATAAAGTAAGGAGTCACTATGCAAGAAATCAAACAAAAAATTGCAGATAACAAAGTCAAATTGAACCAACTTTTGAAAAATAAAGACAATCAAAAGGTGTTGGATGCTTGGCTTAAAACAGAACTTGCTTATACTTCCAATGCGATTGAAGGCAATACCTTAACCCGTCGCGAAACAGAACTGGCCATTGATGAGCAAATAACGTCTGGATCAAAGCCTGTTAAAGATTATATGGAAGCAATTAATCACGCCAAGGCTTTTGAATTTATTTTAGAGGCAGGTAAAAATAAGACCAAAATTGATGAGGATTTTGTATTACAGATCCATAAAATAATTTTATCCGGCATAGACAGTACAAATGCAGGATTCTACCGTTCTGTTCGCGTTCGTATATCCGGATCACAAACTGTTTTACCTAATCCATTAAAAGTTCCTGATTTAATGAAGGACTTTGGTGCTTGGTTAGTACAAAAAACAGATGATATTTTGATTAAAGCGTTGGAAGCCCATTATCGTTTAGTCACCATTCACCCCTTTGTTGATGGTAATGGAAGGACTGCAAGACTTCTTATGAACGCAATTTTGCTTGAAAACGGATATGGTCCTATTATTATCAGATCCATTGATAGACGCAGGTATTTAACCGCCCTTGAAACATATCAGACCAAGGGTGAAAATGAAGCATATTATAAATTCATGCTGACCGCTTTGAACAGATCTTTAAAAATGATGATTGATTTGTTGGACGTAAATACCAAAGAACCAACAAAGGATATGCTGACTATTTCAAAGTTCGCAAAATTATGTAATGTACCTGTATCCAGTATCCGTTATTGGATGAGTGAGGGCAAAATTAAACCCAGTACCTTTACCCAATCCGGTTACGCCCTCTTTGAAAAAAATCAAATGGATGACGTAAAAAAGTTGGTAAAATAAAAAAATCGTTTTAATCGCGTTTGGACAGCCTTTTTCTTTTGGTATACGGATATAAGTCAGACCCTTAATTTGTGATTCAGGACTCATTTTATGGGCTTTATTTTGCGTTTTATCCGTAAACTTTTAAAAAATACCAAAACATAATTGGGTAAATGGCGTCCATCACTACTTTAAGCTGTGTTTTAGGGATTTTTTCACAGCCCTGGGCTTTAAAAACAAAAAAAGCTGAAAGATGATCAGTCCTTCAGCTTCCTCCTTTTTTATTTATTTTTATCACATAGCAGTCGAATGATTAAGTCCAAACAACTCGCTAGAAAAAACAAACCTATTGCTGTTAAAATGTCCATATGCATTCACCTTTACTTCCTTTAAACAATACCCAATAGCCTTCTTTTTATCGGCATTCATGATATCCAAGCGCATTGAATAATCAGGCCAATCAAAATGACGGATTGTATTATCCAAGGCTAAGTACAAATGCCAGGGCCTAAACTTACCTTGATTAAATAGGACATGAAAATGACAGCAACCGGAAATTCCTTCTTCCATAAAGCAGATAAAAGGTAGGTGATGCTTATGCCATTCACGTCCTAAGAGTTGCCTTTCAAAATACGCCATAATCAGACGTAATTTATCCAAGGATTTATCTTTGCGTTCGGTTTTTAATTTGTCTGGTAATTGAATCGTTAAAAATGCAGTCGGGTGATAGATTTCTTCAATCCATTTAATTAAGACTTGTATGACCGATTCACTTTTTAAACCCATAAACAGGTCTTTAAAAGATGATATGGGTAAGCGTATGTCCGATACTTTTTTTCTTCTTGATACTACCCAATCACAAACGTTTGCATGATGGTATTTCATGGATTGACGGATCAAATGACCGTTTTCGATGTTTTTATTTAATTGTATCAGGGCTTCCAGCTTAGTGAACTCGGATACATTATTTTTTATATTTTCGGATTTTATTTGATACATATTGTTTCCTTTATCAATAATTTTCAGTAATAAGATGAACAAAAGGAAACCGAAGAGAATCCTATCGCCATCTATGCAATAAAACCCTCCTTTCCAACCTTAACATAACGCAATTAAGTCAGATACATCGCAGTTGTTAATACATAGAACAACGTAAATTAAAAACGGACAGCTTCACGAATTTTTTGTTTTAAATTTTTTTACGTAACACCGACCCTATCCAAAGCAGTTCCAAATAAAAAGAAAGGGCCGGATAAACCAACCCTTCCTTTCAAGCTTGTCAGAAGATTATCTAGCTACACTACGCATAACCTCAAGACAATGACGCGGTGCCCAACACCCGCCGATCATTTGACGAATGAGGTTGTCACTCGCCCATGCCGGGATTGGCAGGTCACCATTTTCATCAGGATCGATACCTGTTACGATGTAAATCTCCAAAACGGACAGGGGCCTACAGCTGTCAAACAGACGAAGACCTGTTGAATCATACCCGATAAAATTGCCATAATGGCAGTTTCTGAAGCCAGAGATGCTTTTGCTATCTTGCAACAGAGTGTTACTGGCATCATCTGGATCTTTGCGTTGGAATGAACACTTAAAGCGCGCCTTACTCGGCAATCCAGCTGCGGTTAATGGTAACCAAGGATACGGATTATCATGAGCCGATTTCCCACTTGGGGTATGTGCCATAATCGCAATTTGCGATGCTGTCCATGTAAACATGGATGCATCGTGCCACTTAATATTGGACTTTTGCCCACATTCAAGGACAGGCAAGTGTCCAATTGCATCACGCAAAGTGATGAGCTTGTTACCAGGTTTTGGCAAATAACATTATTTATACTTATGCGCAATAATAATTGTGCGTCTGCGATGTTATGGAGTATTAAAGCCTGCACAATCTTGCACGCCATAATCCACATAATACCCCATGGCTTTTAATGCATCGACAATTTTCATGCCGACGATTTTGCCACCGACCTTGATTTTCATCATTTGATCGGAATTTTCGATGACTACCCAAACAGGACTTGTGCGACGAACAAATTCCAACACGTACTTGTATAGGTTTGCTCTCTTACTATTGGGATCACGCTTGGTATTTGCAAGCGTGAAATCACGGCAAACGGGAGAGGCTTTCACGCCCACATTTCCCTTAGCCAAGTGTAGTTTGACAAGCTTTTCAAATGTGGCTTTGTCCGAGATGTCACCACAAACAACTTCCGTTTCTTGTGGGTGGCCAATAACCTCGCGTGTCCAACGTGCACGGATCGGAACAAGTTCACAACTGACCGTCGGTATCAAATTTAATTCTTGTTCAATATACGTCAAGTCGATTGATCCTGACGCAAAAAGATTTGTATACCCTTGCATTTCAAAGCGGGATTTTGCTTCTTTAATTTTTCTTGACATTTTGGTTACCTTTCACTATAATGTCATTGACGTTAAGATGAGGAATGTCCTCATCCGCTAACCAACTTTCAAAAATCGTTAAATTTTTTTCGGCTGGTAAAGACACTTTTGTGGCGCCTTCCCTACCTAGAATGTTTTTTTGCTAAAAAAATGAC
The DNA here is from genome assembly GCA_045613285.1 of Alphaproteobacteria bacterium. Classification (GTDB taxonomy): domain Bacteria; phylum Pseudomonadota; class Alphaproteobacteria; order CAAHEQ01; family UBA3637; genus CALXZG01. The sequence continues at coordinate 61,493 of JAZLAQ010000017.1, read as the reverse complement.
CTAAAAAAATAAAGTTTTTTATAAGTCATTGATTATTTGTAAAAAAATTTTAATTTTTACCCTGTTTTTTTGCCTATTATGCGTAATAAAGATTGATTTTATGAAAAAAACGTGCTAAAATTTTAATAAAAAATGGAGGCAATTATGCAATGTCCAAGTTGTGGTTCGATCTACTATATTAAAAATGGCAAAAATAGTAGAGGAAAACAACGTTTTAAGTGTTATGATTGCGGGTGTACCTATACCCAAGAGATATGGAATGGCCACCTACTGAAAGATAAAAAACGGGCAATCAAACACTACTTAAAAGGCCATAGTAGCCGAGAGACAAGGAAGGATATTGGTATCCCAGATACAACCCTTTTATCCTGGATTCGATTGTTGATAAAAAATATTTCCGAAATCGATCAGATTATAACTGAATTTGATTTTCGGAATGATGAATTGGGAAGATTAAGTCACTTAAAAAGTGAAATAAAGAAAAATGGTATGGTGTGCCCTTTATCCATTAAAGACGTAAGAAAGTTAAGCACAGATCATTTAGCTGCTATTTTACTTTTAATAAGGCATAGACCCAAACAGCGAAAAAAATCAAATAATGCCCCAGCAACTAGATGTGCAAAAACGGTAAATCCATCAAACATCCGACTTGATAAAATCGAACATTTAAAAGATACTGTTAAAATCGGAAAAAGAAGAGTGAAACGTCATGTTTAGGGTTTTTCAGCCATAATTTTCTTCCACTCAGCAAAATGAGGTTTTAAAAAGTCATATTCGAAACTGTCCAGTTTCTTTTTAATCTGATCCAATGTGTGCTTAGAATAGGATTCTTCCATCGTACCTTTGCCTTCCCATCCGATGATATCATTGATATATGAATTGGGAAGTCCTGTATCCTGCAACATATGGCTGACGGTTTGTCTAAATGAATGGAAATCATATCCGTCATGGGCGTTACTTTTGACACCAACCCCTTTTAAAAAGGGACTAATGTGCCGTGAGATGTAATTATTGTCATATGCCTGACTTTTTTTATGTACTGCCCCTTCAAAGATAAAGTCCGTTCCTGATGCTTTTAGTTTGGATTTTTTACGTCTGACATAGTCTAAAAAGCCCAAATTCAATAATTGATGATGAATAGGGACCTTTCGTTCCGAAGCCTGATTTTTTAATTGCTTTGCCTTATGATTCGATTGAAAGTAAATACAATCAATCCCATCTTCGTTTATAATATCATCGTATTGAAGGGTGATGGCTGCATTGGCTCTCGACCCTGTAAATAAGGAAACCATGCAAATCCAAAAGCAGTCCGGATTATTTTTGAAAAAATCATGTTTTGGATCAAAAATATTTAATAATTGCTCACTTGAATATTGTTTATGGCTCTTTACTGCCTTCGAACTGTCTTTTCTTACCTTGGGTAGATTGGCAATGACTTTCATTGAGTAAATATCTGGTTCCATAGAACAGGCACAACTGACTAACTCTCTGATATAAGCCAACCGTGTTTTTTTACCACCGTTTTTCAAGTCCTTAATATTCAACACATTTTCACTGATCCGATCAATGATTTTGATATTGTGAAATTTCGTATAATTGTCCTTCAATGATAAACCAACTTCCTCTAACATTTTGATAATCATATTCTTTTTACGATCTTTGGAAGCCTTTTTATTATTGCTTTTTAAGAGCATAGCATCAAAAATTTCTTGGATAGTATACTGTGGTGCTTGTTGTGGTTTAGGAAGAAGAGCTGACATAAGGCTATCAATATAATTTTGGGGTACAGATGTGACTTTTTCACTTTGCTTTAATAAGGAGGCCTCAGGGTTAGCAGCTGCGTACTCTGTATTATACTCTTCAATGGCTTCATCACGAATTTTATTTAGTTCCTTTTGTGACCAAAAAGGCTTTGCAGCCAATTTTAATCTGATTTTATCGGCAATTTTTTGATCAAATGTGATTCCCATGTAATGTAACTTCTCTCTGGCTTCATAATAATTGGTCGTATGTAAAGAAATTCGATGATATCTTCTTTTTCCATTCACACGAGGGAGTTCCATTATACTATAAAATACACGATTTCGCAACCATAAACGTATTGGTGCAGAAAATTGGTGCGCATCCCACTTTGCATCACAGTTTTTTACCATATTTTTTCCTTTCGTTCAAATTGAATAAAAATAGGATAAACCGTTGATACACAAGTGTTTTTCAAAAACAAAAAAGGCCAAGGATAAAACCTTGACCTTGATTTAAAATGCTTGATTTTTCAAGCTTTTTTAATTGGTGCGGAAAGCCGGAATCGAACCGGCACGGGAGCAAAGTCCCAACAGATTTTAAGTCTGTTGCGTCTACCAGTTCCGCCATATCCGCATATTTGGTAAACGAGAGCATTCTACACCAAAAAAAAACGATAGTCAAGCTTTTTATTACTAAAAAATAAAAAAAATGATAAACGGCAAAATAAAAAAGCATATCGAGGTAAGATAAAACTTTCTATCTTATAATTAATCCCGAGTATGTTGCTCTTTTTTCTTTATCGGTTGTTTTTTTTGACTGGCGATAGGAAATATTCGCATTGTTTCATCTTTGATGGAGGTGATCACAACACGTGAACCGGGTTTTATTTTTTTCTTTAATACGCCAATTTCTATGGGTGTTTTAACCTTTTGACGCAATAAAGCCATTAATGGTCTTGCCCCAGTACGTGGATCTTGTCCATCCTCTATCAATTCTTGACGTGCTTTGGGGGATAATGTTACCTGAACACGCAGTTCATCAAAGCGAGGTTTGAATTGTTGCATAAACTTGTCAGTTATTTTTTCCATAGCTTTATCTGTTAAGGGATTAAAGAATATTTTAGCATCAATACGTCCCAATAATTCCGGCGGAAAAGCATTGTTGACAGCTTCACCATCGGCAATCATCTTTTGTTTTTCTTGATCAAATCCAATACTTTTTTCAGTTTTAACACCGGCATTAGAGGTTAAAATAATGGTTGTTTTTGTCATATCAATATCACCAGAATGATTGTCAAAAACATTTCCTTTATCAAAGATACCTAAAAATAGTTTTTGAACCTGTTCATCGGCTTTTTCAAATTCATCAAGTAAAATAACGGCGTTTGGATTTTCTTTGATAATGGTTGCCAATAAACCATCTTCATTAGAATTGACATAGCCTTTAGCAGAACCAATTAAATTTGATGCTTTAAAAGAATCAGAATATTCCGCCATGTTGATACAGGAAACTTTTTTTCCTGTCATTGCTAAGGAAATTTCTTCTGCTAAAGCTGTTTTACCGACCCCAGATGGTCCAAAGAATGCCAATACTGTTGGTTTTGTTCTGGTATGGTTATCTAAGTGCGATAAAATTGTTTTAAAAGAGGTATCTATGGCTTGATCCTGTCCAAATATTTTTTTCTTTAATCGGATGTCCATATCTGCCAGTGCTTTAACCGGGTTGTGAACAGGAAAATATTTTTTGAATACCTGTGAAACAACTTTTTGTGTGATTTTGTTTTCTCCCCGTTTTGTGACTTCTGCCGTGCAGTGTTCCAGTACTTCAAATAATTTTAGAAATATATTATCATATTTAAATTGATTTTCTGAACGATTGATAAGATATTTTTGAATCGGCCTTGTCAGAATGATCTGATTATCGGCTGCATATATATCCAGATATCCTTGGAAATATAAAGCACGTTCTTTTTTTGTCAACGGACTAATTTCCAAAGGGGCAGAACGAGCCAATCCGGCATGGTCATAGGGTTCATAAGAATTATCCAATCCGGATATTTTTGATTGTGCTATTTTTAGTTCTTCTTGAAACATAGACCAATGTTTTCGTTCAACAACAATAACTGCCGGCATGTCAGGTTGTAAAAAATGGTTAACAAAGTAATTTAATACATTATTTTCTATATAATCATTCATACCAAAGTGAACAGGGATATCCGGTCGTTTCAGGGCAACAACCATTGCACCTTCTTTTATATTGTCATCTTTATCGTAATTATTGTCGTTTGTGATTTCAAAATTATCTGCAGAAACAGTGTAAAAATTAGAGTCATTATTTCTATGATATTGATACAATCCTAACAAAAGAAGAGCTTCTTCTTTACGATTTACTTTTAAAACAGGGACGTTTCTGTAAGGGGAATGAAAAACTGTTTCCAGATAATCCAGCTCTTTAATACGTTGTTCAGATACCGATATATGGATGGAAGGAATTTCAAAAAAATCAAATTTTTCTTCGTCCAACTTTATTTCGGTTGTTTTAATCCCACCGCCTTCTTCGGTCGTTTTTGTATTGTCTTTTTGGTCAGTAGTTTGTTCGGAATTAGTTGTGTCTTGTTCTTGTTTCTTTTCATCCGAAACGATATCTTCTTTATCTGACATGTCAAATCCACCCTATCAGGTAAATCCCTCACAACTCATCATGGGTCATTATACTCTATTTTTTAGTTTCTTGCAAGTAAAAAATTGAGGGTTATCTTTTATGAAACTGTTTCAGTTCATTTATTTTAATTCCTAATGACAGATTGAGCCATTTAGCAACTAAGTGTCTATGACAAAATTGTCCCGGTTTTTCATAGCATAATAAAACGGCATTTGGTCCACCTCGTTCAGATAAATCATGGTATACATCTTTTGGATTTAGTTTATCTAAAACTTCAGTAGTATAACGTATTGTATATTCCTGTGAATCAATTTCTCCATTGATATAAGGCAGATAGCAAGTTTTGTACTTAGGAGCTAGTTTTCGATATGTTGGTCCAGTGTACCAATCTGGCATCCAACCAGAAATACCGATTGTCGGATAGGTAATGTTGGTTATATTATCATAAAAGGATGTGAACATGTTCTTATTCTTTTATTTCAGCGGTTAAGGAAGTCGCTGTCGCCGATACGATTTTGACCGATACAATATCGCCGATTTTGTGATTGTTTGTTTCAATATGGGCATTTTGTAAATAGGGGGTGTATCCTGATAATTGTCCTTTTTCTTTACCTTTTTCGATTAGTAAAATATCCAGTGTTTTTCCAATCGTATTTAGATTAAATTGTTTCTGTTGGGATAATAAAAGTTCCTGTAATCGCATTAAACGTTCTGTTTTAATTTTTTCATCAATCTGATTTTTCATTAAACTGGCCGGTGTTCCGGGACGGGAACTGTACTTGAATGAAAAAGAACTGGCATATTGAACCTGTTGTACAATATCCATTGTTTGTTCAAAGTCTTCATTAGTTTCCCCTGGGAAACCGACAATGAAGTCGGATGAAATGGCAATGTCCGGACGAACTGAGCGAAAGCGATCGATAATATCTAAATATTGACGTCGGTTATATTGTCTGTTCATAGCTTTTAAAATGGTATCACTACCGGATTGTATGGGTAGGTGAATATACGGCATTAATTTAGAAATATCCCGATGAGCTGTAATGATATTATCTGTCATTTCTGATGGATACGATGTTGTGTATCGGATTCGTTCCAATCCGTCAATATCGGCGATCATCCGAATAATATCACCCAAATCCTTAGCACCATCCCCATGCCAGCCGTTGACATTTTGTCCCAATAACATAATTTCTTTGGCACCACAGGCAACCAGTTGTTTGGCTTCTGTTAAAATTTCATCGGCAGATCTTGAATATTCGCAACCACGAGTATATGGAACAACGCAGTAGGAACAAAAATGATCACATCCTTCCTGAACGGCCAGGAAAGCAGAGGCGTTTGTTTTTTGTATTGGGGGTAGGTAATCAAATTTCATTTCTGCCGGAAAATCGGCGATAACGATACGTCCTTTTTTACGGTTATACTTGGTGATCAGTTCCGGCAAACGATGATAGTTTTGGGGGCCCAGTGCAATATCCACAGCATGTGCTCTTTTAAGTAGTTCATCTCCATCAGCCTGAACGACACATCCTGTTACAACCAACAAAGTGGATAGACCTTCTTGCTTTCGTCTTTCTTTGATTTCTTTTAACCGTCCGATTTCAGAAAATAGTTTTTCAGATGCTTTTTCACGAATATGACAGGTATTCAGTAGTAGAATGTCAGCCTGTTCTGGTTTATGCGTTTCTTTATACCCCAGAACAGTTAAAGAATCCAACATACGACTTGAATCATACATATTCATTTGACAACCAAATGTTTTTATATAAACATACTTCATTTTTCCAGTCCTTCTAATTTGTTTTGTAATTCCTGAACAGCACGCGAACGGGCAAAAGCATCAGGGCGTCCGATTGTCGGATAAACAGTATTGTTGAACTTTTGATATTCTTGCGGTGACAATATTTCACGGGCAACATCCAACATTTTGCGTTGTTTCCATAAAGAAGCATTTCTCAATGCGGTTTCTTTTTCTGGTGTTTCTATCTTATAGGCATTTAGTAGGGTTTTTGCACGATTATCTGTTTTTGTTTTTGTATTGTAAAACCATTTGTTTTTTTGATCCTCAGCAGCTAAAGCCAATAAAGCGTAAGGATGTAACATTTGACCTTGAAACGATGATTTCGCCCGATTTTTAAGTTGAGAATTCAATTTTTGAAAATAGTCTAAAATAATCATCCTGCCATTTTCCTGAGAATCTAATTTTGTCATCAACAGTGATAATTGCACTTGTCCTTTTGCATTGCCGTTTTCGGCGGATAAATGATAAAATAAAAGGGCTTTTTTCATATTTTGAGGAATTCCGCTTTGTCCGGTTTCATAAATTTGCCCCAAGTATAATTGAGTATCATCATCATCTTCGTATAAAGCACATTCTGTCAGGACAGAAATGGCCTGTTGTAATCCTTTTAAACGGGCAATTTTTTCCCCGTTGGGACATGCAGATAAACAAGGGAAGGCAAAACAAACAAATAATGTGAATAGAATGTATCTCATGGTTTATCCTTATTTGCAAAAATAACAGAAATATCTTTTACATTTAATGGCGCAGGTGTAATTCCCGTATAGAAAGGAATTTCTGTATTTGGTTCAATTTTATCAGTTGTTAAATGTATTTTTTTACGCATTAATTCTTTGTTCATATCATCATATACTAAAACAATCAGCTCAGGTATTTGTTGGATATTTGGAGTTCTATTCACGATTTGTCCTTCAATTAGTAACTCTTCTTGATTTTCAGCAGGATTAGAGTTGATTTCGTATTTTATTTTTTCAATTTCCAAATTTTCTGTTGCAAGTTTCAATATATCTGTTTGTTCCGAGAATAAAGGGATTGAAATAGTTTCATCCATTGATGTGGATTTTGTTTTTAAAGTTACTTTATTTTCTGTTTGGGGTAAAGATTGAGTATCTTGAACCGGTACAGACGGTAACATTTTTGAAAATTGAGGTTTTAATAAATCTCGCCCCATCCATCCGGCATAACAAAGTATGATTAATAAGAGAATATAGACAGGAATAAGCCATAAATAATTTTTCTTTTTTTGAGGGGATGTAGGTTGAAATGCATCCGGAACGGAATTTTGGGAAACCTCAGGTATATCCTCTTGTGTATATAAAGGTTTGGAAAAGGCATCACATTCTATGACCGGGATTGGCTCTATTTCGTTATTTGGAACCGTTATTTTTTCAATTTTAGGTAAATTGTCCGATTGTTTTTCCTCTTCGCGAATCGCTTTTTCCAGAATAAGTGGTTTTTCTTCTCCTTTAGAAAAAATAAATTGACAGGCCGAACATTTGAGTTTTTGCCCGTCAGATAAGGTGATTTCAGCCGGTATTTTGTACTTTGCATTACATTTTGGACAAATAATAAACATTTTTTGCTTTCCCTTTTCAAAAAAATAGTGTAAAAGAATTATAGACGATTTTGAAAAAAGATACAACTATTTTTAATTAAGGAATGAAAAACGTGAGTGAAAATAATAAATTGCAAACACCAATTGCTGAATTTAACGGCGTTTCTTTTCGATATGATAACGGGCCGGAAATATTAAAGGATGTTCAATTTACACTGGAACCAGGGTCATTTCATTTTATGACAGGGGAAAGTGGGGCAGGAAAAACGTCTTTATTGAGTTTGCTTTACCTTTATAACCTACCGTCAAAGGGGCGTGTGCGGTTATTTGGGTATGCAGTTGACGAATTGACACGTAAAGCTAAATCACGTATTCGCCGACAAATGGGGGTTGTTTTTCAGGATTTTAGACTGTTGAATCATTTAACGGCATTTGATAATGTAGCACTGCCTTTACGAATCGCAGGGGTTAAAGAAAATGAAATTCGTCGTCATGTATCTGAATTACTTAGTTGGGTAGGATTGGAAAAACAAATGAGATCTTATCCAGCTGAATTATCCGGGGGGGAACAACAACGGGTTGCTATTGCACGCGCTGTTATTAATCGCCCCAGCCTGTTGCTGGCGGATGAACCGACCGGTAATGTAGATGATGCAATGGCTAAAAGATTGTTGCACTTATTTTTGGAATTGAATAAGTTAGGAACAACTGTTGTTATAGCAACACATAACGAAGGTTTGATTAAACATTTCGGTTTCCCAAAATTGCATTTGGAAAAAGGACATTTAACCGTTGAACACGCTCATTCTGTTCGTGATATGGCAAACAAGTTATTTAATCGCGGAGGTACTCAATGAAAAAAAATAATATCTTTTTTACGACGGATTCGTCCCGATTATTCCTGCCATGGATGAGTATGTTGATGACATTTATCGCTGTGCTGTTTTTGGCCGGTGGTATCGTTTCATATAAAGGGATTACAAATTGGCAACGTGTTGTGTCTGGGGCATTAACAGTTCAAATACCAACCTCTACAATAACAGGGGAAACACGTGGAGATGTTATTCAAAAAGATATAGAAACGACTTTGACAATCTTACGCTCTAGCCCAGGGGTATTGGGGGCTACTGTCGTTTCCGATGCGCAGATGATTGAATTGATGACCCCATGGTTGGGGGATAAAGTTGTATTATCCGAATTACCGGTACCTAAATTGATTGATGTTAATATCGATCCGGAAAATTATCCGGATATTGCGCAATTAAAAACGGATTTAGCCGTTCAGGTTCCTTCTGCTATTTTGGATAGTCATCGGATGCATTTAGAACCATTGTTAAAAATGGCCGGTGGCATCGTCAAGTTGATAGGGTTCATTTTGATATTGTTGGCTATAACAGCTTCTTTTACAGTTATTTATTCTACACAAACAGGGTTATCGGCACATGAACATGTTATTTCCTTGACCCATATGATGGGGGCAAATGATGCTTTTATTGTACGACAATATGCCTTTCGGAATTTTAAACAGACACTGTCGGGTGGTATTTTTGGATTTTTATTGGCTTTACCGATTATGGCAGGCGTTTCTTTCCTGTTGAGGGGGGCGTCTTTAGAAACAAGCTTTCAGTCTGTAATTGGTTTGCAGGAATGGGCAATTTTATTTTCTGTTCCGGTTATTTTGTCCCTGTTAGCCTTTATAACAACGGTTAAAGCGGTTTTTGATTATTTGAAGCGGTTTTTATAATGATAAAACATATAATTACAACCAGTTTTCTTTATCTTGGAATTTTGTTTCTGACGATTTGGATTATCGGTTTTGGAATTTTTTGTTTATATGCGTTGAGTTTTAAGTTTCAGCCGGCAGAAAAAACAGATGCCATTGTTGTTTTAACAGGAGGCGGAGAACGTGTCCAGACGGCTTTAAATCTATTGACAGATAAATATTCTGAAAATTTATTGATTTCAGGTGTGAATCAATCTGTAAAAAAAGCGGATTTAATTGGCTCATTATCGTCGGAATTGGCTGAACATGTGACGCTGGGGTATCAGGCTCAAAATACAAGAGGAAATGCAAAAGAAATTGCAGATTGGATACAGGGAAAACAAATCCGAAAAATACTGTTGGTTACCAGTTTTTACCATATGCCACGTAGTATTTTTGAAGTTTTAAAAGAAAGTCCTGATTTACAAGTTGTTCCGTTACCGGTTTTTCCGAAATCTTTTAATGATTCCGTTGATTGGATACGAACACGATATGCATGGTTGTTGTTTGTGGAGTATCATAAATTTATTGCAACAAGATTACAAAATTATACTGAAAGGATATATCAATGATGCAAAAAATTCGTTCTGTTTTATTTACATATACTTTTTATCTGACAACGCTTGTCTTGTTTGTGATTATGTCTCCGACCTTGTTGTTACCAAGAAAAAAATCCTTGTGTTTTCCGATTTTATGGACGAAATTGGCTGCTTTTATGGTTCGGTTGTTTTGTGGTATTAAAATCAATATTGAAGGATTGGAAAACTTACCAAAAGATAATGGTTATATTGTGGCATCTAAACATCAGTCGGCTTTGGATACCATGATTTTTCACAGGATTGTTCCTTATACGTTTTATGTTTTAAAACGGGAGTTGATGTATTTGCCATTGGCTGGTTTTTATTTTATTAAAACAGGCTGTATTCCGATTGATCGAAAAGGTGGCACCAAAACAATGCGTAAAATGTTAAACGGTGTCCAAAAACGATTGAAAGAAGGAATGAATCTGGTTATTTTTCCAGAAGGTACCAGAACGACTCCGGGGGCCAAAAAACCATATAGTCCAGGGGTTGCTTTCTTATATGAACAATGTCAGGTTCCTGTTGTACCGGTGGCTTTGAATACGGGATATTGCTGGCCAAGGAATAAAACAATGAAGTATGCCGGAACGGTTACAGTTCGTTTCTTAAAGCCGATTGAAGCGGGTTTACATAAACGGGCTTTTATGTCGGAATTATATGATCGGATTGAAGAAACACAAGATGTGTTACCTAATCCGTTTAAGGATAAATAATGTCTTTTTTAGAATGTAAAACAGCATTGGGGTTATATTCCGATTTATCAGCGGTTTATATGAATGCCTGTATATTGAAAACGGACGGATTGGATATACTATCTGAACCGGTATCAATAACTAGACCTTATCCGGCGGATTTACGGGAACAGATTTTGTCTTTACGGTATCCGGATGATTTTACGGATACGCAAATGTTGAAGAAATTACATGATCGGATAACGGCAGAACATCTTTGTGTAGCTCAGGAATTATTGGATGAACATCAACGTACTATTCCTGATATAGACATTGTCGGGTATTCCGGACACATGTTAAATCATCGGGTTATGGATAAACAAGATATTATTTTAGGTGATGCTTCTGTTTTATCTCGTTGTCTAGGTGTACCGGTTATTGATCGCTTTTCAGTTGCTGATTTAAAGGCAGGTGGAACAGGTGGGCCCTTATTAACAACATTTTTGGAAGCAGTACTTAGAAATCATCCAAAGCCTTTGGCTGTTATCAATTTAAGTGGAGTATCCACCATAACTTATATCGGCCCTTTGGGAGAGCAGTACGCTTTTGATGTTGGTGTTGGATGTTTGTTATTGGATAGATGGGTCCAAAAACATATCAATATTGAAATGGATTTTGATGGTACTTGGGCCGAACGTGGGCAAGTTGACAGGCGTTTATTGGATTACTTGTTAAAAACACCTTATTTACTAAAAAGCCCTCCTAAAACATTGGATAGAGATGATTTTAATCATTTATTGGAACATGTGGAAGGATGTTCCCCGGCAGATGGTACGGCAACCTTGACAGCTTTTATTGTTCAAAGTATTTTAAATGCAGTTTCTTTTTTGCCGGATAAACCCGTTCTTTGGATTTTAAAAGGGGGTGGAACACTTAATCCAGCGATTGTTTTAAGATTGAAGAAAATATTAGGTAATACTGTTAAAACAATCAGCGAGTTAAATATGCCTCATTATAATTTATCGGCAGCCGGTTACGCTTTTTTAGCTGTTCGTTCTTTAGCCGGTTTGCCAATTACATTCCCGACGACGACGGGTGTACCGGAACAAATGACCGGCGGTTTTTATCATAATTTTAAACAAGAAACAGGAGAATAAATATGAAAACAGCATTTCTTTTTTCGGGACAGGGCTCCCAAAGTATCGGTATGGGATTGGATTTATACCAAAATTTTTCGACTGCTCGTTCCGTTTTTCAAGAGGTAGATGAAGCCTTGAAACAAAATTTATCTGAATTAATGTTTCGGGGGGATATATCCGAATTGACTCAGACACAGAATGCTCAACCGGCTATTATGGCAGTCGGGATGGCTGTTGTTCGAGTTTTGGAAGAGGAATTGGGGATGCCTTTGACCAATAAAGCAACTTTTATGGCTGGACATTCTTTGGGTGAATATACGGCTTTATGTGCAGCAGGCGCCTTTTCTTTAACAGATACGGCAATGTTGTTACGGGCCCGTGGTAATGCAATGTCCAAGGCCGATACAACCGGTGGAATGACGGCAGTACTGGGTCTGACGAAAGAACAGATTGAAACTTTGGTTGAACAGGCTTCTACACCAACAGAACAGGTTGTCGTTGCCAACGATAACTGTGTCGGTCAAACCATTGTCAGTGGTCATAAAAATGCTTTAAATCGTGTTAAAGAATTAGCAGAAAGTTTGGGCGCAAAACGGGTTTTACCGTTGGCAGTCAGTGGAGCCTTTCATAGCCCCTATATGAAACCAGCCGAATTGGAATTAGAACCGGTTTTAAATGGGGTATCTATTCAGTCAATAAGTATTCCGGTTATTGCCAATGTGACAGCACGACCGGAAACATCAACAACGGAAATTAAACAAAATCTGTTGGCTCAGATGACGGGAACAGTTCGTTGGACGGAAAGTGCTGGTTATATGGTAGAACAAGGGGTAGACACTTTTATCGAATGTGCCAATGGTAAAGTTATGACAGGTTTAATGAAACGGTTGGCACCGAATGCTAATTTATTATCGGTTGGTGATTCTGCCGGTATTGAAAGTGTATTAAAGGCATTGACCTAAATAAAGCGGAAAACTTTTCGCATCAGCGTGGAAAAGGGGTATTCTTTAAATTTATTTTTAGGGATAAATACCCCTTTTTTATTTGGTGTTTTTTCATCCTTTATCAGATAAACGGTTAAAGACAGTTTAAAGTGTGTAAATGTATGGGTTATTGTTCCCAACTTATTGCTGGCTTGAACAGAATAAAGGTTATCTTCTTCCTGATAATTCCATGGGAATTCGTATAAACCAGATAAAAGTCCTTTTCCTTCTCGTTTTTGTATCAGAAATTCTCCCTTTTTATTTTGAATGAGAAATAAGTTTCCATATCGTTCTTTTTTTATCGGCTTTTGAATTAAAGGAATTGTGTCAGTTAGGTTCTTTTGATAGGCAATACAGTCCTTATTCCAAGGGCAATTTGAACAATCTGGTTTGTCCGGTGTACAAACGGTCGCCCCTAAATCCATAATGGCTGAGGCATAATCTGCTCCGTATTTTGATGGTGTTAAGGGGTGTGCCAGTTGATAGATTTCTTCTTTGGTAACGGCATGGGTTAAACCATAAAGGCGGGCAATAACCCGTACGACATTACCATCTACGACTGTTTCTGGCAAGTTAAAGGCAAAACAACAAATGCTAGATGCTGTATAAGGACCAATTCCTGGTAATTTTAATAATGTTTCTCGATTATCGGGTATTTTTCCGTTATATTTTTCTGTCAGAATACGGGCACATTCATGGATTTTTTTGGCTCGGGTATAATAACCTAGACCTTGCCACATCAATAGAACATCCTGAATATCGGAAGCGGCCAATATTTGAATGTTGGGAAATCGTTTCATCCAACGGGGAAAGTATTCTAAAACAGTTTTAACTGTTGTTTGTTGTAACATAATTTCAGAAATCCAAACAGCATAAGCATCAAAATGGGCACCACCCTTTACCCGCCATGGCATATCCCGACCATGCAGTGAGAACCAGTTCAGAAGTTTTTGTGCTAAATGATGCATTATATATCTAAATCATCTTCAGGGGATATCGTTTCTTCCGACAAATCCGTTTCGGTTTTTATTTCTTGTTTAATATCAGAACTACTATCAGGTTCCGGAATAACGGAAGGTACTGTTTCTGTGTTTTCTGATTGTGGTGGAATATCTTCTTCGACCGGCTGTATTTCAGGGACGGATAAAGGTACAACCTCTTCCTTTTGAATAGTTTGAACGGTTCTGGCTAAGACCTGTAATTTTCGTTTTGAATTAGGGTCTACACGCAAATAGACATCTTGACCTGCTTGGATTTTACCTTGCATAATTAGTAAAGACAAAGGTGTTTCCACTTGTTCCTGAATCAAGCGTTTTAAAGCACGAACACCGAACTTTGAGGTAAAAACCTCATCTACGAACCAATCTTTTGCTTTTTCATCCACAACAACATTCAGATTGACGGCTTTAGCACGTTTCAATAACTTATTCAGGTGAATATCCACAATGGCACGCAAGTGCTCTTCTTTTAACTGGTGAAAGGAAACAATATCATCCAGACGGTTTAAAAATTCGGGACGGAAGTATTCACTCAATTTTTCAACCCGCTGATAACTGGGTAGGTTTGCACCAACGTTAGACGTTAAAATAATAATTGTATTTCGGAAATCAACAGTTACACCTTTACTGTCAGTCAAACGTCCTTCATCTAATAATTGCAACATTAGGTTTAAAATATCCAAATGGGCTTTTTCAATTTCGTCAAACAGGACAACCTGAAACGGTTTTAAACGAACAGATTCAGTCAATAAACCGCCTTGTTCAAATCCGGGGGATCCTGGTGGCGGACCGATTAAACGGGCAACCGAGGAACGTTCCATATATTCGGACATATCAATACGTAATAAAGCCGTTTCATCATTAAACATAAAGTCAGCCAAAGATTTTGCTAACTCGGTTTTACCGACCCCGGTTGTCCCAATAAACAAGAATGAACCGATAGGCCGGTTCGGATCCTGTAAACCGGATCTGGAACGGCGTAGAGCATCAGCCACCACTTTTACAGCATTATCCTGACCGACAACTCGCTGTCTGATAATTTCATCTGCTTTTGCCAGTCGTTTTCGAGAATCAGCATCTACTTTTTCAACCGGGATACCCGTCCAAGAGGAAACAGTCCGGTTACAAAATTCAACATCCAGTATATTTGTATCCGGGTCCAATTCGCCTTTTGCCACATCCATCATCAATAAACTGGATGAATCGTCCAATAAATCCAGAGCCTTTTCCGGAAAGTACCTTTGTTTGATATAGCGATGCGTCAACTGACAAGCTGCCCGTACCGTTTCGTCCGGAATTTTGATACCATAATGTTCTTCGTATTTTCCTTTTCGTTGGGCAACAATTTGGATACTTTCATCCAAAGTTGGTTCTTCTAGTAAAAGACTTTGAACGCACCCCATGACGGCAGTGTCTTTTTCCATAAATCCGACGAAGTGCATTGTGTCTGTTTCAATGATACAACTTAAATCATTTGCCAATAAAGACAGCTTTAAAAACTTTGCCGGTTCTTTATTTTCAGGATTTGTATCAACATAAACCAAAAAGCTGATATCTTTCAGGTACAAAACTTTTTGATGATTACTGTCAATAATGGTCTGCATAACCCGTTTTGTCAGTTCGGCATATTCTTCTTCCGTTTTCGTATCTAACATTAAACGGGGTACATTTAGACCGACAACCTCCCGCTGTTGTAAATATTCCGGAGCATTTTCGGATGCCATAAAAGCAATCAATCCTTCAATTAAAGCGGTCTTACCAATACCAGATGGACCAACAACAACAGGGTTGCTTTTCGTACTGCGGAGTAAAATATGTATCAGACGTTCCAATTCTGTCTCACGTCCGACCAGTTCCGTCAATTTTCCTTGTTTAGCCAGAGCCGTATAGTTGATTAGATATTGAGAAACATCAATCGTCATAGGTTATTCCTCATCATCTGACGGCGCAAATGTAAAGTTATGTTTTAATTGAAGAGCTTTTCCTTCATCGTGCATATCCATCAGGTCATTGTCGGATAATTCTTTATCTTCTAATACCAGATAAGCGTCATAATTCGCACCACGCATTAATGCTTGCATGTAGGCTGTTTGCGAATCGCCCCAGATTAAAAGTTCTTTATCATCAGGGTAACCGTAGTTATCATACAACATATTAAAAAATGCGTCACGTCTGCTGATTTTTTTAGCTAAATTTTTGCGTGTGAAATTTAAGGAATTATCCCCTTTATTTTCATAATAAACCTTGTAAGATAAATTATCAGTTAAGGGACTTGAAAATAGAACCTGTAGGAATTCGGCTGTTTGTGGTTTAGCAAAGGTTATGGAAGACACATAATATAATTCATCTTCCTTGGCCTGTTCAATAACACAATTCTTTATTATATCTGTTCTGTAAAGTTTTGCTAAACGACAATTCTGTTCGTAAATAGTGGTTCTGTGTAAAGGAATACCATGTTCTACTTTTGTAACGGTATATCCGTTTTCTTGAGCCATCTCTATAGTTTCTTCTACGTCCATGCCCAAGGCAACACCGGCAATGTCGAAAGTACGAACATCATGCAAATTACCAAAAATATCTGTCAGTGATTCAGGCATGAGTTTTTGTTGTTCTGCCTGTTTTTTCTTGAGTTCGGCCATTTTCTTTTCATTTTCCAAACGTTTCTTTTCCGCTTGTTCTTTTGCTAGGTCTTGTTGGAATTTTTCGGCATTTTGTTTTAATTTTTCGGATAATTGTTTGTTTTCTTCTGATATTTGATTTGATTTAGGAGATAATGAAATGGGTTTAGATGGTTTCTTAACCGTTTCCTTTTCCGATTTTGTCTGTTTTTTTGGTGGTTGGGCGGATTGTTTTTTGGTGTCATCTAAAGAAATTTTGACATCACCCAATGATTCGGGAAGTATAGATAATTCTTTTAAAGGCTGTGCATCCCGACCCAAATTTGGTTTTATATCATCTTCAAACAAAGGAATGTAAACATCTTCTGCTTGAACTGAAAACGATAAAAATAATGATA
This sequence comes from Alphaproteobacteria bacterium, assembly GCA_045613285.1. Lineage (GTDB taxonomy): Bacteria > Pseudomonadota > Alphaproteobacteria > CAAHEQ01 > UBA3637 > CALXZG01. Next base: position 44,580 of record JAZLAQ010000017.1, on the reverse strand, counting down.
AAACAATAAAATAACTTCTTTTCATTTGTTGCCCCTTCATTTTTAACTTGACCTTTTCAAAATAACAGGTTAAAACTTCTATATGAAATGTTTTAACTTAAATAAAAAGGAAAAGCAAGGAAAAAATGAGTCAAATTAAATCAGTTGTTGTTTTTTGTGGTGGTTCATCTGGTCGGAAAGACATTTTTACTCAGAAAGCGTATCAGGTCGGACAAATGTTTGCAGAACAAAATATTCAGGTTATCTATGGTGCCGGTGGAACCGGTATGATGCGGGCTGTCGCTGATGGCGTCTTGGCTGAAGACGGGTATCTGATTGGGGCAACTATTCAGTCTTTGTTTGGTATAGAACGACCGGATTTATCTACCAAGGTTTCGAAAATGGAAATTTTTCAAACGATGTATGAACGTAAAGTTTCCATGACAAAGCAGGCCGATGCTATTTGTGTTCTTCCCGGTGGATTGGGAACAATGGACGAGTTGTTTGAGTTGATTGTTCTACGTCAATTGGGTATTAGTGAACAGCCGATTGTTATCCTGAATACGGATGGATATTATAATACACTAAGACAGTTTTTATTGGAAATGGTCGGTCAGGGATTTGCTAAACCGCATCAAATGGCTTTATTTCATTTCGTTGATGAGGTTGAAGAAATTATTCCTGCTTTACGGTTTCAAAAAAAATTAATTGCTGAAAAAAAGAGTAAAAAGAAAGATGAATAAAAAAATTGTCGGATTGGCTTGTTGTTTATTGATTATCGTTTTATCGGGATGTGCAACGAAACCGACGGATCCTTATGAATTGAAAATTTATGAACAAAATAATGATCCATTGGAACCGTTAAACAGAAAAGTATTCAGTTTTAATCTTTTTATGGATGATTATATTTTAAATCCGATTGCTAAGGGGTATCGTGCCATCACACCTCAATTTATCCGGACGGGTATTAGTAATTTTTTTACGAATATTAAACAACCTGTTTATTTTACCAATTCGATACTCCAAGGAGATATGGACGCTGCCGGTGATATTGGAAAAAGATTTTTGGCTAATACCGTTTGGGGATTTTTTGGATTGTTTGATCCGGCGACAGAATTGGAAATACCAGCTGTCAAAAGGGATTTTGGGGAAACATTGGCTGTTTGGGGGGTGGAAAATGGCGGTCCTTATTTAATGCTTCCTTTTTGGGGGGCTTCTAATTTTCGGGATGCCAGTGGTATGGCGGTGGATGCTTTTTTGCAGCCTCTGGATTATCTGGAAAAAGGGGAACATTGGATTACAGTCAGCCGTTGGTCAATTGATGCCATACAAAAGCGTGAAAAATCCATAGAATTAGTTGATAATGTTAAACAATCATCAATGGATTTATATGCCACTATGCGTAGCATGGCTCAACAAAATCGGCAGAAAGAAATTAATGAAATTCTGGAAAAAGAAAATTCGGAAACACCTCAGATGGACTATGATTTTGACTTTCCGGATGATGAAGATTATTAAACAAAAGGAGAAATAATAATGAAAAAAATATATGCTTTTATCTTGGGGTTGTTTATGGTACCGTCTGTTGCCTTGGCTTCTAATCCGGCGATTGATTTTGTGAAAGATACGGCGGATACCGTTATTACGGATATTTTGCAGGCAAATATTTCACAAGATGAAAAATTATCCCGTTTTCAGGTTGAATTTTCCAAAGCTTTGGATTTGAAAAATATCGGTCAGTTTGTCTTGGGTGTTTATTGGCGTAAGGCATCACCGGAAGAAAAAGATGCTTTTTTGGAAGCCTTTAAGGATTTAACAACAAAAGTTTGGGCAGACCGGTTTGATATGTATAACGGGCAGGAATTGGTCTTTACTGGTACAAGAAATGCTGAAAAAAATCAGCTGTATGTTGACAGTCAGTTTCAAAATAATCCGCCGGTAGAGGTTATTTGGAGATTACGTCAAAAAAATGGTGACTATAAAATTATTGATATTATTGTAGAAGGTGTCAGTATGGCGATGAGTTATCGAAATGAATACAGTGCCTTTTTACAAAGTCATGGCGGAAAGGTATCAGAATTAACTGCTGAACTGCAAAAAAAGAGTCAGGATTTTAAATTTGGATCTGATAAAAAAAATAAGCAACTTTAATAAAATCAATGGGTTAAACTATGATTTTTTGAAAAAAGTTGACAATTTTTAAAAAATATGATACAATAACCGGTATAAAATCTTGAGGAGGACTTTATGCCGGTTTATACCGTTTATTATAAAAACCTGTTAGGTATCCGAAGACAGGTCAAGGAACGTTACATTGTAGACGAATTAGGTGTCAAAAACGGACTATACCAATCATATTACAAAAATGGACAGGAAAAGGAACGTTTTATCTATCGTAGTAATGTACCACAAGGCGAATATATCCGCTTTCACGAAAATGGACGTGTTGCAACGGAAGGATTTAAGAAAGATGGTCAGTGGGAAGGATATTTCCGTTCTTACTTTTTGGATGAAACCCCCCATGTAGAATGTATTTATAAAAATGGGGTAATTGTTGGCGAATCAAAAATATATAATGAAAACAGACAAATGTGCGTTCGTGATCATAGGGATGAAAACGGGGAACTAGACGGATTGTGCGAAAGTTGGACTGCCGGTTGTTATGAACAGACTTTTTATGAACACGGCAAAAAGAAGTGGTCCAAGGTTTATTCCGGCAGAGTTATAGAAAGCCAAACTGTCGGATATCCTAGATTAGAAAAATTAGATATTGCGTTGTTTGACACATTGGACATTATATCTTCAAGCGTGTATCAATTTAAAACAGCGGATGGTAAGACAACATATAATTGCAAGCTAGAACGGGGCAAGGATATGCTGTTGCGTTCAATTATTTTTGACAGACAAGGTAGGAAGGAAAAAGATTTTAAACTTAAGAACGGTTCTTTGGATGAAGAATATTGTTTGTTTAATGACGATGGTATTATTATTGAAAAGCGGATTTACGATATAGGTGCAATTCGTCGTCGGTATCGGTATCAGGTGCGTGGTTTTACCAGTTTTTTAAAGGATGAGTGTAGTTATGATGCGAGTGGTCGCTTTCATGGGGATTATTTAGAGTATGATTCATCCTTCCGTGTTGTGAAACGGGTTAAGTATAATCATGGTCAGATAGAGGTTAATCCACTGATAAAAAAACTTGATTTTGAAAAACGGGTAGATAAAAAAGAACGGGATGAATTGGCTGAAAAACTAAAACAAATTAAGCAAACAGATAAAGATAAAGCTTATGAATTGGCTCAGCAGTTTCACACAGCTACTGCCGATGTTCCCAGAAGAACGGCATTAAAGTTTAATAAAACTAAGACTCGGGTATAAAAAATAAAAAACGGCCATCAAAAGATGACCATTTAAATTTTGGAGCGGGTGAAGGGAAAGCTCGGGACATTATCCCTCGTCCTCATGATATTCGGACTGTCCTGTCGGACATCTACTTCGCTTACGCTACGTGAACGAACCCTCTACTCGGGTTCTTAATCCTTACCCTATAAAAATTTAACGGCCATCAAAAGATGACCATTTAAATTTTGGAGCGGGTGAAGGGAATCGAACCCTCGTCTTAAGCTTGGGAAGCTTCCGCTCTACCATTGAGCTACACCCGCAATGCGTCTATTTATACTCTTTTGAAATTAAAAAGTCAAGAAGAATATGATTAAACCTTAAAAAAACATTTTAAAACTTTATAATAGTATTTATTTTTCAGTGTGATATATGTAAAATGAGTATATTAAATCTAGACGGTCGTCTAGATTTAATATAGTGTGCCCGTTTTTGATAGGGTGAGGTTTAAAAATAAAAAACACCAGAAATACAAGCTGTTTTTTATTTTTTTCTTGACTTATTTCCTAAATTTTAATAATGTGATTATATGTGCAATCTAGACGACCGTCTAGATTTAATATACTCATTTTACATATATCACACTGAAAAATAAATACTATTATAAAGTTTTAAAATCATCGTTTTATATGAAAAATCCCCGTACAAAATACAGGGATTCTTTACAATACCGATATAATCTTATAAAGCAGCTTTTGCTTTTGCAACCAATTCGGCAAAGGCCTTGGCATCATTTAAAGCAATATCAGCCAGAACCTTACGATCCAAAGCGATACCGGCTTTTGCCAATCCATTCATAAATTTGGAATAGACCATACCCTGTTCCCGAACGGCAGCATTGATACGGACAATCCACAATTGACGGATTTCGGTTCTTTTCTTACGACGATCCCGATAAGCATATTGCAGACCTTTTTCAACTTTTTGTTTTGCAACTGTGAAAACTTTGGAATTACGACCACGATAACCTTTGGCCAATTTCAAAATTTTATTGTGTTTTGCACGAACTGTCGTGCCGCGTTTTACTCTTGCCATGACAGACCTCCTTAGTGCATAAACTTCTTAACGATATTGGCCACGACTTCACCAACGATATGGCTACCGCGTGCTTTCAATTTCATTTTTCTGGGTTTATTCATTAAAAGGTGTCGTTTGGCGACGTGTCCGCCTTTAACTTTACCTGTTGCAGTCAATTTAAAACGCTTTTTGATAGCGCTTTTATTTTTTACTTTTGGCATTTTATTTTCCTTTTCAAATATTGTTTCAAACGGGCGGAAGGCAGCCAATTTATCAGCCTTTTTGCCCAAACTCGGGCGAATTATACTCTTTTTTTCATCAAAAGTCAATATTTTTTTTACTTTTTACATTTTCTTTATTTTTACAGAAAAAAATCTTGCTTTTTATGTATCCCTTAGGTATAATTCATCCTATGACACAAGAATTGAATACAGAAGAAAATACTCAAACAATCAAAGAAACTCCCTTTGCCGGTGCTTTGTCTGAACGGTACTTGGCCTATGCCATGTCAACTATTGTTGCTCGTTCTCTACCGGATGTACGGGATGGTCTAAAACCTGTTCATCGTCGACTTTTATATGCAATGAGGCAACTAAAACTGGACCCTTCAACCGGCTTTAAAAAATGTGCCCGTGTTGTTGGGGATGTGATTGGTAAGTACCATCCACATGGGGATTCTTCGGTTTATGATGCGATGGTACGACTGGCACAGGATTTTGCGGTTCGTTATCCGTTGGTGGACGGTCAGGGAAACTTTGGCAACATTGACGGCGATCGTGCAGCTGCGATGCGATATACAGAAGCACGTTTAACAGAAACAGCCATTGCTTTAATGGACGGATTGGACGATAATGCTGTTGATTTTGATAAAACTTATGATGGAGAAGAAGAAGAACCCGTCGTTATGCCTGCTGCCTTTCCTAACCTGTTGGCAAACGGTTCTTCAGGGATTGCTGTCGGCATGGCAACAAATATTCCATCTCATAATGTTGGGGAAATTTGTGATGCCTTGCAGTACCTGATAAAACATCCGGATTGCGAAGTTACCAAAATGTTGGATTATATTCAGGGGCCAGACTTCCCAACCGGTGGTATTTTAGCAGAAAGCCGTGAAAATATCATAAAAGCATACACAACCGGTCGCGGTGCAATGAAGGTACGGGCTCGCTGGGAAAAAGAAGACTTGACGCATGGACAATATCAGATTGTCATTACAGAAATTCCTTATGGCGTTCAAAAATCAGATTTAATCATGAAAATTGCCAAATTATTGGCAGAAAAAAAGTTGCCTTTCCTAACGGATATTCGTGATGAATCCACCGATATCGTCCGGATTGTACTGGAACCAAAATCTCGCACTGTGCCGGCAGAACAGCTGATGGAACATTTATATAAAAGCACTGATTTACAAGTCAACTTTAATCTGAATATGAATGTACTGGATGCTGATCACACACCACGGGTTATGAACATTAAAGAAGTTCTGTCTGCTTTTCTAAAACATCGGGAAATTGTTTTAATCCGTCGTGCAAATTATCGTTTGGATAAGATTGCCCATCGGATGGAACTATTGCAAGGTTTCTTGATTGCTTACTTAAACCTGGATCGAGTTATTGAAATTATCCGAACAGAAGATGAACCCAAACCGATTTTAATGCGGGAATTTTCTTTATCTGATATTCAGACAGAAGCCGTTTTAAATATGCGTTTACGTTCTTTAAAACGATTAGAAGAAGAAGCATTAAAACGGGAATTTGAAAATTTGGCCCTTGAAAAAGCATCTTTGGAAGTTCTGTTAGGCGATGAAACAGAAAGGTTTAAACGAATTAGTTCTGAAATTTCAGAAATTAAAAAACTATTCGGTCCCAAAACCGTTTTAGGTGCCCGTAGAACAACCGTAACCGAGGCTCTACCTGTCACAGAAATGCCGATAGAAGCCCTGATTGAAAAAGAACCGATAACCGTTGTTTTATCCAAAAAAGGATGGATACGGGCTTTAAAAGGTCACGTAGATGCCAACGAAACGAAATTCAAAGAAGGCGATGATTTAAAGTTATCAATCAAAGCCTATACAACGGATAATTTAATTTTCTTTGCCACAAACGGACGTTTTTATACTTTATTGGGTGATAAAATCGTCGGCGGACGTGGCTTTGGAGAACCGTTACGTTTGTCAATGGATTTACCTGAAAACGACGATATTATCTCCTTGTTTGTCTACAAACCGGATGAAAAGCTATTAGTTGCGACCAGAAAAGGAAAAGGATTCATCGTTGAAAGTAAAGATATTATTGCTCAAACCCGAACAGGTAAAATTATTTTAAATATTGCCTCAGGGGACAAGGCTTATCTGTGTAAACCGGCAAATGGTGACCATATTTCTGTCATTGGAACAAACCGAAAAATGATCGTTTTTAAATCAGACGAAATTCCGGTAATGACACGTGGAAGTGGTGTTATCCTTCAAAAATATACAGATGCAACTTTATCGGATGTCCGTTTCTTTAATCTAGAAGAAGGTCTTCCTTTCCCATCCGGAAACGGTATTCATGTGGAAAGAAACATCGGATTATGGCTTTCTAAACGGGCAAGCGTCGGAAAATTCCCACCGGTTGGTTTTCCTCGTAGCAATAAATTCGGACAATAAAAGGAGTTAGAAATGTCTATTGATTTTTCGCAGGTTTCTGTTATCGGCTGTGGTCGTTGGGGTGGTTTTTTAGGCTATTATGTCGCAAAATATAAAAAAAGTCATGTTCTGATGTATGGATTAGAAATTGATCCTGCCTATCAATCCCTTATCAAAACAGGGAACAACGGCTATGTTACCATGCCTGATAATGTTTCATATACAACGGATATTGAACTGGCTTTAAAAAATCAATTTGTCATTATTTCTATCGGTTGTCAGGCTTTTCGTGGTTTATGTAGACAGCTTAATCAATATAATTTAAAAGGGAAAAGATTCTTATTGGCAATGAAAGGTTTGGAAGAAGGAACCGGTAAACGCATGACACAGATCTTTCATGAAGAAATTAGACAGGAAGACGTAACTGCCAGCGTTTTATTGGGACCGGGACATGTTCAAGATTACCTACAAGAAATTCCCAGTTGTGTTGTCATTGATTCATCTGATGAAACTTCCAAATGTGAAGTGTCTGATTTTATGAATAGTCATCTGATACGTGTTTATTACGGTAATGATTTAATCGGAAATGAAGTTGGCGGAGCATTAAAAAATGTCATCGGTTTGGCCGCAGGCATTTTGGACGGTTTGAATTGGGCCGGTTTAAAAGGGGCTTTAATGGCAAGGGCACCGGTTGAGGTTGGACGTTTAATCCAACATTTTGGTGGCAATACTCAATCGGCTTACGGTTTGGCTCATTTAGGAGATTATGAAGCTACTTTATTTTCCCCACATAGTCACAACCGGGCATATGGAGAAAGTTTGGTAAAAGGTCCTCGTTTTGGCAAATTAGCAGAAGGTGTTCCCACCTTAAATGCCGTTTATTCTCTACGCCATATTGTAGAAATGCCAATATGTGAAGTATTGTATGAGGTTATCTACAATAACAAAGATCCAAAAGAGCAAATTGAAAAGTTATTTATGCGCCCCAATAGATCTGAATTTTAGTTACCACTTGACACAAATTTCTTTTTTGCAAACATACGGTGTTTCTTTTAAACACTGAAAGAAATATCGTTGTCTCAAATAATTTTTAACCGTAGCTATAGGATGTAACGGATATATAAAAATACGATTTGGTTTAAATGCCGAATAATAATGAATAACCGAAGGAATCGGTGTCCAATACGCACCAAAAAGTTTTTTCAATTTTCTAGTTGATTTTCTTCCCAAAGAAATATACCAATTCCATGTCGTGCTGATGGGTTTAATTTTACCGACACAAGCAATATTCAATAAATCTTGATCCGCCGCCGTTATCACTGAAAAATGTTTTGATGCGAATTGAAGCATTTTTTCAGAAACAGAATCTTTTCTCATCTGATTTAAATTCATCAGTAAAACACCGGCATTAAAATACTCCTGTAATTCAATATACATATCACCATCCTGAAAAATGTGTCCATATTTATCCAATCCCCAAACACCTGCCAAATAATTGCTTGCCAGATCAATGTCCCACAATTCCTGAATATCCCGATAAACCACCGTATCAATATCCAAATAAATCATTTTATTTAAATTTGGGAAAAGACCAGGTATCATCAATCTATACAAAGTCTGTTTTGGCCAAGGACTATCTTTATAAAAATCAAATGTTTCAGTCACTGAAATAAATTGAATATCTCCCTTAGGATACCTTTGAATTGACGCTTTCAGTTTCTCTTTATTTTCCTGAGTTAAATCACTTTCTAAGATATAAAATTGTACATCAGATTTTGTATTTTTTAAAACAGATACCAATAATGGAGCAACCCAAACACATCCTCGATTATCCGTTGCCAAACAAATTTCAATTTGATTTTTTTGACTCATTTTTATCTCCTTTATGTTTTTTATAATAGAGCATAAAAAAATATAAAGGTCAAGTTTTTTCAAGCCCTGTTAAAAAAACAGGGCTTAACAAGATCAAATAGTATTCATTGTTAGAATAGTTTGTGTTATACCATTCAAACATAATTTTGTATAGATAGGTTTATCTAGACTAAATAACTTTATCAGTTGTCGAGGATCATATTGACATACCATATTTTTAGTTGTTATTTTACCATCCAATACTGTTTTAACACAACACCCCATCAATTCACTACGACCAATACATGACGAGAGATAAACAAAACATTCGTCATTAAGCGACAGATTTTCAACAGCCAATTGGCGAGCAAGCAAATTCAAAGTTAAATCGGCCTTACTGCCATCCTTTGTCCAAGGACATCCCCCCCCGATTGGAGAAGCTGTTGAATAAAAATCACACGCTAATTTCCGACCGGTAATACCACAATCTGCGATACTGGAATGCATCTGATAAATCCCAGTCCCATTAACAATAATATTTTTAGGCTTTTGCCCGAGTGTTTGATAAATAAATGACGTCAAATCTTCTGATTTCAGCATCGGGATCGCAACAATGGCTGTTTCAATATGACCATCTTCAGCCAACGTAATCTGTGTTTTGATATCCAACCCCAAATTCTGACTTTGACGTGCTTTTTGATATAAAGCAAAATTAAGTTTTCTAGCTAAATATAATTCCGAATTTATCAATCCTTTCCCCTGACAGGCATATCCAACAAATACGCCTTGGTCTCCCCAACCGTTTTGTAAAATTCCCTGTCCGATTTCAGAGGATTGTTTCCCAACAAGATTGATGACTTTTATTTGATTAACATCAATGGCTTTATTTCCCCAAATATCAGCATATCGTTCATCATATCCGATTTCACACAAAGCCTGTTTTACAAAATTTTCCGGTTTAAAAGAATCAAACCGTCCAGTTATTTCACCACCAAGGACAACTGTATTGTCCTTTAACATTACTTCAACGGCATACCGCACATTTGAATCTTGTTCAATCAATCTGTCTAAAATATAACTTGAAATATAATCGGCTGTTTTATCCGGATGGCCAACAGACACCGCTTCTGCAGTTCTTTGCATTTTATTTTCTCCTGTTTAGTCCTCTTTAGTGGGACAAGTCGGTTTAAATCCACATCATCTCATCACCTGATGAAACTGAGAACAAGTATGCCATGTTTTTATTTTAATGTCAAGAAAATTACAAATAAATACAAAAAACTATTTTTTTATTCACGTTGCAAAACCGCAACAAACAAACCATCCGTTTTCGTTTGGTGGGGTGAATATTGTTTTTTCTTAATGCATTTGAAATCAGGATGTCTGTTTAAAAAAGACTGAACCTGTCCGCTATTTTCAATTTCAGTTAGAGAACAAGTCATATAGGAAAGTTTCCCAAATGGCTTAACAAAAGGAATGACCGTATCTAAAATTTCAGATTGAATTTTCACAAGTCTGTTCAGTTGTTCCTGTGTCAATTTAAATCTGGCATCCGGACATCTCCGCCATGTCCCTGTACCCGAGCAAGGAGCATCTACGACGACATGATCATACAAAGCCGGTTTTAAAGACTTTTGTACTTCTATACAATGAACATTTGCCCGATTAGCCCGTTTTTGAAGTTCCATCAGGCTCCGTTCAGATACATCAAATGCCGTTATTTTACCTTTATCATGCATCATTTGTGCAAAAATCAGGCTTTTACCACCAGCACCGGCACAATAATCCAAAACGGTATCACCGGATTGAATACCGGTTTCTAAGGCTACGCATTGAGACCCTTCATCCTGAATTTCTATCATCCCCTGCTTATACAAAGGATGTGCATTTAAATTCATTCGCTTTTTTAATCTGAGTCCATAGGGGGATAAAGTTGTTTTTTCGGTTTCAATACCTGTTTCGGACAGCATCTTTTGGACTGTATCACGATTACCATTAACCCTTAAAATTGTATCAGCCACTTCCAATAATGCCGATAACTCCTTATCCGCATTTGGAATTTTATTCAATAACCAGTCGGGAATCTCATAATTAACCGCTGGTGGGGCATCTGTGATTACTTCAGGTAACGCAGGTAATTTTTCCAAGCGTTCTACAATATCCATATCAGGATAAGCATATGCCAACCGTCTATTATGACGAATATAATGCCAAACGGTTTCGGTTAAAAACCGCCTATCTTTTGAACCTATATAGCGCCGATTTCGTGTATAAGCATTAATAACTTCACTAGCCGGACGGGTTGTTTGATAAATTTCCGTCAGCAATTCAATAACGGCTGTCTTTAAAGATTCTGGTTTCATCTATTTTCCTTTAAAACCTGTAGCAATCACATAAAATTCAGACGAATCCTTACGACTTGCATCCGGTTTAGCATGCTTGACAACGGCAAAGTCCCGTTTCATACGGGCTAAAAATTCGTGTTCCGTTCCACCTTGAAAAATCTTGGCAATAAAAACACCACCTGGTGCCAAAATCTGAACAGCAAAATCATAAGCCATTTCCAGCAAACCCATGATACGCAAATGATCAATATTATGAATTCCGGTTGTGTTAGCAGCCATATCAGACATTACAATATCAGCCCGATTCCCCCCCAACATTTCTTTTAATTTATCAGGGGCCTCATCTGCAGTAAAGTCCATTTGAACCAGTTTTGCCCCTGCAATCGGATCAGCCGGTAATAAATCCATCCCAACAACCAAAGGATTCTCAGGCGTTGATTTAACCATTTTAACAGCAACCTGAGACCATCCCCCTGGGGCACATCCTAAATCCACTACCCTTTTACCGGGCTTAAAAAAATGGAATTGATCGTTCAGTTGGATAATTTTAAAAGCCGCCCTTCCCCGATAACCTTGTCGTTTAGCCTCGGATACATAAGGATCATTGATTTGTCGTTGCAACCATTTTGTAGAACTGGCCGAACGTTTTCTATCTTTTTTTAAGTGCGTTTTTAATGGTCTTGTATTAAATTGCATTTGTTTTTCCCTTTAAGAATAGAATACCAGAATGAAAATAAAAAGTCAAGTTGATAAAAAAAACTTGATTTTTTAAATAAAAAGGTGTATAAAGGTTTTCATATTCATTGCGCTTGTAGCTCAGCTGGATAGAGTATTGCCCTCCGAAGGCAAGGGTCGTGAGTTCGAATCTCGCCAAGCGCGCCATTAAAAACACCCATTCAGGGTGTTTTTTATTTTACACTCAGACCAATTTATAATCTCGCTAAGCAAATATATAAAAACGATTATTTTATACATTTTTGTATTAAAAAATGAAAAAAAATTAAATAAAAAACTCTCTATCACACTCTATTTTATATATTTTTTAAATAAAACTTGACAAATATTCACTTATCTATTATAATTGGTGACATAGGAGCCAACATGAGTAATAGTAAATTTATTGATCTTTTTATGCGATTAAATCCTGATTTAAAAATTACATTTCAGGCAGATTACCCCAAAAATAATCAAGAAGAATACAAATATATTAAATTAGAATCCGATAAATCGGGATATCATTATTTCAATAAAGGTATTTTCCGCTTTCAGGAAACCTCAAGTGGATATAAAAAATTTGTTACCACTTCCAAAATAAAAGAACAATTAGTCGAAGAAGTCAGATTCAATGGTAATGCATTATGTAGAATTTTTTATGATTCAAATAAAACTCCTAAGTTTATATTTAATTACGTAAAAAAGTCCGATTATATCCGTGAAGAAATTTCCAATGAATTTGATGAATTATTAGAAAGAAGTATTTATCGTGCAAATTCTGAAAATGATATTGATTTTCCCAGCGTGTGTTTTAAAGGAAGACTATCACATCATTATCCCCGTTATATATTAGGAAAGTATCAGATTTTATTTGGTGAAAACTGCACGCGTTCTACATACGACTATAATGGGAATTTATCTCAACAAGAGATCCATAAAGATGGTAAAATCGTCAAGATAAAACAAAAACAAAATTGGCTTGAAAAATTATTAGGCCGCCCACGTTTGCATGTATCCTATACAGATAACGAATATGGAATAAGACGAAAAGAAATGATTGAACGTGTCAGGGAAAGTCGTAAACAACTTTCAGATTCAGAATTCAGCCAGATAAGAAAAGACAATGCTTCATTTTTTCGTTATGTTATCCAAAAACAACGGTAATTTCTAAAAAATACTGGCTTTTTTTAACATCTTCCCTTGCTAAATCTAAAAAGTCATCTGTATAGGCAACTTTTGAGCATCTTCTATCAGACAAACTTGACAAGTTTAAGATATTGTGGTATCATAAATTGCATTTTTAAAGGAGGTTTTTCATGCGTTATGTCGTTATTCAAAAAGAAAACTCAACACCTGAAGTTGCTATCTGGACAAAAAGTCAATATCGGGATTCCAAAAATCGTGAATGTTCCCATCGGGATTATTTAAGAAATAATAACATCGCCTTTGAAGATGCCGTTTCAATCGGTAGCGTTTATTATAACCCAAGTTCTGGTCAGACAGACGTCCAGTTTCTGCCATGGGATGGTCCAAAACATCAAGATGATTCCAAAATTGTATCTCAGGCAGTCTACACTTTTGCCAAAGAAAATCCCGATCTGCGCAATGAAATTCAAGAAGATTGGAATCAATATCAGGCTTGGTTAAAACGACAAAAGGAATTTTTGGAACGATAGTATTATCTATCCCCTCATAAGGAGAAGAACGTTCCCCTATTCTCAGTACCTCAAAACAGAGGAATACGTTTCTTAGCAGAGAAAACGCCGAAGTAATATGCGTTATAAAATTCAAAATTATTTTTATAAAACAGCTTTATGAATGTTGTCTGTGAACCAATGCGTGTCGTATAGCAAAAAAATCTGGTATCGATTGTCCCCTAGCCTGACACACAATCCTTTGACCATGCGCTACTGCATTTCGATTCAGCAGTAATTCTTCTATTTCCGCCGTTTCACGAGAATTAAGGATCCCTTTTTTATTAAGAAAAGAGAGCTTTTTTTGTCTGTTTTTATGCTTTATATCCTCGGGTAATAAAAGATCCAATTCATCTGAGATAATTTCTGCATGTCTTAGCTTTTGATAGGCTTGATATTGCGCATTTACTTCTTCCAAAGGGATCGAAACCGGTGTTTTAGCATAATAATCAGTGATAAAATTTTCATCAATAAAACGAAATACAAAATTGGTATATAAATTTGATATTTCAAGTGCTTTTCGAGAGATATCCTGTATATGTTCATCCGGATGAGCAATTTTATTACGTATCTTTTCACTCAATAAAAACGCTTCAACATTTTCAATATATCCATATTTTTCGGCCAACTTATAAATTTTCGTTTTATCTTTCTTTAACATAAAGGATGCCTCTGCTTTTGTAGGGGCAATTTTTAAACCATGTTCTTCAATCAGAGCCTCATGCAAAAAGCGTCTGACATTATCGACCAAATACATCATTGAGGGATTTACCACGTTTTCCTGAGCATATGATAACATATAATCATATTCTGCTTGAAATAAAAAATCATTCCAATTTTTTTGTGTAAAATTATCCTGATTTTTATCGCAATAGTCAGCAATAAAAAATAATATATGCACTAAATCAGAAAAAAGCTGACTATCCTTATACAGTGCATTTTTCATTTTTTTGTCGTTATTTAATGATGCTTTTAATGCAATAGGATAATTTTTGATAATCGCAAAAAAATCTCTTGCTTTTGTATCAAAATCAAAAAGAACAGCCATTTCACCCATCGAGTAGTTGGAAAGCTGATTTTTTTTCAGTTCCGATTTTAACCTTAAATTTTTATATCTTAGGCGATCTTTTTTATTCATGGCATCCGGCATAACAACCCGAAAAGGCATTTTTTGAATTTTTTGTTGGACATTTTGAAAAATGAATTGTTTTTGTTCCTGCACATTGAATTGCATATATTCGGCAAACAATCGTAATTTGACCGTTGTTTCAATAATGTCCTTCATACGAGAGAAAAAATCCGGAATACTTACAAAATGTTTTAAAAAAGGAGAAGCAAGTTTTGAAAATTCCTCAACATTCGGAATCTTGTATTTTTTCAAAATAATGCCTTCTTCCGGATCAACCTCAAAAGAAATTTTAATGTCTTGTGGTTTTTCCGGATAATCTATATAACAAGAAATTAAGTCTCTTTTATTTCTGAGGGGACTCATGATTAGGTTCTCTTTTCAGGCGGATTATAACACATTTCTATAAAAAAGTCAAACAACTTTTCAAAACATCAGTAGATCATTTCCATATACAAAATATTTTTATTTATATTACAACTCAAAATAATACCAAACAAATTATTCCATTATATTCTCTATTTTTATTATCAGAATAAATCTCGTTGTATTTTTTCGTCAATTCTTTTCAAAAAGATTGACTTCTTAACTAATTTTTGTTATACTCTGATTTTCTAAAAAAGAAAGGATACAATATGTATGAAGATATAGAAAGCATAGCTCCCGTTGCCGGAAACACAATGCCAAGCAGCCGTAAAGGGGGATACAGTCGTGGAACAGATATCGATTCTATATTTAGAAGTATGGAACAAGAAGATCTGTTGCGCTATGTTTCTACATACCCGGAACACCAGAGAAAAATGATGTTAAAGATACTACGTGGAAAATCTCGTAATCGAGAATAAATCTTTTATCTGATACATAAAAAGCTAATTATCTCTAACAACTTCGGCTTTATAAAAACCGAGGTTGTTTTTTATTAGTAAAATGCATTTTCAATCTTAACGAGAAGCCCTGACGGGTAAGTATTCATAAGACATAAAAAGTCCCATTTTCAGGTACTTATTTAATTTTTGGTACAGCGTGCTTAGCGAATACCAAGCTAATTATTACAAAGAAATTGATGAGTTGTATTGCTTAATTGAGAGGATTTCCTTTAAATCATCAATATCATCAATAAAATAGTTATTTTTATTCATCATAGGGTAATTCCTTTGCTTCTAAGTCATCTAAATCTTTTAATAATTGTTCTTGGGCCAGATTTAAAGGTCGTTTGGCTGGTTCCAATTGGTGGACTTCCGATAATAATTCATGCTTAGCATACAATGTTACTCTGAATCATAATCCAAGAGTAGATATTGATACGCAACGTACTAATAAAACATACTATTCTGTTGTTTGTAAATAGCAGTTTGTATTCCACAAAACCTCGATTTCTTCAAATCGAGCTTATTTTTTATCAATATGCTTGACTGATGTATTTTTTTGATGTAGAAATATCCAATAAAAATAATTTTGATAAAAGGAAATAATTTATGACTAGAAAAGCAAAAGTAACAGAAAACAAACAACAAGAACAAGGGCGTTCGATGGTGGAAATGCTGGGAACTCTGGCAATTGTCGGTGTATTATCCGTTGGTGGTATTGTAGGATATACTTATTTAATGAATAAGCATCATGCAAACACATTACTTACAGAAACTTCAAAACGTGCTATAGTGTTGTTATCACAACGATCTTCAGGCCATGAACTTTCTATGCGGGAATTTAAAAATACCACAGAGTATGGGACATTTGACCCAAATATTTTAAAAGTGAAAAATGGAGTCGGAATAACAGTATCTGGTATAAAATCTGCTGTTTGTGAAGAACTGATAAGAAAAACAGAAGGAGCTGAAGTTACCATAGCTATAAATACAGGAAAAACATTAGCAGATGTAGAAATAGACGATTGTAAAAATACAAATGAAATGGTATTTATCTATGGGATCGGAATAGATAACAAAAGCGAAAGCATAACAGATCCTGAATGTGAGGGAGTTGTATGTATGTCGAATTTAACTTGTTATCACGGAGAATGTAAATGTAATGATGGAACGTTCATGTGTGGTGAACAATGTTGTGAAGAAGGAACCTATTGTACACAGGGAGCTGATTCATCGATTTATACCTGTTCTGTTCCAAAAGGGAATTGTACAAAAAATAGTGATTGTAATGAAGAAACTGAATATTGTAAATTTTCTAAAGGAACTTGTAGTGATCCAGGAACAGGGGCTTGTACTGACAAGGGTGTCTTAATGCCTTATACATTAGAACTTCCAAGTGGTACTTTAACTGTTTACAAGAGTTCGACTGCGATGAATTGGTGGGGAGCAGCTAATCTATGTCAATCACATGGGAAACAACTGCTAACTATATCAGACTTGGGTATATCGGATGAATCAGGGGAAATTGTGTGTTATTATGAACACTCAAAAACAACTGACCCCTCGTATTATTGCATCTGTGAAGGAGAGGAAAAATGTTCAGAGACAGCAAAGACACTTTCTTTGTTAGGAAGCACAGGCTCTATTTGGTTAGCAGATAATCCTCCAAGCGGTTCTTGTCTCTCACACCGTATTATTCTTAACCTGTCAGCTATTGGATATGATTCTCGCAATCGTGATACTTACTACGCATTATGCCGTTAATCCATTTTGGGTTATCTCAACATGACAGAGGGGATATAGTTTATATCTACTTGTGACTTTTTTGACAACCTTAAATAAATTTTATCGTTTTCAGATGCGGATTTCAAAAAGTTGGCACAACAAATATAAACTCCTATTTATCTTCCATTTACTAATGGATGTGGAATTTCGCATTGATGCTTAGAGCTTAGCTTTGTTGTTATATTTGGATTAACAACTTTTGTATTATAAAATCGAATGCCGGGTGTATTTGAAAATAAAGGGCTTATTGTCCCAACGCACTTTTGAGAAAACAATGTATATATCATTTGTCCGAGTGTTGGTTTTTGAGCTTCATAAAATTCCTCTAATTTCTTAAATACATTCAATAAATGTGGCGGAAATTCCAGTCCAACAGGCAGAGAATCATTACCTACTGAAATTCTTTTTTTCAATACGTCAAAAGAAGTCATTCTGCTGTCAAAAAGGCGATCATCTAATTGAACAGGTGTTCTTGAGTTGAGTGGTGCATCTTTTTTCAGGCCTATATCCAAAAAATCATCTTCTCGGATTTTGCCATCTTCATGGTAAGGATAAAGAAGGATTTTATAATAATTTCTGTTCAAATCACCGGTTGGAAAAATTTCTTTTTTATCAGATAATTGTTTAATTTCATCCAGAGTATGTTCAGCCGGATTAAAACCACTCACTTTTCCATCAATTGATTGAAACCAATTGATTTCGCCTACCTCTGAAATCGCTGCTAAATAAGTCAGCCCATTACTCATCTTGATTTGTGAAAACATAGGACGCCCTGGCATTGCAAAAGTATTTGTATGAGGCATCGGTAAAGTGTTTTGGGGCATACAATAAAAAAAATGTAAAAACTTATCTATTGTCTTTTTTTCTAAAGGTTCTTCTGGAGTTGTATAAATTCGCTTTATTTCTTGAATGCTAGCGGGTTCTATAATTTTATCTGCAATCGTCTTTTGGGTATAGAAAGTGGCTTTCTTAAAAAATGCCCCAAAACAAAAAAGATGTTTTATATCTTCAAAAGGGCTACTCTTTTTGACACTTTTTGAAGAATTAACAGTTACGGAATAATTTGCAGTAGACATTCAAACAACCTTTCATTTAGGTGATAACATGATTTTAACCTAAAATATTATAAAAGTCAATTTTTTCCTGGAACTCTTGCCGGACTTGAACTTGAACTTGAATAAGTTATTGTTTTTAAGGTACTTTGCATTTAATAGTTCGATAACTGCGTAAATAAAAAATGTCCAGTGGACAATTTTTATGCGCAAAGCAATGAGCCTTATTGAAAACAAGTTTGTCCCATCAAACGCCGTTTGAAATTTAGGCGGAATTGGATATTAAAAGTTCGATGGTTCACAAAATTTAGCACTTTCTGAAAGGGCAGTTACCGAACCGGTACAAGCGCTTGAAAATAAATAAAAAACAACTCCCGAAATGGGAGTTGTATGTTTTGGTACCTCTGGCCGGACTTGAACCAGCATGATATTGCTATCAACAGATTTTGAGTCTGTCGCGTCTACCAGTTTCGCCACAGAGGCTTCTGTGATTTTTTACTGGACAATTGCATTATACTCATATAAAATGATTTGTCAAGTAAAAAATTTAAAAAAATGTATTTTTTTGAAAGGAACCCTATGAAACAACAAAAAAACAAGTCTATTTTTATCACTGGTGCATCCAGCGGTATCGGGCGGGAACTTGCTTATGCCTATGCTGAACAGGGCATAATTTTATTTTTATGTGGACGAAATGAACAACGTTTGAACGAAACAGCAGAAAAATGTCGAACTCTAGGTGCAGATGTTTACACTTATCTTTTTGATGTAACTGACAAAGATACTGCCGAAAAAGCCGTCCGACAAGCCGATTCGATCTGTCCGTTAGATTTAGTTATAGCCAACGCCGGTGTTTCGGCTGGTGTTTTAGGAATGGACGAGACCCCCGTCAGCACACGATCTATTTTTGAAACAAATATTTTTGGTGTTATCAACACAATCCTACCGGCTTCAGAACTAATGAAAACAAGAAAACAGGGACATCTTGTAATCATCAGCTCTTTATCGGGGTATCGTGGCATGGCCAGTTGTCCTGCTTATTCAGCATCAAAATCATGCGTCAAAGCCTGGGGTGAAGCTCTATGGGGTTCTTTGAAGCCCTTTGGCATTCATGTAACGGTTGTTTGTCCTGGTTTTATTGAGACACCACTGACAGATAAAAACCAATTTAGAATGCCTTTTTTAATGTCCGCCCCAAAAGCAGCTCAAATCATAAAAAAACGTGTTTCAAAACGCCCGCCGATTGTGGCTTTTCCTTGGATTATGGCATTAGGTGCTTGGTTTGGCGGTATGTTACCGGCTCGCCTGATTTTACCGATTTTAGGAAAATTACCAAAAAAAGAAAAATAAAAAGTTGCGAAAAAGTTGATTTTCTGCTATAAAGATAGCATCTAAAAAAACAAAAGGAAAAAGACCATGAAAAAAGATAAAAATTGTGATTGCAATAAACAGGATTGTGGAACAGGAACTTGTCCGGTTCAGCAAAGAATTTTTGAACGGGAAGTAGATGAAGAACTTCGCCAAGAACAGTTAGTAAAATGGTGGAAAAAATACCGTTTTTTGATTATTGGCGGCGCCATTGCGGTTATTTTAGCTACAATCGGTATGGAATTTTATCAATCTTGGTGGAACAAGGTTCGTTTATCTGAATCCGATAAATACGAAGCTGCTATGATTCAGGCTGTTCAAAATAATAATGAGCAAGCCCTTGCCGATTTCAAAAACTTATCCGAAACCGGCAAAACAGGTTACCGATATCTGGCTGACATTGAACAGGCCGGTATTTTACTGAAAACAGGTGATAAAAAACAAGCCTTAATAATTTTAAAAGGTCTGGCAGATAACGATGATGTGCCAAACGCTTTACGCCAAGCTTGCCTAATTTCCTATGTCGGGCATCAGGTTGATAACGGAAATACATCTGAATTATTGGCTCTTTTATCCCCAATATTGGCCGACAAAGAGTCTGTTTTCTTTGGAAACGCTTCCGAATTATCGGCATTACTCTATCGTTTATCCGGTGATAATAATTCGGCTAAAGCGGTTTTAGAGATGGCTTTAACACAGGAAAATCTACAACCTTCCTTACGTGAACGTTTGGTTATGTTACAAAATGAAGTGAAATAATTACATGAAAAAATTACTGTTATTATTCGTTCTGTTGTTGTTTGGATGTACTGAAAAAGGGGATATAGCTCCCTTATCCGGAAGGCGTTCCGTTTTTGACGCGGAAGTATCCCTTGAAAAAAGCACTGGTAAACCGCAATTATCCTCTGCTGAAAAAACAGAAAACTGGACAATGCAGTATAAGAACTCTCGAAATAACAGACCACATACACGCTTAGGGAAAGATATACAGCAAACAGCCATTGTATCTATTGGCGATGGTGTTGATGAAGAAGGTTTCAGTTTGGCAGGTCCTGTTATTTTCGGAACAACGGTTTATACACTGGATAGCCGTTTTGTTTTACAGGCTACCGATTTAAAAACAGGCCAACAAAAATGGCGTAAAAAATTAGCAGATATTCATGGAACGTCATCTAAAAGTGTCGGATTATCTATTTATCGCAATTCTCTTTATGCTGTATCCGGGAATGGATTGGTTATTGCAACAAACCTGTCCGGTAAAGAACAATGGCGAAAAGATTTAAAAGTTCCTTTACGTTCTTCTCCAACGGCTGATGAAGGACGTTTGTTTGTTACATCCATCAATAATGAATTATTTGTTTTGAAAACAAAGGATGGTCAAGAACTGTGGCAATATAAAGGCGACAAACCAACCATTACAAATTTCTTTGGTGTAGCTACGCCAGCAGTTCAAGGGGATATTGTTGTTATGCCGACAACAACGGGACGGGTCAATGCTTTTGATGTTGAAACTGGTGTCTTGCTATGGGCGGAAACATTATGGAAAAACAAAACATACAATACCCTCTTGGATATGCCACAGATTACATCTGCCCCTGTCATAGAAGGAAAATCTATTTTTATGGTGGGCAATGCCGGTCGTAGCGGATTATGGCAACTGGAAACAGGTATGCCGATTTATACTCTCCCCTTTGGTGGTCGTGAAACACCGGTTATCAGTGGCAATTCCGTCTTTGTGATAACAAATCACAATAAGTTACTTTGCTTGGATAAACAGAACGGTACTTTATTTTGGGAAAAAGACTTAAAAGAATTAAGTAAAACAGCTGATTGGTTTGCTCCTGTTTTAGTCAATAATCAGGTTATATTGACCTCATCAGAGGGTAATATGGTATTTTTAGATGCCAAAACCGGTCAGCAAAAAAGACAAGAAAAAATATCCCCTCTGTTAAAAGCACCTGTTTTGGTAAAGGAAACAATGCTGTTATTAACGACACAGGGTGATTTATTGATTTACAAGTAAAGGAATATCCAAATGAAAACAGTGGCTATTATCGGCAGAACAAATGTTGGAAAATCTACATTATTTAATCGCTTGTGCGGACGGCGATTGGCAATTGTACATGATCGTGCAGGTGTTACACGGGATAGAAAAGAAGCCATAGCAACATTAAATGACTTAGAATTTCGTTTGATTGACACCGCTGGTTTAGAAGAGACCAGTTCATTAGCCAAAGCTATGTGGAAACAAACAGAAACGGCTGTTGAAGAGGCTGATATCGTTGTTTTGGTTCTGGATGCACGTTCAGAGTTAACCAGTTTAGATGAACGTGTTGCGAAACAATTAAGACGTATAGACAAACCATTATTTGTCTTAGCCAATAAATGTGAAGGAAAGATGCAACAACACCAACTGGCTGAATTTTATCGTTTAGGTCTTGGTGATCCGACCCCTATTTCTGCCGAACATGGCCTAGGAATGGATAAATTGTATACTTTATTAAAACCCCTGTGTAAAATTGAGAAATCAACAGAAAATACGGACCCTGAGTCAGAAGAAAATGAAGGAAAAAAAACAGAAAAACCTTTAAAATTAGCTATTGTCGGTCGACCGAATGTCGGTAAATCAACACTCATCAACCGATTATTAAAAAAAGAAAGACTTCTGACAGGACCGGAAGCCGGTGTCACACGGGATGCTATTACAATCCCTTGGGAATGGAAAGGAAATAAAATTCTTTTAACGGATACAGCCGGTCTTCGAAAATATGGTAAAGTAGATGATGATTTGGAAAGAATATCCGCTGCCGATACACGCAACTCCATTGACTTTGCTGAGGTTGTTATTTTAGTTCTAGACGCCAATCAACCGATGGAACGACAGGATTTAATGATCGCATCAAAAGTACTGGACGAAGGACGTGGTTTGATTATTGCCTTAAACAAATGGGATTCTGTTCAAAATCAGCGACAAGTTTTAAACGATTTAAAAATAAAAATGGAATCTTCACTACAACAGGTAAAAGGCTTACCGATTGTCACAGTTTCAGCAAAAACCGGTTTTGGGATAGAGCCAATGATGACAACAGTCTTTCATATTTATAAACTATGGAATAAACGTGTTTCCACACATAAAATGAACGACTTTTTAAAAGCAATGACCGAAGCTCATCCTACACCAATTGCCAGTAATGGTCGCCGAATACCAATGAAATATATGACGCAAGTCAATGCCCGTCCACCGACTTTTGTTATTTTCTCCAGTAATCCGGATCAACTGCCAGAATCATATTTAAGGTATCTATCCAACGGTATACGGGAACAATTCGGTTTAGTAGGCGTTCCGATACGGATACACATGCGTAAGCGAGAAAATCCTTATGCCGGTAAATCCCGTTCCAGAAAAAAGAAGTAATAACTATACAGGACGAATCAAACAAAACTTATAGTTTTATATATTTAAGTCTAAAAAAACACCCCATCGAAACCGATGGGGTGTCTTATTTTTCATTTTTTAACCAGCATTTGCGGTTTCTTTATTGCGTGCATCAATGATTTCTTTATCACGACCCATAGCAATTTGACGTAACCGTTGCATTTGTGCTCCTGTTCCTGCCGGGATTAAACGACCGACAATGACATTTTCTTTCAGACCATGCAACGGGTCTTTCTTACCAGCAACTGCTGCTTCTGTCAGCACACGAGTTGTTTCTTGGAAGGAAGCCGCTGAAATGAAAGAACGTGTCTGCAAACTGGCCTTTGTAATACCCAACAAGACCGGTTCGGCCTTAGCTTCACGCCCACCAGCTTTAGCAGCTTTGACATTTTCGATAACCAAAGTTTCTTTGTCAATTTGTTCTCCTGCCAACAATGTTGTATCACCAGCATCAACAACTTCCAATTTCCGCATCATCTGACGAACGATAACTTCAATGTGTTTATCATTGATACGCACACCTTGTAAGCGATAAACAGCCTGCACTTCTTTAATCATATAGTGAGCCAAGGCTTCAACACCCAAGATACGCAAAATATCATGTGGTACTAATGAACCTTCAACTAATAAGTCGCCCTTTTGGACAATATCACCTTCGTGAACGGCCACTGTTCGACCTTTCGGTATCAAATATTCACGCTTGTCTTCTTCATTTTCACCAATAACGAAGATACGCCGTTTTGTCTTAAAGTCAGCACCATATTCCACACGACCGTCAATTTCGGAAATAATAGCAGCATCCTTCGGACGACGGGCTTCAAATAATTCAGCAACCCGTGGCAAACCACCCGTAATATCACGTGTTTTTGTAGATTCACGCGGTAATCTGGCCAATACATCACCAGGTTTTACATCCTGACCATCCGTTACCATGACAACGGCATTCGCCGCCAAATAATAACGGGCTTCAGCACCACTGGCAGATTTAAAGATTTTGCCTTTTTCGTTTAACAAAGCCACATGCGGTTTCCGTTCTTGTTTTGAAGATTGTTGACGCCAATCCGTTACAACAGTTGAATCCAAACCAGTTGCTTCATCTGTCACTTTACGAATGGTTTCCCCATCAATTAAATCTTCAAATTTTACCTTACCGGCTTTATCAACAATAATCGGTGTTGTATACGGATCCCATTCAGCCAAACGAGTCCCTTTTTCAACTTTTTGACCATTTTCAACCAACAACTTACCACCATAAGGTACTTTATGACGGGCTTTTTCACGATTATTGGAATCCAACAGAGAAACTTCACAATTCCGTGACAAGACAATAACATCGCCAGCAGAATTTTTGATAGTATTACAGTTACCTAACTTGATTTTAGCATCAAATGCTGCTTCAATATTGGACTGTTCCGCACCACGTTGAGCCGCACCACCGATATGGAAAGTACGCATTGTCAACTGAGTTCCCGGTTCACCAATGGATTGAGCGGCAATAATACCGACAACTTCACCCAAGTTAACTGCCGTTCCACGGGCTAAATCACGTCCATAACAAGCTGCACAAATACCGTCTTCAGCTTCACAAGTTAAAACAGAACGAATTTTTACCGAATCAACACCGGCATTATCGATCTTTTCTACATCATTTTCATCAATCAATGTATTTTTTGAAACGATAACTTCGCCAGTAGCTGGATCTTTAATATCTTCGGCAGCTGTACGGCCTAAAATCCGTTCACCGGTTGTTGCAATAACATCACCACCTTCAATAATCGGTTGTATGGTAATTCCATTATCCGTACCACAATCATCAATGGTAATAATAGCATCCTGAGCCACATCAACCAAGCGACGGGTTAAATAACCTGAGTTCGCTGTTTTCAAAGCCGTATCAGCTAACCCTTTTCTGGCACCGTGCGTGGAGTTAAAGTATTCCATAACGGTCAAGCCTTCTTTAAAGTTGGAACGAATAGGCGTTTCAATAATTTCACCCGATGGTTTAGCCATCAACCCACGCATACCGGCCAACTGTCTCATCTGAGCAGCACTACCACGGGCTCCGGAATTAGCCATCATATAGACGGAATTGACTGGTTTACCTGGTTCAATTTTTGAAATACCCTGCATCATCGCACCGGCAATTTTATCCGTACAAGACGCCCAAGCGTCAACAACCTTGTTGTACTTTTCCAAACGGGTAATCAAACCGTCTTGGTATTGACGTTCAAACTCATTTGTTTTCTTTTCTGTTTCAGCCAACAATTTTTTCTTTTCTGTCGGCACAATCAAATCGTCCTTACCGAAAGAAATACCGGATTTAGCAGCCTGACGATAACCCAAATTCATAATCCGATCGGCAAAAATACAGGTTTCTTTTTGACCACAGAAACGATAAACAGCATCAATAATATCGGAAACTTCTTTTTTCCGGATTAAACGGTTCATCAAACTGAACGGAATTTTACTATTGTCTGGCAATAAGGCAGCCAACTTCATCCGTCCTGGTGTTGTTTCAACAACCCGTGTTTGTTTAACACCGTTATCTTCCATTATTGTCAACCGGACTTTAATTTTTGAGTGTAATGTCACAACACGTTCAAACAAAGCGTGTTCAATTTCCTGCGGACATGAAAAGACCATACCTTCCCCGGGTTCGCCGTCTAAAGCCATAGACATATAATACAATCCCAAAATAACGTCTTGTGTCGGCACAATAATCGGCTTACCGGATGCCGGAGACAAGATGTTGTTTGTAGACATCATCAAAACACGGGCTTCCAATTGAGCTTCCATAGAAAGCGGAACGTGAACGGCCATCTGGTCACCGTCAAAGTCTGCGTTAAAGGCTGTACAAACAAGCGGATGTAATTGAATGGCTTTACCTTCAATCAACACCGGTTCAAAGGCTTGAATACCCAAGCGGTGCAATGTCGGAGCACGGTTTAACAAAACCGGATGCTCACGAATAACTTCGGACAGGATATCCCATACTTCTGGGCGTTCTTTTTCAACCATTTTCTTGGCAGCTTTAATTGTAGAAGCCATACCATATTGTTCTAATTTAGAATAGATAAAAGGCTTAAACAATTCCAAAGCCATTCTTTTTGGTAAACCGCATTGATGTAACATCAATTCCGGACCGACCGTAATAACAGAACGACCGGAGTAGTCAACACGTTTACCAAGCAAGTTTTGACGGAAACGACCTTGTTTCCCTTTTAACATATCAGCCAAAGATTTCAAAGGACGTTTGTTCATACCAGCAACAGCACGACCACGACGACCATTATCAAACAAAGCATCAACAGATTCCTGCAACATACGTTTTTCATTACGAACAATAATTTCCGGTGCACGTAATTCCAACAACCGTTTTAAACGATTATTTCTGTTGATAACACGACGATATAAATCATTCAAATCAGATGTAGCAAAACGACCACCATCTAAAGGAACCAACGGACGCAATTCAGGCGGAATAACTGGCAATACATCCAAAACCATCCATTCCGGACGCGAACCGGATTCTAAGAAAGATTCTACCAATTTCAATTTCTTAACAATCTTTTTGCGTTTCATATCAGATTTTGTTTCAATCAATTCAGCACGCAAAGAAGCCGCTTCACCTGCTAAATCAATCTGAGACAACATTTCTTTGATAGCTTCTGCCCCGATACCAACACGGAAAGTATCTTCACCATATTCTTCTACGGCTTGCTGATATTGTTCTTCCGTCAATAAATCATGTAATTTTAAACCTGTCAACCCCGGTTCAATCACGATGTATTTTTCGAAGTACAAAACAGCTTCCAAATTTTTTAACATCATGTCTAACAGAGTCCCGATTCGAGACGGTAAAGACTTTAAAAACCAGATATGTGTTACCGGACAAGCCAATTCGATATGTCCCATACGTTCCCGACGCACTTTTGACAATGTTACTTCAACACCGCACTTTTCACAGGTAATACCACGATATTTCATCCGTTTGTATTTTCCACACAAACATTCATAATCCTTAACAGGTCCGAAAATCTTAGCACAGAACAAACCATCTTTTTCCGGTTTAAATGTCCGATAGTTTATTGTTTCAGGACGGGTCACTTCACCAAATGACCAACTGCGAATTTTTTCGGGTGATGCGATAGAAATTCGGATATCATCAAAAGATTGAGGATTAGCAACAGGACTAAAATTTGTAATTAATTCATTCATTTTTTTTGCCTTTTTTCTTGGGTTAAAGGGGAAAGAGGTCTTTCCCCTGTCTAATTATTTGCTTTCATTTTGATTCAGTTCAACATCTAATGCCAAAGAACGCATTTCCTTGGTTAAAACATTGAAAGATTCCGGAATACCGGATTCAAAGTTGTTGTCACCACGGATAATTGTTTCATAGGCTTTGATACGACCTGAAACGTCATCGGACTTAATCGTCAACATTTCCTGCAATGTATAGGCTGCACCATAAGCTTCTAATGCCCACACTTCCATTTCACCAAAACGTTGACCCCCGAATTGAGCCTTACCACCAAGCGGTTGTTGTGTTACCAAACTGTACGGTCCGATGGAACGAGCGTGAATTTTTTCATCAACCAAGTGGTGTAACTTCAGCATATACATGTAACCGATTGTTACCGGACGATCAAACGGTTCACCCGTCAAACCATCATATAAAGTTACCTGACCGGATACACTCAAACCAGCTTTCTTCAACATATTATCAATGTCTTCCTGGTGAGCACCATCAAAAACAGGAGTTGCAATCGGCAAACCGTCTTTCAGGTTTTCAGCCATTGACAAAATTTCTGTATCTGTCATATCGGCCACTTTATTATTATATTCACGATCACCGTAAACATCTTTTAATTTAGCCTTCAAATCAGCCATATCAGCACCTTGTGCTTTTACCTGTTCTACAACTTCACCAATCTGACGACCTAATTCACGACAAGCATAACCTAAGTGTGTTTCCAAAATCTGCCCCACATTCATACGGGAAGGAACACCCAACGGATTTAAAACGATATCCATCGGCGTACCGTCTTCGGTATAAGGCATATCTTCGATCGGTAAAACACGGGAAACAACACCCTTGTTTCCATGACGACCAGACATCTTGTCACCAGGTTGCAATTTACGTTTCGTGGCAATAAAGACTTTAATTTTCTTTAATTCACCAGCCATCATTTCATCACCGCGTTGTAATTTTTCAACACGATTTTCAAATTTAGCCTGTAATGTTTTTTCGGCTTCATCCAATGTTGCTAATAACTGTTCTATTTCAGCCATAACTTTGTCATTTTCGACATTGATTTTACGTAAGTCTTCATTTTTAACCGCCGTCAAAGCATCAACCGTCAAAACGGTACCGGCCTTAAAACCAACAGATTTAGAAACTTTCTGACCAGCCAATAAACCACGAATACGATCATAGAAACTGCCTTGTAAAATAGCCTTTTCATCATCGCGGTCTTTTGCCAAACGGCTGATTTCAGACTGTTCAATAGACAAAGCACGTTCGTCTTTTTCCAATCCACGACGCGTAAAGACACGTACATCAACAACCGTACCAGAAATTCCCGGAGGTACCCGCAAAGAAGAATCACGAACATCAGCAGCTTTTTCACCAAAGATTGTCCGCAATAATTTTTCTTCCGGTGTCATGATTGTTTCACCCTTCGGTGTCACCTTACCAACCAAGATATCCCCGGCTTTAACTTCTGCACCGATATAGATAACACCGGTTTCATCCAAGTTTTTCAAGCCTTCTTCACCGACATTCGGAATATCGCGTGTGATTTCTTCCTGACCCAACTTTGTATCACGGGCCGTCACTTCAAATTCTTCCAAGTGAATAGATGTAAACACATCATCACGGGCAATCCGTTCAGAAATCAAGATAGAGTCTTCATAGTTATACCCATTCCAAGGAACGAAAGCAACTAATACGTTACGTCCCAAAGCCAATTCACCCAACTGTGTACAAGGACCATCTGCGATAATATCACCTTTATTGACAACTTCACCGGTTTTAACAATCGGTTGCTGTGTCATACAGGTTCCCTGATTAGAACGTTGGAATTTTTCTAGTGTATAGATATCTACACCAGATGCCGTAGCACTCAATTCATCCGTAGCCCGAATAACGATACGGGAAGAATCAACCTGTTGCACAACCCCGGAACGTCTTGCCGTAATAGCAGCCCGAGAATCTTTCGCAACAACTGCTTCCATGCCTGTACCAACCAACGGAGCCTGAACTTTCAACAAAGGAACACCCTGACGTTGCATGTTTGAACCCATCAAAGCACGGTTAGCGTCATCGTTTTCCAAGAATGGAATCAAGGCCGCTGCAACAGAAACAACTTGCTTCGGAGAAACATCAATAAATTCAATTTCTTCTGGCTTTACTAAAACAACTTCACCAGCATGACGAGACGTTACCAATTCTTCTGTAAATTCGCCTTTATCATTCAAAGCCGCATTTGCCTGAGCAATATTATAGCGTGCTTCTTCCATAGCGGATAAATAAACAACTTCACTGGTTACTTTACCATCAACAACCTTACGATAAGGTGTTTCAATAAAACCATACTTATTGATACGGGCAAAGCTTGCCAATGAGTTTATCAAACCGATATTTTGACCTTCCGGTGATTCAATCGGACAAATCCGTCCATAATGGGTCGGATGAACGTCACGAACTTCCATACCGGCACGATCACGTGTTAAACCACCAGGTCCCAATGCAGACAAACGCCGTTTGTGTGTAATTTCAGATAACGGATTATTCTGATCCATAAATTGACTGAGCTGACTGCTGGCAAAGAACTCTCTGACCGCAGCAGACAACGGTTTAGCATTAATTAAATCGGATGGCATAACGGTATCAATATCACTGGAAGTCATCCGTTCACGAACCATTCTTTCCATTCGAAGCAAACCTAAACGATATTGATTTTCCATCAATTCACCAACAGAACGAACTCGACGGTTACCCAAGTTATCAATATCATCAACTTCACCACGGCCATCTTTAATCTCTATCAAGGTTTTCAAGACACCCAAAACATCTTCTTTACGTAGGACGCGGATTTCATCAGAAACTTCTTCATTATTGAAACCCAAACGAGCGTTCATTTTAACCCGACCGACAGCTGATAAATCATAACGTTCTAAATCAAAGAACAAACTACGGAATAAAGCATCTGCCGTTTCTACAACAGGCAATTCACCTGGACGCATAATTTTATAAATATCAATCAATGCTTCTTCACGGGTCGTATTTCTGTCCGCAATCAAAGTATTCCGGATATAAGGACCAACTGTCACATAATCAATATGCAGTATCGGCAATTCCTTCAATTTCATTTCTTTGATTTTTTCAAAGTCGTCTTCTGTCAGCTCATTACCGGCTTCCATAACAACCTCGCCGGTCTTTTCATCAACGATATCCGTTGCAACAAAACGACCGATTAATTCATCTTCAGATAAAACATATTCTTCCAAACCTTCCTTTTTCAGTTTATTTGCTTTGGCAGAAATCAGTTTTTGCCCTTTTTCAAAAACAACTTTACCGGTTTTAGCATCAACCAAATCAAAGGCCAATTTTTGCCCTTTTAATAAAGCCGGTTCAAAAGCTGTTTTCCAATTCTTTTTATCTTTTTTGAAAACAACCGTCTGATAGAAATAATTCAAGATTTCTTCTTTGCTCATGCCGTAAACATCGCTCGGATCAATTTCAGTTCCGGCGGCAGTAGCTTCCAAACGTTTTTGTGCTGTATATTCGCTATCTAATGCATACAAAAATGAAGATACTGGCAATTTCCGACGACGGTCAATCCGAACATACAATAAATCTTTTGCATCGAATTCAAAATCAATCCAAGACCCGCGATAGGGAATGATACGGGCTGCAAATAAAAATTTACCGGAAGAATGTGTTTCACCATTATCATGATCAAAGAAAACACCTGGGGAGCGATGCATTTGGGAAACAACAACCCGTTCCGTTCCATTGACGATAAAAGTCCCTTTTTCCGTCATTAAGGGCAAATCCCCCATATAAACATCCTGTTCTTTCATATCCTTAAAAGAACGTGCACCTGTGGACTGGTCAACATCCCAAACAACCAAGCGCAACTTAGCACGTACCGGAGCCGCATAAGTCAAACTGCGTTTTAAGCACTCATCAACATCAAATTTCGGCATATCCAATTCATATTCAACAAAATCTAAATCACCACGACCGGCAAAGTCATGAATTGGAAAGATAGATTTAAAAACGGCCTGCAAACCGATATCTTTTCGTTCCGAAACAGGCACACCCCATTGCAAAAACTCAGTATAAGAATCTGTTTGAACCCCAATCAGATTTGGCATTTGTGCAACGGCTTCAATTTTTCCGAAATTTTTACGAACTCTTCTGCGATTCGTTTCTTGTTTGATCATGCGTTTTTCCCCATTTTAATAATCAAAAATTCTGGTCGGTGTAAGGGCACCGAGACCCATTCGTTATATTTACCGCTATCGGGCCGTCATCAATTTTACTTAAATTGATGCGACCCAATGCGATTTTTGAAGAACGAATTACTTCAATTCAACTTTAGCGCCAGCGGCTTCTAATTGTTTTTTCAATTTTTCAGCTTCGTCTTTGGCAACACCTTTCTTAACTTCCTTCGGTGCACCTTCAACTAAGTCTTTAGCTTCTTTCAAGCCCAAGCCTGTAATTGTACGGACTTCTTTAATAACGGCAATTTTATTTGCACCACCGTCAGCCAAGATAACATCAAATTCTGTTTTTTCTTCAGCAGCAGCAACAGCACCAGCAGCAGCAACAGCAACCGGAGCAGCAGCAGAAACGCCCCATTTTTCTTCTAACATTTTAGCCAATTCAGCGGCTTCTAAAACTGTCAAAGCAGACAGTTCATCAATAATTTTGTTTAAATCAGTCATTTTAAATTTCCTTTAATTTAATTGTTAATAATTTAGTTCTAAGCAGCAGCTTGATCCTTTTCGGAATAAGCTTTTGCAAGTCTGGCCAACTGACCAGCAGGTGCTTGCAACAACCCAACAAGTTTGCCACGCAGTTCGTCCAAAGAAGGCAATGCAGCCAAATTTTTAACCATTTGGGCATCAATCTTTTGTCCGTTCATAATACCGCCGACAATTTCAAAACGGTCGTTGTTTTTGGCCATTTTAACAACTGCACGTGCAGCAGCAATTTCATCTGCTGAATATGCGATAGCTGTTGGGCCAACCAGCAAATCCGCCATGGATTCGCACGGTGTTCCTGCCAGAGCCAATTTTGCCAAACGGTTTTTAGCAACACGATAACTGGCACCGTCTTGACGGACATTGTTACGCAATTCTGTTGTTTCAGGCATTGTCAAACCTTTATTTAAAGCGACAACTACCAAAGCAGAGTTGGTAAAAACATCTTTCATTTCGGAAATCAGTTGTTGTTTTTCTTCACGTTTCACGATAATGTCTCCGCATTTTCATGTGAGGGTCGGGCTTTCCCCTCGCCTCGGTTTCTACACAGGTTTTTCAAAAATTCTTTTGACTAACCCACCTTATTTTCCTGCCTAGAAACAATCCTCTTTAACTCCATAAGGAATCACTGATTCATTTCTGTCTATGCCGGCGGAATGCTTTCCCTTAAATTCAATCCCGTGATTGAATACCCGCAGTCTAGGACAGGTTCTTGTCGGTACCTGTTTCCAAGTACCGACAAAATTTCTTATCCGACAATTGTCGGAACAGACACTTTTACACCGACGCCTTGCGTACTGGAAATAGCAACTTGTTTCAAGTATAAACCTGAAGAAGAAGCCGGTTTCATAGCAACCAATGTTTTCACAAAGGCTTTTACGTTTTCGGCAATTTTATCGGCATCAAAACTGGCTTTACCGATACCAGCATGGACCACTCCAGCGGCATCTACACGGAATTGAACCTGACCGGCCTTAGCAGCCTTAACAGCATTCGTTACATCCATTGTAACGGTTCCCAATTTTGGGTTTGGCATTAAACCTTTCGGTCCCAAGACTTTACCCAAACGACCGACAACACCCATCATATCCGGCGTTGCAATTAAACGTTGGAAGTCAATTTTACCACCTAAAATGTCATTCATTAAATCTTCATCACCAACGATATCGGCACCTGCTTTACGTGCTTCTTCAGCCTTAGGACCTTTAGCAAAAACAGCAACTTTTAAAGTTTTACCTGTTCCGGCCGGCAAGGACACGGCACCTCGGATCATCTGATCAGATTGACGAGGATCAACACCCAAACGAACAGCGATATCGATTGTTTCATCAAATTTAGCAGTTGCACCGGCTTTTACCATTGCAATTGCTTCATCCAAAGCATAAACCTTATTGGTATCAATGGATTCATAAGCTTTTTTTAATCTTTTTCCGTATTGCATAATCTTACTCCACCACTTCAATACCCATAGAACGAGCCTGACCGGCGACCATTTCCATAGCAGATTCAACTGTATGGCAGTTCATATCCGGCATTTTCTTTTCAGCGATTTCTTTAACCTGAGCTTTTGTAATTTTACCAGCTTTAGAACGACCAGGTTCTTTAGAAGCACTCTTCAAGTTAGCTGCTTTTTTAATTAAGTAGCTAACCGGTGGCAATTTTGTCACAAAAGAAAATGTTCTATCAGCATAAGCCGTAATAATCACAGGAATCGGAGAACCTGGTTCTTCTTTCTGTGTTTTAGCATTGAATGCTTTACAAAATTCCATAATATTTAAACCCCGTTGACCTAAAGCCGGACCTACCGGAGGTGAAGGGTTTGCTTTACCAGCTTCAATTTGAAGTTTAATAAAGCCAATAATCTTTTTTGCCATTTTATAACCTCTTATAAAAAATATCCGATTCCTTTTGAAGTTTCGTGGTCCGATGATGGCTCATCTCCCACAACAACCAGAAAGTCGAATCGGTTTTGCTTTCCGGCTGATTTTTCGTTATTAGTCCCGAACTAAATTCCCTTGACGTGCTATTTCTGCTTTTTTAGCCAAAACCAAATTTTTCCTATCATGACTTTTATGATTTACAACAACCCTTCCTCTATTCATTTCTTTTTCATATTCCACAAAAGCCTGAGCGATCGCATTAGACAAACCATCCCGACCAAAAATCATTCTATCCAACAAACTAAACATTAGACACTCTCTTTCTTTACTTGAACATTATCTAAATCAACATTGGTTGCCCGTCCGAAAACAGAAACAGAAACTTTTAAACGCTGTTTTTCTTCATCAACTTCTTCCACTGTTCCGATAAAAGAAGCAAACGGACCATCAACAACACGAACCGTTTCACCAACCCTATAAGACACAACCGTACGTGGCTTTTCAGCGCCTTCCTGAACCTGATTTAGAATACGCATTGCCTCATTTTCCGTAATTGGAGTCGGCTTTTTACCCCCCAAAAATCCTGTTACTTTAGGCGTTCCTTTAACTAAATGCCATGTTTCTTCGGTCATTTCCATTTTAATCAGAACATATCCCGGCAAAATTTTATGATCCATTTCTTTTTTTACACCATTACGAACGGATATAACCTTTTCCTGAGGAACTAAAACCTGTTCCACCTTATCCGCAATGCCTTTTTTAGCGGCCTGTTCCATAATAAAACTGGCAATTTTATTTTCAAATCCTGAATATGTATGTATCACATACCAACGCATATATTCCGCCCCCTATAACTCTACGATTTTCTGAATAATACCGGCAAACAAGGAATCTACAACAAACAAAAAAGCAGCAACAATTAAACAGATAACCATAACCGCAATCGTTCCCTGCAATGTTTCGGCACGGGTTGGCCATGTAATTTTAGACACTTCCTGTTTAACCTGACGAACAAATAAAGCGGGTGATACTTTCATGTTTTCTTCCTTTTCTTTTTATGGCAGGGGCAGTAGGGATCGAACCCACGACCTTCGGTTTTGGAGACCGACGCTCTACCAGTTGAGCTATGCCCCTATTTTTTTAGTTTCCTTCAAGGTACAAAAATACCCCGAACAAGACTTCGGACGGCTTATAATACATTTTTTTAAATCAAATGTCAAGTGCTTTTTCGTGATTTTTGCGATATTTTTTCAGAAATCTACAATTTTTTGTAAAAAGGAAGCAAATATATTTTTAAAAAACAATACAAAAAAAACACCCCCTGTAAAACCAGAGGATATTTTTCTATTCGTTCATCAACTAACTAAAACTTGTATTGAACCTGCACACCCAACAAGTGCGAACGTAAGTTTTTATATTTGACTTTTTCTGACGTAATATCAGTTGTTTCCAATGCTTTACCTGTTCGACCAAACATCATGCCGTACCCAACATCAACTTGCCAATTTTTTTGCATATAACTGGCACCGGCAGACAGCCAGAAACGGTCATTATCAGGAATACGGACAGTTCTGTCGGAATCATTATGAGCCGGACTTTCATCCCAACCGGTTCCACAGCGGAATGTCCAGTTTTCGTTATGATAGTAGTCCAACCCTGCTGTCAATGTCCATGTATTACCATAGTTGTAATTGGATACTTTTTCATTATTAGATACACCAGCTGCAGCACCTAAACTGGTTGCACTCAATGTAGCAAACAATTTACTATTAGACCGCATTACAAATTCTGGGAAAGACTGACTCCAATGCGTCCAACGGGCTGTCCCTGAAAAGCCAAACTTTTTGTATTTATGATACGCAGACAGTGTTACTGTTTCTGGCAAAGCCGGAGAAGCCCAACCGGTTGCGATTTGATTAAAACCACCCAAGTTATTGGAAATTTCATGATCCCCTTTAACCTGTTGAGTGGATCGCAAACGCCATGATAACCCAAAACGAGTATTTTCTGTCGGTTCATACATTACCCCCACAATACCTGTCTTTGTCCAACCGTCTAATTCAAAATCACTGAGACCTCCACCCAAACGTGTTATATCCAGACTATTCGTCATGTGTCCATAGATATAACGGGCAACAACGCCAGCACCGATTGTCCACTGGGGATGAAACTTATAAGAAGCCGCCAAATTGATATCAATAATTTGTAATTCAGATAGGATAGCTGTGTTTGAACCAAACCAGTCCGCATCATATTGAGTCTTTAAGCCAAACGGCGCATAAACACCCAATCCCAAAGAAAACTTGTCATTGACATTATATTGACCAAAAAATTGTGGAATCGGTGTCCAAAAATCCATTTTTTTATGTTTATCACCCGTCAAAGAATCCACATCAGCACGCAAATTGACAAAAGTTGCCCCTGTTTGGATACCTGATTTTTTCATTAAACTCATACCGGCTGGATTAAAAGCAATTGCCGAATAATCATCTCCTACAACACCCTGACCAGCATAAGCTCGTCCCAATCCTGTTACCGAATAATCATTCAGTTGATAACCACCGGCTAAAGCCGGAATTGATAATGCCATAACAGCCAAACCGGTTATATAAGTTGAAATTTTTTTCATTTAAAATCTCCTTGTTCTAAGTTAAAGACAAGCATATCTTATTATGACTTTCTTAAAATTGCAACAAAAATGTCACAAAAATGTCAAAAAAGTTTCAAAGAAACACACGAAAGAATGGATTGCCTATTATAAAAAAACTTCTATTTACTTTCAAAAGGAGGCCTCATGGAACAAAACAACTCTGATATAAAAAAAACATCTGATGAGACAACCGACAACATTCCCCTTATCGGTGACTCTGCACCTGCATTCATTGCTGAAACCACACAAGGCGCTGTACACTTTCCGGAAGACTATATCGGTAAATGGGTAATTTTATTTGGACATCCATCTGATTTTACACCGGTTTGTACAACAGAATTTATTGCGTTTTCACAACTGGTTGAAGAGTGTAAAAGACTAAACACAGAAATTATCGGACTATCGGTTGACAGTTTATCCAGTCATATTGCATGGTTATATGCCATTCAAGAACAAGTACGCTTTCGAGGACTTAGCAATATCAAAATTACATTTCCGCTCATTGCCGACTTATCCCAAACCATTGCTCGCCGATATGGTATGATACATAAGAACGCCGATACAACCAAAACAGTCCGTGCTGTCTTTTTTATTGATCCGGACGGAATTATCAGAACAATTCTATACTATCCATCATCAACAGGACGTAATTTTCACGAAATCATGCGCATTCTTATCAGTCTACAGACATCAGATGCTTTCGGCATTGCGACACCCGCCGACTGGAACCCTGGCGACGATGTCATTAAATGTAATCCTGATACACTAAAAGAAGCCGAAACAGTTGGACACCAAAACACTGATACAACAAAAGCGTGGTTTTTAACATTAGAAAAACTTCCTATAGAAAAAATACAAAAAAAAATAAAAATTAAATCACCGGATAAAAAATAATTTCCTTGCTTTTTAACATAAAAAAAGATATTTTATGCTTATTTGGTAAAAGGAATATTTTATGGAAACAAAATTAATAGAAATTAAAAAAAAATGTGAAACATGCCAAAAGTGTTCATTATTTCAAACCAGAACAAATATCGTTTTTTCAGACGGGAAACCTAACCCCAAACTAATGCTTATCGGCGAAGCTCCCGGTTTTAATGAAGATCAGACAGGAAAACCCTTCGTAGGCCGAGCCGGTCAATTATTAGATAAAATACTGGAATCTGTCGGACTTTCCCGCGAAAAAGATGTTTATATATGCAATACATTAAAGTGTCGCCCACCAAATAATCGGGATCCCTTACCATCAGAAAAAGAAGCCTGTCGTTCCTACTTGGATTCACAATTAGAAATTTTAAAACCCCGTATTATTATTCTGTGCGGAAAGGTTGCTCTGACTTCTTTTTTAACACAAGAAAAAGCCATCAGTAAAATTCGTGGTAAGTGGTTTGACGGCCCACACGGTTCAAAAATGATTCCGATTTTTCATCCGTCTTATTTATTGCGTAATCATTCGCGAGAGGTCGGTTCTCCTCGTTGGTTAATGTGGCAGGATATTCAGGAAATCAAGCGGGCATATGATGCATTGGAGAACTAATTTTATGTACATTAGTTTTTTCTTCCTGTTTTTATGTGGTATCGGGATTATTGTCGCTAGTTTGATTACACTCCGACTCACCGCTACGACAAATCTGCCTTTCTATGGCAAATTTTATATTGGTTTTATATTAACCCTAATTTTTATGTCACCGTTTTTACTACGAAGATGGGAAGATAATGGGGAAGGTGTATTTTATAATTTGACCGTTTATACAGCTTATTTCCTGTTTGTTTGTGTCTTTTTATTCTTTTGTCTAATGTTGGCTCGAGACGTAATTTGGTTCGGGCTTCATCTGTTTTCTAAAAATATTGTTTCTCCATTCCAAGAACCTTTTGCAACACAATCGAATATCGGTTTAACAATTTTTGTTTTTTTATTATCTGGCATTGCATTATGGTCCGGCACAAAAGTACCTGAAATCAAAGAAATATCCCTTTATTCAGAAAAAATAGTAAAACCGATAAAATTGGCCGTTTTATCGGATATACACATTCACAGAGCCTTATCTGAAAACAAGTTAAAAGAAATTATTGAAAGAACAAACTCCCAAAAACCGGATGTTATATTACTGCCGGGGGATATTATAGATGACAACAAACAAAAAATTACACATTTAGTCCCCTATCTGGGAAAATTTCAGGCTCCTTTAGGTGTTTTTGTAACTGACGGCAATCATGAAGTATATATCGGACAAAAAAACACAACCCCTCAATTTTTGTCAGAAAATCTGATTTATTTGAATAATGACAGTCATCTGATACGTCCCGATATTCGAATAGCAGGCGTACCTGATATTCAGGCTAACCGTTTTAACAATCGTCCGGATATGAAAAAAGCTTTAGCAGATAAAACTACCTATACGGTTTTATTGGCGCACAGTCCTAAAATGTTTAATTCAGAGAATAACACAGCTGATCTACAGGTATCCGGTCACACACACGGCGGACAAATTTTCCCATTTCATTTTTTAGCAAAGTTATCCAACAAATACTTATCTGGTTTGTACCGACTGGATAACCGTACACTGTACGTTTCACGTGGAGCCGGTCAGTGGGGACCACAAATGCGATTATTTTCTCCTTCCGAGATAACCATTATTACCATATATCCTAAAAAATAATTTAATCTGTATTTTTTAAACAGCCCCCCATGCAAACAGGAAAGATATCTCGACACCGTCCGGTCTTTTCATCAACATCGACAATAACGGAACAAAAAGTGCCTTCTCCTTCTGCCGGTTCCAACCGACCGATTGTACCGGTAAACCGGGGTAAAGCGCTATTTAAGGTCATCCCAATAACAGACAAATAATCTCCACACATACCGACATCAGTTTGATGAGCTGTTCCATTGGGTAGAATACGATAATCCGCTGTCGGGACATGTGTATGGGTTCCAACGACTAAAGAAGCCTGTCCATCCAAAAAGTACCCCAAAGCCACTTTTTCTGCCGTTGCCTCGGCATGAAAATCAACGATCAGAACATCATAATCCCGTCCTTTTTTACACGTATTTAAAAAAGTTTGTATCGTTTGAAAAGGATCTTCTATCGGACGCATAAAAATCTTACCCAGTAATTGAGCCACACAAACTCTTACACCATTTTTTTCGACAATACAATACCCTTTTCCGATGGTATTTTCCGGATAATTCATCGGACGAATAATATTATTTTGCGTTTGAAGGGTTTCATTAATCTCCTGTTTATCAAAGGAATGGTTACCCAAGGTTACGACATCAACGCCTAACCTTAAAAAGGAATTATAAATTTTAGGCGTCAATCCAAAACCATGGGCTGCATTTTCACCATTCACGATAACAAAGTCCACAGCATATTTTTCTTTAATTTGTGGTAAAAAACGGGATAAAGCATCCCGTCCTGATTTTCCAACGACATCGCCACAAAATAGAATTTTCATTATTTTAAGTTCTCCGATAATGTTGTTATTTTTAAAGCCAAACTTTGTAAACTTTCTGCCAACTGATTTTCGGATTTCAGTAAAATTTCAGCATTTGTTTCTTTTTCAAGTTTACTTTTTTCTTCTGCAAGCAACAAACAAATCATTGCTAACAGTTGATTTTCCTGCATAAACCCCATATTTTTAACTAAGTTTTCTGCCCGCTTATCCAATTGTTCAGCCAATGACTTTAAATGTTCTTCCTGTCCATCCGTACAAGAAAACTTGTATGTTCCCATTCCGATTTTTAAGGATACAACTGCCATTATTCAGTCCCTTTCCGGTAGGCTTCAATTGTCTGATTTAACCTGTCATGCGTTGTTCGGATGGCTTGTTTCAAATCAGCAACCTGTTCTGTCAATTGAGCCTGATTCTTTTTTGTTTCATATATGGCTGTTTCTAACTTCAAGACAGCCTGTTCCAAAGCTGTTAGAGCTACTTTTGTTTGTTCCATTTTAATCTCCTTTTTTCGGATAATAGCATATTTTAAACATCACGTCTAGTCTTAAATGCCATTTGTAGTGTTCCATCGTCTAAATAATCCAATTCACCGCCAACGGGAACACCACGAGATAAAGCAGAAACTTTTATCGGATAACCGGCTAACCTGTCTGTCAGATAATGAACGGTTGTTTGTCCTTCTACTGTTGCCGGCAAGGCAAAGATAACTTCTTCCACACCACCTGAAGATACTTTATCCAGTAATTCCTGAACCCTCAGTTCATCTGGCCCAATACCATCCAAAGCTGACAAAACACCGCCCAAGGTATGGTAAACACCCCTAAAAGCCCCTGCCCGTTCCAAGGCCCAAAGATCTGCCACATCTCGAACGACACATATCTGGTTTTGATTGCGTTTTGAATCACTACAAATTGAACAAGGAACCGTTGTATCCATATTACCACAAATCGGACAAATCATTATTTTTTCATAAACATCCTGCAATGCCATAATCAGTGGCGTAAAATGACTGTCTCTTTTATTCAGCAGATGCAAAACTGCTCGTCTGGCAGAACGGGGACCAAACGAAGGCAGTTTTGACAACAAACGAACAAGATGTTCAATTTCCGGCGAAGACATTTTTAATTAAAAGGGCATTTTAAAATCAGGTGGCAATCCCAAGGAATTTTGGATTCGTTCCATTTCTGCCAACTGATATTTATCAGACAATTCACGAGCATTATTGATAGCAACCAAGATCAAATCTTCCAATGTTTCCAAATCCTGAACAGCAGCCGGATCAATATGTACTTTTGTTGCATCGCTTTTACCTGTAATGGTTACAGTTACCAATCCGTTACCAGCGGAACCAGTAAATTCCTGATGAGCCAGTTTTGTTTGTAAAATATTGACTTGCGTTTGCACTTGTTGTGCTTTTTTCATCAATTCACCGATATTTTTCATATTCTCTCCTTTATTAAATGAATAACAAGACAAACATACCCGATTTTAATCAAATTGACAAGTTTTTTTTAACACATCCGATAAAAATGGTTTTTATCGACATAAAACTTACAATAAACAAATTTGGAAGCATATTACTTATTCGGCGGCAAGATATCAATAGTAGCCAATCTGTTGCCGACTTTTTCAACAACCCGAAACATATAACCATCAATCATAAAAGACTGTCCTTGTTTGGGGATTCTTTCAGCCAGATACAAAACCAAACCCGCAACGGTCGCAGCTTCTTCATCCGGCAAATCCCATTTAAAATAGCGATTTAAATCCCGTATTGTTGTCGAACCGTCAACCCGCCAAGCTTTTTCTTCTGTTTTTATCGGTTGAAAAGTTGTATTTTCCGGTGTATCATTTTCATCAGAAATATCCCCAACAATTTCTTCCAGAATATCTTCCAAAGTCACCAAGCCTTGCACATCACCGTATTCATCGACAACCAGAGCAAAATGTTCCCGTCTTTTTTTAAAGGCATGCAACTGATCCATTAATGACGTTGTATTCAAAACGAACCAAGGCTTTGCACAATATTCCAATAAATTAATTTTTTTTGTACCGGCAGAAAGTCTATTCATCATCCGCAGGACAGATTTGACATGCAGGACACCGACAATATTATCCCGTTTTCCTTTCCACAAAGGAATACGACTATAGGGTGTTCGACTGATAAAATCAAATATTTCTCGGACGGGCGTATTGATATTCAACGATATAATCTGACTACGATGTTGCATGATATCGGATACAGTCACATCATCCAAATCCAGAACACTCTTAAGCATACTTTGTTCCTGTGCCAACGCCTCCCCGCTTTCCATATCGACCATTCCTCGAATTTCAGCTTTCAGTTTTTCTTCCACATCCAGTGTTTGTTTTGATTTTGGCAAAATTTTCAACATCAGTCCTGCAATCCAATTTAAAGCAAAAACAAATGGCTTGAATAAAACAAAACAGACATACAGCATCGGTGTAGCCGCCATTGAAAATGTATAGGGCAATGACAACGCATATGTCTTTGGTAAAATTTCAGAGAAAATCAGGATAACAATACTCACGACAAAAGTGGATAACAATACCCCCCACTCTTCACCAACAGCATCAATCAACAAAGCAGTAGACAAAGCTGTTGTAGCAATATTAACGATGTTGTTTCCAAACAAAAGCGTTCCAATCAGTCTGTCACCCTGACTTTTCAGATAATTCAGCCGTATAGCCTTTTTATTACCTTGTTTTTCCTGTTCATGCAATAAAGGTTTTGAAACAGTCGTAACGGCTGTTTCTGATCCGGAAAAAAAGAATGAACAGAGAATTAGAAAAAACAAAATCAGATAAGATATCATTTTTCATCATCCTTTTTAAGTGGATTATATTGAACAATTCCTTGGGCATACAAAGCCTTCATTAACCGTTTACCTGTTTTAGAAGGCAATTCATCATAAGAGGGGATAGTAATATCGGCCTGCTCATAAATCGGATAGCATTCCTTTACCAATCGTTCAATAGCTTTTTGATTATCAGCAGCCGGCACCAAAGGTCGATGCGTCCGACCTTCTGTTCGACCTGATATAACATTAGCTTCTGCTTTAATCCAAACTGATATCGCTTTTTCTTTGGCCAGTTTTCGTGTTTTTTCAGACAAGAAAGCACCACCACCAGAAGATAAAACACAAGGTTTCCCTTGCAACAAACGTTCCATAACGCGTTCTTCCCCTCGTCTAAATTCCTGTTCACCATAACGGGCAAATAACTCCGATATGGTAAAACCCGTCATACTTTCTATCTCTTTATCACTATCCAAAAAAGGTAACCCCAAACGTCTGGATATAATGCGCCCCAAACTGGTTTTACCAACCCCCATCATACCAACAAGTAAAATTATTTTAGGTTGCACCAATTTATATTTACATCTATAATTCATAACACTTCTTTCTTGACAAAACAAATTTAAAAGAATAATATAGGCGCATCATAACATTATTTTTTGTTTCAGTCAAGGAGTGAAAATGCGTTATCAAAAAGAAAACAAACATTTTTTACTAAAAACAGTCATTCTGGCACTTGTTGTTTTTCTGGCAACGGTAGCATTTTTGGATTTTACACCGACACAGACAACTGTTGAAAAAGTTGTTTCGTATACAGACAAGAACCCTTAGAAATTCAAATCAGACCAACACATTATATTTTTATGATTTAATTTCAGAAGAATTTTTATTTCACCCAAAAGATAGTCATTCTAAATGAATATAAATAATCTCTAACAGATTATTATGTTCGGATGTACAATAACATTTATTTTTATATAAAATGATAATTTTAAAACTTTGAAATATTGTTTATTTTTCAGCGTAATATACATGAAATGACTATATTAAATCTAGACGGTCGTCTAGATTTAATATATTACCAACTTATTTAATTTTGAAAAATAAGTCAAGAAAAAAAATAAAGAATACACTGTATTTCTGTCAATTTTTAAAACGTATGTTTCTTTTGTCAAAAATAAGCACATTATATGAAATTTAAACGACCGTTTAGATTTCATATAGTGTACCGCAAAACGCATAGAATAAAGGAGTAAACAATGAATAAAAATATAAAAAATACAATACAAAATAAACAAACGGCGACCGAATCCGGCCGGAGTATGGTAGAAATGCTGGGTGTTTTGGCTGTTATTGGGGTATTATCCATTGGTGGAATTGCCGGTTATAATCTGGGTATGGAAAAACAACGAGCCAATGAACTGTTGGAAGCAGCTATGCAACGGGCTTATACCGTATCGGTACAATTATTATCCGACAGACAGGCTTCTCTGGTAGAATTTAATCAAGACAACAAG
>JAZLAQ010000016.1:0-43606 GCA_045613285.1 Alphaproteobacteria bacterium | reverse complement strand
GGTAGAATTTAATCAAGACAACAAGAAAGCCGGAGGAGAATTTGAAAAAACAGCAGAAACCGAATATCTCGGTGAAATTGGAATTAAAATCCATAGTGTAAATCAGAATGTATGTAAAGCGTTAGTACGTTCCATTACAGACACATCACCTTTACGGGGAATATCCTTTACCGGAACGGAAGAGGACATAGCAGAAGAAGATTGTCAGGAAACAAACAATTTGACACTGTTTTATAATGAAGATATGGGGCTAAATGATAATACAAATAATGATAGCACTGCTACTTGTCCTATAGGAACATCTACCGATGGACTTGGTGGTTATGCATCAACAACAAATGAAGG
This sequence comes from Alphaproteobacteria bacterium, assembly GCA_045613285.1. Lineage (GTDB taxonomy): Bacteria > Pseudomonadota > Alphaproteobacteria > CAAHEQ01 > UBA3637 > CALXZG01. The sequence goes on along the minus strand of JAZLAQ010000016.1, from coordinate 43,261 downwards.
TATGTGTTATTGTAATGATAAAAATACTATATACGATGGGGAAATTTGCAAAGAAAAGACAAACAGTTCATGCTCATCCTATGCTGATTGTAATTCCGGTGAATTTTGTAATTTTTCAAGTGCTTGTAGTACATCTGGTACTTGTAAATTAATTTCAAGTATTAGTTCAAAAAGCGGTACTCTTACCGTGTCAGGAATAGAATACACAGCCATTTGTTCTGCCGCTGGTTCAAGTAATTTAGGAAGTTTTTATAAAGCAGAAGATTGGTGCAGTGCACTAGGAGGTAGACTACCAACCACTAGTGAAACATGTGTCAGATCAGAACTTTCTTTCGGTCCCTGTCAAACAGATGACGTCACAGCCGCATTGCGTGTACAAATACAATCTTTATGCAGTGGAGGATTTGGTTCTGATTGGACTTGGGCTTCTCATGCCGCAAACAATCGTGAGTCTTGTTATATGTTTTCTTTTTCCAAAGGAGATGGAACCTATGAATATGGAAGTAAATCAGATAGAAGAGGTGTATGCTTATTACAAAAATAGCCTTTTTCATTAATAAAATTCCACCAACTCACGCCTGTATTATCATTTTATTCAAACAAGTTTATATCAGCTTAGCTGAATCACTTGCTATTCATACAGGCAATTTTATAATGGATGTATAAAATTCATTCTATAAAAAAACGATCGTTTATATTTAATACATCACTAATCTATTTGATTACAATCCTTCAGATGTAGACAGTACTTGCAATTCTCAGCTATCACAAGAAATAAGTGCAACACTAAATGCATACGGAATCGCGAATCAAATAATTTGGACAGGACACCGATCTTGTTCCCCTATGTGCATCCATGTAGAAGATGGATTTGTTTCTTCCATATTTGAACATGTAAGTGGCATTTGCTTATGTCATGAATAAATAGTTATATTTTTGTGATTTTTATCAACGGCGGTATTTTTTAATATCGCCCATTATATTATATAAAAAATATCCTAAACACGATTCTCTTGCAAAAAAAGGTATTTTGCAGTTTTTTTAAAAAAATAAAAAATCTTTATTTTTCAATAAATTATTATTTTTTTCTTGATTTTTTATTTTTTTTCTTGTATAGTTTTATCAGTTTAACTCAACAGAAAGGATTATAAAATGGCTCGTGTTACAGTTGAAGATTGCGTCAAAAAAGTACCCAATCGCTTTGATTTAATTTTATTGGCCAGTGGTCGTGCCAAATCTTTGGCCGCCGGTGCTACTTTAACAGTGGATAAAGATAACGACAAAAATACGGTTATCGCTCTGCGGGAAATTGAAGATGGCACTGTTGACCTGAACACCCTTCGGGATAATGTTATTGCCGGCATGCAAAAATATGCCAAACCGGTTGAATCTTTAGAATATGCCGAAGATTTAAAAGAAGTTGATGCTGAAATTAACGGTGAAACACAATTATATGCCGATACAGAATTCGTTGAATCGGATTCGTTCCAGGTATTGGATGATGCAACGGAAGTTTAATCTATAAAAAACAAGGGGGGATTCTATGACATTGATGCGTCAATACGAATTGGTTGAACAAGTCAAGTCATACGACCCAAACGCTGACGAAGGGGCTCTTAACCGCGCTTATATTTTTGCTATGAAAATGCATAGCGGACAAAAGCGTGAGTCTGGCGAGCCCTATTTTTCACATCCCGTTGCCGTTGCTGGTATCTTAACGGGTTACAAACTGGATTCAGCAACTATTATAACAGCCTTATTACATGATACAGTTGAAGACACACCGGCTTCTTATGCCGACATCCGCGAATTATTCGGAGAAGATGTGGAAAAACTGGTTATGGGTTTAACTAAATTATCCAAAGTTCAAATTCATTCAGAAGCATCAAAACAAGCCGAAAACTTTCAAAAACTGGTTCTGGCTATTAGTTCGGATATTCGTGTCTTACTGATAAAACTGGCAGATCGTTTGCATAATATGCGAACCCTACACTGCTGTGCAAAAGAGGAAAAACGAAAAAGAATCGCACGAGAAACGCTGGAAATTTATGTACCTTTAGCTGAACGAATCGGAATGCAAGCCTTAAAAGACGAGCTGGAAGATCTGGCGTTTCAACATATTCATCCCGAAGCTTACGAATCCATTACATCCCGCTTAAATTTCTTGGCTGAGAAAGGGGAAAAAGAAGTAACGGATGTGATTGAAAAATTACAAAAAGATCTAGAAGAACAAAATATCATCGGTGAAGTAACGGGTAGGCAAAAACGCCCTTATTCCATCTGGTTAAAAATGCAGCGCAAAAATGTAACTTGGGAACAGATTTTTGATATTATGGCGTTTCGGGTTGTTGTTGCCGATATTGCAACCTGTTATCAAGTATTAGGGGTCATGCACACAAAATATAATATGATACCCGGTCGCTATAAAGATTATATATCCACACCAAAAGCTAACGGATATCAGTCCATTCACACTGGCGTATTAGGTCCACTAAAACGACGCATTGAACTGCAAATCAGAACTAAAGAAATGCACAGGGTCGCTGAATTGGGTGTAGCTGCTCACTGGGAATATAAACAAGGTATTCATCGTGAAGGGACACAATACCGTTGGTTACGTGATTTATTAGAATTACTGAATCACTCATCTGATCCGAATGAATTTTTGGAACACACAAAAATCGCCATGTATCAGGATCAAGTCTTTTGTTTTTCCCCAAAAGGTGATTTAATTTCTCTTCCCAAAGGAGCAACCCCGATTGATTTTGCCTATGCTGTTCATTCCGGTGTGGGAGATACCTGCGTCGGTGTTAAAATAAATGGAAAAATCAGTCCTCTTCGTACTATTTTACAAAATGGAGATCAGGTTGATATTTTAACAGCCAAGAATCAAACACCATCTGCCGAATGGGAACGAATCGCCGTAACTGCCAAGGCAAAGGCTTCCATCCGCCGTTTCTTACGAGCTCAAAAACGGCAACAGTTGATTGAAAACGGACGAAACCTACTGATTGCTGAGGCAAAAGAATACAATACAACCTTTACAGATAAAGATTTAACACCTTTATTAGATAAGAATCGCTTTAAGACAACAGATGATTTATTAACCGCTGTCGGTGAAGGATTAATATCGGCTTCGGATACATTCCATAAATTGCATCCGAAATTAAAACTGTCCCTCTACCAAAAGACAATGTCTTTATTCCGGAAATCACCAGAAAAATCTGTCCAGTCCGGCAATAAGCATATGCCAATTACCGGTTTGTTTGAAGGTCTTTCATACAGTTTTGCAAAATGTTGTCATCCTGTACCTGGGGATCCTATTGTCGGATTGGTTTCCACCGGTAAAGGTGTTATTATTCATACACAGGATTGTCCTTCACTGCAACAATACGGTGATGAACCTGAAAGATGGTTGGATGTCAGTTGGAATCTCAATGAAATGAAAGATAAAACTTTACCTGTTCGCATCAAAGTAACATTATCTGATCAAGCTGCCGCCATGCCAGAGCTGATGACAATTTTAACACAACATAATGCAACAATTTCCAATTTATCCACACAACGGAAAAATGACGGTTGGAACTATCTGATAATAGATATTACCGTTCGGGATAAAGAACATCTGGATATCATTTTACAAGCTCTCCGCTCATCGGACAAAGTGGATTCTGTTAATCGGGTAAAAGCCGGTTAAACAAAACCTACATATTTTCAGAAGCGGGCGTTTCTTGTTTTAAATTTTCTTCTTTTTTCTTATCCGAAAAACGGCGACGAACAGGCTTTTTCACTTTTTCGGATTCTGTTTCAGAAGCAACTGACAAACTGTTCATCTGTTCTACAGGAACGGATAAATCAATAACATTCAACTCATTTTTAGGCGATTCTTCCTCAACCGCTTCAACATCTGTTCCCCCTTGGGTTTCAGGTTGTTTATCCGGTTGCTGTGGACGTAAAGATTTTTCATTTGCAATCGCTATATTCTGAACATGCATATAATGATCTGCATATTGAAAACAGGTTTCTGCCAATACCTCATCATTTTGAATCAAAGCATCTTTCGCAGCAGCCAAGTACTTCTCATGCAATTGCAATGCTGTCCCCCGCAATTTACCACAGGGACCAGAACTTTCCAAAGCAGTATTCCGAAATACCGTAACCCCACGAGAAGAACGTGGAACATTACCATGCCGACTATTGTAGCGATTTCTTTGATTCTGTTTCATTGACAACCTTTAATACATCGGATATGACACAGGAACCATCATCGGCTGCATCGGCATTGTATATTGTTGCGGAGCAGCTGTCGGAATTGTGACCGGCTGTGCCGAATATGTCGGGACTGTCTGAGACTGAACCGGAGCCATCATTTGTTGTTGTTGCGAAACCGGAGCAACCACGTTCTGTGGTTGTGGTTGCGACTGTATCGGCATAACCTTTGGCTGAACTGGAGTCGGAGCTATAGTCGGTTGCTGAGTTGTATATCCAGCAACAATCGGTTGTTGTACCGGAACAGGAACAACAGGTTGCGGTACAATATTCATTGGTAATTGTTGTGGCATATTAGCCATAAATGCCTGAACTTCCGCAGTATTGACGGAGCCTGCCGGAGCTTGAACGACAACAGGTTGTTGTTGCAAATAAGTCGGTTGTTGTTGCATAACAACAGGTTGCTGTTGCAAAACGGTCGGTTGCCGTTGAACAGTGACAGCTTGTTGCATAACAACCGGACGACGCACAATAACTGGTTGTTGCATAATCACCGGTTGTTCTACAGTTATTTCACGTTGGACACTAACCGGATATTGAACGGAAATCGGATACTGACGTGTAATCGGATATTGAACTTTTGTTGAATCCTGTACATAATTTGTTTCGGTTTTTGTTGGTTCAAAATGATAATCGACAATCGGTTCTGGATACTCAACCGCTACCTGCGGTTCTGTTCTTTTAACTTCTTCCTTATAATTCCGGACAGAAACGGCATAAGGACGTTCCTGATATTCTTTAAATTCCGGAATTACCGGTTCAACAGGGGCATAAGTATCCAATCTTTCGGCTACTGGTAAAGCCTCATCTTCATAAACCAAAGATAATGTTTCATCATCTGCAGCCAATGGACATTTACCCGCAGCGCATGGAATTTCTGTTTCTTCTTCAAATCCAAATTCAGCCACTTCCGGTGTTTCAACAACACCCGTTGCATAAGACCAGTTCATATAATCCGCCTGTTGTTCACCATCCGCAACAGCATAGGCTCCCACAGACATAAACAAAGATAAGCCAGACAATAAAGCAACAGATAATTTTGTATCCATGACATACACCCTTTCGTTTAATTTTTCTGTTTCAGTTTAACCCGTCTGAAATCAAAAATCAAGACCTAATCTGCAATTCCCAATAATTTTTTATACTCATCCCGTAAATACTCGGCTTCAGCCCGATCAGCTGGCGTCATTTTCCGCAACCGCAATATCTGACGCATAACCTTAACATCATAGCCATTTCCTTTTGCCTCAGCAAAAATTTCCCGAATATCGGCAGACAATTCTTTTTTTTCTTCTTCCAAACGTTCAATACGTTCAATAAACGAAGCCAATTTACCGGCATCGGATGTAATTTTAACTTCTTCTGTCATTTTAATACCCCTTCTTTATGTTATAAGTTATGATGGTTTTGAACAGTTTTTAACTGCCGCATTCAAATCCGATTCAGAACACAATCCCAATGTAACAGGGTTACGTGGGATAATATTATTGATATTTTTATGTGTTCTTTCCCGAATCGCTGTAATCGTTGCCTTCGTTGTCCGCAACAACTTAACGATCTGAGAATCTTTCATCGTCGGATGGTTTTTCACAATCCAAGCGATTGCAGACGGTCTATCACTGCGTTTAGCATGCGACACGTACCGTTTTCCTTTATTCAACAGTTTTTCAACCTCCGGATTTCGATACAATTCCAAAGAAGCCTGCGAATCGGATTCACATCTTTTGATTTCTTCCATTGTCAACTGTTCATTAACAACAGGATCAAATCCCATAATATGGGAAGCTACATCACCATCAGCAATAGCTTGCACTTCCAGTGCATGCATACCACAAAAATCAGCAATTTGCTTAAATGTTAAAGTTGTATTATCCACTAACCAAACGGCAGTTGCTTTCGGCATTAAGGGAAGACTCATTTTATTTTCCTTTCTTCTAAAATTAAAACTAATGGAATGTATGCAGTATAGCAAAAATGTTTTAAAATTGCAATAAAAATGATGACAAATTAAAAATATTTTGATATGCTTCCTAATATCAACAATAAAAAAATGAAAGGAAAGTATATTATGAAAAAACATCTAAAATTTTTAGCACTATCAACATTTTTATTCTGTTCTGTACCAGCTTATGCTGAATTTTATGCCGGATTGGGAATCGGTTCAAGTTTAAATAGTGGTAACGCTAGCCGAAAAGAAATTAAAAGTGAATTTAAGAATTCACCAATTTATTCATTATCTGGTGGATATACCTTACCATTGCCTTTACTAGATATCCGTGGGGAAGCTGAATACTTACGAATTCGTCCCGAGGTTAAAGACGGACGAACAAAACAAATGGACGGGTTATTTTTAAATGCTTACGGCGTCATTCCTTTTGTCCCCCTCATAGATCCTTATGTCGGATTTGGGCTGGGACGTGTCCGTTTTGATCATGCCAATTCGTATGCAACGCAGTGGATGATGGGTATTGAATACGAAGTACCTTTCTGGCCAATAACACTTGCCGGTGAATATAGATATTTAAAAATCAACGAAATTACCGGAAAAACAAATGCCCATTCTAAATTTCACACCAATATTTTAATGCTAAAGGCCCGTTATTTATTCTAATAAAAGAAAATTTATTTTTTTTATTTTAAACTATTGACATTTTTTTTAAATTTTGTCAGTATTTCTTTAAAGGAAAAAATATGGTACCAAAACTTTACATTACTAGGACACCGGATGGAACTGGCTTTCCGTTACCTTCGTATGATACAAAATATCATGCAGGATTAAATTTAATGGCTGCTATCGGACAACCGATAAAAATAGCAACCGGTGAACGGATAAAGGTACCTGTTGGTTTTGCTATCGGTATTCCACAAGGATTTTGTGGCCAGATTGTCAGTTCTCCTCAAATGGCCGAGAAAGAAGGATTAATTGTTTCCGATGCACCACATATCATTAATCCGGCTGATAGAGACCCAATATTTATCCTACTACAAAACACGACCAATACAACCCATGTTTTACACCGTGGAGATATTGTAGCCCTATTATTGATAACACCGGTTATCCAAGTCGCATGGAACGAAGTTAATAATCAAGTATCAACATCAATAACTTCGGAAGAAACAATGATTTTAGACGAAAAAAACAATAATACGATGGAACAAGATACATCTTTTGTTTCCTTTAGACGAAAAATAAAATCCCCCAGAAACAGGTTTGGACCAGATGAAAAAGACACTTAAAACGATATTTTTTTCTCTTACTTTACTTTTTTCTTTTTCCGGCTTGTCCGCTCAGGGAACGGAATATTATGCTTCTTTGAAAAAAGATGAGGTCAATCTGCGGGCTGGTCCTGGTGAACGTTTTCCGATCTTATGGATATATCAAGAACGGGGCTATCCTGTCAAAGTCCTGGACAAATACGATATTTGGCGTCAGGTTCAAGAACCAGACGGTTCCGTCGGCTGGGTTCATAAAAATATGTTAAGCGATCGAAGAACTGCTTTAATTCAAGAAGAAGGTAGTTTAACAAGCAAACCAGACATAACTGCCAAACAAATTGCTTTTGTAGAACCTGGAACTATTGCTCACATTATACGATGTCCGGCGGAGAATAAGTACTGTTTATTGTCCTTTAATTATCAGGATAAAGACATTCAAGGCTGGTTTCCGCGCCAAGCTTTTTGGGGTATCGAAATAGCGGAAGAAATTGATTAAGTTCTGGTTGTAAATGTTGGACGCATAAATCCATGACATAAAGAAATCGCCAACGCATCCGAAGCGTCAGCCGGTATTTTTTCAGGAACTGACTTTAACAAAGTACGAACCATCATATCAACCTGATTTTTATCAGCATGCCCTGCTCCAACAACCATTTTTTTGATTTGATTAGGTGTATATTCAAATACAGGTAAATTAAACAAAGCCGGCGTCAAGATAACAACCCCCCGAGCCTGTCCTAATTTCAAAGTTGAGTTTGGATTTTTATTGACAAATGTTTCCTCAACTGCAACTTCATCAGGCGTCCAATCCTGAATAATTTGCCTCAAAGACTCATGTAACTCCGCCAATCTTTTAGGAAGATCCAAAGTTGTATCCGGATTAATAACGCCGGCAGATACAAAACGAAATTTAGGACCATCTTTTTCTATTAATCCCCAGCCGGTATGACGCAAACCGGGATCAAGTCCTAAAATCCGTATCATTATTCAGCGTCCAATTGAGCTAAAATATCATCTGAAATATCAGCATTCGTAATAACCCGTTGAACATCATCATCTTCATTTAACAGATCAATGAAATTCATCAATTTTTTTGCCGTTTCCAGATCCGTTACAGGCGTTTGTACCGTCGGACGCCAATCCATACGGGCCGCATTCGGTGTTCCGAAAGTTTTTTCCAAAGATTCACGAACCGTCCCCAAATCTTCCGGAGAACAAATAATTTCATGTGTTTCTTCATCCGAAGACACATCTTGTGCACCAGCTTCCAAAGCAGCTTCAAACATACCGTCAGCTGAAGCAACTTTTGCCGGAAATTCAATGTAACCGATATGTTCAAAATTAAACGTAACAGAACCCGTTTCACCCATAGCCCCACCATTTTTAGAAAAAATCGCCCGTAAATTCGGAGCTGTTCTGGCACGATTATCCGTCAAGGCTTCCACGATAACAGCAACCTTCCCCGGTCCAAAACCTTCATAACGTAATTCTTCATAGTTTGTTGTATCTGCACCACCGGTTCCTTTTGCAATTGCCCGTTCGATATTATCTTTCGGCATATTTTGAGAACGTGCATTTTGAATAGCCAAACGCAAACGTGGATTCATTTCAGGATCAGCTAATCCGGTCTTAGCAGCAACCGTAATTTCGCGAGCTAATTTGGAAAAAATTTTTGCACGAGCTTTATCCTGCGCACCTTTACGATGCATAATATTTTTAAATTGTGAATGTCCTGCCATAGTTTTAAATTCCTTTTCTGTTAAATTAAAATATGCAACACTATACCATATTTTTTCATAAAAGACAAGACCAACCGCAAGAAAAATATTCTTTAACGCATTCAAAAAAACATTTTAAAGACTGTACAACATTTGCTTAATCAATTGTTTAAGGAAAGCATCCTTTTGCTGTTTTATACTTATTTTTAAAGGAACTTGATGAACAGACCAATCTTTTGTATCAACAAAGGTATTCGGATTAAATCCAATACTTTCTCCATGGCCTTCATAGCCACGTGGATTCATCAAGATCAAGCAATTCCCGATACGAAAATTTTTCCGTTGATGAACATGCCCTGCGACCCATAGCTTAATATTTGGATTATCCCGAATAAAATCTTCTAAATTAGACGCATATGATGCTGATAATTCTTCATAAGCAACACCACATTTTGCCGAAGGACAGTGATGTGTTATTAAAACGATTTCTTTATTCGGATTTGATTGAACAAGGCGTGTTATCTCTTTTTTAGATTCAATAAACCATCTTCGATAATCGGTTGGATGAATATGTCGAATCTTTCCCTCTTTATCTTTGGTGTACCCATATCGAAAATCGTTCATACCTCTACTGGGATGACATGCCAACCGCATAGAATATTCCGGTGTATCATTCGCAGACAACGCATAATCTGTATACAATGTTGTTCCAATAAATAAAATGTTATTTATTTCTTTACACATTATTCCAGTCATACAATCCAAATAAGAAACAGGAGATGTTATCGGAAAAGCCGTAGCCCAGTCTCGTTTTAAATCCTGTATCGGACGAACATCAGAGGAATAAACAATATGATTCCCTGAAATAATAATGCCTTGTTTAATATTGTCCCGTATCCATCGAATACCTTCCTGCATATAACCGGCGGTATCACCAGCAACAATGGTAAAGATATCTTTATTTTTTAAAGTTAATGGATAATCTGCGTTTACATCGACATGCAAATCAGACAAAACACGTATTTTCATCAATAACCTCATTGATAATATCGGCATTATACCACAAAAACTCATTCGAGTCAAGTAAACCAGTATTCATCAAAAACAAAGCTATTAATTAAATATTGACAAAAACAAAATAAGGGATATACTAAAAATAAGGAGATTTCACCATGTCTTTAAAAGATAAATTAAAATCAGCATCAAATTGGACAGCCGCTTTATTAGCGGCAGGTGCTTTGCAATCAGCAGATTTAAGTGCCCAACCGACGGCTGATAATTCTCATACAGATGTTCCGGCTGAATCCTTAGAACATTTAGATTCACGCGTAAGCCGAGGTACTTTAATCAATGGAGAGGATAATCTTGAAAGACGTGAAAAATTCCAAAAAATACGAGCTGAAAAGGGCTTAAAAGGCGTTGTTGATGCAATAGAAAACGAAGATTTTAAAACCGTTGAAATTCCACAAAAAACAGAAAACGGATATGTATTTGAAACCTATCATGCTGACAAAGGAACATCCGATTTTGTATCCTATTATCCAAATGGCGTATTACAAGCAAGAATCGAAGGTGGTTCAGAAAAAGCAGAAGGCTACTATCCAGATGGTTCCAAAGAATTTGAAAGAACTGCTGATGGTGTTGAAACAAAATATCACCCAGGCGGTAAAAAAGGACAGGAAAAAATAAAAGAAACGCCTCATAAAATACACGATTCCTATGATGTATTGGATATTCAGGGGCGTCGAACAGAACATCATCATGCTGTACAGGATTCTAATGATGAAACAAGAACTGACTCTCATTCCTTAAAAGATGTTAAAACTGTTGATTTATACAATCCTGAAACAAAAAAAATGGAAGCCACATACACCTTGGATAATTGGAGTATCAACAAGGGACGTTTGGCTCAAATCGGTATAGTCAGAGAAGATGGACAAATGAAAACGATTGATTTTCCGAAAAGTGGTAAGAAACAAGGTTATTTTTCCCGCCTAACCACAAAAAGCATCCAAAAATTATATGATAAACACCAACAAAAAGACAACAATGCAACTTTAAAAAAAGCCATGACAGACAAACTGTCTGCTGACCGTTAGTCATTTATCTTGCTAGCGTTTGTTTTTTCTTGGTATTCTTATAAAAAAATCCCTAAATCCTATATTGTTTTAAATTAACAAACGGAAAAGTATTCTACAAACAACTCATCATTTTTTACATTATTTAAAATAGTTGACAAAATATATCTTTTGTGATACAATACTCAATATGTTTATGCAGGAAAGTATATGCGCTATTACGAAAAACTCGAGCTTTTAAAAAAACATCCCAAAACCATAAAAAAACGTTTAGGGGATTTTTTGTTATTCCAGATATACTCGCCCACTGTTTTAAGACAGGCCCACTCTGATCGTTCAGAATTACCGTGGTATATTTGGGAAAACATCCCGTCTGAAATACGGGAATTAATTAACGAAACACCTAATATAAATGATAAGCAACTTGAATACCGTCTGAACGAATACCATATTCGACAAGCTGTTTCTGTTCTGTCCGCCTATCAAACCTGTAACACTCCCATCACTCAAGATAGGACAATCCACCAGTATCCGTACAAGTGGACATCTCAACGGGGGGATAAAGCACTCTCTATCCTAAAAAATGCTCTAGCTGAAAAACAATTTTCCAATAAAATGGCAGATCTAGCACTACACAGCGGACATAAATTTTTAGCACAAAGCAAATACTATATACATTGGAATTTTTCAAAACAGTTTGCCCATCTTTTAACGCTTAAACATCGTCTGATAAAAGATGGTTCCATTTTCTATACATTTCCAACCATTCAGTTGACCAAAGGTTGTCAGAACAAATGTTCCCATTGCGATTCAAGGGCAGAACCACACCTATCCCACATGCCCTGGCCTGTTTTTAAAAACATTTATACGGGATTAAACAAATATTATCGCCATTATCCACAGAGCAGTTGCAATCATTATTTTTCCAATTTTTTTGCGGATTCCGATATGTTGGACTATATGGATCCGATTATGAATGTTGATTCAGGGGATGTCGGATTGTGGATTGCCAATGAAAAAGGGGAATGTCAATATTTAACGCGCGGGATTAAAACACCAAGAAATAAATTGGCTTTAGCCAAAGCACTCATTTCTGGTTGTGCACTAGCCATCTCCTTTGTTGACACCCCAAAAGAAAATATGCAACATAATATAAGACAGTTAAAAGAAACACTGGACGTTATAGAATCTGTTCCGGAAAGAATCGCCAATCCGGATATTATTCATTTACAATTAAAAAGCGGTCCGTCTGTAAACCCTCAGATTTTCCGAAATTTCCGAACAGAAAAAGCTGTCATTTATGCCATGGGGCGTGCTAATGATTTTGCATATAATGAAGTCAACCACTACCCTGACGAAGAATTTACGGCTCCGATTTTGATTGAACCCAATGGAAATATAACGATACAAGAAATTAAAAATTCCGAAATTATTAAAACTGTCCGTGGTTCTTTATTCATGAAACAACACGGTCCTCAAATCAATCCCTTTCGTTTGTTTATTCGACAAAAGATTTTATCCCATTTCAGATAATCCTCAATAAAAAAAGACACTATCCTCACAGTGGTTGCCTAAATTGGTAGGGGTAATGTTTAAGAGGGTAAGTCCGTATAAAAATCATTCTTTATGAAAATAACGGAAAATTCCGATTTTTTATTACCGAAAGGGATTGCTATGGCGGATGTTATGATAGAATAAAACTATTTTTAGAAAACAGATCTGAAAAAACATCCCTATATGAACTCCTACATCATCTTCCGATACAAATTGTATTATACTGCCATCTGTATCTATCAGATAGTATGGTCCAACCCGCATATCTTTCCACAAAGAAATTATTCGTGGATCGGAAAAGCAAAACTGTGGATAACTAAATGTTCCACTTTCTGCCCTGCTGACCGTTTCTTATAAATTTTTCTCCTTATTTAATTTATTGGAAGATTACGGATTTTATCGTGCCATCTTCATTGTATTCTATCCATTTATCTTTCAATAATTCACCGTCTTGATATATTATAGATAACTTTAAATTTCCATTCTCATAATATTTATTATTGCTAACTATTTTCCCTTGTTTAAAGGAAAGAGTTTCTTTTAGATTACCATTTTTATAATAATATATCCAATCCCCTTCGGCCTTATTTTTTATATCGGAAAGTTCATTCTTTAATTCCCCACTTTCATAATAACCTTTTTCAAAAACTTTTTTATAATTCTCGTAATACTCAATTTTTTCTAACTGTCCAGTTTCATAGTAATACTTCCATTCCCCATTATAGCGATCATTTTCAATTTGTCCGACAGCTCTTAATTGTCCATTTTTATAATATTTTTTCCAGCTACCTGTAAATTTATCATTTTCTAATGTTGCAATGATGTACCCCCCATCTTTATCATAATATATCCATTCCCCGTTCCTTTTATTGTCTTTGTAATTGCCGGATGATTCAAGTTGACCATTTGGGTGATATTCATCCATTTTTTTGAGTTCACCGTTTTCATAAACACCTTCTCTATAAAGGGTGCCATCTTCGTAATATAACTTCCAATTGCCATCTCTTTTATCATTTTTATAAGAACCGATAAGTTTTATATTTCCATTTGGATATAGTATTTTTTCTTCTTTTATATTATTATCATCTTGGGAAAGAGCCTGTGCGGTTTGTTCTTGTCCCAAGGAAAAAATAAGCAGGAATAGAATAAATATCATAATTTTCATAAAACCTCCATTTAACTTGATTAATATGATATTCTCATATAAATTTTACGAAGTCAATATATTGTTATAAAATAATTAAGTTTATTTTCTAAGCCTTAACGAATCTATATTAGTTTGCAAATACATACATTTGCCACTATTTATAACAGCTACCGATTTATCGGTGGCTGTTTCTTTTATCTGCAAACATTTGCACAAGTTCAGGTAGGTTCATTTGCTTAAATAGCACTTTTATTTTTTTCTCAAAAAATACGGATGAATTATGGTAAAGGGGCATTTTCACATTGAGCCTAAAACTCATCACAAGAGCCTTTATAACTTAGCTTTCATCGCCTCATTTCAGGTATAAAAAAAGCCCGTTTAAAACGGGCTGAATCTTAAATTGGTGGTGTTACTTGATTTTTGAACTAAAAGCAGGCATTTATCCTTTGCTTTTGGGGCATTTTGCAAATGACTTGTATGCAAAAATAGTGTTATTTATAGTACTTTTTATCCAAAGTGACCAGCCAGAAGTAACCAGTGACCAGCCAGGAAAAATCGGACCCCGTTATAACCCTTGTATTTATTGAGGTTTGAGATATACCCGACCAGCCAGAATTTTTCTGTTTCGCTAGAAATATGGCGCGGCTTGCGTCCCCGCATATGAAATCTCGCCAGGAAGGACCCGTTCATCAATAAAAAGAATTCCCTTGAAAAACGGATAATCAAAAGGTATATTATGCTGTATGAAAATACTTATCATTGGTCCGCTTGGAGCCGGAAAATCGACATTAGCCTATCAATTAAATAAAAAATTTAATCTACCAAGACTAAATTTGGACGAAGTCTCTCGAGTGAAAGAAAATGGCGTATATCGCACACAAGCCCAACAGCAAAAACGTTTGGAAGATTTTATAAACATTCATTCTGATTGGGTTATGGAGGGATGCCAAAAAAAACTGTATAAACAATTAACTCCTGACTTGATTGTTGACATGAGAGTTCATCGATTTTGTGCCATTTTTAGATTTACAATTCGTTTTTTGAAAGCAAAAAAATTGATTGGCCAAACAATACCCTCAGATCTACCAGTCCAAGCGTATCACTATCGTAAAGTGACTTTCAAAAAAATCCGAGAATGGGATCGGATTAATCGACAAATAAACGCTGAAATTAAAGATTTTGTATCTCATTCAACAATTCCTGTTATCCCTTGTCGAGGATATAAAGATTATAAAAAAGTATTTCAACTTATCAAATAACTTATAAGTATTATCTCTTTATATCCATAGACTGGAATGTGGCGACAGACGGTTTTTTCTTTAAAAAAGACTGGCTCTCTATACCCAAACGGCAGTTATGGCCATGTTCATATCTTTTGGATTTCAATACCCAGCACGCCATATTTTTGTTGAGAATCAGGTGTATAAAATTCTTGTAAAACCGTAATCAATTCTTCTTTGGATGTAAAACCTGCCTGTGCTGGCGTGATAATTTGGCATAGTTTATCAAAACTTTCGGCCCTGTGCAGGTTTATGACCCGAGCAACAAAGGAATCATTTGTATCAGATAAATTAGAAAACAAAATCTCATCCCCTATTTTTATTTGTTGCCTTTTTTCGTCAAACAACCTAAGCTCAACAACTTTTTTACCTGATTTTAACAGATTGTAATATTTTGTTTGGACTTTCATTTTATGCATTATGTTTTTCCTTGAAAAGACTTGTATTTTAAGATATACTATAAAAAACAGTATGCATTAAAGGATACAAATATGCAAATAAAAACTTTTCATTCTTTTCACAAAGAGCATAAAAAGTTATACGAAGATATTTTAAGTTTAACTTATTCTGTCAATGATACTTACCCACAATATTCAACTTGGTTTAAAGAAAAGTTTTTACCAGACCTTAAAAATAAAAAAAGGATGTATATCGTTGCACAGGATGAAAGCGGAAAATTAGTTGGTTGTGTTTTGATTAAAAACACCGAAGAAGAAAAGAAAATTTGTACATTATTGGTTCATCCGGATTATCGCAAACAAGGTGTTGGTGAAAAACTGATGGAACAAACTTTATCAGAATTAGGAGAACATCCCTTGATAACCGTTTCTGATAAGAATATAGAACAACTAACTCCTCTTTTAAGAAAAAAAGGTTTTCATTTATCGGCCATCAAAAAAGGTGCTTATCGTCCAGAAGATACCGAGTATTATTTTAACGATCAAAAAGCGGATGCTATAAAAAACGGTCTTATTCCCGTTTTAATCCAAAGAATGAATAAATTACGTCAAAAATAAATTATAAATATGCACCGATTTTGTGGATGTGACATAGGGCAAAGTGCCAGCCGTCCAGTTTCTTACCGCTTCGTTCACACCAACCTGTGGCGTAATAATGGTCAAATAAACGTTCCAATTCATCACAAGAGCCTTTATAACTTAGCTTTCATCGCCTCATTTTAGGCACGAAAAAAGCCCGTTTCAAACGGGCTGAATCTTAAATTGGTGGTGTTACTTGATTTTTGAACGAAAAGCAGGCATTTGTCCTTTGTTTTGGGGGCATTTTGCGAATGACTTGTATGCAAAAATAGTGTTGCTTATCGTCAAAAATGCGCCTTTTCAAAATATAAGTTGATAAATCTGTAAATAAGAGCATGTATATCATTACGATACACCCGCAGATCTTGCTTATGAATTAGAAGGCAGTTTATCAAAGAATATAGCTAGTGTTTTCTCAGGTCATCTAAAAGATAATTCATATGTTTTGCCCGGAACAAAATGTGCGTCTTTGGGGGCGATTAAAGTTCCGGCTCAAAACTTGGAATTTTATAAAGATAGTGAAAATAAGTTACGCATTAAAATTCGGGACAATGATGGAGAAAAGTATGATTTACGTATTACATGTCGTTATTTAAGAGATGTTTTGGATAAAATGAATGGCCTAAAAAAATTAAACGAACAACTAAAAGAAATGACTTTTGCTCATGTACGAGTAGGACTTGCAAAACCATATTACAAACAAAACAATCATTGCTTTTTAATGTGTAATGGTGTATTCTTATATTAAGAAAGGAAAACGATGCGTCTTTATACAACTGGTTTTACTGGGAAATCTGCCAGAGAGTTTTTTACCATTTTAAAACACTCTGATGTTAAGAAAGTGATTGATGTTCGCTTGTGGCCCAATACTCAATTATCTGGATTTTCAAAATCAGAAGATTTAGCTTTCTTTTTAAAAGTCCTGTGCCATATTGATTATGAACATAGAAAAGACTTTGCACCAACCGCTACACTTTTAAGGGATTATAAAGACGGGCGTGTTACTTGGGATGATTATGTTGTGCAATATGATAGCATTTGTCATGCACGTCATTTTACATTGACGCCAGATATGGATAACTGTTGTTTTTTATGTGCAGAACCGACACCTGAAAAATGCCATCGGCGATTGCTGGTGGAATATTTGGCAAAGCAAGGACAGAATGTGGAAATTGTGCATTTGTAATTATGATGACCTTAAAAATTTTCTGGGATGATCAAAAAAGTGTGTATGATTTGGGTGTGATGCGATTACTTACTTTTCGTTCAAAAATCAAGTAACACCCTGCATACAGTAGTATGCAGGTGATTTTTTCATTTTCTACGGAAACCAGCATAAATTCATTTACTTTTGGCCCTTTTTGTAAATGACTTGTATGCAAAAATAGTGTTGCTTATCGTCAAAAATACGCGTTTTGAAAATATAAGTTGATAAATCTGAAAATAAGAGCATATATGGTGATGTCCTCAATTGAAAGGAGAACACATGGAAAAACAACTTAAACTTCTGGCACAAATCCTCCTGCCAACGCTCTTAACCGTATTGAAAAATAAGAAAAAAACCAAAAACCGCCTATTTTAGGCGCTTTTCTTACCATCCAACCTCGCACCCCATATCCATCACCAGACTACAGTTGCGAACTAAAGGCCACTTGGGTGTGGAGCTTAAAATTAATTAGAACATTTTAATATATAAACAAAGTTTTCATCTTTAAAATATCTATTCCATTGGAACAGAAAAATATTTTCAAATTTTGAATAGAATAAATGTGTTTTAACAGAACTATTGAAGTGGCAATAATTTCCTTTTGAAACACTTGGTATATATACTAAAAGAAAACATTTATCACATTTTTTTAGGTAGTTATTAATTTTTTTGTTTTTACTATCAATTGTTTCTTGAAGTTCATCAAATGGATTTTCTTTACTATAGCTTTCATTGTTAACGGCACAATCAAATTTATTATCCATATTGGGGGTGGATGTAATTGTAATATTAAAATATTCATCCTGAACTTGAATGGTTTCTTTAATAAGATGTGGCCATTGTTTTAACTTTTCGACATTTCTATCAATAATTTGTTCTATACTGGATTTAATTTCATTTTTATTATAAATATCCCAAAACCCAGGATTATAAATAACATCTAAGAATTCTTGGCGTGTTTGAGCACACCATTTTCGTTTATCCCATTTATCAATTAAAACAGATATGTTAAGATTATGCTTCTTTTGCGCATATGCACATGTTTGGTTACCAATACTCATAAGGTGTTGAAGAGCTCGGCCATGTTGGCTTTTGACGATAAACTTTGTTATTTCTAATCCGATTGTTTGATTGTCTTCTGTAGTAAAAACAAAATCAGGGTGCTCAGTCTCTATGCATGATTTTATTTTATTTTCTTTATACCATTTTTTACCTTCATCTGAGGCTAAAAAGTAATTCAAATATTCCCATTCTTCTGCTTTTTTGTTTTCATTTTTAGACACATTTATTCCTTGTCTACAAAATATACAGGACTAATTGGCATTAAAGCTTTATCTTCATCTTTCATATTTCCATAAAATTCTTGCCACAATTCAATGAAGCGTTCTAAATCTATTAATTCAATATGGGGATTAGAATGTTTGAATTCTTTTAATGCATCAGAGGCAAAACCAGAAATAGAAATAAACACACCTATATCGTTAGAAGTTAAAATTCCCTTTAATTGTCGTAACTCTTGAGATGTTGCTTTTGTATCTTGACGATATTTTATTTGTATTTTTATGTGCGGAGTTGTGCTACCAATTGGATCTTTATATGCGATTACATCTACACCACCATCTTTACCTTTAGGAGCTATAAAAGGTGTATAATATCCCATTCCACGGAATAAAGCTCCACATAATTCTTGAAACGTATATGGATCAAACTCTTCTAATATAAACTTTGTAAACGATTGATTCGCTTTAGATCTTGCATCATCAAGCAAAGAAGAAACTTTTTGACTTGCTTCTTCAATTTGTTCTTCCTCTTTAGAAGAATTTGTTATTTTATTATTCTCTTTTAATTTTTTTTGACTACTCCACTCTTTATATGCTTTTTGAGCCGTTTCGAAAAGAACTTTTTCCCCTTTTTCTAAAATTTTTTCTCCTTCTGGCGTAATATACCAAATACCCTTTTTCTTAACAAGACAGCCAGCTGTCACTAAATCAATAGAATAAAAATTCAAAATTGCTTTCCAACGTAAATATCCTGATTTTTCGTATGTGCCGCGTGCCCATTCATCTAGAGCAAGTGTTTTTCCTAGTGTAGCCATAAGCAATCCAGAAGGCATTTCACCATCATTTTCTTTTAATAACTTCATTGCTGCATACATTAACTTGCTCGCCAATTCAGTGGATCTAGACATTTTTATCTCCTTTATTGATATTATTTTCTACATTCTATCCGAAAGTTTTATAAATTACAAGGTTCTGGCACTATTTTTTCTTAAATTGACTGGACTTCTTCATTTTTCCAAGCATTCATTGTGTTGTAACAAAAGGAGTCACAATGACAGTAACATGGTATCACGAAACAAAAGACGCGCCTGATTTTGATTCTCGCATTGCTATTTGCGATGAAGATGGGACATGGGCCTATATGAGCGAAATTGAAGCTGTAGAAGAAGAAAACAAAAAATTAAAAGCAGAAATACAAAAAATAAAAGAGGCTTCCAAATGAATACAGTTAAAGTTTATATGGTGCGAAAACCTTCGGATTTTGAGGAAGTAAAAAACTTATGCAAAAAATATGCACATGAGGCCGAAGAGGTCTTAATCGAAGAAACTGTCAACCTACCACCAACTTGGTATGAAGCTCTCTGTCAACGCCCCTTGGATAACTACATTTTCTTATCCGGTAAAGGTGGTTATGATGATTTTGGCCACCGCAAAGTAGTTGCTATAAAATGCCCAGGCAAGCCAACTCTCTATGTTGATCCTTCCGGTTCAAGCTATTGCCGATATATGGGAGTAGAAAATGAAAAATTATAATGACATTCCTCCAAATCACAAAATCAGCATGCCGATGGTTTATAACCACGCAATTAGAGTACTTGATAGGCTGGATAGACGACTGAGCAGACTTAACACCCCAGCGCAACCACTTAAATATAAATACGAAATCAATCGCCTAGCACATAAATTGGAACAAATGGTTGCTAAATGGAAAAGTACGGAATCATGATGCAAAATATTTAAGACAATATGCTAAAAACAAACTACTTTGTTTTATATATGCTTCTTCTAAATCAAACGCAGCTATTCCATTATGTTTTAAAATACAGTATGTTTGATAGCCCAATCTAAATAAATTTTCATTTCCCATAATGAACGGATCGTTTGTTTTATTAATTTTCTTTTTCATAAATTTTAAAAATTGTGTTATTTGAATATTTATAGATGGAGCCTTGTAGTTTTGCTTTAATAGTTCAACTTTGTTACTATTTTTAATATTTTTATTTTTAAGTTTAACTATTATTCCTTTCCAATCCACATTTTTTATACCCGGTTCATTAGGAATTTTTTCAATAGCATTTTCCAATATTTGGATAAAATCCGCATATTTATATTGCAATTTAGGAGTAACCTTCCAATTTGGTAAATCACATTGTAATAAAATTGTTTCAAGATTTGAAATGGCATACATCATAAAATGTTTATCGTAAGGATCTGTCTTCTTTATATTTGTTACATCATGTATTAAAGATGATAATTCGAAAATATAACCGGCAATAATCATTGCATCATAAAAACGTTCATTTTTATAAAGAAGTAAAAATGTTTTATAGGCCTCTTCTCTGCGCAGTTCCCAATCTAAAATTATTTTTTCTTTATAACTACATGGTGTTTGATTTATTTTTTTTATTGATTTTTCAATAAATTCGAGCATTGAAGTTTGTTGCTCTTGTATGCTTATATTTTTTATTATTTCATTGTTCACCGTATTATATCCTTCAAAAACCTAGTTTTTTCAAAAACGCATCACAACCTTCAACGATATCCCAATAGGCCTCATCAAAATTGCTAGTGTACCAAGGATCCTTAACTGGACGAGGATTTTGTGTAAAGTCCAACAGGCGGTGCACTTTGTGGTCCTTGTCGCCGCCAACGATATCCAAAATATCCCGCACATTATTATCATCCATTGCCAAAATATAGTCAAATTTGTCATAGTCGGACTTGCGAATTTGGCGCGAGTAGTGTTGGGTGTAGGGAACTTTCATCTGCCGAAGCATATCCGCCGCTCGGAAATCCAGCGCCTCATGCACCATTTCGTTATACCCCTCTGTTGCGGCAGAGGCAATTTCAAATTGGTCCGCCAGACCTTTTTCGGCGACCATTTGTTTCATCACAAACTCCGCCATCGGCGACCGACAAATATTACCCAGACATACAAATAGAATTCTAATCATTAGACATCCCTAATAACTTAATAATTTTAACTCCATTTTCTCTTTTATCTTTTCCCAGTTAGGCATCTTAAGAGAAAGAAGATTATAAAATTCATCTGTATGATTTGGGTAATATGCATGACAAAGCTCATGATAAATAACATAATCAATAGATTGTTTACTAGCTTTAATTAAAGCTGGATTAAGAACAATTTCATGTTTTTTTAAATAACTGCCCCAGCGCTTATTAAGTTTTCTTATCTTTAATTTTGGCATCTTTAAATCAGGAAATGCTTTCATGCAAAAATTCAGACGTTCATTAAAAATAGTTTCACCACGCCTTATAAACCAATTTTGTAAAGCATGATTAATTTCATCCAATTTTTGCGGTGAGGGAGTTAAAATATAAATTTTATTGTTTAGAACCTTTATAATATTGCGCAATGGTGATTTCTCAATAATGACCTGATATTGACGTCCTAAATATAGCGCCGAACTACCAGATTCATAGACTTTATCTTCGGGCATATTGAACTGTTTAAAATAATTTAATTGTTTTTCAATCCAGGTTGTTTTTCTCTTAATAAAATCTTTGATTTCAAAATCTTTTGCTTGTTCTGGTGATTTTACTAGAACAGTAAAATTAGGATAAACTTCCACTGATAGAGATTTGCGCTTTTCTTTAACAACCTTAATGTTATCCATATCAATCATCTAGAGCATATCCTTATTTTGAACCGCAATATTCCAAGCAGTTTCTGTAATTTGTTCAATTGTATCTGCAGACAATTTTTCGTCTACTTCATCAAACAAATAATCTTCCAGCTCATTAAAGATCTTTCTTTTTACATTCAAATTATTTTGGAAATCTACCACTTTTGAAGATTTTATTAAGCCAACGATATGTTCAATAATTTGTGTATAAGCGTCTCCGGTTGTTGTAAGAAACTTTTGAATATTTCGATAAAAAGGATGATATACCTTGGCGTTTCTCATATTTTGAGGAATATCATTATCTTCATAATCACTCACTTTTTTTTGTATTTCTTTTGCCTGACTTAGTAGAGAGGCCAAATCTTCTTTTTTTGCAATTTTCAAGTCATTTAGAAGCTTTTCAATAAATTCACTGAATTTCCCATAAAAGACTTCATCTTGAAGCTCATAGCGTTCTCTTAAAACTTTTCTTGTTTGTGCTAAAATAGCATCAGCTTTAGATTTATCCGATAATCCATTGTTTTCATCTTCAATATACTGATTAAATTCATGCATATCAGACAAACTAATTTCTTTAGACAACACCTCAACATCGCCTGCGCTGACATATTTATCCAGTAATTTCATGATTTGGTCTTTATATTTTGAAAAATCGACCTTTTCCGCCAGCACAAGTTGGGTTGTTTTTTTGATTTCAACAAAACGTTTCAGATCTTTTTTGTAAATCTCTAAAGTATCTTGATCCATTTTATCATGAAAATCATACAAAGAGTAACAAACAGAAAATTGTTTAATGAATTTATTAACATCATCGTAGAATGCCTCTTTTTCCTTTTCATGAGCTTTATCTGCTAAAAATTCTACGTAGGCATTACTATTATTAATGTCAGTAACATTTTTTAACACATCGTGTAGACGTGTGTATATGTTCTTCAAAAGTGCAATTTGGCTTTCTGTATCCAATAAAGCATTTTCAATATCTTCAGGAGCATAGTTTGAAAACAGTTCCAATGCATTTTTTAGGTTTTTTGCGTTTTTAGAATAATCTACAATTAAGCCTGCTGTTTTACTTTGTTTATTTGCATCACCATCAAAAACTCGGTTAACACGAGCTATTGCCTGTAACAAATTATGATCTTTCAGTTGTTTGGCTAAATACAAAACAGTATCCCTTGGCGCATCAAAACCAGTCAAAAGTTTGTCCACAACAATAAGTAATTCACATCCTTCTGGATTTTTCTTGTAATCCTGAATGATTTGTTTTTCTCGGCTTTCTAAGGAACCATATTTGTGTTTTTGTTCGGCCATATATTCAGTTACCAGCTTCTTATGGGTTGAGTTAACATCATCTTTACCTTCCTCGGCTAATGTATCAGATATAACGACTTCTGCGTTGATATCCCCCACCATTTCCAGCGCTTTTTTAAACATAACAGCCGCATATTTACTCGGAGCAACCAACTGTCCTTTTAGACCTGTGTTCTTAAAGTTTTTCAAGAAATGATCATTTACATCCAAAGCAATCATTTCAATACGTTGTGATGTTTCCTCTAAAACCGAAGAAGAAATACACTTCTTGGCAAAATCCTTACGTTCACTTTCCGAGAATCTTGAGGCTAACCGTTCATAAAATTTATCTGCAATTTTATGAATTTTTTGATCAACAAAACGTCCTTGATAGATAAGAGGTAATACCGCTCCATCCTTTTCGGCTTCCGAAATCGTGTATTCATCAATTAATCCACCAAACTTTTGAATCGATTGCGATTTAGAGATAACTTTTCCTTCCAGTCGAGCCGGAACCTTTTTCATTAACGGAGTCCCTGTAAAAGCAATCTGGCAGGCCTTTGGCAACATTTTGTTCATCATTGCATTGGCATCACCGCCTTGAGTTCGATGTGCTTCGTCAATTAAAACAAATATATTGTTATCCTCGTCTACAAAATTGGTCGGCTTATCAAATTTGTGAACCAAAGTTGTGATAACATCCAAAGTTTTAGATTTAATCTTTTTAACTAAATCGGAGCACGATGTTGCTTGTTGAACACCTGTTTTAATATTACAAGCGGCAAAAGTGTCGCGAATTTGAATATCTAAATCTATTCTGTCTGTTACAACAATAACGCGCGGATTGGTAATCGTTTCAATCAAATTTTTAACAAGCATAACCATCGTCAGAGATTTACCGCTTCCTTGTGTATGCCAAATTAAGCCACCGCGTCTTTTAGCATTTTCATTCATTGTTTGAATTTTGGCAATCGTCTTTTTAATGGCAAAATATTGTTGATAGCGGGTGATTTTCTTTATGCCATTGTCATAGATGATGAAATTACGGACTAAATCCAATAATCTTTCTGGCTTTAATAAGCTATAAATTCCATAATCTTGTGCTGTTAAAGTTTGTTTTTTCGCTTGCTTGTAGGAGCTCCGCAACAAATCTTCCCCAATTTGAGCCACAGTTTTTACATCAACAGGCTTATTGATACTTTCCAACACATTTTTTTCATAATCCTTTGGAGCTTCCTTTTCTTTCCAAACAGAGTAGAACTCAAATGGAGTTAGCATAGTTCCATATTTAATTTGGTTAACATTGGTTGCAATCAAGATTTGTGGAAACAAAAAGAACTTTGGTGTTTGGGAGTATTTCTGGTTACGTATCATCTGTGTAATAGCTTCATCCACAGAAACAGAGGCCTTTTTGTTTTCAATAACCGCAAAGGGAATACCATTAACAAACAAAACAATATCTGGTCTGCGATTTTGATCTTCTTCCAGTTCAAACTCTGCTACTACATGAAAGACATTATTACTTAGCTCTTTCCAATCAATAAATTTAAGCTGTGGAGAAGTACGTTTCCCATCAATAATCTCAGAAACAGCACGTCCCCCCAACAAATCAGAAAACACATCTTCCGAGGCTTTAACTACACCATCATCCAGTTTAATTTTTTCCAATGCAAACAAGGCTTCATCAATACTTTTATCAGATATTTCTGATGGATTAATTTCACGCAGAGCTTGGTGTGCAATATCGCGCAAGATATATTGATTTTTCCCATCACGATGAGTTTCAACTTCATGACGTGGAATATATGTATATCCCAAATTGATCAGTTGTAAAATCGCCGGAATTTGAGAACTACTAGCTTCATCAAAATCAGGAAGAATGTGTTGTGTAGTCATTTTATTGGCCTTTCTTCAAATGGTACTAATTCATGAACATCATAAACATAATCTATCTGTTCTCCATTCTTGAATGGATAAGAGATTCCGAATGCTCCTTGATAGCTTTTTTTTCCCTCAAATATGGGAATATAAAAGTCTTGACTATTTTCTATTTTGTAGTCCAAAGCGCTTCGAGCTAAATTGGAGCAAACGTCATTTTCGCGATATAAAGTTGTCGGTGAAAAACGAACTGCAAACATGATAAGATTGGCGGCAATAGCGTTAATACAATTCTCTAATGTTGCAAAATGAAAATTCTCTTCTCTATTGTGTTTGATTTTATTGTAAGCTTCATACCATGGTAATGACTGTGATGCTTTATTTTTTCCCCAATTTTCAAAGGGAGAGCATTTATAAGGTTTGGCGTATCCAACTAATGAAATCTTATACTTTGTCAAATCAACAAATTTGAGAATTTCAATGTAATCACTCATTCGCTCATTTTTACCAAACTTATATTTTTTTAGTGTACTTTCTAAATCCGAACAAGCTAAAAACAACAGTTCTCTAATTTTATGACTATATGCCTTTAATCCATCTTCTGACGGTTCAATAAACAACAAAATTTCTTGTAATTTTTGAATTAAAATTCCTAAGTCTCGTTTTGCATGAAAAAGCTCAACTTGCGTAATATCAAGCTCTTTTTCTATATGAACATTCATTAGCGGTTTCCAAACATGTTTATATTTCCAACCAATATCTATTTTTTCTACTTTAGTAATAGTATATTGAAATGCATTTTTAATAACCTTTTCAATGTTGTATTGTTTTTCACAAATAAGAATACTGCATATTTGTGGAGCATAATCAACAGCTGCGATTTGTAAAAAAACGTGCTGTTGCTTTGCATTTTCATATGCAATTACTCCAAAATCTTTATCTCTGGCAAAATATACATCTGTTTTCATCTTAGTTCACTTTCACTCTGATTTGGCCGGTGAGGAGCTGTTGCATTAGGCCTTTCTTTTGCTCCTTCAAAGCTTCTAATTTTTGGTTTAACAGGTTAATTTCATCATCTGCCGTTGATAAAACATCCGCAATAGCTTGTTGTTCAGAAATATCAGGAATAGATATTGTAATATATTGATATTCCGATAAATAATATCGTTTATGTCCAGCTAATGGATATTTAATACATTTCATCTGTTCATAGACAAATTTCAAATTTGTATTTGTTTTGGGCGTTAAAATTTTAATGGCTGAGGATTTCACTTTAAACGGGAAATTGACATATTTAATATCTGTTGTAAAGTCGTCAAATATTATGCAATCCCCTTGAGTATATATTCCAGAAGAGTCATCAGTTGAACCAAGAATAAAGGCTTTATTTGCGGTTAAAACAGGAATTTTATTTTTGTCATATGGCAGAATTTCACCTACTAGGTATTTAGATGGTTGCTCATAATTTAGTAAATCAGAAAGTTCGATATCTTTCCAAGGTTGGGTGAAGGTGGAGAGGCGGGTTTTGCCGGTTAAGAGTCTTTGCATCAGACCTTTTTTGAGGAGTTTTTTCTGCTCTATCAGATCAGACAACTTTTCAATCGCCTCATCCCATGTCCCCAACATCCCCGCAATCTTCTCCTGTTCCGACAAGGGGGGAATAGGAATATACTCAGATTCCAAATCCCCCACATTGAGATGTTTCATTGTTGATCCTGTTTCAATCTTTTTAAAACGAGATTGGCAGATTGATGAATTATAGTATTGTAAATAAAATTCGGAATTACAAATAGACGTATCAAATCGTGAAATAATTAAAGCATGACAGTTGGAGCCGGCTAAATATTTAGGTACTCTCGCCGTTACACCAATATCACCAGTTTGAATAGTTAGTAAATCTCCTTCTTGTAAACATGATTTTTTATTCTTTTTATGAAATTCTAATGTAACTTTTTTGATTCCTGTTAAGTCAAAAGAATTAATGTTTACATTGAAACCTTGTATATAAGTGACTCCTGTTTCATCCTCAGTATAGTGAGGCGTTGCACTTCCGACAAATCCATTTGTTAGCAACGTTGTTACTTCTCCAAGTTTCTTAACACTCCACCCATCAGGTATTTTTTGATTATTCTTTACCATGTTGCTTACCTTTCTTTTTGCTAGAGTGTTTTTTTAATCGCTTACTTTTTTTGTATTCTTGCAAAATATTAAAATGTTCTGTTTTCATAGTAAAAACAGAATTAAAATCATTACTTATTCCCCAACCTTGAGAGCATAAAGATACTATTGATTGTTTGTTAATTGATAAATTATCCTTAAATATCTGGTAATTATTGTTTAAACAGCTATCTATTACATAGCGATCATCATGGGACATATTTTTATATTTATTTATAATCTGTTGGCGTATTTTTTCTTTTTTTTCATTATTCTTAGTTTTTTGTTCCTGTGCTTCTTTTTTTGCTTTATGTTTTTTGAATTGCTTATCAATAAATGTACAACTTGCAATTAAAATAAATAAAATTCCATATAACACATAATCTAAAGAAGGTTGTACCCACAATCCCCAAATTAGAATAAACAAACCAATTATAAGGAAATGTAATGGTTTATTTAATAATTCTGAAATTTTTGAAACAACTTCCATTTATTTCCCTTTCTTCTCCAATTTTTCCACAACTTCCCAATGACCACCTTTGTCGGGACCGATACGGCGAATTAAATTCTTCTCCTTAAGTTGTCGTAGGTTTTTCTCTACACCGGCTACGCTTAAATTAGCAAATTCAGCCAATTGATTTGTGGTGATTTGCGGATTTTCGGAGATAAAACGCATAATTTTCTCCTTACTTTTCTCCTTGCTTTTTTCTGTTTTCTCCTTACTTTCCACCTTACTTTTTATCTGCATTTCGCGATTATCAAGCAGATTTTTTTCGCCCAAAAGCAAATTACCGAAGAATTTGTTTAAAAATTCCATGGTATAAGGAATGTCATGAGCTAAATTCTGATAATTTGCCCTAACCAACGCATTACGAAAATACTTAGCATGCTCTTTAAACATATCGTTATTAGTTTCAAAGCCCAAAGTATAAAGGTATTTAATAATAAATACTGTCGTTGCTCTGGTATTACCCTCGCCAAACGGATGAATTTGCCATATACCGGAAGTAAATTTTGCTAGTTGTTCCACTTTTTCACGTTTGGAAAGACCTTTGTAATTAAAGTTTTTCTCTTGCGAAAAGTCATAGTCCAAAGTTTCACGAATACTGTCTGCACGACCATAAACAACAGTATCACCGTTTAATATCGGCTCTTCTTTGGTGATATCATAGTCACGTATCTGGCCAGCAATTTTATGATCCAAAACACCAGTAAACAAAGCCTTATGAATAGAAATCAGCTCTGCCGGATTAAATGAAAAACTATGTGTGCTTAAAAGTTTGGTAATTCGAGCCGAGACTTCATCAGCCTCTTTTTCACCATGTTCTTTAAGCGTTTGGGCGGGATTTTTCTTGTAATACTGGGTTATCTGTTCGCTAGCTTCATCAATAGAGATTTTACCCTCAATATTGTCCTTTGCGACTTCTATCAAGTATTTTGAAGGCATGAGATTATCAACCCTTTGCAAACCGATGGCTATGCCCCAGTTTTCCGCCTTTTGATATTTTTCCGGCTCGGTTTGTTTTTTATATTCTTCAAAATGTTCCATTTATACCCCCAATTCTTTCAAGTATTCCGTCATTTGAGATTGAACTTTCTGAAGTTCATTTTCTAAATCAACAATCTCCACTTTCACTTTGGCTAAATCAACTTCTTCCTCCTCTTCAAAGGTATCCACATAACGTGGAATGTTGAGGTTGAAATCATTTTCTTTAATCTCATCAAAGGTGGCAATATGCGAATATTTTTCAATCTCGCGACGATTCTTATAAGTATCCACAATTTTATTGATATGTTCTTCTGATAAAGTATTCTGCTTTTTACCCGAAACATATTCCTTGCTGGCATCAATGAACAGTACATCTTTGCGATTTTCATTAGCCCCACCTTTTTCTCGGCTTTTATCAAAAATCAAAAAGGCAACAGGAATACCAACATTTAAAAATAAATTTGCTGGTAGTCCGATAACAGCATCAAGGATGTTTTCTTCAATAAAGGCTTGACGGATTTTCCCTTCTGAACTCCCGCGGAATAAAACACCATGTGGGACAATAACCGCCACACGTCCTGATTTTGGTTTTGCTGTTGCGACCATGTGAGAAATAAAAGCATAATCACCTTTACTAGCTGGTGGCATACCACGATCAAAACGATGATAAATGTCATTTTCCAAATGTTTTTCACCCCATTTATCGAGAGAAAAGGGAGGATTGGCAACAATAATATCAAATTGCATTAAATGGTCATTTTCGACCAACATTGGATTGTTTAAAGTGTCACCCCATTCAATACGAGCAGAATCTTGACCATGCAAAAACATATTCATACGGGCTAAGTTATAGGTTGCTCCCGTTTTTTCTTGACCATAAAGTGCGTAGTCGTTAGAGCCTTGTTTTTGTACTTCTTCACCAGCTAACAACAAAAGGCCGCCGGAACCACAGGCAGGGTCACAAATTCTGTTACCAGGTTTGGGCATTGCCAATTTAGCAAGCAATGATGATAGAACTTTGGGCGTGTAAAACTCTCCAGCTTTCTTGCCTGCATCAGAACCAAACCGCTCAATCAGGTACATATATGCATTACCTAATAAGTCTCCTTCAACTTCAGCCAAATTCACTTTATTAAAGTCCGTAATCAGATCACGAATCATCTTGTTGCGTTGAGCGGTCTGACCTAAAATGGCTTGAGAGTTAAAATCAACTGTAAAAATGTCATGAAGTTGGGTGGAATTTACGTCTTCAATTTTATGTAACGCAATATTTATTAATTCACCGATATTATCAGCATTTTGCTCAGCGTAGATATCATAAAAGCTTGATCCTTTTGGCAAAATAAAACGTGCGTTCTTAAGACGGAGATCAATACGTTCTTGATCATCACCATAACGTTCTTTTAATTTTTGTACCTCTGCTTGTTTAAGATCGCTGATATATTTAAAGAATAAAAAGGCCAAAATGTAATCCTTAAACACACTGGCATCTACAGTGCCTCTGGCGGAATCTGCCGCCCTCCATAACAATTTATTTAATTCATCTTGTGTAATTTTAGCCATTTTTTACTCCTTTATTGTTTGACTTAGGATTGAGTTTATAAGTTTTTTGCGATTTTGCGTTATTTTTTCCATTATACTAGATTCTCTTTCATAAAGCAAAAAAAGATCTACTAACAGCCTTTGTTTTTCTATTGGAATAAGGGGGATGTCAATTTGCTCAAGTTCTGAACGGATGATTGACTGAACTCCCGCAAAGTTTTGTTTTGCTGATAGGGCTTTTTGTCCCTCATTTGAGTTCAAGAATACGGCTATATACTCTGGCAGAAAGTTTTGGTCGTTTACACTGATAACAAAAAATACTCCAGAAGCTATGCACTTTTCCTTGCACTTTAATACAGAGGCTTTATAGTTACCTCTATTTGAAACCAAAATATCACCAGGACATAAAAAATGTGAAGATTTGATTTTTGTACTAGAAATAGTGGAACATGTGGAAATATCCTCTATAAACAGATTAGAAATGTCTTTAAACTGTATAACAGGTAATTCTCCATGAAGCATTTTAGAGAGCCCCTCTCGAAAACTATACCCCATGCGAAGATCTGCTATTTCTACCAGTTTTGTCATTTTGTTATCCTCTTGTTTGGGTATAAGTATTACATAAAAATTCAGAAATGTCAATACGCAGTAACCAATTTTGTGCTGTTTTTTTGTTATTTTTTTACAGTAATAATTTTTGTGTTGATTTTTATTTTAAAATGGTGTATATAAAAAATGAGCCTGAAAAATTCAAGCTCACAAACCGATAAACCAAGATAATGACTTTATCAGCTCTCACAACTCTAATAATAGTTATTTTTCTTGGTTTGTCAAATAAAATTTAACAATAAAGCCAAGAAAGGAGAAATTATGGCAAAATATATTGTGAATTATGATTTGAGAAAACCAGGTAAGGATTACGAAGGTTTATATAAAGCTTTAAATTCTTACGATAACATTCATCCAATGGAATCCTGTTGGATTATAAAAAGTTTTAATTCGGAAGTTTCTATAAGAGATCATCTTAGAACAAATATTGATGGAAATGACAAACTATTTGTTTCTGAATTAAACGGTTGGGCATCTTTTAATTTGACAAAAGCAGAAGTAGATTGGTTAAATCGGTCATAAAAATTGGGCGGATCATTCCGCCCTTTTTTGTATTATTCTCATTCAACATCAAACCACTCCATACAGGTTGCAAGTAGGAGGTCGTAATTGCCGGAGGTGGCTTCGGCGTAAAAAGCATCGCGCTCTTCTTGGCTCAGACCGGCTTGACGCATGGCTCTTAAACAGATACCTAGGATATTAAAGGCATTCCCGTCTTTACCGGTCAACTGGACAGTAATATCAGGATATTTTGGCATGACGCTTCTCCATTTTTTCAAGTTCTCTAAATATGTCAAGACGGCGCTTGGCCGCTTCTTCGCTGACAAAAATCATGACTCCCCCCTTTTTTGAGGACATCAAACAGATGAGAAGTTCAATACCTTCTTCCTTGAGAGTATTGTGGGCTTCATGAAATATCTGTCCGCATTCTTTTAGACGGTCCTTAGATATTTCACAGTATTTCCTTTTCTTCGGGCCAAGGCGAGGTTTATAACCATAATTGTTTTCCCCTACGGCAAAGAGCATGGTATGAACCACACAGTTGTGCTTATTCATTGCATTAGCCACCGCCTTAATTTTATTCTTTAAATCTTCTGGCACTTCTTTATACATGTTGCTCTCCTTCTTTGACTTCGATCCCCAAGTAGCGGCAGTAGCTTGAGCCTGACGGGTCGGCGTAAAGTGTCGGCTGACCTTTGCATTCCAGAGCCACCACCTGACGTTGATTATCTTCGTTGTATCCGCCTTTGCCAGATAAAAAGATGTAATTGTCCAGAGGGCGTTGGCAAACGGCCTGATACCAAGCAGGCGATAAATGGACCGTCTCGGCTATCACAACTTCTTTGGCTTGGTGTGCATATTTTTGGGTTAAATCCCGAACCTCGGAAATATCGGAGGGCTTCCTGACCATGTAAGTTTTAACTGTTTTCATGCTAATCTCCTTTCGCGTCACAATGAACGCTCTTTTTTGAAAAATTATCCAGTTATTTCTGCATTAATTTGCAAGAAATATGCATTATTTTGAGGGGGGTGACCAGCCAGAAGTGACCAGTGACCAGCCAGAATTTTTTATACCCCCTTATAACCCTTGTGTTTATTGGAGTTTGAGATATACCCGACCAGCCAGAATTTTTCTGTTTCGCTAGAAATATGGCGCGGCTTGCGTCCCCGCATATGAAATCTCGCCAGGAAGGACCCGTTGGATTACATCTGCGAGAGCATTGTTTTTTATAAAAATATATGCTACTAATATACAAAATGCTATGGAGGTTTTATGCAAAAAGGTGAAATTATAAGATATGTTGATATGACGATTGAAGAAGGAATGAATCTTCAACGTGGTATGAATTACAATATTCAAGGAAGGGCTTATCATATCATTTTGATGAGCGTTAGGCCTAATGCTCCATACGCAGATGAATGGATTGAAGAAGAAAATACCATCATATATGAAGGACATGACGTTCAGAAGAATTATAATTACACAGATTTGCCTTGCGATCAAGTTGACCAACCCATGAACACACCTTCTGGTGGCTTAACTGAAAATGGAAAATTTTACGAAGCAGCCATGCGCCACAAAAATGATGGTGCTAAAGCTGAGGTTGTTAAAGTTTATGAGAAAATACGTGATGGTATTTGGGTATATAATGGCTTTTTTAAATTGGTTGATGCTTGGATCCAAAAATCTGGGAAGCGTGATGTATTTAAATTCAAGCTTGTGATGATAGAAGATGAAACAGAGTCAGAAAAAGCACTAGATGTTTCAAATTTAGAGATGGAACACAATAGACTTATTCCAACATCTGTTAAAGCCTTAGTTTGGGCTAGAGATAAGGGAAAATGCGTCAAATGCGGATCTAATAAAAATCTGCATTATGACCACATTATCCCATTCTCCAAAGGAGGCTCATCCAAGGACGCAAACAACATTCAACTTCTTTGCCAGACTTGTAATTTAAGAAAACACGATAAGATTGAATAGCATTTATAACCACTCTCCATAATTAGCAAGTCGGCTTAATGCGAAATGCCAGCCGCCAATCCGGCGACCCTTTTGATCACACCAGCCGGTAGAGTAGTAATGATCAAAGAAGCGGTCCAGATCTACCGTCAATTCTTTTTCCATTACATATCGCCGCACCTCATCCTCATCTGGGGGAAGTTGGTCAAAATGATAGGGCATCACAGACTTTATCTGCCGAGCAAATACACTGCCGATTGAGCGTAACTCACCGCTTGAGGTATTTTGAAAATGTTGAGGCGTGTATAAATTTTCTTTCCTTATAACATTATTCCCTTCCTTACTTTCTTTATTTATGGACTCATCGGGGGCTGGGGCAGGATTTTCTGCGGGCGATGGTCGGGCGGACTTTCTCTTTTTCTTTTCCATCAAGCCCATATATTTCAAATAGTTTAGCATCCTTAAAAGTAGGGCGTTGTTAACGCGTATCGTTTCCACTTCATGAATGTCCTTTAATTTTTTCAACAGGCGCTTGATTTCGTCCCGGGATTTATGAAGGGCATCCGCCAAATGTTGATAGCTGGTAATCAGTTCCCCTTTTCGAACTTCTCTTGTCCCCCACTGACGGGTTGTGTAATTGGCCCGCATTAAAAGGTATGTAAACAGTTTCCAAGCCGAATCATCATAGAACAGAGGCCAGTTGACAAGTTCGCGATCTAACATAATATAACCGTTACCGGATGGAATTGTGTCTTGAAACGAGAAAGAAAGAGATATCGGGTGTCTCAGTTTTTTCATGAAACCTCCCTATACTTTGGGAAAACCGAATAGTTTTCTTTGTTCGGGCCAGCTGGCCGGGATAGAGGCTCTGAGCAATTCTCGGGCGGTCATTGTTTTGGGTTGAGCTCCCCGTAAAATAGCATCAATAATATCCGGTGCCAAAAAGGTGAGCCGAATTTGCGCCCCGATATAGGCCGGATCCTGATGATAGATTTCGGCCAGTTCATGCAGGTTTAAGTTCTTGGCTTCTTGAGTTTCACGATATGTAAAGCCGTTGGCTAAAATCTTAATGAGATAGCGGTCTTCTTTCTTGGATGGCTTTTCACCTGAGGTCAAATACAGCATATCCGACACCGTTTCGGGCAAATGAATCTCCTTGCTCCCACGATGTGTAATCAGGTTAAAGGGGACGGTAGATTCCATCAGTTCCGGTTTTAATTCATTAGGTTTCAAACTGGCTTTTAAGCGTTTGTCCATCAGGTGAAGGGCCAACGGTTTCCAGACCACAATAATTTTATCGGCAAAAATCGTTACCCCGTGAACCAAAAGGCTGACTATTTTTTCCTTTTGTGCGCCGGTCAGTTGTTGAAAAACAGAATCCGTTTCACGCATCGCATAAAAGACTTCGCTTTCTTTCAAGTTCGGTTGCACTTGGCAGGCTTCCTGAGCCAGCGCCTGTAAAACATACGGGGATTTAATCAGCGGATTAAGCAAGTCCATCACCAAATTATCCAACAAGTGCATGGGGATGGCATTCAGCCGACATGAATGAGGTCCGTATTTTTTGTGGGTGCTATCGGTATAATAATAGTATCGTTTGCCATTTTTTAAAGAATATCTGGGATAAAGTTTTTGCTCACAACATCCACAAGACAGAATCCCTCGGAGTAATCCGTTTTCCTCGTTTTTACTGACCGGTTTTAACCGCCGCCGCCGTATTTTTTGTGTATTTGATTTGAATAGGTTTTGGGCGGATTCAAATGTTTCTTTATCAATAATCGGTTGATGTTGGCCCGGGAAAGAAGTCCCTTTATGCGTAATCTCGCCGATATAAACACGATTGTTGAGCATACTCCTTAAAAAGGTCCAGCCGGGAACTTTTCCCCGGAAAGTGCAATTTTCCCGTAAAAGGGTATGACCCACCATGGATAAATTACCGGATGATAAAAACAGTTCATAAACGTGCTTGACCTTTTCGGCATCTTCCGGCACAACCACCAGTTTTTTATTTTCACCTTTATAACCAAACGGGGGAACACCGCCGACCCACATACCCTTTTTCTTGGATGCCAGAATCTTATCGCGGATACGCTCACCGCTGATTTCCCGTTCAAACTGCGCAAAAGAAAGAAGCACATTTAACATCAATCGGCCCATGCTGTCCGCCGTATTGATATTTTGTGTCACCGATACAAAAGAGCAGTGGTGTTTATCAAAAATTTCAATCATCTTGGAAAAATCCAAAAGAGATCTGGTCAACCGGTCAATTTTATAAATAACCACCATATCCACTTTATTCGCTTGAATATCGGCCAGTAATTCTTGAAAAGCCGGTCGGTTCATATTACCGCCGGAATAACCACCGTCATCATAATGTTTGTCTATCAATTCCCATCCTTGATGACGTTGCGCCTTGATATAATTTTCCCCGGCTTCCCGTTGAGCTTCCAGGGTATTAAATTGTTTTTCTAATCCTTCGTCTGTTGATTTACGTGTATAGATTGCACATCTCATTATCCAACTCCAAAAAAGCGTTTCCCTGAGGTGCGTATGCCTGTGATATGATGGGCAGCTGATGATAAACTGGTGTAATAGGTGCCGTCCATATCTACGCCCCTTTCCAAAATAGTGACACGATAGTCCGTCCCTTTATAGGTGCGGACTATCACTGTTCCCACCGGATATAAACTTTTCTTGCGTTGTTGTTTTTCAAAGAGTTTTTTAATCAGGCTTTTTGTTTTTACGGATAATCCCCCATGGCGTAATTCTTGCAAACGGTAAGAAACGCGCAAGATGTAAAACTCTTTATTGCCAATGCGGGTTTCTTGATTATACAGTTGCATATAGTACTGTTTCAGGACAGGAAAAGGCAAATCCGGCACAGTATTAATATCAATGTTTAAGTCAAGATTTGTATCAACCATAACGACTCCTTGTGAACACAATAACGCTCTTTTTACAATTTATATCCAGTTAATTCTGATGATTTTCAGCA
Organism: Alphaproteobacteria bacterium; assembly: GCA_045613285.1. Classification (GTDB taxonomy): domain Bacteria; phylum Pseudomonadota; class Alphaproteobacteria; order CAAHEQ01; family UBA3637; genus CALXZG01. The sequence goes on along the minus strand of JAZLAQ010000016.1, from coordinate 6,407 downwards.
CTTTCTTCCCCCTGATTGAAAACTTTCAGCAAAGTGGGGAGTATGACCAGCGCCAATTCGTGTAACGGATTGTTCATGGGCTACCTCTTATCAAAAGTGATTGCTGTTTTTTCGGCTGATTCCACCCAAGCATCTAAATCCGCTACATCATAAAAACTATGACCGCGCACTTTTCTGAACTTGGGGCCGGAACCGTCCACTCGATATTTTTGCAAGGTGCGTTGGGCTAACCCTAGATAAGTGGCGGCATCTTTTGTTGTATAAAAGCGTTGCGTTACTTTTCTTTTTTCCATCTTTTATTTCTCCTTGAATTTATTGTTGACATTGCTCGCCTTATGCGAACAAGGCAAAGATAAAGCTTAAAAAGAAGAATAAACATTGAGATTTTTTGAAGAAAACTAGCATTTTTTTAAAAATCCCAGTCTGCGAAAAAAAGTGTTGAGTACAAAAAACTTGTTCCTGTTCCCCCTGAAAAATATTGCCTTTTTATCGCCTTTTGACTATATCTTTGGATATAGGAGTATCTGATGAAGGAATTTTACAGGAATTTATTTCAAGTATATTTGTTTATGACCCGGGCTTTATTTCCGAAAGATTCTGCCCTGCAACGTGAATTTTTACTGATAAAAGTCTCAGGCCTTGAAAAGGAAATTCCGCAAGTTTTTGAAAAGTTGGGTGGGGTTTCACTTTTACGCCTGTGCCGGTCGGCCAAAGAGATGAAAAAGTTGGTAGAGCATATCAAAGAAAACGATTGGTCTTATGTAACGAAGATGTTAAAGACAATGCAGTCTATGCAACAGGATCCCAAATTGGCCGGCAAAATCAGCCTCAATAAAGCGGCATTTGTTTTGGATAAGGACATCAAAGAGGGAAAAGCTAAAGATTCCCAAAAGAATACTGCACCCCGTTATAAAGATATCTGGCGCCAATATCGGGGTGTGGCTCACCTGATAGAGGCCCTTCAAATCATGAAAATGCAGTATCTGGAATTGACAGGCGATCCTATCCCTTTTGAAGCCTTTTTGGCGTTGGCGCTGGATCACCTGAATTTGGCCGCCTATCAACAAGGGGAAGAATTGAAGAAAATGCAGGAAGGTCATACCAAAAAGCCCATTGTGCCGGCGGATGAATTTTATGCGATAGAAAAACCGAAATTGGCCGAAGATGAGTTAGCCACTGCCTTAGTGAAAGAGTGCCTTTTGACAGACCCGTCACTCAGTAAGAAAATCAGTAAATACCGCGCCCCGGTCTTTGACTATGGGAATTTTGACATTCCGAGTGATAATTAAAATTGCTTAGCTGATGTCATATTTTATCTATTTTGTAAAAAAATGCTTGATTTTCTCCTAAAACTCTAATATAATTGGAGTAATAGGAGAAAATATGATATATTCTTTTGACGATTTAAAAACAAAATATAGTAATTACGCCAAAATTTACGATAAAATACGATATGAAGTAAAGGCAGGCCGCTTGATACCTATTGCACGTGAATTATATGAAACCGATCCTACGACCGATGGACAATATCTGGCCGGACATATTTTCGGACCGTCGTATTTATCTTTTGATTATGCACTGTATGTTTATTCCCTCATTCCGGAAACTGTTTATAAGACATATACATCTGCCACATTTAACAAGCGCAGAAAAAAGAAGTATCAAAATAATTTTGGTTTGTTTACATACAGGGATGTTCCGGCAGAAGTATACCCTCTTGCCGTATTAATTCATGAGGAGAATGGCTATTCTTACCAAATTGCAACGCCCGAAAAGGCATTATGCGATAAATTATACACTTTACCGCCCATCAAGAATTTGACAGAATTAAAGGAACTTTTGTTTGAAGATTTGCGGATAGATGAAGGAGAGTTCGCCAAGCTTAATAAGGAAGTATTAGAAAAAATAGCTCCTCTTTATCATTCAACCAATCTTCACATGCTTAGTAAGCTGATTAGGAGAACTTTATAATGCAAACCATTTTAACCCAGATGTTGGAACAATATCAAACAAAAACTCTGATGGAAAAGAAAAACGCTATAAAGGAGGTTGTCCAAGAGATTGCCTTATGCGGGTTATCTCGAGCCAATTTCTTTAAACATGTTGCATTTTATGGCGGTACAGCATTGCGTGTTTTTTATGGCCTCGATCGTTTTTCTGAAGATCTGGATTTTTCGCTTATATCTCCAAATCCGGATTTTGATTTAAAACCATATTTTAATGGGCTGGAAACAGAACTGGCTTCGGTCGGCTTAAAATTTTCCATAGAAGAAAAAATAAAGTCCGTTGATTCTGACATTAAATCAGCCTTTTTAAAGGGAAATACAAAAGAACATATTGTCAGTATTTATGGCTTGCAGGACATCAATATTAACCCTAGTGAGATAATCAAAATAAAGTTTGAGGTTGATACCAATCCTCCGGCCTTTGCCTCCTTTGAGAATAAATACCGATTACTGCCGTCACCATATCAAGTTAAACTTTATGATATGCCGTCATTATTTGCCGGTAAGGTTCATGCAGTTATTTGTCGGACTTGGAAAAATCGTGTTAAAGGGCGTGATTTATATGACTATATATTTTACCTGTCGCACCGATCAAAAATAAATTTACCCCATTTAAAAGCAAGACTTGTAGATTCTGGTGTTTTAAAGGACGATGATACATTTACGATAGAAACTTTAAGAACGATGTTAAATGAACGTTTTGAAGCTATTGATTACGAAAGAGCAAAACAGGATGTATTACCGTTTATTACCGATGCGAATAAATTGGATCTATGGAGTAAGGAGTTTTTCATAGATATTAGTAAAAATCTTGCGGATAAATGATCAATAACAAATAAAGATTTACTTCTAATATCCAGTCTTTGACTATGGATATTTTGACATTCCAAGTGATAATTAAAATTGCCTAGCGGATAAAGATACGAAACAGAAAAGGCGCAAAGTTATGCCTTTTTATGGATTGCCTAGCAAAGAAAGTTTTGGGTGGTTCATCTGCTCAAATAGCACTTTTGCTTTCTTTCCCCAAAAATTGCGAATGAATTGTGGTAAATGGGCATTTTCAAATAAACGTTCCAATTCATCACAAGAGCCTTTATAACTTAGCTTTCATCGCCTCATTTCAGGCACGAAAAAAGCCCGTTTCAAACGGGCTGAATCTTAAATTGGTGGAGGTAAGCGGGATCGAACCGCTGACCTCTTGAATGCCATTCAAGCGCTCTCCCAGCTGAGCTATACCCCCAAAAGGTCAATGATTGTATTATACATAAAAAAAAATGAAATGCAAGAAAAAAATGAATTATTTTAAAAAAAATCAATTTCGGCGGCCAAATAATTTTTCAATATCATTTTTTTTCAGTTCCACATAAGTCGGTCTACCATGAATACACTGCCCTGCCGTGCCACACTTTTCCATCTGACGGAGTAAAGCATTCATTTCATCAATAGTCAGAACTCTACCGGCACGGACAGATCCGTGACAAGCCATCCTAGCACAAATATCTTTTATCTTATCCGCCAAGACGATTGTATCATCATATTCTTTTAAGGTATCCACCAAATCCTGTACCAACTGTTTCAAATCTGTCTTATCCAACAAAGTTGGTATTTCCCGAACGGCGACACAATCATTGCCGAAGGCATCCACAACGAAACCAAATGCTTTTAACTCTTCTCCTCGACGGATCAATAATTCCACTTCATCTGCTTTCAACGTAATAATTTCCGGTATCAGTAAAGCCTGAACCTGTGGTTTTTCCATTACTTCTTTTATCAGCTTTTCATATGTCAACCGCTCATGAGCAGCATGCTGATCCACAATAATAATACCATTTTCGGCTTGTGCCACAATATAGGTTTTATGCAACTGAGCTTTAGCAAATCCCAACAACGGAAAATCGGATGTTTCTTCTGGAACAGGGGAAATATTTGTTTCCGAAACGACTTTTTTTATTTCGGGAATTGTATCTGTCCGAACAGAGAAACTGTCTTTCAGAAAACACGGTTCTTTTACCGCTGAAACATGATCATTTTTTTGAAAAGAAATACCCCGCCCGACAAATGGTGTTTTATGTGCATAAAGACTAGCCTTAAAATGGGGTTTATCCGGTATAATAGGAGTCTCTGCGGATTTCAAAACCCCTAACCCAATTGTTGAAGCCGTCTTATTCCCTTGTTCAGCTAAAACATTTCGAACAGCACCGATAATAATACTTTTTACCAAATTGACATCCTTAAACCGGACTTCTGTCTTTGCCGGATGGACATTGACATCCACATCAGGATTGGGAATAGTCAGAAACAAAGCGACAACCGGAAAGGTATCATGTCCGATAAGCCCCTGATACCCAACACGAATAATACTAGCCAACACTTTATCCCGAATACATCTTCCATTGACAAACAGATACTGTTCTGTTCCCGTTGCCCGTGTATAAGTCGGTAATCCAACATAACCGGATAAAACAATACCTTCCTTTTCAGCATGAACAGGTAAAACATTTTCAGCAAAAGATTTACCGATAACGGCATCCAGACGTTTTAATTGATCATTGACCACCGGATAAGAAAAGACCAATCGTCGTTCGTCCGATAAAGAAAATCCGATTGACGGATAAGCCATTGCCAACCGGTTTAAAGTATCTTTAACAGCCCCCATTTCGCTTTGAGCCGACTTTAAAAACTTTAATCGGGCTGGCGTTGCAAAAAACAAATCACGAACTTCCACTGTTGTTCCAACAGAATGCGATGCCGGTCTAGGGTCTTGTTTTACCCCACCTTCGACAGACATCTCCCAAGCACTATCTGCTTGCGATGTACGGGATGTTATTTTCAGACGGGCAACTGAAGCAATAGAAGGCAAAGCCTCTCCTCGAAACCCTAAAAAATTGATATTAAATAGGTCTTCTGTCGGTAATTTACTGGTAGCATGTCGTTCAACAGCCAAAGACAATTCATCCGGTGTCATCCCTTTCCCGTTGTCTGTTACAACAAAGTATGTTTTACCTCCTTCGGCAACCTTGACATCAATTTGAGTGGCACCGGCATCAATCGCATTTTCGACCAATTCCTTTAAAGCCGCAGCTGGCCGTTCCACCACTTCACCGGCAGCGATTTGATTGATTAAGTTTTGGGGTAATAAACGTATCATAAGCTATTTTTCCTTTTAGATTATTTTACACGATTTTATCCCATTATGCAAGAACTTTAATCCTCAACACCTAATTTCAGATAACAGATAAAAATGAGTATATACCAAAATCAAATCGATATACCTTTTTTAATTATGGCAAAGGACAGATATTTTTAAACACTCAAATTTTTCAATCATAAAAAACGATTTACTAACGACAAAATGCGTCAAAGTTGCTGGCACGACTGGCACTATCAATGCGACCGGTGTATATATTGATACGACTCATGACGCAGGCTACCCCATTATTATCTGCCAACCAAATGCCTCCAGTAGAAAACGTGTACAATGCTTTTTTTGTCTGACTACAATCAGTATCATCACCTGAACAAGTACATGTTAATGTTTTATCAGCTGGTTTAGAATGATCAAAATAACAATTCATTTTTCCTGTCTGATTCTGTATTCCTAAATTAGATAGCGTAACCATCTGTTTTCCATGAGCCTCACACAAATTAGCAGCACTCCATCCACTCATTGCTCCCGCACTCTTATAAACTGTTAAATCACCATTTGGGAGGTTAAGAGTATACTTGCTCAATGTTTCCTTGGCCGTACAAGTCCCTGTACCTGGATTTTTACAATCACCATCACTAAATTTACAATATTCATCTGATGTACAATCGGCATTACTGGAACACCCTCCTGTCGGAGTGGCACAGATGTATGTTGATGAATTCGTACCTTGAACACAATAAGTTCCTTCTATACAACACTCCGTTCCACACATAAATGTCCCGTCCGAACACTTACATTCCCCATGAAAACAGGTTAAACCGGCTTCACATTCTACATCCGCACAGGCCGGATCATTATTTTTACCGCTAGAATTATCAAAACTCATATTTTCATTATAGTATAAGGTTAAATTATTACTTTCCTGACAATCTTCTTCTGCTATATCTTCTTCTGTCCCGGTAAAGACTATTCCCTGTAAAGGTGATGTGTCTGTAATGGAACGTACTAACGCTTTACATACATTCTGATTTACACTATGGATTTTAATTCCAATTTCACCGAGGTATTCGGTTTCTACTGTTTCTTCAAATTTTCCACCGGCTTTCTTGTTGTCTTGATTAAATTCTACCAGAGAAGCCTGTCTGTCGGATAATAATTGTACCGATACGGTATAAGCCCGTTGCATAGCTGCTTCCAACAGTTCATTGGCTCGTTGTTTTTCCATACCCAAATTATAACCGGCGACCCCACCT
>JAZLAQ010000015.1:0-51886 GCA_045613285.1 Alphaproteobacteria bacterium | reverse complement strand
TCTCATATAGGATGCCTCTTCTAACTTATCCACCCAATGTTTGCTCATCGTCAGCTGATACGCCGTTATACCTCCTACGGCAATCACACCCATAATCGCCAAAACACCAAGCATCTCAACCATACTCCGTCCGCTTTCGGAGGTCGCCTGCTTATTCTGTCTGGTGTTTTTATTCATTTTATTTACCCTTTCACTATATAAAAAAACGGTCGTCTAGATTTAATATATAATCACATTATTAAAATTTAGGAAATAAGTCAAGAAAAAAATAAAAAAACACCTTGTATTTCTGGTGTTTTTTATTTTTAAACCTCACCCTATCAAAAACGGGGACACTATATTAAATCTAGACGACCGTCTAGATTTAATATACTCATTTTACATATATCATACTAAAAAATAAATACCATTATAAAGTTTTAAAATCATCGTTTTTTTTCAAAAACACACTGCCTTAATGGGCAGTGTGTTCTGTCAAACGAAACGCTGAATTTGATTAGAAATAATAACGGGCAGACAGCTTAATATCGTTGGAACGAACATCCTGCTTGCTCTTACCTGTAAAAGAATCATTTCCTTTAACACGGGCTGTTCCTAAATCCGTATAACGGTAGCCTAAATCCAAGGACCAGCAATCGTTGATATCATAAGCAACACCGGCACCAACTGTCCAAGCAAAATTGGAACGCGTTTTACCGCTGGCGTTTGTGATACTGTCTGTTTTGTTAAAAGACATACCCAACCCAGCCATCGCATAGACATCAAACATGTGATGAATCGGATATTGTGCATATACATTTGCCATTACCGGTAATGACCACATATCAGCCTTTTTACCTTCTGGATCTTTAAAATTGACTTTGCCCCATGGACGCCAGCCAATTGTGATATCAGAACGCAGGTAGTGATTCATATGATAACCCATACCCAAAGCAAATGTACCGGCATCTTCGTTATCTTTCATCCCGAAAGAATAACCGGCTTCACCAACAATGTATGGTCCACGGACGGTACTTGCGTCGGCTGCAAAAGCGCCTGTTGCAACTGTCATTAAACCAGCCAAGGCCAAAGTTGATAATAAATACTTCTTCATGTTATCCTCCTTCCTTTTTTAAAAATATCATTTGAAGCAATTAAACTTTGGGGTGTGAAATTAAGATTGTCCAGCGTCTGGTTCTCTTTTTTTAAAAATAAATAGAATTGTATGTTATTTATCATATAACGATATGTTTTCGGGAATATTTTTATAAAAAAAATCTTGTCTTTTTATTTTTTTTCGGCTATTCTAATAAAAAACAAAAAATTTGTCTGAAAGGATACATTATGGGAAATACAAATATTATCAGAAATATTATTAATAATGACGAACAGTTTATCTGGCATGTGACAGGTTCTATCGCAGATGTGAAGTATAATCCGCTTTATTGGATTTTGACTGTTGCAACTTTGGGAATATTTCTGATTGTCCTATATTACCGTCGAATTTTACATTCCTACGTACTGACAAATCAGCGATTGATTATTATTACAGGTATTTTTACAAAAACCGTTGACGAAGTGGAATTGTTTCGTATTGTCAACAGCTCAACCCATCAATCTGTGATTGACCTGTGGGCTGATTTAGGATCAATTGTTGTGGATTCAACAGATAGAACGGGAACTTTGCAAATGAATAAAATACCGAATCCGCACTATGTCCGGGATAGTTTAAGACAACAATACACATTGGCCCGTCAGAAAAAGGGAACTGTTGTTTTGGAAAGTCTGGCGTCCTAATCTTACCGTTTCAGTTTGTTTTCCAGTTCAGTTCTTAATTCAGGGGTAATATCTACCTTTAAATCAAGTGCTTTACGGTACTGATATACTGCTTCTTGTTTCCGACCAAGGGCAGAATAAATATCCCCTAAATGAGAGTAAGCAACCGAACTAAACGAAATTAAATCAGTTGATTTTTCTGCCAAAGACAAGGCTTTTTCATAATCCTGTTTCAAGTAATACCCCCACGCCATACTATCCATGATATTAGGGTCTTCCGGTGATAATTCATAAGCTTTTTTAACCATATTAAAAGCTTCGTCAATATTCTTTTGCTTGTCCAACCACATATATCCTAAATAGTTGAGTGCCGTCGGGTTATTTGGATCCAGTTTCAAAGATTGAAGCAAATGTTCTTCGGCTCGTTCATCTTGATTCAATTTATCATAAATAGCCCCTAATGATAATAACGCCTGTGCTGTTTCCGTTTTTAAATTCCTTTTTTGAAGTAGTAGAACAGATTTATTGTAAAATTGGATAGCCTTTTCATATTCTTTTTCCTGCGTACTGGAATCGCCGGCCATCAAGAATAACAAGCCGTCAGACGGATTGTTTATCAATAATTTTTCCAACAACGGTAATGCTTTTTTATGATTATTTTCGGTGGTATAATTGACAACCTTTTTCAAAAGAATTAAATCCGTCGGTTCTTTTATTCGATCGTAAATACGGTTAGCTTCCCCATAGTTTTCAGCCGACTCCATCAACTCACCACCCCAAATGTGAAATAGATAAAAATCAGGAAACAGGTAAACAGCCAATTCATTTAATATCAAACTGGTTTCATGTAATTTTAAGGGTGATAATGCAACCGACATATCGTAAAAAGACAATGCTAAACCAATTTGAGGCGTTAATTCTAAAGGAACGGAAGTCTTATCTATTACTTCCTGCAAAGCCGGTGATGTCAGGAATATACTTTGTATCCGATCAAAATCCGGATGATCCACATGCCATTTACCTTGTTTCTGATAAAAATTCCTAAAGAAAACAAGAGTCGTTAAAGACGGATAACCGGTTTGAGATAACCGACTGGTTTCTTGAAAAGATTTTTCAACAGTATCTACATCCTGAAAGGTCAACGCTATCAGCCCCTTGTAATAGTGGTAAAATGGATTACTGTCTTCCGAATCTTTAAGAGAGGAAAGGGATTGATATGCCTGTTCTTTTTGCCCTTGACCAACCGCAATCCAAGCATTTATCAATGGTTTTAAAAATTGGTCTGTGCCATAATCAGCCTTATCAGTCAACAGTTTCTTTGCCAGATTATAATCTTTCTTTTTAAAAGCGTCCGCAATTAAAACATAATCCGTCAATAGCTCCGGTCTGTTTAATTGGTTTAATTCCTTTGCCAATGGTAGCGCTTCATCAATACGACCTTGCAGAGTTCTCATCGTATACACCATTGTTTTGATTTTTTCATTATTGGTATCAAAATCTAATGTTTTTTCAAAAAAATCAAGTGATTTTGTATAATCTTGGTTTTGTTGAGCCAAATAGCCTGCCAGATAACTACCGTACTTATTCTCAGAAGTATCAACAGATACTGTAAAAATGGGAAGATCCCTTGTTTGTAGTCTTTTATAAACACTATTTTGGTGCGTATGTATAAAAAAACAAGCAGCCGGAATAATAATTGCCGCAATAATTCCAGTAGTAAAAACAGTTGATAAAAGTGTATTCTTTTTCGTTTTAGACATTTTATTCTTCCTTTTTGTTTGATTTTATGATAACATAGGTAAAAATATTTTGAAAGTAAAAAATGAATATCTATCAAAAATTAAAATGGTTCGCACTATCAGGTATTACAGAAACGATTGGGGAAAAGCCCATCAATCGATTGCTAGAAATATCTGAAAAAAAAGCATTGACAGTTAACACAATACAATCTGAAAAAAATTTGGAAGAAAAAATTTTTTCAGAGCAAGCCCGATTATTGGCTAATAATACCAATTCCTTAATAGAATTATATCAAAAACGGGACTTGGTGGAAGGATGTGCTTTAAAAAAGACGGCCGCTTACACCCTAAATGGATTTGGAACGGCTAATCCAACTGTCTTATGTTTAGTGGAAGGTCCTGAAACGATAGATGAAAAGCAGGGAAAACTGATGAGTGGCGATGTCGGGGATTTATTTCGTCGCATGTTAAAAGCAATAAATCTGGATTTGGATAAAAATACTTATGTATCCGCTCTCATTCCTTGGCGAGGACCAGGAAACAGAAAACCGACTGATATTGAAAAAGCAATTTGCAGAGTTTTTTGGGAACGAGAAATAGAGTTAATACAGCCTAAAATAATTTTAGCTTTCGGTGGTGCTGTATCGGATGCTTTAATCGGGATTTCCGCTTTGTCTAAAGCCAGAAATACATGGCATAATTATCGTGGAATACCCGTTCGGGTAACGGTATCTTTATCAACGTTGATTAAACAACCGGCTCAACGAAAACCGGCATGGGATGATTTACAGGCCGTTCAGGAAAAAGTAAAAGACTTATTGGGTTGATTTTTTTTAAAAAACAATTTATACTCAAAAAAAAGGAGATAAAATCATGGTTCAAATTGCCCCAAGTATTCTGTCTGCTGATTTTTCCAACTTGGGTAAAGAAATTCAACAAGTAGACAAAGCCGGTGCTGATTTAATACATCTTGATGTAATGGATGGTCATTTTGTTCCGAATCTAACTTTTGGCGCTCCAATTATCAAAAGTATCAGACCATATACAAAATTAAAATTTGATACCCATCTAATGATGACAAATCCGTTGGATTTTATATCAGATTTTGCTAATGCCGGTTCAGATTATATTACTGTTCACATAGAATCCGAAAATAAAACAGAAGATTTAATTTCTGCCATTCGAAAAAATGGATGCCAGGTAGGATTATCTTTACGTCCAAAAACAAACATTAATAAAATCATTCCGTTTTTACCGATGATTGATTTAGTGTTGGTTATGTCGGTGGAACCAGGATTCGGTGGACAAACTTTTCAAAAAGAGGCTTTAGAAAAAATTGTAGCGTTAAAAGAACTTATTGGTAGAAAGCCCGTTAAAATTTCTGTTGACGGTGGCATTAATGATATAACAGCCCCAGCTTGCATTCTGGCGGGGGCCGATATTCTGGTTTCCGGCAACTATATCTTTAATTCAGATAACTATCAACAATCTATTGAAAGGTTAAAGAACAAATGACAAAAATTCTGATTGTGGAAGATGAAGCCGGTCTTGTAACCCTATTAAAATATAATCTGGAAAAACAAGGGTATGAAACCGTATCGGTTATGGATGGGAAAGAAGCAATGCGCATGGCAATAACCGAAAAACCAGATTTAATCTTGTTAGATTGGATGTTACCCAACGTCAATGGAATAGATATTTGTCGGGATATACGGAAAAATTATGATTTAAGAAATATACCGATTATTATGTTAACTGCTCGCAGTGATGAAGCAGATAAAGTCAAAGGACTTTCTTTTGGGGCAGATGATTATGTAACCAAACCGTTTTCTATCCCTGAATTAATGGCTAGAATCGCAGCCCGGCTCAGACGGGTACAACCGGCACAAACAACCGCGGAAATAAAAACTTTTGGAGACATGACTATTGATTCTGCTAAAATGAGGGTAACTCGAAAAGACCGCTCTGTTCACTTAGGGCCAACAGAATTTCGTTTATTGCAGTTTCTGATGGAAAAACCGGGTGATGTTTTATCCCGAGAATATTTGCTAAAAGCCGTCTGGGGTGGTTCTGTTTATGTCGAGTTACGAACCGTAGATGTTCATATTCGTCGATTACGTCGGGCTTTATGTGCTGGTGGAGAAGCAGACATTATCCGAACAGTTCGATCGGCCGGTTACGCTATGGATTTAAATGCCGATACATAAAATCAACGTTTAGCTTTAAAAAATTTTTTAAGTAATTCACTACATTCATCAGCGTGGATGCCACCTTGGATTTTTATCTTATGATGGGTTTGTGGATGAGTAAAAACTTTAGTTCCCTGCTCAATCCCCCCTGTTTTAGGATCAAAAGCCCCAAAGTATAAGTTATCCAATCTGGCCCAGGCAATTGCACCGGCACACATAGTACAAGGTTCCAGTGTAACAAACAGCGAATAACCATTCAATCTTTTTAAGTTTAATTTTTGACAAGCTTGTTTAATTGCCAATAATTCCGCATGTGCCAAAGGATCTCTCATGGCTTCAGTCATATTACGGGTTTCACTGACAATGTCACAGGTTTGTGTATTAAAAATAACAGCTCCGACAGGAACTTCATCAGCATAAAAAGCCTCCATTGCCAAGCGAAACGCATGATTAAATATAGTTTCATTCATTTTTTACTTTCCTTTTTTTCGTTTTCGTTATAATATACTATTTATGACAGAAAAGAAAGAACGAATTGCAAAAATTATGGCTGGGGCGGGTCTTTGTTCCCGTCGGGATGCCGAAAAATGGATTTTAAACGGGCGGGTTACTGTCAATGGACAAGTCCTGACAACACCTGCTTTTGTTGTAGGAACAGATGATATCATTCTTGTTGATGGCCAACCATTGACAGGAAAGCAAAAACAACGATTATGGTGTTATCATAAACCGGTCGGATTGATGACAACACATCGTGATCCTCAGGGTAGACCAACGGTCTTTGATAATTTACCCAAAAATCTGCCTCGCGTTATTTCTGTCGGTCGTTTGGATTTTAATTCAGAAGGGCTGTTGCTTCTGACAACTGATGGTTCATTATCTCGAGAATTAGAATTACCAACTCGTGGTTGGAAACGCAAGTATCGAGTACGTGTTCATGGAAAAGTGACACCGGAAATTATCGGACGACTAAAAAAAGGTGTTAAGGTAGATGGAATAGCCTATGCTCCCTGCCAAATTGAAATAGAACGGGAACAAGGAAGCAATACTTGGGTCCTAATAACCTTAACAGAAGGTAAAAATCGGGAAATCAGACGCTTGATGGCTTTCTTTGGTCTAGAAGTAACCCGTTTAATACGTGTTTCATATGGTCCGTTTCAATTAGGAAATTTACCTGTTGGTGCCGTTCGAGAAGTACCAGCAAAAGTCTTACGGGATTTAATATGAGAATCATTTCCGGAAAATTACGTGGAAAAATTTTAAAAACACCAACCGGTTTAACGACCCGTCCAACCAGTGATCGGGCCAGAGAAATGATTTTTAATATATTAAATTCTTATTTTTTAAAACAAGGAATAAACTGGTCAGACGTTTCCTTTGCAGATGTGTTTGCCGGCAGTGGTGCTATCGGGTTAGAAGCTTTATCCCGTGGAACAAAAGAAGTCTTTTTCTTTGAAACAGATAAGGAAGCAAAAAAATGTTTATTAGATAATATAAAGGGAATAACGGCCGTTTCTGTTTTTGAGGATGCTTTGTATCCGCCCCAAAAAAATCCCATAACGATTTTATTTATGGACGCCCCTTATGGAAAAGGACTGTGGCAACAAGCATTAAAAAATTTTCTGTCAAAAAATTGGATAGATGAAAAAACTTTAATTGTTATAGAAACCGATAAATTACTAGCAGAAACTTTACCGAATGAATTTTCTCTTTTACAAACAAGGTCTGCGGGCAGAAATGTTTTCCTACTGGCAAAACTGAAAGGAAAGAACTAAATGAAAAAAAGAATGATTACTGAAACAACTTTAAAAAAAATGGCAACAGCTCTTCGGATGTTGTCTGTTGATATGATTGAAAAAGCAGGTTCAGGCCACCCGGGCTCTCCTTTAGGATTAGCTGATGTGGTAACAGTCCTGTGGAGTCAATTTTTAAAATTTGATTCATCACATCCAAAATGGTTTAATCGGGACAGATTTATTTTATCCGGCGGACATGCCTCGGCAATGCTGTACAGTTTACTTTATTTAACTGGATTTGAAGATATCTCTTTGAATGATTTACAATGTTTTCGTCAATTAGGCAGTAAAACAGCTGGACATCCGGAAAAAACATTATTGTCTGGTATTGATTTTTCGACCGGCCCTCTGGGACAAGGGGTTGCCGGCGGAGTCGGTATGGCCTTAGCTGAACGGATAATGAACGCCCGTTTTGGCGATAATTTTATTAATCATAAAACCTATATTATGTGCGGTGATGGTGATTTAATGGAAGGAGGGGCTGAAGAAGCTATCTCCTTAGCCGGATTATGGCAATTAAAAAATTTAATTATGTTGTGGGATAATAATCATATTACCATAGATGGTCACACCAACTTATCTGTTGGCGTTGATATGAAAAAACGGTTTGAGGCACACCATTGGACTGTATTATCTTGCGATGGACACAATTATGAATCGATTTCAAAGGCATTGGATAAAGCACAAAAATCAAATTCTCCGGTTTTGATTGATTGTCGAACAACAATTGGATTCGGTGCCCCAACAAAAAGTGATACGCCAAAATGTCATGGTTCTCCTTTAGGCGCTGAAGAAATCGCAGGACTACGTCAAAATTTAGGTTGGAATTATGCACCATTTGAAATACCGGATGATATCCTGGAAAGTTGGCGGTCGGTCGGTCGGTTCTTCGAAGGAGACAGACGCCAATGGGATTTACGATTACAACACAGTGGTCATCAAGATGAATTTTATCAGATGCTTGACGGACAAATACCTGTTTCATTATCAAAAAAATTATTGGACTATAAGAAAAAACTGATACAGGAAAAACAAACCGTTGCCACCCGAAAAGCTTCTCAAGGAGTTTTGTCTGTATTGGCAGAGCAATTGCCAAATTTAATTGGCGGTTCGGCAGATTTGTCAGCTGCTTGTTATACAAACACACCCGTTTCCAAAGCCATCAGTCAATTTGACTTTGACGGGACTTATATCAATTACGGTGTGCGTGAAATGGCTATGGCCGGTATTATGAACGGATTATCCGCATATGGCTATTTTATTCCATATGGTGGAACATTTTTATC
The DNA here is from genome assembly GCA_045613285.1 of Alphaproteobacteria bacterium. Taxonomy (GTDB): domain Bacteria; phylum Pseudomonadota; class Alphaproteobacteria; order CAAHEQ01; family UBA3637; genus CALXZG01. The sequence goes on along the minus strand of JAZLAQ010000015.1, from coordinate 43,121 downwards.
CTTTGTTGATTATATGAAAGGTGCAATTCGACTAGGGGCTTTAATGGAATTACGGGAAATATTCGTTTTAACACATGATTCTTTAGGGGTTGGCGAAGATGGACCGACTCATCAACCGATTGAACAACTATCCGGATTACGGGCTACACCGAATATTTTAGTGTTCCGTCCAGCTGACAGTGTGGAAACCGCCGAATGTTATGAATTAGCATTAAATCATAAAACAGGGCCATCCGTTTTAGCATTATCCCGTCAAGCTCTTCCTGTTATTCGGAATTCGGTAAATGAAAATAAATCTGCCCAAGGTGGGTATGTTATTTATGAACCGACAGGAAACCGACAGGCCACTTTAATTGCAACAGGATCCGAAGTTTCTTTGGCATTAAAAGCAAAGGATTTATTGGAAGAAAAGGGAATCAAAATTGCCGTCATTTCTATGCCATGTGTAGAATTATTTGAAAAACAAACACAGGAATACCAGAATAAGATTTTAGGAACAAAACCGCGTATTATCGTTGAAGCCGGTTCAACCTCAGGATGGTATCGTCTGCTACAAGGATATCAGGGAACAGTTATCGGAATTGATTCATTCGGAGCATCCGGTAAAGGCGGTGAAGTAATGGCTTATTTTGGATTTACGCCGGAAAAAATTGCAGAAACTGTTTTGCAATTTGTTGAATAACACCCTATATCTTCCTTGGGAAGGGAAGATATAATGGATTTAAATAATAAAATAAAGTCATGGGTTCAGGCTGGTATTCTGTCTGAAAAACAAAAAAATAAAATTATATATTTGGAACAACAAAGACAAAAAGATTTTCGTCTGCTTGGGTTAATGTGGTTAGGTATTTTCTTATTTGTTTTAGGGGTAATTTCTTTGGTGACAGAATATTGGCAAATTATACCCAATACGGTTAAAGTCACTTGTTTGCTGATTTTTATTTTTTTTGGGATAGGTATGACTATTTACGGATTCAGAAAAGAAAAAACACTTTTGTTTGAAAGCGCTCTATTCTTTACATTTTTAATTATCGGCGGCGGTATCGGATTATTGGCACAAATTTTCCACTTGCCTGTAAATAATGGCGAAGGATTACTGGCTTGGGCTGGTATATCTCTGATTATTGTATTGTTAAGTGAAAAAGAATTATTGCCTTTATTATGGATTCCTTTATTTTTAGGTGGCATTTTGGGATATTTGCGACTAGAATTTTTATTACTGTTTCTGAGTCAGGCACCATTAATAACTATTAGTATTTTGCTGACAGCCTTATTTCTGATTATTTATTTAACAGGATTATCACAAACGCCTTTTTTAAAAGCAATGAATCGATGGGGCATTACACTTTATTTTTTTATTTTATTTTTGGGTGAAAGTGGAATATCTTCCGCTTGGGAATCATTTATAACATGCGTTTTCTTTTTGCTCTTGCTGACATTTTATGCCGTCAAAAAACACAGAATATGGGTTTTTAATATCACTTTATTTTTACTGGCTTTGCGTAGTTTGTTATTTATATTAGAAACATTAAAAAATATCGGCGTAAATGGTTTTTGGTTTGTCGGTGTGGGATTGAGCACGCTGTTAGCCATAGCTTGTTTAAAAGTATTTTATAAATCGCAAGGTAAATAAACGGTAAAAGTAGTCCCTTCCTTTGCGGTACTGGTAACATCAATTGTACCACCATGTTCATAAACCAATTGTTGGGCAATTCCAAGTCCTAACCCCGTTCCTTCTACATGATGATTTTCAACTGAGTTAACACGATAAAAACGATCAAATAATTTATCCAAATGACGGGGGGATATCGGATTACCTTGATTATGAATACTAACAGCAACGGCAGGACAGTCATTTTGATTATGATTAGGAAAGCCGTCCGTCAAAAAGATACGAATGGTTATCGATGTGTTTTTTTCTCCATATTTAATGGCATTATCAATCAAATTTTGAAAAATATGTTGCATTTCAGAACGATTTCCAATAAGACGAGGAATATCATGTTCCCTCAAAAAAACAATTTCTTTTTGATGACGTTCTGCTTTTAATTGTAAATCTCGAATTATTGTCTGGATTAAATCCGGTAATAATATAATATCGTTATGAGAATGCCCTGTTATGGTTTGTTGGCGGGACAATTGTAACAGACTTTGAACCAATCCCGTCATACGGGTAACCTGCTCAGACATCATACCCAAAAATTGTTGACGGGCCTGTTCATCATCTTTTGCAGGTCCTTGTAATGTTTCCACAAATCCGGAGATAATGGATAACGGCGTGTTTAATTCATGACTGGCATTGGCAAAAAATTCTATTTGTTGTTCACGAAAGCGTTTAAATGGTGTGACGTCATTTAATGTCATGACTGCAATGGCTTTATTTCGCGTCGGTGCCGGTAAATGTTCTAACCGAACCTGAAATGTATAACTTTTATCCGATTGGTTGATTTCCCATTCAAACCACTCTGTTGCTGTTTTTTCATTAAGAACGGCTGAAATAGCACGATTTAAAACTTTGTCAGAGAATATTTGAGTGATTTGTTTATGGATAATCTTATTCCCAAAAATATGACGAGCTTTACGATTTGCAAAAACAAGAATTCCCCGTTCGTCTATCATTAATAATGGATCTGGTAAATTTTCCAAAATTAAAGAATCCGAAAGTGTCTGTGTCGTCCATAAATTTTTAACCGACTGAAATGTGTCAGCCAAACGAAAAGAGCTGAATATACCTTTTTTAAAACGAGGAGGTTCAATTTCTAAACCCTGTGCTAATTTTTTTAAGTATAAGATAAAATTTTCCAGTTCTTTAAAAACGGAGAAAGTAACAAAAGATGTAAACAAGATAACTAAAAACAAAAGACCCAAAGCCGTCAAAGGAGTTATCTCTCGAAATAACACCAATAGAGCCAAAATAATCGCCGTAGGCATACTGATAATCCAAGTACGCGCGGTTAAACGAAAAAAACTTAAAAATTTTTTTTGTTCTTTCTTTTTCTTCATAAATAGAGTATAATACGAAAAAATTAAAAAGGAAAGTAAAAATGTCAGAAATTAAACAAACACCTATGGTACGACAGTATATGGAAGTTAAAAAACAATATCCGGACCATCTGTTATTTTATCGAATGGGTGATTTTTATGAGTTGTTTTACGAAGATGCAAAAGTAGCCTCGCGGGTTCTGGATATTGTCCTAACGGATAAAAACAGGAATAAACCGGGTGGACCAATGCCCATGTGTGGAGTTCCTTTTCATGCATATGAAAGCTATCTGGTCAAGTTGGTTAAGGCTGGGTTTAAAGTAGCTATCTGTGAACAGATGGAAAGTCCGGAGGAAGCTAAAAAACGGGGACGGGATTCTGTTGTTAAACGGGAGGTTATTCGTGTCGTAACAGCAGGAACCTTAACTGAAGATTCATTATTGACAGCGTCTAAAAACAATTATTTAGCCAGTCTTGTCTTTTCGCCGATTCAGATTTCGTTTTGTTGGGTTGATATGTCAACGGGGACATTCTGTGTACAGTCGGTAGCTGATAAATCTTTATTACATTCTTTAATTGCACGCTTGGAACCATCTGAAATAATTGTTTCCGAATCCGACTATCAAAAACATCCAGATATTTTCTATCAATTGAACGGGATTACAACCTGTGATGACTCTTTATTCCTGTATCATAATCAACAGGACAAAGTAGAAAATTTCTTATCCGCACACGAAATAGATATTCAAATATTTGATAAAACAGAAAAAACAGCTGCCGGCGTCTTGTTGTCTTATTTAAATGAAACACAAAAAGGCGCCATGCCCCAACTACAAGATCTTAAAAAAGTTTATGCTGAACAATATATGGATATTGATCCGTCAACACGTCGCAGTTTGGAATTGATACATTCTTTATCTGTTGAAAAAGGGGGTAAAAGCCTCTTATCGGTATTAGGACGAACATTAACCGGTGGTGGTGGTCGCTTATTGGGAAGTCGGTTATCAGCCCCTAGTATTGACCCGATTGTCATTGAAAACCGCTTAAATCAAGTTGAATTCTTTATACAAAACAGTGATATTCGTCAAAAAATACGGGAACTGCTAAAGGGAACTGCCGATATTGAACGAGCATTATCCCGATTATCTGTTGGTCGGGGTGGTCCGAAAGACATGACCGGTATTGCTGAAGCTTTGGAAAAAATACCAAAAATCCGATTAGCAATTAAAGCTGACTTTATTCCGGAAACAATAGAACGTCTGTTGTTAAAAATGGGGGAGCATTCGTCTGTTTTTAACCGTATTTTCAGTGCTATTAAACAGGATGCACCTTCTGTTATACGTGATGGAAAAGTCATTCGGGAAGGATACTGCGCCGAATTGGACGAACTCCGACATATGCGGGAAAATTCGCAAACATTATTGATGGAATTACAAAGTAAATATATCCAAAAAACGGGCATTTCTAACTTAAAAATTCAATATAATAATTCTATCGGATATTATGTGGAAGTTCCTGCTAAATCTTCGGATATTGTTTTTCAAAATCCGGAATGGGGCTTTGTTCATCGCCAAACGATGCCAAATGCCATCCGCTTTGCAACAGCAGAATTAAACGGTTTAGCCGGACGGATTGTCAGTGCTGATAGCGAATCTTTACGGCTGGAATTAAATTTATTTGAAGAATTACGGATTTGGATTTTATCTATTGCGACAATGTTATATGAAGCAGCAGAAGCTTTCTCGGAATTGGACGTAGCTACGACAATTGCTTTATTAGCAGAAGAAAACAAATGGGTTCGTCCAGTAATAACAACCGGTTTGGATTTTGATGTGAAAGGCGGACGACATCCGGTTGTTGAAAGTGCCTTAAAAAAAGAAAATAAAACATTTGTATCCAATGATTGTTTTTTAGGAACGGATGATAATAGATTGTGGTTACTAACCGGTCCGAATATGGCAGGTAAAAGTACCTTTTTAAGACAAAATGCATTGATTGCCGTTATGGCACAAATGGGGTCTTATGTACCGGCTGACTTTGCTAAAATTGGAATAGTAGACAAATTATTTTCCCGCGTCGGTGCCAGTGATGATTTAGCCCGCGGGCAATCTACGTTTATGGTAGAAATGGTGGAAGTTGCTTCTATTTTATCCGGCGCAACGGAACGGTCTTTGGTTATATTGGATGAAGTGGGACGGGGAACGGCAACCTTCGATGGATTGTCATTAGCTTGGGCTGTTGTGGAATATTTACGTCTTTACAATAAGTCACGCGGCTTATTTGCAACACATTACCATGAATTAACCGTTTTAGCCAATCGGTTAGAAGGGGTGACCCTACATACCATGCGGGTAAAAGAATGGCAAGGTGACATCGTTTTCCTGCATGAAATTGCTGACGGGGCAACTGACAGATCATACGGAATTCATGTAGCTAAATTAGCTGGCTTGCCTGATTTTGTTTTAGAACGAGCTAAAATTGTTTTAGACCAATTAGAAGAAAAAAAACAAGAACAAAAACCGCTATTTGATGATTTACCCTTGTTTTTAGCTGCAGAACGTCCTACATATCAGAATAAGCCATCCGAAGTTGAGGGAGTTCTAGCAAAGACAGATATTGATATGCTTTCCCCTCGAGAGGCTCTGGATTTGCTTTATCGGTTAAAAACAATGATGAAGGAGAATTAAATGCCACTTTTTCAGTTGATAGTAACAATATTCTGTATTGCTGTTTTTTTAACCCTATTGTTTTTTGTTTTAGGATATGTAATTTTACCTTTGTTGTTTGTTTTTGGCCTTATTGCCGGGATTCGCTGGTTATACACGGAAATTGTATCTTATCGCGAAAACCGACTCGCAAACGGATGTTCTATTAAAAGAACTTATAAAAACACGTCCAAACAAAAACAGTCAACTGTTATCGATGTTGATTATACCGAAGTTAAATAAAAAAACACTTGTTTTTTTAAAAAAATTTAAGTATAACTAATTTTTAGAAAGGAGAAAAATATGTCATTTGATATGGGACAACAACCGTTTACCGCTATTGAGAAAATGGATGGCGGATTACGGTCTTATTTTGGAAAAATATATAACTATATGGCTGGGGGACTGGTCGTTTCAGGTGGGATGGCTTATCTGGCTTCCCAAGAACCATTCGTTAAATTATTTTATACGATGACGGCTCAGGGAATTACCGGTTATTCATTGTTGGGATGGATTGCGATTTTGGCCCCCTTGTTCTTGATTTTTGCCATTGGCTCATCTGTTCGGAATTTAAATGCAGCGAAGGCTCAGGGATTTTATTGGGCATTTACGGCATTAATGGGTGTTTCTTTATCCAATATATTCTTCTTTTATCCGAATATCGTTATTGTACAAGCCCTTCTAACAACTGCCGGCATGTTTGCTGCTATCAGTTTGTATGGTTATACAACGGGACGTTCTTTAGCCAGTTGGGGTAGTTTTCTGTTTATGGGGTTAATTGGGGTTATTTTAGCTTCCATTGTCAATCTTTTTATCGGTTCCAGTTCATTAAATTGGGGATTAAATGTTTTATGTGTCTTTATCTTTGTCGGACTAACAGCTTATGATACACAAAAACTAAAATTGATGTATCGGGATTACACAGATGAAAGAACACAACAGGTTTTGGCTGTTTCTGGTGCTTTATCATTGTATCTGGATTTTATTAACCTGTTCAGACTGATACTTTATTTTTTGAATGATCGGAGATAAAAGATGAAATTCCTTGCCGTCCTTTTCCTTATATTTTCTGCATCTGTCAGTCAGGCAGAAATTAACAGGGAACAACTACGAACTTATGGGACGGCAAGTGATACAATTATCTATGTGTTTACTTCATTTTCATGCCCTTATTGTGCAGCATACCATCAGGATATTTTGCCAATCTTGAAAAAAAAATATGCTGAATCGGGTCGGGCCAGAATTAAAATAGTAGACTTACCGAATAATAAAAGAAGTCTGACAGCAACACTGATGTCACGATGTATGTCAGACAAAGAATATGAAGCTTTTACGAATTTGGTTTATCAAAATCAGGGAACTTGGTTATCAATTCCTGATTATCACCAAAAATTAAAGGACTATGCGACACAAGCTGGCTTATCTGAAACCAATCGTCAAAAGTGTACAGCGGATATAATGCTGATGAAAACTGTTGAAAAACAAGGATATAATTTGTCTAAAGTTCATCAGGTACGGTCCATACCGACAACTTTAATTGTTCATCGAGGTAATAAAAAAAGTTGGGTCGGAGCTGATCCTATACAATTATCTGAAATAGATACTTTTATGGAGGAATAATGACACAGGAAACAGACCGGTTAAAAGATGAAATTAAAGAAGTGAAAAAGAATTTGATAAAACCGGAAGAAATAACTCTGAATGCCGGTGGATATAATGTTGCTATAACAATTATGACAGATCTATTCGGCTGTATTTTTATCGGATTTGTTGTTGGATTATTTCTACAAAAGTTTTTTGATACAAGTGCCTTACTGACAGCCGGTTTGACATTTTTGGGTGGTGTTGCTGGTCTTTATACAACGGCACGATATGCTCTCCGACAGGAAAGGAAATCTAAATGAATCCTTTACATCAATTTACTGTTAAGCACCTTATTCCATTAAATGTATTAGGTTTTGATTTGTCTTTGACAAATTCATCTTTGTTTATTTTATTTTCTTCGGTATTTGGTTTTTTTATTTTATACTGTTTTGTAAAACCGCAAAGGGAAATTCCTAAAACAGGACAGGCTCTGGTTGAATCTTTATACCGTTTCATTATCTCCACCGCAAGAGATACAATCGGTCCAACATATAAATCATATGTTCCGTTTATATTTAGCGTCTTTATTATGATTTTTATGGGAAACCTATTGGGATTATTTCCATACGGCTTCACTTTCACCAGTCAGTTAGCACCGATTGGGGCCTTTGCAGTTTTGGGGCTTTTTGTTTCTGCTCTGGTTGGTATTTATCATCAGAAATTGCACTGGTTCAGAACTTTTTTACCCAAAGGGATTCCTGTCATTTTAGCCCCGATTGTCATTCCGATAGAAATAATTTCTTTTATTGCAAAACCCTTTAGTTTAACCGTGCGGTTAGTTATGAACATGATTGTCGGACATATCCTTTTAAAAATATTAGCCGGTTTTGTCTTTAGCTCCGGTTTGGTTGGTATTTTTCCACTGTTATTTGTGGCATTAATGATTATTTTTGAAATGGGTATTGCTTTTTTACAGGCATACATTTATACTATTTTAACCAGTATCTATTTAGGGGAATCCCTGAATAGTCATTCATAAAAGGAGATTTATATGGAAACAGAAACAATGCAATATATTGCGGAAGCCGCTAAATATTTATCAGTTGGTCTGATTAGTTTGGTCATGTTGGGCGTTGCAAAAGGGGTGTCACAAATATGGGTAACAATTATATCCGCTGTTAGCCGTAACCCTGGGGTAAAAAACGATGTTAGTCTATTTGCTTGGGGTGGAGCAGCCATTACGGAAGCCATTGCATTATACGCTTTAGGTTTGGCAATTATTATGTTGTATATGTAGAGGAATAAATGCCACAGTTTGATGTTTCTTTTTTTTTCGGGCAAATTTTTTGGATGCTTATCGGATTCGGTTTTCTGTTTTTGATGATGAGCCATCTAATTTGTCCGATGTTGGAAGAAATTATTTCAGACAGAGAAGAAAGAATAAAAACAGCTTTACAACAAGCTGAAAAATTGAATGGACAGGCTGAAAAAATAAACCAAAGGTATCAAGCCTTTTTACTATCAGCCGAACAAGAAAAAAATGATCGGATACAAAGCTGTTATCTGAAAATAAAAAAGGATGCACAAGAGACAGAAAATAAAAATGATACCCGATTAAGAACTCTTGTTCGAAAAACAGAACAAAAAATCGAAAAATCAAATCAGTTATTAGAACAAAAAATGGATGATATCGCAGAACATATTGCCGAAAATCTGGTAGATAATTTATTAGCTCAACGGGGTAAATTATGAAACAAATTTTTGAAAATCCTGAATTTTGGAGTGCCATTGCTTTCGTTTTAGTTGTGTTAGTGGCATTACGCCCCGTAGCGCGCTTTTTAAATAAATGGACCGACAAACAAGGAACAATTATCATAAATCGACAAAATGAAGCGATCACTGTTTTAAATAAAGCAAAAAAATTAAAACAGGAATATGAAAAATTATATCAACAAAGATGGTTGAAACACAAACAAATGCTGGAACAGGCTGATACAGAAATTGCTTTATTAAAAGAAGAGATAAAACAAAATACATGTGATAAAATTTCCAGAAAAAACCAAGAAATAACCGTTCGTTTAAAAACCATAGAAGAAAACGGATATCAGAACATTAAAAATAAAATCTTATCAAAAGTAATATCTGAAACAAAAAAAATATTTAAAATGCAATATGATGATAATAAAATATCCGGAAATACGGACGATTTATTGGAAACCGTTTTTCAGGTTTTAAAAAATAAGAAAGAATTGTTAAAAAAATAAACTTAAAAACAGGATTTTTTCAGTAAAAAAAGATTGAAAATTGAATTAGAATTTTGTATACTTTACGAATACTATAAGATGTTTTTTTGTAAAGGTTATTAAATGCAGGAAGTACCGCATATTCCGGTTTTGCTAAATGAAGTTTTGGAGTATCTGAATTGCCAACAAGGGGGGGTTTTTATTGACGGAACTTTTGGGGCTGGCGGATATACGAAAGCTATTTTAAACAGCCATCCTACAGTGCGTGTTATTGGATTTGACCGGGATCCGAATGTTTTAAAAAATGGATTATTCTTTGAAGGATTGTACCCTAATCGGTTTTCTTTTATTCATGATTGTTTCGGGAATATGGCAAAACATTTAGAAGAACAGGTTGACGGCATTGTTTTGGATTTAGGAGTTTCTTCTATGCAAATTGATCAACCGGAACGGGGTTTTTCTGTCCGCTTTGATGGTCCTTTGGATATGCGGATGGCTCAAACCGGAAAATCGGCAAAAGATTATGTTAACAGTTTGTCTGAAAAAGAGTTAGCAAATATTATTTTTAAATATGGTGAAGAAAAAGCATCTCGTCGAATTGCAACGGCAATTGTAACTGAAAGAAACAAAAATCCAATTATATCTACAGGTCAGTTGGCGGAAGTGATACATCGTGTAATGCCAAAACCAAAAGATGGTTCGGACAGTGCAATACGAACATTTCAGGCCTTGCGAATACATGTCAATGACGAATTGGGTGAATTAGAACGGGCATTATCGGCCTCTGTTCGATTGTTAAAACCAAACGGACGTTTGGTTATTGTGTCTTTCCATTCATTAGAAGACAGATTGGTTAAGAACTTTTTATTAAAGAATATATCTGTCCGGAAACATCAAAATAAATATGCCGATTGTGAAACTGATGAAAACGGTTTATTTACTGTTTTAACAAAAAAACCGATTATGGCAGGTGCCGAAGAATTAAAAAGGAATTCCCGTTCTCATTCTGCAAAATTAAGGGCAGCACAAAGGACGGGTGTAAAATGAAACAGTGGTTTATTCGGGGTATGTTTTTTTTAGTGGCCTTGGGTTCCAGCCTCCCTGTTTTTTTGTTAAAATATCGGGTTATTGATTTAGAAGAAGAATTAAAACAAATCCATAAACAAATTCAAAATGATTCTCAGGAAATACATGTTTTATCTGCAGAATGGGCATTCTTAAATAATCCGGAAAGATTAAGGGAATTAGTTAAAACACAGACAAATTGGCAAACGGTTCAATCAAAACAGGTTTTATCTACGGCGGATTTACCCATGCGCTCAGCCCCTGTTCCGGGGAACAACCCTTTTCTAAATGAAGAAAAAAGCGAGGTAAATTCATGAAGTGGTTTTCCAAAGAAACTTTCTACTATGTTAAGGAGGAAATTCCACAAAGTAAAATGGATCGTTATCGGTGTTTAGATGCGACAACTAAGTGTATATTAAAAAAAGCAAATAATCGAATACTTTTAATTATGGCAGGATTATGTGTCGCTTTTGCTTTGTTGTTTGGAAAATTATTCTACCTAACAATTATGAACTATCATTCCAGAAGTTTTAAACCATCTGTTTTAAAAACAGATTTAGATATATCCCGTCAGGATATTTTAGATAGAAACGGAACTGTAATCGCCATCAATTTAAAAACGACAGATTTATCTGTTAATCCCAAAAAAATTAAACAACCGAAAGAAACGGCCCAAGCTTTAATTCAGGCATTACCGGATCTGTCTTACGACGATGTATACAAAAAATTAACATCCCAGTCAAATTTTAAGTACATAAAAAGAAATCTGACGCCGGTTGAACGGAATGCAATAAATTGGATCGGTAATCCATACTTACAAGAAACAAAAGTGGAAAAAAGAGTCTATCCTCAGGGACATTTGTTTTCTCATATATTAGGGGCAACCGATATTGATACAAATGGTATTGCCGGTTTGGAAAAAGCATACAATGCCCCCTTGAAAGAAAATACAATTCAACTGTCATTAGATACATCTGTACAGGATATGGTACGCTGTGCTTTACAAAATGGAATAAAAAAATATAAAGCAACCGGTGGTCTGGGTATTGTTATGGATGTCAATACAGGTGAAGTTTTAGCCTCCGTATCTTTACCGGATTACAATCCTAATATGCCGGCCGAAGGAGATAATTCCGTTCGTTTTAACAAAGCAACTTTGGGTACATACGAATTTGGGTCTGTCTTTAAATTGTTTAATACAGCCATGGCTTTAGAAAACAAAGATATTAAAGTAACGGATACCTTTGATGTATCAGACCCCATAAAAGTTGGTCGCAAACTAATTGAAGATACGCGGGGTGCTGAACGGGTTATTACCGTTCCTGAGGTTTTAATCCATTCATCTAACATCGGGTCTGTTTTAATTGCACAAAAATCCGGTTTCCAAAAGCAAAAGGAATTTTTAGAACGTTTTGGCTTTTATGAAAAATTACCGTTAAATCTACCTGAATTGGGGATAACACAATATCCGACAGCAGAAAAATGGGCTGACATTACATCGGCAAATGTAGCTTTTGGATATGGGATTTCCATTACGCCATTACACTTAGTTGCCGGTGTCAGTGCTTTGGTTAACGGGGGTGATTATCGCGTGCCAACATTTTTGAAAAATGGTAATCAGGGTAAACCTGTTTATCGTGTTTTAGATCCTAAAATATCAGAACAAATGCGTCGGATGATGTGGGCGGTTATTAATTGGGATATCAAGGAATCAGATCCGATTTATGGATATGCTGTCGGTGGAAAAACGGGGTCTGCCAACTTAATTGTTGATGGCAAATATGTTCAAGGCTCTTTACGAACCAGCTTTGTCGGCGTTTTCCCGATGGATAATCCCCGCTATATTGTTTTAGTGACGTTGGAAGATCCTAAAAAAACAAAGGAAACTTGGATGTTTAACTATGCCGGTTGGAACGCAAAACCAGTCGGATTGGAAATTATATCCAAAATAGCACCGTATTTGGGGGTTGAACCAAAAGAACCTTGGGAACAACCGTCTTATATTGAAAAATCAATTCAAGCCAGTTTGGAGGCTAAAAAGAAAAACAGATGAACGGAAATATATTACTAGAAAAGGTTGGTATTAAAACAAATGACAAGAACTTACCGGAAATTACCGGAATGGCTATTCGGGCTTCAGATATTCAAAACGGATTTATTTTTGTGGCGCTGAAAGGTCTAAAACAAGACGGTGTTGATTTTATTCCGGAAGCTGAAAAAAACGGTGCTGTTTTAATTTTAGCTGAACGGAAAGTATCTGCTTGTGTCCCCGTTGTTGTTGTTCCGGATTTAAAAGAAAAAGTATCTGATTTAGCAACAATTATTTATCCTTCTGATAAAGTCATTAAGGTCGCTGTAACAGGAACAAATGGGAAAACATCTACGGTCTTTTATGTTCAACAGTTATTAAATAAATTGGGAATATCATCTGCTAGTTTAGGCACCATTGGTGTGGACCGCCCCAATCAGCATAGAACGGGGCAAATGACAACACCGGATGCTGTAACATTAAATAAAACTTTGAATGAACTTCAAAATGACGGTGTTCGCGTCGTTGCGTTGGAAGCTAGCAGTCATGGTTTAGAACAAGGCCGATTACGGGGCATTACTTTTCAGGCTGGGGCTTTTACCAATTTAACACAGGACCATTTAGATTATCACAAGACCATGGAATGTTATTTTTCAGCTAAATGTAAATTGTTTACGGATTATTTAAACGAAACGGCTGTGGCGGTTTTAAATGCAGATGATCCGGTATTTAATAGATTAAAGCAACTTGCAGAAAAACAACAAAAAAAAGTGGTTTCATATGGTTGGAACGGAACAGATTTTAAACTGATAAAACAGACACCTGTTGAAAACGGACAAGATATTGTTTTCAAGTATTTGGAAAAAGAATATAATGTTCACCTGAACATTGTCGGGGATTTTCAGGTTATGAACCTATTTGCTGCTATGGGGTTGTGTTTGGGAACAGGGGTTTCTGTTGATGACTTAATCCCTTTATTGTCAAAATTACAAGCTCCTTCAGGTCGGGTTGAATGGATGGGGTGTTTACCCAATGGAGCAGCCGTTTTTGTGGATTATGCACATACACCGGATGCTGTTGAACGAGTATTGACTTCATTAAGGAAGCATACCAAAGGGCAATTGTTCTGTTTGTTAGGATGTGGCGGTAATCGGGATATGACAAAGCGTCCTTTGATGGGGGAAGCCGCCAACCGTTTAGCAGATGTGGTTTATGTAACAGATGATAACCCCAGATATGAAAAACCAGCAGATATCCGAAGGTCCATTTTATCTGCTTGTCCTAAGGGAATAGAAGTAGATAATCGGGAAGAAGCTATTCATCAAGCTATTACTGCTTTAAAGGATAATGATGTATTGGTTATTGCTGGTAAAGGACACGAAACCGGTCAAACAATTCAGGGAATTACCTATGCTATGGATGACAGAACAGAAGTCCGTTTAGCGCTTTTAAAGTACCAAAAAAAAGCCCTGTGGTCAGCATCTGAGTTGTCTTTGGCTTTATCGGTTTCAGTACCGGACAGAATAACTGTCTACGGTGTATCCATAGATACAAGAACTCTTGTTCTGGGGGATATGTTTATCGCCTTAAAAGGTGAAAAAATGGATGGACATATGTTCGTTAAAAAAGCAGTTGAATCAGGCGCTTCTGTTTGCATAGTAGACCATCTGGTAAATGAAGTACCAATAGATAAACAAATTGTTGTATCTGATACTTTTGTCGCTTTGGAAAATTTGGCCCGTTTTGCCCGTATGCGAAGTTCCGCTAAAATAATCGGTGTAACAGGCTCTTCCGGTAAAACAACAACAAAAGAAATGATTGCTTCTTGTTTATCAGAACAGGGAAAAACACATGTTACATTCGGTAATTTAAATAATCAAATAGGTGTCCCTTTAACTTTAGTAAGGATGCCACCTGATACTCAATACGCTGTTATTGAAATGGGAATGAATCATGCCGGTGAACTAATGAAATTATCTGGTATTGTTCATCCGGATGTCAGTATTATTACTTCTATTGGGATGGCTCATCGGGAATTTTTTGCAGACGAGATGTCCGTGGCACGGGCAAAATCAGAAATCTTTGATTTCCAAAACAGACAGGGAACCGTTATTCTGAATAGAGATTGTTCTTTCTTTACTTTTTTGAAACAAGTTGCGGAACAACAAAATATACGACATATTTTGTCCTTTGGAGAAAACAAACAATCGGACCTGAGGTTAATATCTACTGATACAGATGGAATAAAAACAAAAGCAATGATTTCATGGAATGAAAAAAACGCTTACCTGACATTAAACTTTGTTGGAATTCATTTTGTAAAAGATGCTTTAGGGGCTTTGTTAGCCATTCAAGCTGTCGGTGGTGACATTGAACGGGCTATTTCTGTCTTGGAAAAAATCTATCCACAAGCCGGTCGCGGGCAATTATCTGAAATTTTATTTTGTAATAAAAAAATTGATTTAATTGATGATGCCTATAATGCAAATCCATCTTCTATGACGGCTTCTCTAACAGCTTTAGGTTTCAGAAATGGTGGCCGTAAAATAGCTATTTTAGGCGATATGCTGGAATTAGGAACAGAATCAATTAATATGCATTTGTCCTTATTACCGATTATTTTACTGTCCGGTGTTGATAAGGTATATACCGTCGGTCCGATAATGGCAAAATTATGGGAAAAATTACCCCTTGAAAAACAAGGAAAAGCTGTTTCTGCTCCGGAAGAATTAGTTCCTATCCTGAAAACAGAATTAAAAGAAAAAGATATTGTTTTGGTAAAATCTTCGCATGGAACAGGATTATATCGTCTAATCCATTTTTTGAAAGGATGTAAGTAATGTTGTATTGGTTGTCTTTATTTCGAGATGTATTTAGCCCGCTGAATGTTTTTCAATATCAAACTTTCCGAATGGGTGGGGCTTTGGTAACTGCATTTTTTATTGTTGTTTTGACCGGCCCCTGTTTTATCAGGTGGTTGAAGTCCAAACAAGGGGCAGGACAACCTATTCGTTCGGATGGACCCCAAACACATTTAGCTAAAAAAGGAACACCGACAATGGGCGGGTTACTAATCGTTATTGCCAGTGTTTTGTCCATTCTATTGTGGGCTAATCCAGTTTGTCCTTATATTTGGATTATTTTATTCGTCTTTTTGGGATTTGCAGGTTTAGGTTTTGTTGATGATTATTTAAAACTGACAAAACAAAATTCTGCTGGTGTTTCAGGTAAAAAAAGATTATTTATAGAGTTTTCTTTAAGTTTAATTGCCTGTGTAGCAATGATTTGTTTAGAAAAAGGTTCTATGTCTACAACTTTAACAATTCCGTTTTTTAAAAATATTTTAATCGACATTGGTTGGTTTTATATTCCATTTGTTTTGGTTGTGATTGTTGGAACGGCAAATGCCGTCAATCTAACAGATGGCTTGGACGGTCTGGTAAGTGTGCCCGTAATTATGTCTACCTTTGTTTTTGTTGTAATTGCTTATGTATCAGGACACGTCGGTTTTGCAGATTATCTGCATATTTATCATGTAAAACAGGCTGGTGAATTAAGTGTTTTAGGATGTGCTGTTATCGGTGCAACATTGGGCTTTTTATGGTACAATGCATATCCGGCACAAGTATTTATGGGGGATACGGGTTCTCTGGCATTAGGGGGCTTGTTAGGTGCTCTGTCTGTTGCCACGAAGCATGAAATTGTTTTAGCAATTGCCGGTGGTATTTTTGTAATAGAAGCCTTGTCAGACATTATTCAGGTTGGTTCCTATAAATTACGTAAAAAAAGAGTTTTCCTTATGGCTCCAATCCATCATCATTTTGAGAAAAAAGGATGGTCGGAAACAACGGTTGTTATCCGTTTTTGGATTGTATCTATTTTGTTGGCTCTGGCAGCCTTGGCTACTTTGAAATTGAGGTAGAATATGAAAAGATACCTTAAACGAATTAAAGATGAAATTACAACCCGATACAGAAGTCTGGATAAATCCTTATTATACAGTGCGTTTATCCTAATCGGATTTGGTATATTTTTAACAATGGCTGCCAGCCCGGCAGTTGCAGAAAAAGATGGGTATCATTCATTTCACTTTATTATTCGTCAATTTATATTTTTAGGTCCAACAATTTTTGTTATGCTATTTATGGCTTTATCATCTGTTCAAAGAATTCGACGATTAGCATTATTGATATTAGTAGCATCATTGGTTTTAATGGTTTGTGTCTTAGTCATAGGAACAGATGTTAAAGGGGCAAAAAGATGGTTGAATTTTGGATTTGTAAGCTTACAACCTTCTGAATTTATGAAACCGGCGTTTGCTGTCATTTGTGCCTGGTTATTGGCATCGGGACGATTGATTAAAAAATTTCCAGGGTATACACTATCAATTATTTTGACGGGCATTGTTGGCGGATTGTTATATCTGCAACCGGATATCGGTATGCTAATGACGATTGGTGTTATTTTTTCTGTTCAATTCTTGTTATCTGGAATACCACTGTTTGTCGTTGTATTATTGGGAATGGGTCTTATCGGATTATTGGTTGTTGCATATTTTTCTTTTTCACATGTACATGCACGAATTGACCGTTTTTTTAATCCAGAGATTGGGGAAGCTTATCAAGTTGAAAAATCCATGGAAACATTACATAATGCTGGTTGGTTTGGAAAGGGTCCTGGTGAGGGTGTTGTAAAATATGATTTACCGGATGCACACACAGATTTTATTGTAGCCGTATCAGCAGAAGAATTCGGTTTTGTTTTGACAGCCTTGCTTATTGGAGTTTTTGCTTTTATCCTTTTAAGGGGATTTTGGCTTATTCGAAAAGAAAATAATTATTTTTGTCAGATTGCAGTAGCTGGATTATTGACACAGATTGCTTTTCAGGTTATTGTAAATATCGGGTCAACTTTGAATTTATTACCAACAAAAGGAATGACATTGCCCTTTATCTCATGCGGGGGATCCTCATTGGTATCAATCGGATTGGCTTATGGAATGATTTTAGGGCTGATACACAGTCGGACTTTAAGTAGGGGATTAGAATAATGAAACAAAAACAAAAAAATGATTCTGAAAAACCGTTGGTTATTGTAACAACCGGTGGCAGTGGTGGACATATTTTTCCGGCAGAAGCTATTGCAGAAGCATTATTAAAAAAAGGCATGCGGGTTGCTTTTATAACAGATAGACGTGGACAGGCTTTTCAGAAATTGAAAGATATTCCGGTCTATCGTCTGATGGCTGAATCTGTGACGGGAAAATCCATCTTTGGGAAAATACTAGCAGGTATAAAATTATATTTGGGCGTATTTCAAGCTGGTCTTTTAATCATTAAACTAAAACCTTCTGTCATTATCGGTGTCGGAGGATATGCTTCTATTCCCGCTGTTTTTGCCGGTGATTTTTTATCTAAAGCATCTATTGTATTGCATGAACAAAATGCTGTCTTAGGAAGGGCTAATCGAATGTTATCAAGAATAACACGCCGAATTAAAATGATAGCAACCTCTTTTTGTCCGACACTGCAAATACCTGGGGAAGTCACTCAAATCCAAGTGGGATTACCTGTTCGATCGACTATCTTGGATTGTCAAAACACACCATATCCGAAACTTAAAAGTACATTTCATTTATTGGTTTTTGGTGGAAGCCAGGGGGCTCGTTTCTTTACGACAAAACTACCGGAAGCTTTATTAGCCTTACCGAAAGATATTCGAAGTAAGATTGAATTAGTTCAGCAAGTTCGACCGGAAGATATGGAAACAGCACATAATTTTTATGATACAGCCGGTTTTAAAAAAGTTATTTTAAAATCATTTTTTACAGATATGCCTGAACAATTACAAAAAGCGCACCTAGTCATCGGTAGAGGTGGGGCCGGTACATTAACTGAATTAATGATTGTCGGTCGACCGGGAATTATTATTCCTTTACCAACAGCAGCAGATAATCATCAAATGGAAAATGCCCGAATATTCTGTGATAAAGGCGGCGGTTGGTTGGTAAACGAAAAAGATTTTAACAGTCGAATTTTAGCAACCCGACTTGAAAAATTGATAACAAGTCCGGAGTTGTTGCAAGAGGCAGCTCGTCATGCCTTTTTACAAGCACCTAAAAATGCGGCTGAAAAAATGGCGGATGTTGTTTGGGATATTGTTCAGGGAGATAAATAATGAAAAATACTATTCCTTTGAAAAAAATCCATTTCATTGGTATCGGTGGTATTGGTATGAGTGCTATCGCTGAAATGCTCCATGATATGGGAATCACTGTTCAGGGATCAAATAACGTTGAAAATAATAACACTAAACGGGTCAGAAAACAAGGGATTCCTGTTTTTATAGGACACGACGCAAATAATTTAAATGGATCTGATGCTGTTGTTATTTCTACAGCCATTCCCGCAGATAATCCCGAATTAGCAGAAGCAAAACGGCGAGGAATCCCTATCGGACATCGATCTGAAATTTTAGCAGAAATATTAAAATACAAACAAAGTATTTGTGTTTCCGGAACGCATGGGAAAACAACGACATCTTCTTTGATTGCCAGTATGATGATTGCGGGAAATAAAAAACCGGGATTTGTTATTGGTGGCATTTTAAATGCAAAAGAAACAAATGCTCAATTGGGAAAAGGAGATTGGATTATTGTGGAAGCAGACGAATCCGACGGATCGTTTTTACGTTTACCGACAACCATTTCCATTATTACAAATATAGATCCGGAACATTTGGATTTTTATAAGACGTTTGAAAATATGAAACGGGCGTATATGGCCTTTATTCAAAAGACCGCCTTTTACGGATGCACAATCGCTTGTTTTGATCATCCGGTTGTTCGAGAACTGATTGCTCAGGCAAAAAATCGAAAAATTATTACTTATGGATTAAATAAACAAGCAGATATTCATCCAGACAATATTCGAATTTCTAAAAATGGTTTTATTTTAGATATTTTTATCCGTCGAGGTGAAAAATTTCATAAAATAAAAGATGTCCATTTTTCTTTAATGGGGGAACATAATATTGCAAACGCGATGGCGGCAGTTGCCGTTGCTGAGCAAATGGGATTTTCCGATAAAATTATTCAAAAAACATTGGCTGAATTCAAAGGAATTCAACGACGTTTGACTCCCAGAGGTGTTATTGGACAAGATGTAGTTGTCTACGATGATTATGCTCATCATCCAGTAGAAATTCAGGCAACCTTAAAAGCCTTAAAAACAGCTAAGTCTGGTCGGGTTATTGCTATTTTCCAACCACACAGATATACCCGTTTAAGGGATTTATGGCGGGATTTTTTGATGGCTTTTGATCACGCAGATATGGTTTGGGTTTGTGATGTTTATGCTGCCGGTGAAACACCGTTGGAAGGAATATCATCTGATAGATTTACACAAGACCTATCAATACGTCATTCCAATGTTTTATATATTCCAGATTTTGAATCCTTACCGGATATTATTCGGAATCAAGTTTTACCGAACGATACTATCGTTTGTCTGGGGGCTGGTTCTATTTCAACACAGTCAGTTGTTTTAATTCAAAAATTAAAAGGAAAACATTTATGCTAAGTTGCCTTGCTAAATTATTTCAGAAAAAAAGCAGATTATTAGATAGATTGCCACCTTTAAGTGGAATTATCCTACAAAATGAACCCTTGGCTAAAAAGAATTGGTTTGGTGTAGGCGGTAATGCGGAAATTTATTTTGAACCTGCTAACATTCCTGATTTAGCAAGACTGATAAAAGCTTTTCCGGATGAACCTTTGACTGTTCTAGGCGCTGGTAGTAATGTCCTGATTTTAGACGGTGGTATTCCTGGAATTACCGTTCACTTAGGAAGATCCTTTTCCCATATTCGGGTGGAGGGGGATACCCTTATCTGTGGGGCCGGTGCGTCTGTTATGGAAGTTGCCCGTGTTGCCGAAAAAAATCAGATAACTGGTTTTGAATTTTTATCAGGTATTCCCGGCTCTGTCGGGGGGGCTATTCGTATGAATGCCGGCGCTTTTCAACAAGCTATCAGTGATAGAATGGAAAATTTAACTGCAATGACCGGTAACGGAGATCTGGCAGAAATAAATCCAAAACAAATGGGTATATTTGAATACAGAAAATGTTATTTACCTGATGATTGGATTTTTTTAGAAGTCGTTTTAAAAGGGAAAAAAATTTCCAAACCAGAGGTAATTCGTAATAAAATGGTAGAATATAAAAAGAAAAGAGAATCATCACAACCTCAAGGGGTTAGAACCGCTGGATCAACATTTAAAAATCCGGATGGTTTAATGGCTTGGAAATTAATTGACAAGTCAGGTTTACGGGGCTATCGTGTTGGTCATGCTGTTGTGTCGGAAAAGCATGCAAACTTTTTAATCAATGAGGGGGGGGCAACCGCCAAAGAAATAGAAATGCTGGGAGAGAAAATTAGAAAAATTGTTCGAAAAGAACAAGGTGTTCAGTTGGATTGGGAAATTAAAAAATTAGGTATCAGAAAATGAAAAAAATATTTGTATTGATGGGTGGAATATCTTCTGAACGTGAAATTTCTCTGTTAAGTGGTGCCGGTGTCGTTACAGCTTTAAAAGAAAAGGGATATGAAGTTGTTCAGTACGACTTATCCGAAAATATAAATGATTTTATACAGCTCTTAGAAAATGAAAAGCCAGATATTGTTTTTAATGCTTTGCATGGTAAATACGGGGAGGATGGTTGTATTCAAGGATTATTAAATTTATTAAAAATACCTTATACACATTCTGGAGTATTGTCTTCTTCTATCAGTATGAATAAAGAGATAACTAAAAGATATGTAAGCGGCCAAGGTGTTTTGGTTCCCCGTGGTGGTTTGATGACAAAGTCATACTTTTTAGAATCAGGCGAACCGGATATGCCTTATGTCATTAAACCCAATGATGAAGGATCTTCGGCCGGCGTTTTTATTGTTCGTTCCAAACAAGACCGCGAGTTAGCTTTATCCAAATGGCCGGAAAATGAAAGTCGGTTAGTAGAATCCTATATTCCCGGTCGGGAGTTATCTGTTGCAGTGCTGAATGGAAAAAGTATCGGTGTTGTTGAAATTATTCCAAAATCCGGTTATTATGATTTCAAAAACAAGTATACAACAGGTTTGACAACTCATATTATACCGGCTGCAATTCCGGCAGAAATATACCAAAAAGCGATGGAACAGGCAGAAAAAATACATCAATGTTTGGGATGTCGGGGAGTATCCCGAATAGATTTTAGATTAGATGATGTATCTGATTCATTGCATCCAAAGTTATTCTTCTTGGAATTAAATGCTAATCCGGGAATGACAACTTTATCTTTAGTTCCTGAATTAGCCAAAGTCTGTCTGGGAATAGAATATGCTGATTTAGTTGATTTGCTGGTACAGGAGGCTCAATGCGACAGGTAAAACAAAAAAAAATAAAAAACGAAAAAAAATTAACATCACTCAAAAAATATTTGATTATATTTATTTTATTGATCGTATCTTGTGTTGGAATTTATTTTTCACCCGTCGGGCAGAAAACAAAACAGGCCATTTCAGAAATCTATCAAATTATATCAGAAAAAGCTGATTTAAAATTAAAACAAGTAAATGTCAGTGGACACATCAGAACATCATTAAATACTATTAATGAAAAAGTAGGATTATCTATCGGAACGCCTATTTTTAATATTAATTTAGAACAAATACAAACAAATTTAATGGATTTACCTTGGATAAAAACAGTGATCGTAGAACGCTGGCTTCCATCATCACTAAATATCAGAATTACTGAAAAAAAACCAATAGCTTTATGGCAAAATAATAAAAAATATTTTCCGATAAATACAGATGGTAAAGTAATTCAAGATAGCCATACTCCTTTAGGTGATATGCTGTTGGTTGTCGGATCGGATGCACCCGAACACACGCCATCATTGATAGAAGTTTTAAAACTATATCCGGAAATATGGGAGAAAGTTCGCTCTGCTGTTCGGAATGGTGACAGACGATGGGATTTGTATTTAAATGATGCTCAAAACGGACTGGAAGTAAAATTACCCGCTGAAAATATTAAGAATGCTTTAGATAGATTACAAAATTTAAATCAGGAAGAAAAAATGTTAAAACGACAACTGAAAATGATAGATCTTCGTTTGGAAGATAAATTTTTGGTTCGTTGAAAGGATTGGTTATGAAACAACTATTTCGTAAAAAGAAACCCTATGTAACTGTATTGGATATCGGAACATCTAAAATATGTGGATTTATGGCACATATTCAATCCAATGGGAAAGTATCTATTGTTGGTACCGGTTTTATGCCGGCAAAGGGAATTAAGTCCGGAACAATTGTTGATTTGGATAAAGCAACAGAATGTATCGGTGCCGTCTTGATGCAAATAGAAAAACAAGCTGATAAAGAAATTGAAACCGTTACAGTAAATGTTTCTTCCGGTCAATTAATATCCCGTCACTTGGTTAAAACCATCCCAATTGCAGATGGTCATCCGATTACATCATCAGATGTACGGCATTTGGTTGACGGAATGATTGCGCAAGGGGTACCAACAGAAGAAGAAGTTTTACATGCTTTTCCTCTCAGTTATACCATAGATAAAGAACAAGGTGTAACAGAACCTTGGGGATTATATGCTAATCAATTGAAAGCACACGTTCATGTTGTAACTATTCCGGAAACACAATTACGAAATTTAGTTATGGTGTTAGACAGATGTCATGTCAAAATTGATAAAAAAGTGGCTACACCTTATGCTATGGGGTTAGCTTGTTTATTAGATGAAGAAAAAAAAGTCGGTGCAACGGTTCTGGATATAGGGGCTGGAACAACCTCTTTTGCTTCTTTTATGGATGGTGGTTTAGTTCATTTAGGTTTAGTCCCTTTTGGCGGAAATCATCTAACACGGGATATTGCACAGGTTCTAAGTACATCATTGACTTCAGCAGAACGATTAAAAATCTTAAACGGTGCCGCATTTTTATCCCCAAAAGACGAATTAGAACGAATCATTGTTCCTATTATTGGTGAAGAGGAAGAAACAAATATTCATCGTCCCCGTTCGGATTTAATTAAAATTATTGTTCCCAGATTGGAAGATATTTTTGAAAAAATCCTTGTTTTACTTTCAGAAAAAGAAGTATTTCAGGTGGCTGCCAGACGAATCGTTTTAACCGGCGGTACCAGCTCTTTACAGGGAATAAAAGAAAAAACAGAGTCTTTTTTACAAGGAAATGTACGATTAGCTAAGTTACCGCAAATAAAAAACTTGCCAAATCAATTTGATTCGTATACATTTATGGTATGCGTCGGTTTATTGGAATATGTTTTGTCTTCCTTTGATTATAAGGTCGCAGAAAAATTTGAAAAACCGACACAAAAAACAACACGTTTAGGAAAGGTCTTAAAATGGTTAGTGAAATAGAAAATGATGAATTGTCTATTCGGTTGGCAACAACACCTCCGGAAGTTTTGTTGACACCAAACATCGGTGTTGTCGGTGTCGGCGGTGCCGGTGGTAATGCTATCAACAATATGGTTTTATCTCAATTAAGTGGTGTTGCATTGTTTGCCGCCAATACGGATGCTCAGGCTTTATCCCGTTCATTAGTGGCAGATAAAATTCAATTAGGTGTAAAGCTCACAAAAGGCTTAGGGGCAGGTGCTAAACCGGAAGTCGGTAAATTAGCTGCTGAAGAATCTGAAGATAAAATTAAAGAAGCCTTATCCGGTTTACATTTGTTGTTTTTGACCGCCGGTATGGGAGGTGGCACTGGTACAGGGGCTGCACCGGTTGTAGCAAGAATCGCAAAAGAAATGAATATTCTGACAGTTGGTGTGGTTTCAAAACCTTTCGAGTTTGAATCTAACAGACGCATGCGAGTAGCCGAACAGGGAATTATTGAACTTCAAAAATATGTTGATACGCTAATTGTTATCCCAAATCAGAATCTGTACCGGATTGCTGGGGAAAAAATGACTTTTGCTGAAGCTTTGAAAGCAGCTGATAATGTACTGTGTCAAGGGGTTCGTAGTATCACGGATTTAATTATGCGTCCTGGTATTATCAATTTGGATTTTGAAGATGTCAGAACCGTTTTATCCTCTATGGGACGTTCTATGATGGGAACTGGTGAGGCATCCGGAGAAAATAGAGCTCTGGAAGCCGCTGAACAAGCTATCTTTAATCCTTTGTTGGATAATACCTCCATCAAAGGGGCAAAAAGCCTATTGTTGAATATATCAGGGGCTATGGATATGACTTTAGATGAAGTCTATGCCGCGACAGAACGGATTCGGAAAGAAATTGATCCGGAAGCAAACTTGATATTTGGTTCTACTCTGGATGAAGAATTTACCGGGAAAATGCGTGTATCTTTGGTTGCAACCGGCATTGATGATATCGTTAATAATGTACCGGAAGCAGTCGTATCGGAACCGGTTATGCCAGAACCTAAAGTTGTTGAAATTAGTCCGACAATTAAACCGAAAATAATAACAGATGCTATACCTGACAATTTACCCGAAGAACCAAGTTTCTTAAGTGATATGAAAAATGTTGAATTTTCTCCATCACCTGTTAACTCACTTAGTGATACGAGTTTGAAAAAAACACCGGAAAATATGGTTATTGATTTGGATGAAACCGATATTATTCCTGAACCTGATTTAATTCAGGATGAACCTCCTATATTATCAGATATTCAGGTTATCAATGAAATACCTGAAAAAACAGCCAGTATTGAAATTGAAAATAATCAAACAGAGGAAAATTTAAAATCTCAACCGATCAGTATTTGGGATTCTTTAACTAAATTATTAAAACCAAAGGCAGATACTTCAACCGAAAAAGTACGCGAGAAAACACTATTGGACGAATTGGAAAGCGATATTGATTCGGATATGGATTTACCTAAATTTTTAATCAATCCTAAAAAATAAATGCAAGACGCTTTAAATCCCAGAATAACTGCTGTTTATGTATTAAATCAAATTTTATCTTCGGATAAAACTTTGGATGGTTTATTGAATCGAAATAAAAATTTTGAGACATTTTCAGTAGCAGATAAAAACTTTGTTCGTTTATTGCTCTTAACAACTTTACGGCATCTAGGGCAAATTGATGGCGTGCTGTCAAATTTGATAAAAAAGCCTCTATCCCCAAAACAAAAGGTTGTTCTACAAATTTTAAGACTGGCAGTGGCTCAATATTTGTTTTTACAAACACCAATACATGCCGTTGCAGATACTTCTGTCCGATTAACAAAGCGATTAAAATTTATGGGGTTGAGTGGTCTAGTAAACGGTGTATTGCGTCAATTAGGACGCATGTCGAATCCTTTAGAGGATAAAATGAATTTATCCGTAAATATACCGAATTGGTTGTTGGAAACGTGGAAAAAGGCATATGGTGCTCAAACAACTGAAAAAATGATACCATTCTTATTGTCCCAACCCCCTTTGGATATATCAGTTCGAGATAATCCTAAACTATGGGCAGAAAAATGGCAAGGACAGATCTTACCGACCGGAAGTATTCGGGTTCCTATCAGTTCACCATTAAATTTAGAAGGATTTCAGGATAGTTGTTGCTGGGTTCAAGGTGCTTCAGCATCAGTACCGGCTCAGCTCTTTTCTGAGATTAAAGGAAAAACAATTTTAGATATGTGTGCTGCACCGGGGGGTAAAACAGCTCAATTAGCGTGTCAAGGGGCTTTTGTAACAGCAGTTGATATTTCCCAAAATAGATTAAAACGATTAAAGGAAAATATGGAACGATTGGGGTTAGCTGATAAAGTATCTATTTGTGTTTCGGATGCATTAAAACTTGAAGAACGACAACAATATGACGCTGTTTTATTGGATGCTCCTTGTTCAGCTACAGGAACAATTGCTCATCATCCGGAAGTTATGTTTCGTCAGACTCAACAAGATATTCTCCGTTTAGCAGAATTACAAAAACAACTGCTATTAAAAGCTATTCGATTGGTTAAATCCGGTGGTGAAATTGTTTTTTCTACCTGTTCTTTACAACCGGAAGAAGGGGATGCAATTGTTCAATCCGTAAAAGATTATATTCAGGTTATCCATCCTATTCAAGAACGGTGGAAGCCTTTTTTAACAGCCTTTGGCAGTTTGCGTTTTTTGCCTTCACAAGGATATGACGGCTTTTATGCTTGTCTGATGCGTAAAAATTAAATACTGTCTGGTGTTTTCTTTTGTAAAGGTATTGTCAAATAAGATAGATAATCTGAAAAGGTTTGGAATGAAATAATCATCTGATAAGTATATCTATCCATAATTTGATATTCTTTACGAATAAAATCATAAACAAGTAAACTTTCCCAACCATAGCCGAGTAATAACTTTTTTTTCATTAGGGCATTATTTTGACAAAATCCGTAATTTTGTAAAATACCGGGATGAAAAAACGCACCTTTATTACGTGCTTCATTTTTAAGTGAAAATAAGACACATCCATTCCATGACAAACCGTTTGTTTCTGTTAAAAACGAGACATAATCCAATGGAATAGGGGGTAATCCCGCTTTTACCAAAGTAACAGAAGCCTGCTGTACCTGAATGGAAGATAATGGTGGAAAAGTGATAGCATAATTGTCTTTCAATAGCTGAATATTTTTTCTTAATTCTGACATCTGTTATCTCCCTGGCATGGAACGAATAGCTAAATCTTTTAAAGCACTCTGAGAAAAACCGGCTAATACACTCCTGTCCTGTTTGTTTTTACCACCGGACCCCGTAAAAAGCCCCATCGGTACATAAACTTTACCGGTCGGAACAGGAACATATAATTGATCGGGGGTTAAATAACCTTCCGGTCCAATGAACTGTTTATTCAGATACAAATGAATTAAATCATGAAAAGGGCGTGCTTGAATAAAAACCATATTATCAAAATCAATAGAACCACCATAATTCAATGGATATTTTAAATGTACGGTAAAGTTTTCGGGAATCTGTCCTCGCTTCATATAAAACAAACCTTCTTCCGTAACACCGGCAGAACGCAGGTCATTGGCATGGTGATAAGATAAAAAACGAACAAAATCACGCATTGTCCGGTTTAAAAGCTTTTGACTCGTCTGAATATCATAATTTTCCCGAATTAAAGGGGTAACCGCCATTAAATCCATGCCGGGAAAGTTCATTTCATTAAATAGATTTTCCCAATAAGCCTGACCTGATTCGGTTAGTTGCAAGTCATCCCACGATGTTTCATCAACAACAGGCTCTTGTAATAACTTATCCCAATCAGCAAAAATATCTTCGGCATTTAAAGAAGCGGATAGTGATAATTCCTGTGTTGATTCTGTCATTTATAGCCTCCTGTTATTGTGTGGATTCTTCCAATTCCAATATATCATCTTGCATCAGTGCTTTTAAAGCGGCCATATCGGTTTCTTCACGTTGGGCAACAATCCAGTAAGGCACAAACGGAGCCGTCGGCATAGCGCATTTCTTCCTCATCTTTTTATCCAAATACCAACGTGGAGCATCCGCTAAAATCGGACGGTTTAAAAAGCCTTGGAATAAAACATATTGTTTTAACATATCCAAACTCATCATATCGGAAGCGCCAACAACATTAGAACTTTGTAAAGAGCGGGAAACGTTTGCCGCAAACGGATTTGTCTGCATAGAAACCCCTTCTGTACGTGAAGAACTGGCTACTTCAATAGTACGAGAACCAATCATTTTTGAAAAACGCTCGGCGGTTTGTTCGTTATTTTGTGCTAAAATAACTTTTCCGGCCGTTGTTGTAATAATTGTTTCCAAATCATCCTTACCATATTGTCCGGAAATCTGACCTAAATCCTGCCCAATCAACAGATAAGCCACCTTCTGACCACGACCGACCGCAGGACCATCTTTAACGGCGGCTAATTTCGGCATCTGTGGGAATTCATCAAGAACAAACAGGACGGGATAAGGTCCGACTTTTACTCCGTCGGATGCAATATCATTGGGTTTATTCGAAATAAGATAAGAACTCATCAATTCAACAAATACACCGGTAATAACGTTCAATGTTCGAGCATCAACCTGATTAACGGATAAATAAACTGTAATCGGCTTCATTTCCCCTGTGATTGGATCAACCATACCACGTAAATCTTTAAAAGTTAAATCACTAAATTTAGTTCTGGCACGAACAGCAGAGTTTTTAAAGATATTAATTCCTGAAAATGCTGTCGATAAAATAGAACCCCGTTCTTTATCCGGTGTACCAGCTAACTGGCTAAGTTCAACCGTTGCACGACGGGCATATCCAAAACGTTCACTTTCGGCAATAGCCAGTTTCAATGCATCAGCACCAGGATCTGCAAAAGCGGCCGCTTGATCTCCTTCGTCTTGACGACGTTTTAAATCAGCACTGATTGTCATTTGGATATCTGTCCACCAGTCAAAAATCATAGCAATACAAGGTTCGTTTCCTTTCCAACTTTCCGGTAATCCGTCCCAAGTTCCAACCGGTGCATAATTGTCCAGCGTTAAATTGCCTTCTTTTAAAGCGTCATAGGCTACACGAGCGCTAGGATCGGTCATATCCATATAATAGGTTTCCAAAACTTCAGCATCTTCCTTGTCAAAAGAACCTTCACTGAGTTTGTTTATAAAGTAGTCATTTGCACGAGCACGTTCACACTTACTGCAAATAAAATGTAAAAAACCAGACATGGCATTTCGCCCGGTTTTAGACCAGTGTGGATCCGCACCACCTTTAGGCTCTTCCACTAAAACAGCAACCATCGAGTCAATATACATATCCCGCCCTGGTCCCAATGGTGGTAAACAGGTAGGGGAAAGTGGGTTCCAACTGGGATAATAAATTCCTTTTTCAGGGTCATCTTCTGCCCCCCAGTTGATAACAAATACAGGGCCTTCAGTTGCCCGATAACCGGATGTGTTATAACATAGCTCGGGTTTAGGGTCATTAACGATTAAACTTAAACCAGGTGATTCCAAAATTGTCGGAATAACAACGCCGGCTGTTTTACCGGTCCCCGGAGGAGCAACAACCAAGGCTGATAATGTTTCTGGCATTTTTAACAGCTTACCCTTAAAACGCCCCAAGACAATAACAAAACCGTCAAATAGTTTCATTTTTTTGATATCGGCATATGTTGCTTTTCGACCACCACCAAATACATTCGGCATGTATTTATATGGATTCGTCACAATCCGATAAACTAAGAATACAAAACCAATAACAAATGATAAATAGGGCAGGTATAAGGAAATTGGTTTTTGTTTAATCATTCCTACTTTCATCTGATATTCTTTGAATTTAAGCAATAATTTGCTCGGTTTCCAACTTGTTACCCAAAAATCACGTGCCTTTCCTAAACTATCCGCACTCAGTCCGTTCAAAATCCATTCCGTCATCGGAATAAATAGTAAAAGCAAAAACCATGTAATTATAACAGCAAAAAAAATGCTTAAAATATTTCTTGCAACACATTTTTGTTGTTCTTCATAGGCTTCATCTCGTTTAAATGCCATTTTTATTTCCCCTCATCATAATAAATCACGAATTGCATTAAAATCATCTGAACTACCCTTATCAGAAGCCGGCGGTAAAGCAACGGCAAATGAAGGTAACTCCTCAGGTCCGCCTAAGTCCGTACGACAGACAATCACCCCTTGTTTATTCCAAGTATCTTGCATATCAATTGCATTGATAATTGTTCCCTCTTTTTCAACAAAAAGAGGTATAACTTCTTGAATAAAACCCTTTTCAGATAATTTTTGTTTTAAATTTTTAGATACTTCTGTTAAACGATATACTGGTGAAATTCGGTGCGAACTTTCAGAAAACCACAAGGGCTCTTCACCATTAAAGAATTCTTCATCAGCCAACCATTCCCCTTTTTCTGTGTCCTCCAAACACAAAATTACTTTATCGGCAGAAATGCCAATATACGCCAAAGAAATACCTCCCATATCAACATCCTTGATAACCTGATAATTTGCCTGAGACAACAAAGAAACCATATCTTCTTCCAAACGAACACGTTCCGGTAATTGAATATCATCCAAAGCAATATTGCTGGTTTCTTCATCTAAAACATCAACGGGAGTGGGTTGTTGTGTATAATACCCTGTCGGAACGGTTGCTGATTGTCCAACATATGCATCCTTAGGCGCATCCATAGTTTTGCCGCTGATTTTAGCTTCAGGCCTGCCAATAGAGTTAATTGGTTGAGGGCGTTTTTGATGATGCGGCTTTTTATCGGATATTTTAATTTTCTTTTTAATCACTTTTTTAGGACTTTGCTTAACTAATTTTGTTTTTGTTTTATGATAAGCTGTTTTAATAGATTTTCGCCACCGAACTTTACATGTCAGCCACCAAAATAAAACAAACAGAGGAATCATAAGAACAAGTGTCCAAACGAATATCCAGTCACTAGTTGCCGAGATTACCCAACCAGATTTAAATTCAGTCCAAATATGTCCCCAATCATTGAAAGAAAAAAGATTAAAACGCCAATTATACTTGTAAAAATAACGCATATAGACGCCGAAAAAAAGTAATCCAACAACGAAACCAACACCTAATGTACGTCTTATTTTAGCCATAGATATTTTCCTTTGCACAAGTTATTTTATGCCATTATACTCTAAAACAGTTCAAAATACCAGTAAAAAAATCTTTTTTTAGCATTTTTTTTATTCACATACAATTGACATTAGATACATCTTTGTGTATGATAAAAAAACATAACCGAATAAGGAGAATATCTATGTTTAAAAAATCAGTTTTTTTATTAGCATTTATGCTTTCTTGCCAAGTGGTGGCAGATACAACGCAAATTGAACCGATGACAGCCCCTAAAACAGGTAAGTTAAATTTTAATTTACGTCGGATGGGATTGGAAATATCCTCAACAGATGTTAAAAATGCACGGGAATACATTGATTCTCCTGTATCACAATTTAATGCGGACAGTCAGACTTTAATTCAGGGCGTTTTTGATGGAGCTCTAGAATATGACCGAGATAATTTGCAGTGGATAAACAGCCTGTTAATGGAATATGGTAAAACAAAATTAAAACCGGTTTCCGGTGAAAATACAACCAGTGAAAATGCGGATCAAATTTTACTGACTTCAGAATACAATCATAAAATATGGTCCCATAAAAATATTGATTTCGGACCTTTTGTCAGTGCTGGTTATCAGACAGAATTTACAGACAGTCAAGAAGCACCCAGAACAAAAATTTTACGGGGAAAGGGTGGTTTAAAAATCTTTAACGGAAATATCATCAAGGATTTATATCTGGCTGGTGTATACGAATATGATATGACATATTCTGACCATGTCAGTAAAAGTGCCGGTGAAGTCGGTTGGCGGGTAGATTATTCATTACGTGAAGGCGTTAATTTTTCAACGGACGGATATTTTAGAAAGTATTTTTCATACAGTTCCTACGTACCGGAAGATTTAGAATATGATTTTAAAGGAACAGCCCGTATGGATGTCAATTTGACAGGAAATATCACTTTTGGCCCTTATATTTCTTATCGGCAGGGACAATCACGAGGGTCAGATAAACGGGCTAGTAACACTTTGATTGGTGTTTCTTTAACTTATAAAGACTTATTTAACATTTTTTAAGGAGAAAATAATATGAAAAAAGTTTTTACAGAATTTAAAAAATTTGCCATGCGTGGCAATGTTATGGATATGGCGGTCGGTATTATTATCGGGGCTGCCTTTGGAAAAATTGTTGATTCTTTGGTAAAAGATGTGATTATGCCTCCATTAGGGATTTTATTGGGAAAAGTTGATTTTGCCAATCTGTTTTTTGTTTTACAGGATGGCGCAACACCTGGTCCTTATGATTCTTTAGAAGTAGCTAAATCTGCCGGTGCCGTTACATTGAATTTAGGTTCTTTTATGAATACAATCATCAGTTTTCTGATTGTTGCTTTTGCTGTGTTTATGTTGATTAAGGCTATGAATACTTTGCAGGAAAAACTGGATGATAAGGAAGCCGAAGTAGTTGAACAAAAAGAAGCAACAACGAAAATTTGCCCTTTCTGTTGTTCCCAAATTTCAATTAAAGCCGTTCGTTGTCCCGCATGTACTTCAGAATTGAAAGAAGAAAAAACAACAACCAAACGGAAAAGATAAAATGAATTATCCTTTTTTAACCCGAACCGGAAACAGTCTGACTCTGTCGGTTCGGGTTAATCCTAACTCAAAACGGGCTGGATTTGAAGGTATCTGGAATAATACCCATTTGAAAGTAGCACTAACAGCTCCACCAGTTGACGGTAAAGCAAATTCTTTTTTGATTGATTTTCTGTCAGATTATTTTCATCTCCGAAAAAGTGCTATTTCTTTGATCAGCGGACAAACAGGTCGGTTAAAAAAAATTGTTCTGACATTCAATGCGGATTCTGATGTTCAGCAAGCCATTGATTTATTGTCACGCTTTGGATAAAATTAAACCGATAGGGGCGTGATCCGATGTATTAGACCATCCTCTAACTTCTTTATAAATCGGTGCAGCATAAATCGTTTTTTCTAAAATAGGAGAAACAAAAAAATAATCCAATAAAATACCATTGTTTTTAGGCCAACTTCCTCCTTGAAAGTCCCAAAATGAATAAGTATGCGGTTTAGGGTTATGTTGTCGTGTCATATTTATCATTGACGTCTGTAATATTTGACAAAATAACTCTCTAATTGTCGGTTCCATTAAAGCAGAATTGCGAAAGTAATCCGGATTATAAACATCTGTATCTTGTTCAATAACATTAAAATCTCCACCCAGAATAACTTTTTTGTCTTGATGTACTAAATCTGATAAATGCTTATTTAAGGCCTGCATCCATTTTTTTTTATAAGTTAAACGAGTTGTATCAAATGGATTTTTTTCAGGTGGATTTCCATTAGGAACATAAACACTGATAAGGGTAAGTCCTTGTTCTGTTTCAGCTTGAATAAAGCGGGCTTGATCTGAAAAATCCGGCAAGCAATCAATGATATTCTTTAATGGCTCTTTGGATAAAATAGCAACTCCATTATAACCTTTCTGACCAGTGATAATGGCTGAATATCCCAACAAACGAAAATCAAAAAACGGAAAATTATCTTCAGTAGCTTTTATTTCTTGCAAAAACACAAAATCAGGTTGCTCTTTTTCCAGTAGCATCTTCAAAGTTTCCATTCTGGCTCGAACAGAAGCAACATTCCATGAAATTATTTTTTGCATTTTTCTTTTTCCTATGCTATAAAATCATTATGAAAAAAATTTTAATGTGTTTATTATGCCTATTTTTAACGCAAAATGCAAATGCTTTTTGCCGGACGATTAAACCTCGTTTTAGCGTTCGAACAAATACCGGAACAGTCCGGTATCAGACCCATCTTTCACGGGATGAGTTTTTAAAAAAAGCCCCAACAAAAATGTCTCCCAACACATTGGGAATGACGGTCAGTAAACTAAAAATTACAGGTAATGCTGAACCTGATATACAAACAGGAGCCGGACAGATTTGTGTGCAGGTTAAAAAATTTAACTTGGTCCTAGGGTATGATATTATAGATGTTTATATTGATAAAAAATATAAACCTGGGACATGTGAATATGAAGTGGTAAAAGAACATGAAAATTATCATGTGCGCGTGTCACAAGAAGCTATGCTGTTTTTTAAACCTAACATTGATGAAGCTTTAAAAAAAGCAGTTTCTAAATTAAAACCGGTTTATGTCCATTCGCAAGCAGACGCTCAACGGGCTTTTGAAAATCAATTTAAACAAGTTGTTCAGGATATACAACCTTTATTAGATCATATTAATAAAAAAATCGCTGAGAAAAATTATATCATTGATACACCTGAATCTTACATGGAAACCACAAAATTATGTAAAAATTGGTAAAAACAGTTTTTTAAAACTTCATTTCTGTATAAAGTATCTAATCAATCCATTACTTACATAATAATAAGATAAGCTATCAAATAAAAAAATTCATAAGCTTTAAAAATGTAATTACTTTGTAAATATAAAATTGATATTTGTAATAACAATGTAATTACATTTTTCGTTTTATACTTTGTGTAATAGTTAAAACCAATCGTTCTAAAATTAAATCCGCCGGCATACCAGTTGTTTTTAATTGTCGTTCCGTTTCAACTAATTTATCTATTACTTTTAATAAAGTGTCTTTTTGCCAATATCGGATTTGATTTATTAAACAATCTTTCAATCTAAACTGAGATGCTTTTAATACTTTAGAAACAGCTGTTTCTGCATCCATTCGTTCTGAAAGAAAAACAACATCTAATAACCGATTAAAATAAGCATGTAAACTACGTACAATTGAAACGGGATTTTCTCCGTTTTCCAGTAATATTTTATATTCCCGACTGACTTTTTTTAATTGTCCACCAGCAACATCAATACAAAATTGTTCCATTGAAGAATCTGTTGAATCAGTAATTAATTGGCAAATGTCCAACTCACTAATATCTTTATTATGTTCCATATAAACAGATAATTTCTTAATTTCCTGCTTTATAATTAACCTATTATCTCCCAGTCTCTCAATTAAAACAGGCATAAGTGACTGATTAATCCTTATCCGATATTCTGCTAAAACGCCCTGTATGAAATCAATGATATTTTGTTGCGTTTCTTTATAACAGGCAACCGCTAATATATTGGGATGATTTTCGCAAAAAATACGTAAATCCGAATTCTTATTTAAATTTCCAGCACTTATCAATAAGAAACTATCTGTTTTTATTTGATTAAAATAAGTTTCTACAGAAGAAAAAATAGTTCCATCAGATTCTTTTACCCATATTAATTTTCTACCTCCCATTAAAGTAGATACATTCCCCTCATCCAATAAAATACTGGGGATTTCCTTAATTTTAGAAAGAGATATTTTAACGGAACAAAAATCATCATGAATATTTGAAAGAATTATATTTGAAATTTTTTCAGATACTTCTTGAACAATACTCTGTTCAGGACCGTAAATTAAAGCTCCTTGATAATTTTTCTGTATATGGGGAATTAAGGCATTAATCTGAAACGGTTTTGCTTTCACGGGCTATACCTTTAAAATAAGATAGAATATGTTGTGCAATATCATCCGATAAAGTTTGAATTAAATTCAAATACAATTTTTCCTGTGCCACAATGGTTGCATAAGGTTCTGAAATAATATTAAATAATCCACTTGTACTAACAAAGGAATTAATTAAAACCTGATTACTTTTTATATCTGTCAATTGATAATCCGCCTGAACAAACATATTAACTAAACTGGCAAAATTATCACTGCGAATGTTTTGATTGGTATATACTGGTTCCTTTAAAATAACTTTTAAACGATATTTTTTATCAACTTCTATTTGTTTAGGATTTAATTTATTTCTTAAATATAAATCAGAATAATAACCACCTTCCCCCCCAATCGGTTCAATTTCAATTCCAGCAGTTTGTTGTAAAAAATCATCTGATACGGAATAAAGTGGTCGAAAACCACACCCAACCAGGAAAAGTATCAAAATAAATGTAAAAATTTTTTTCAATAACATATATCAAATCCTCTAAGACCGATTATATCCATTTTTAACTTGAAATACAAGTAAAAATAAGATACTATTTAAAAAAAGGATATCATATATGAAACAAAAAATAAAAATTATTGTCGGTCCGACGGCTAGTGGAAAATCAGGTCTTGCTTTAAATCTGGCAAAAGAAATAAATGGTTGCATAATCAATGCTGATTCAATGCAGATTTATAAAGACTTATCAATTATTACCGCCCGTCCCACTTTAGAAGATGAAAATATAGTTCCTCATTTTTTATACGGATATACAGACGCTTATACCCAAGGAAGCGTTCATAATTGGGTTGATAAAGTTATCCCGTTATTAAAAAATATTAAAAATCCTATTTTGGTTGGCGGAACCGGTTTATATATTTCTGTTTTAGTTCATGGAATGAATGATATTCCTGAAATTCCGACAGAGATACGAAACTTTGTTCGACAAATGGATATTGCAGAAGTGAAAGCAAGAATGAAAGATTATCCTTTTCAGGATCCTCAACGTCTTTGTCGAGCTTTAGAAGTATTGCTAGCAACGGGTAAACCACTGACTTATTTTCAGGATTTACCTAAAAAGAAATTAATTGATGCTGATTTTCAAATCATTTTTATCAATCCAGACAGAAAAACTTTATATAAACGGTGTGAACAACGATTTTTTCAAATGATAGAGCAGGGGGGAATTCAAGAAGTTCAAAATCTGTTATCTCTTAATCCGACTGGTGGTGTTGTAAAAGCTATTGGTGTTCCGGAAATAATATCCTTTTTAAAACAAGAAATAACACAAGAAGAAATGTTGAACAAAGCGATCCTATCTACCCGTCATTATGCTAAAAGACAGGTAACTTGGTTTAAACATCAAATCAAAAGTGATATTATTTTGTCCGACACTCAAAAAATTGATATAAAATCACTTATTCAGTAATCGGACCTAAAGCTGTTAATTGCTGTAAAATAATATCCAATGTGTCCAAATTATTATAAGAAATAACAATACTGCCACCAATACCATCCCAATTAATAGATACCGGTGTTTTCAATAAATTACTCATTTCACGTTCAAAAACGAGTATAGCACTATCTTTTTCCATATCTTGTTCAGTCAATTTAGGTGGTTTTGGTACTTTTACTTTACGATTATTAACCATTTTTTCTACCTGACGAACACTTAAGCCTTTTTTAACAATAGCTGAAGCAATTTCTGAAGCATTTTTTGCTGTCAATAAAGCCCGTGCATGCCCAATTGTAATATCCCTATTTTCAACCATTTTTTTAATATCGTCCGGCAAATCCAATAAACGCATCATATTAGCAACATGACTTCGACTTTTTCCAACAACTTTTGACAATTCTTCTTGTGTATAGTGAAATTCTTCCAAAAGTCGTTTATAAGCTTCCCCTTCTTCTAAAGGATTTAAATCTTCCCGTTGTAAGTTTTCAATTAAAGCAACTTCAAGAGCAGCTTTATCGTCAAAATCTTTAATAATAACAGGTATTTGATTTAAGCCAGCCTGTTTTGATGCCCGAAACCGACGTTCACCGGCAATAATTTCATACTGGCCAATATGATTAGGGCGTACACGAACCAATAATGGTTGTAAAACACCTTTTTCCTGAATAGAATGAACTAAATCAGCCAATGCTTCTTCTGAAAAAACACGACGTGGCTGATAAGGGCTTGGAACCAGTGTATCTATATTTATCAAAGTAATTGTATTTAAATTATTTTCAACAGGTTGATTGATGGGAACAGGAAATAAATCTTCCCCCATCAAAGCACTCAAACCTTTACCAAGACCTAAATTTTTATCCATTATTATTCTCCTTTTCTCGTCTTAAAACTTCGCCTGCCAGTTTAATATAACTTTGGGCACCAACACTTCTAAAATCATACAACATTACCGGTTTACCATGGGAAGGGGCTTCCGGTATTCTTACATTTCTGGGAATAAGTGTGTCAAAAACCAAATCCCCAAAATAATCCTGAACATCTTTAACAACAGAACGAGATAAACGGGAACGGCCATCATACATCGTCATAACAATACCATCAACTTTTAAATCAGGATTAAAATTTTTCTTAATACGGTTAATGGTTTTCATTAGATCTGCTACACCTTCAAGAGCTAAATATTCACATTGAACCGGAATTACAACCGCATTTGAAGCGACTAATGCATTCATTGTTAATAAACCAACAGCTGGTGGGCAATCAATGAAGATGTAATCAAAATCTTCTAATTCAGCAACTGCTTTTTTTAAATAGAACTGAGGTTGCTCCACACCAGCCAATTCCATATCAATTCCTAAAAGTTCCTGACTGGCTGGTAACACATATAAATAAGGAATTTTTGTTTCTATTAAACAATTTTTTGCTGAATGACGTCCTGTTAAAACAGTATAAGAACTTTCTGTCCCCTGTCTTCTTTGTATACCAAGACTAACTGTAGCATTACCCTGCGGATCTAAATCAATAATCAAAACTTTCTTTTTCAAAGCTGATAGGGCAGTGGCAAGATTAACTGTTGTTGTTGTTTTTCCAACTCCGCCTTTTTGATTAGATACAGAAAAAATTTTAGTCATACAAAACCTCCGTTATTTTTAATACTGAACTATTTGAATTTGTTATACTTTTAATTTTTTCTATTTTACATGGGATAAAACAATTTTTAATTTCTTTTTCATAATTTTCACCTTTTAAAAACAAACAAACTGTATCTGAATAAATGAAATTTTTTCCTAAAACCAACAAATCAGATAATGATGATAAAGCTCTTGCTGTCAAAACATCCGCTTTAATATCAGATACCAATTCAATCCTTTTATTTAAAATTTTAACTGATAAATTTAATTCCCGTACAACTTCTTTTAGAAAAAGTGATTTTTTCATATCACTTTCAATTAGGAAAATATTTTGAATTGGTCCATTATTATTTTTATTTAAAATAGCTAGAACTAACGCCGGAAAACCAGCTCCACTTCCCATATCAACAAGTGTTATATTTTTTATCGGTAGTAGCGGATATAATTGTGCTGAATCTAAAATATGACGTTTCCAAACATCAGATAATGTATAGGATGAAACCAGATTAACTGCCTTTTGCCATTTTTTTAATAATTCTATATATTTTTCTAAATCCTGTTGAGAATTTTTCAAATATAAATCCAAATTATTCATTTTTTCCCCTTTGTTTCACGTGAAACATTTATAACAAATTTATTTTTTTTTTGCAATATTATTTATAAAAAAATATTGTTTCACGTGAAACATATATTATTTAAATATAAATTTAATGGAATTATTTTTTTGACAAATTTTATTTTGATTGTCATTTATAAAAATCTGTTTAACATCACGCACCATAGAAATCAGATAAGAACATGTATTTTTATCAATTTGATTTAATTGAATAAAAAACTCTGACTTCCCAATACTTCCTATCTGATAATTTATCCCGCGAAAATAACTACCAGAAACAGAATTATTTGAAACACGATTATAATTTCCTAAATAAAGTGTTTTAATTTCCATACTCGCTTGATTTAAATCAGATAGTATTTGTGTTTTTTTTAACTGAGAAAATCCTTGAGAAACAGACTGAACAGACTGTTGAGTTAAAGATCCTTGAACCGCAATTCCCGACATCAAATCAATCATCTGAGCTTGTGAAGACGTTGAAAATAAAATTCCTAATAGAATCAAAAACTTTTTCATATTTCACCCCATAGATTATTTTTTATTTTTTTAATAAATTCAGAATGTTGTTTTATTTCCTCATCACTAACAGGAAATAATCTGGGGGGATGAAAAATACGTTCTTTATGATGATTTATTACTGATTTATTGTCACTTTGTTTTTCTTTTATTTTTGTATTTAAAACAAGTCCTGGTTCTCGTCCACCGATTAATTCTAAATAAACAGACGCCAGTAACTCACTATCTAATAAGGCCCCATGAACTGTTCGAGCAGAAGCATCAACATCAAAACGCTTACATAATTCATTTAAATTAACGCGACTACCCGGAAACTTCTGACGGGCTATTAATAATGTATCGATAACCCGATCAAAAGAAAGAGGGGGACGTCCACATGCCACCAACTCAGCGTTTAAAAATTTCATATCAAAAGCTGCATTATGAATGACTAATTTTGAATCAGCTCCTATAAAATTTAAAAATTCATCTGCTTTTTCATGAAATTTAGGTTTATCCGACAAAAATTCATTTGTCAAACCATGAACAGCAATAACTTCTTCATCCATTTGACGTTCTGGATTTAAATAAAGCTGAAGCGTCCGACCTGTCGGAATATGATTTTCCAACTCCACACATCCAATTTCAACTATCCGATGACCTTGTGCTGGATCTAATCCCGTTGTTTCTGTATCTAATACTATCTCAATCATAAAAGTGAGTATATCAGAATAAAAAAAATATGCAAGAACTTTATGAAAAATGGGGATAACTTTTTAAAGACCTTTTCGTTTATACAAGGTTATAAAATAGCACTCAGTCTAAATCAACAAGGGAAAAATATAAAATATTAGACCTATATCAAAAAAATAAATATTGTATTTAAACGATTCGGATGATTTTTTTTATAACTGTCAAGAAAAAAATAAAAAAGATATACACAATATACACAGCACCTACTA
The DNA here is from genome assembly GCA_045613285.1 of Alphaproteobacteria bacterium. GTDB lineage: Bacteria > Pseudomonadota > Alphaproteobacteria > CAAHEQ01 > UBA3637 > CALXZG01. The sequence goes on along the minus strand of JAZLAQ010000015.1, from coordinate 2,231 downwards.
AATCTATTTATATATTCTTTATTATTATTGAATGATTTCGGTGGATAATAATTTTCAAATTATCATTGCATATATACAATTTTTGTGATATGCTCTTTTGGAAAGAAATCAAGGAGTGTTCGATGTTAACTATATATAATTCACATAATCACCGTAAAGAAGTTTTTAAACCGATTACAGAAGGAAAAGTGCGTTTCTATGGATGTGGACCAACAATTTACAATTATGCCCATATCGGTAATATGCGGGCTTTTGTTTTTTATGATTTACTGAATAGATATCTCAGATATAAAGGATATCAAGTTACATTTTGCATGAATTTAACAGATGTTGATGATAAAACAATACGTGATTCTCAAAAATCAGGAAAAACACTTCGTGAATTTACAGATTTTTATGGAGAGGCATTTTTTCATGATTGTCAAACATTAAATATAAGAAAACCAGATATTGTACCGCGTGCAACTGAAGAAATTCCGGCTATGATAGAATTAATTCAGAAGTTATTAGAAAAAGGATATGCTTATCAAACAGATAAAGGTGATGTTTATTTTAAAATAAATAAGTTTATAAGTTATGGACAAATGGCCGGTATAGACGCTTCAGAGCTAAAAATAAATGCTGATGGACGGTTATCTTCTGATGATTATGAAAAAGAAAATGCTCAAGATTTTGCTCTTTGGAAAGCTTGGGAAGAACGGGATGGTAATAATTATTGGGAGTCTCCTTTTGGAAAAGGACGTCCAGGATGGCATATAGAATGTTCTTCTATGTCGAAAAAATATCTAGGACAACCGTTTGATATTCATACAGGTGGAATTGATCTTGTTTTTCCTCATCATACAAATGAGATAGCCCAATCTGAATGTGCTTATGGTACGAAATATGTCAATTATTGGATGCATAATGAACATATAACTGTTAACGGTAAAAAAATGTCAAAATCTCTTGGTAATTGTTTTACCCTTAACGAATTGATTGAAAAAGGGTATTCTGCTGAGGCTATTAGATACGAGTTTATAAAAGCTCATTATCGGCAACGTATGGACTTCCAAGAAACATCTTTACCTGGAAACCAAACAGTTATTGAAAAATTCGGAAATTTTATAAATCGCTTGAAAAATGAGGTTAATGGTTCCGGATGGGGTGAACTACCTCAAGCAATAGAAAAAGCTTTGACAGGCTTTGAAAAAGGGATGGATGATGATTTAAATGTACCAGTAGCCCTTGCTGTTGTTTTTGATTTTATGACAGAGGTCAATAAGCATTTTTCGGAATTAAATTCTGATGATGCCAAGGATATTTTAGCCGTTATGTTTAAATTTGATAGTGTATTAGCTGTTTTTCCGAAAGAAAAAGAACAAAAACTAACATTGGAACAAGAAGCTTTAATTAATAAAAGGCAGGAAGCCAGATTGATGAAGGACTGGTCAACAGCTGATTTAATTAAAAAACAATTGTTAGAGCAGGGGATTGAAGTTAAAGATACCCCCCAAGGTCCTGTTTGGCGTATTATTTAAATAATTTATCAGGATCAACGCGAACACCATACCATGTTATGGTAAAGTGTAAGTGTGGACCTGTTGAACGTCCGGTAGAACCAACATATCCAATAATATCACCAGATTTAAGTGATTGATTTTCTTTTATATTTATTTTATTTAAGTGAGAATAACTTGAAAATACACCATATCCATGGTCAATTAAAATTGTTTTTCCACTGTAAAACATATCTTCATGTATTAAAACAACAGTACCATTTGCTGGTGAGTAAATAGGGGTATTTATTGGAGCTGCGTAATCCACTCCACTATGTCCTTGTTTTTTAGTGTTATTTAGTATACGTCGCGAGCCAAAATGACTTGAAATTCTTGTAAAATTCGGAACCGGATGTTGCCATTTATTGGGAAAATCTGGAAAATTTGAGTTTTGTCTGGCAAATCTTAATAAATTTATTTCTTGTTCAATTCTTTCTTTATCTGATTGATTTAATATTACTTTTTGTTTAGATAATCCATTTACAATTTCTTCATTCCATTTTATTTTTTTTACCGGAAAAGTTATTTTTTTTGAATTATTTAAGTAAAGATTTAATTCTGTTGCATCCTGTGGAATACCAATAATAAAATTACCATTTTTATCATTAGGTATTTTAAATTTATTTTTACTTTCTTTTCCGATATTTAAATAATATTCTTCAATAAAAATACTTTCCCCTTTTTCAAGTTTTC
>JAZLAQ010000014.1:0-9342 GCA_045613285.1 Alphaproteobacteria bacterium | reverse complement strand
ACCAAGCGCCGAGTTCAATGTTATCGGCTATCAACAGAAAGGTTCTGAAGACGCGAAGGAATATAGCCTGAATATCAAGAGTCAAAACACATACTCAGTGGAAGGGGGCTTTGGGTTGTACCTGAACAAGGTCAAGGAACTGGCCAAAGACAAGACATTAAAGTTGAACTTGGGCGCTTCTGTGTATCACGAATTTGCAGACCCGTATCAACTGGAAGTTGGCTTGACGGGAATGGACGGCTCGTTCATGTTGCGGGACGAGGAACGCTCGGACAATCGTGCGGTTATCCGTGCCGGCTTTGACTATACGGAAGAAGATTACTCAATCTATGGATCATTTATATCCTACATAGACCGAGAAGTCCGCACTGCCCTTAAATCCGGCTTTAAGTGGAAGTTCTAAGAGTTAATGACTATCCCCATAACCTCGGTTTTATAAAGCCGAGGTTGTTTTTTTATTAGTGAATTGCATTTTCGATCTTGACTTAAGAATCGTGGCCCGACAGGATATGTTTATAAGCAATTTTAATGAAAGGACCTTTATGATAAACCAAACTTATATTGATGACAAAAAAGTCAAAGACATTTTGACTTATATTTCAGCTATGAGGCATGCAGAGCAAATCCGAATGATGTTTCTTTGTTCCTTGAATGGGATGAGAAGCATTAATTTTTGTTATCTTCAAATCAAAGATGTCTATAATGGCGCCCTGAGTATTAAAGATGTCATCTGTCTTGACGAGAATAAAAACAAAGGCAAGTTCGGATGTTCTTACTACTTAAATTCCCAAATGAAGAAGGAATTTAGGGAATATCCGAAAAAAACTGTTCCACCACCCCTTTTAGAGAAAGGGATATTTCAGATACGGATAAAATCGGTTTTTCTTGTTTTTCCATAAAAGGTATTATAGCATAAAAAAAAAAGAAAAAATCCAATTAAAAAAAATTGTCTAAAATTAAAGAACTTCCAATAACTTTATTGCGGTTTTTAATTGTTCCGGTGTCATTTTTTTGAGAAGTTGTGTTCCTTTTTCCAAATTTTGTAGAAATTCCGGTTGTTTTTTTATTTCAGGATTTTCAATATCCAATAAATCAGATAAAGAAATTTTTAACACGGAAGCGATTTCATATAAAGTGCTTATCTTGGGGTCACCCAATCCCCGTTCCAAAACAGAAATCGTATTAAAACTGAGTGTATGTTTGGTTTTAGAGGCTAAATCCTCTTGTCCGATACCTTGGGCTTTCCGTATCTGAGCAACCCTTTTCCCGATTGTATGTGTCAAAGGATGATATTTTTTTGTATAAATTGACATGCCATTCTATCCTGTTTTTCTTTTATTTTCGCACTTTGGTGTGAATTTAACAGATAGTTGTAGTTCTATTTTTTGTTTGACAATAATACTGTAGTGTGTTATGATGATATTATAGGATGGGGCTGTTGATATTATAAACACACAAAGGGAGGTATACCATGGAAAATGAAAAACAAGAAAAAAAACAGGAAAAAGCAATGACGGAACGTGAACAAAAAGTCGCGGATCGTGTTGAAGAGAAGAAAATCAGCAAAGAAGATGCCGAAAAAGAAGTTGCTAAAGAGTCTGTTCAAGAAAAAACAGGATATAATGTTGAGACTTTGGCAGAAGTTGGAAAAAATGTACTTCAAACAAAAGATACTCTGGAACGGCCGGATTTAAAGGAAACCACATTAAGAATGGGACGATTTCAGGAAAACACCGTTGGGACATTGTTGGAAAAAATGACAGATGGACAAGTAGCTGAAGATATTGTTAAATCAGGGCTTGGTTCGGAACATTTGTCTACCGGTAAGGGTGGATTGGAGACAGGGTCTCGTACCGTGTTGGAAAAAATGAGTGAATTAGGAGGGGCGTCGGGTATTGAAAAGTTATTAGCAGAGGCTTCCCTTTATGGTCGGGGAATGAGTCTTGATGATGTCAAACATCTGACACCGGAAGCATTGAAGGAAAAAGTATCGGCACTGAAAGTAGAAGCTCCTAAAATCCCTGAAAAAGGTATGGCTCTGGTAAAAGAAAATCAACCATCTGAGAAACGAAAAGTTAATTTGGCGATGTTAAAAAAACAAGAACAGCGTTAAGGAAGTAAAATATGGTGAATTTTAATAGAAAAGAATGTTATGAAAATGGTCAGGTTAAAGAGGTTTATAATGTAGAACTAGATCCTATTTATGGTTCTGAATTTGTCAGAAAAGGTCCGTTTCAAACATATTATGAGAATGGTGTTTTGGCGACAGAAGGTCAATATCACCCTAAAATCCGTGTGAATGGTTATGGTGATGAGGTTTTGGAAGGGTATTGTTTGGATGGTGAGTGCAAAAAATATCGTCAAGACGGGAGTCTGTCAGAACAAAGTGTATATCGTTATGCCGTTCCTGTTGAAGAAAAATTTTATGCTAAAGATGGTGAAATGATAGCGAAACGAAAATATGATAATGGAGAGTTAGAGTCTGAGGAGTACTATGAAAAGGGAGTAATACGTATAAAAAAAGTTTTTAGACGAGATTACTATCGGGGTGGTGGTGAAATAGGTACGTTACTGTACGATAAACAGGGGAATCCTCTGTTGGAAACTAAATTAGATTTTGATAAATATCTATATGAAAAAAATATAAAAAAAGAAAAATGGGAGTTAAGGAGAATTTTCTCCCTCAAGTGTATGGTTGTGTATGATTATTTGTTAACTTATAAAGGTGTTTCTAAATTTTCTGAATCGGATGAAAAAATGTTTCGAGAAATGGCCGATATGTTTTGTATAATTGCGGATAAAGGTCCTGAATTAGACAAAGGAATATATCAGGGAATTGCCGATGGGTTTCGTAAAATTTCGGATAAAGGTCCTCAAGTGGTACGTGTCCCGTATCGAGAAACGACAGAACGAGATGGTGTAAAGCGATTTATCGTAAGGCTTGCTAAAAAAAGAGAGAGTCGGTAAGTTTTTTGAATGTTTTCCTAGATTATTATACAGCCGGAAAAATAATTTGATAATGGGAAAGGATGTGGCATAAATGGTTAAAGATGATTTACTTTCAAATACCGGTTTGTCATCTACATGTTATGAAAACGCTGTTAATGATAATCCGGATATTCATAATGTCTTGGATTTATTAGTTATTCAAAATACCCCAGAAATTCTTTCTGAGGAGCAGTTATCGGAAAAAATAAAGAAGATAGAATATAGTCCGTTTGTATCTGATGAAGAAAAAAAACAATATCAAACAGTTTTATTGCAACTAAGCCAATTACCGACAGGAAAAAAACTGATTTCCATGATGCCGGACGATGTTGTATTCGGACAACAAATAAATACGACAGCGGATGGTCGTTTTACAAGAGAAACAAAAACCATTCAAATTGACTTTAGATTGCCGGAAATAAGGAAATGTGAGGCTATAGCACATGAAATCAGGCATGCAATCCAATATAAATATGATCCGACTTTTGATGGAAAAACGACCTATGATTTTGAAAAAATAATTGAATTGGATGCTAAACTACAAAACTTTCGGATTAATAAAGAATATACCGATTTAGTTAAAGATGATGCACTGAGTAAAGCAAATCAGTCTTGGTTCTCCGATTATTATCAATATCAGGATTATTTAAAAGAAGCACCGGAAATATTATCCGAAAGCAAGTTCAAAATTGTGGATACATTATATGCTATTGATGTTTGGTATGGTATTTCAAATAATTTTTGGAGAAATTACTATAACGATCAGGCAGTAGAAAATACCGGATTTTCCAAAAATAAAAATCAACAAATAGAAGGTAGAAAATATTCGACAGAATTAGATAAACAAGTAAAACAAGCCTACATTGATAATATGAAAGTCGGATTACCTATTGAATTTTTTGAACGAGATAAAGATTGTTCAGTTGTTGTTGATGGGTATAAATTATTTGAAAGAAAAAATGACGATTTTGGTTGTTCTATCACTCTATTTTTTAAAAACGGAAAACCGTCATATCAGACAAGACTTGATAAATTTGGTTGGAAAAGGCATGAAACATATTTTTATGAAGATGGCTTAAAACGGTCGGAATATCAATATGACGGTGGAAACTACGCGTTGCGTTGTGGTAAATATACTAAATATTATGATTCTATATCACAGTCCGGCGAACAACATGTTCGTGAACGGGGAAACTATGAAAGAGAAGAGGGGGGATACGGTTTTGTTTATGCTGAGGATGATGAAAAACAGCAGTTAGAAAAACGCACTTATTATTCAAATGGCAGATTAGCGTCAACAACGACTTTATTCGGACCGGAAAAAGGAAAATTTACAAGTTTTTATGATTCAGGGTATCGTAATATAAAGTATCGTATGAGTGTTGATGAAAATGGAATAGGACAAGGTTATTTTGAAAGATATCGTGATGATATAAGTAATTCTTTAGAGTGGAATGGTCAACAAGTTAATAATTATTGGAATGGCGTGTGCCAAAAACATTCTGTGTCCGGTAACGTTTCAGAAGAAGTATCTTTTAATATGGGTGAAGAAGGATCTATTAAAACATACTTTTCTGATACGGGGCAAAAAGAAAAAGAAGTTATTTACGATAAAAAAAATGGTTGGATTTATCAAAATGATTTTTCCGATAATGGGGATTGTGTTCAAAAAAGTAGATACTATGCAAATGGGAATATAGAAAGAAGGTGGTGTTGTGCCGGAGAAAAAAAAGGAGAGTGTTTTGTTTATTATAACAATCCAAAACATAGGGTAATGTTTCGGATGGTGGCGGATGAAAATGGGGTTGGACAAGGTTATTTTGAAAGATATCGTGATGACAGTGATAATATTTTAGAGATGAGTGGTTATCAAAAAGACGGTTTTTTTGATGGTCCTTGTAAATACTATACCCAAGATGGTCGGTTGGATTATGAATGTGTTTTTAAAAATGGAAAAGAATTAGGATATGAAGAAGGAAAAGCATATTTAGAAAAGTGGGAAGAAAAACAGCAAGAAAGGAAAGAACGGAAGGGGCTTTGTGCAAAGTTGGAAAAGATGAGTCAACAAATGCAACCAACACAATTAAGACAAGAAGCAAAGCGGGAGTTAGTAAAGGATTTTAGAAAGATGTATCCTAAAAAAGGAGATGGTCGATGAATGAATAAAACTTTTCGGAATTTGGGAATTGGTTTTATCGCGCTGATATTGGTGTTGCCTTTTATTCAAATCCCAAGTTATCCGGATGTTTTTATGTGTGATAAAGCAAGGGATATATGCGAACTTAAATCAAAAAAGCCTTGGCAAAGTGATTATCATATCAAAAAATCTTTTCCTATTTCGGATGTTAAATCAATGGATATAAAGTCTGTTAAACATTTTAAAAAAAATTTTAATCATAGTTATAGCAGCGGAATAAGAAAGTTTTTTCATAGGGAAATACACAGTTATTACATACAACTGCATTTAAGGTTAAATATGAAAAACGGAAAAGAATATCTTTTAAAATTTTCTAAATTAAATCAAAAAAATGCGGAAAAAGTCGTTGAGGATTTTAATTCTTATTTAGACTCAATGGATGATATGATTGAAATCGTGTTGGAGAGCAGTCCTAAAAAATAGAGATTTTTCCGGATTTTCTAGGAATATTTTCCGGTGACGGAAGGGCAACTGTGACGGGAAGGAAAAAATACCTAAAAAAAGGGCAAAAAAAATTCCACAAAAACAATGTCTTGTGGAATGAATGGCGGGAGTGAAGGGGAATCGGTAAAGAAAAGAATTAAATACCTGTCAAATAAGAAGAAAAAAATGACTTTTTTTAGGACTATTTTCCGGTGACGTCTACCCGTCAAAGTTGTCTTCAAAAAGCCGTTTTAACCAGTATTTATGCCTCTTTCGACAGGATTGTTAGTTGCCCATCAGTGTCTTTTAAAATAGCCTTAAAATTGAAAACTAAATGTCTTCTACTTCATGCTGTCTTAAATTTCCAAACGGGCAATCGGGCAATTTTCTTTTAAGGACAATCGTCCATTCGTCTTCACCTATTCAAAATCCAATCGGTCGAAGGGGATTAAGAACGAGAGGACTTAAAAAAACTTCAATAATCGTTTGGTTATTAAAGATTTATTTATAGAATGAATACAAAAGGATGGAAAGGTCAGAATGGGATATCATAATTGTCTATTAAAGCCGGAAGTATGGAAATAGTCTGTTCGGAGTTTTTATTCTTTATATATTTATCTCATGAGCTAAACTTAATATCTGCATAAAGACGCTTTTTATTTCAAAATAAAAATATAGACAAAACTTTACTTTTAATAACAAATATGATATAATCAACAGTAATGGATAAATTTTATGAAAGGATAATATGTCAAAATTAATGGCAGGAATCGATTTTGGAACATCTAATTCACTTGTAGCAATTGCTAAAAACGCAGAAGATATTGAACCCATTGAATTAGAATATGGAAATGCTGTTATTCCAACAGCACTGTTCTACGGTAATGAAAAGTTATATGGTAAACAGGCTATTAATGCTTATCTTTCTGGTACCTCTGGTCGTTTTATACGTGGAATAAAGAACCTGTTAGGTTCAAATACAGAAACTGAAGGAACATATATTGATGGGCGATTTGTTTCTTTTTCAGAATTAATTAAAACATTTTTATTTTATTTAAAACTAAAAACTGAAAAGAAATCTGGGCAGAGCTTAGAAAATGTAGTGATTGGACGACCAGTACATTTTGATAATAACCCTAAAGAAGATAAGGCAGCAGAAAAGACACTTGAAAATATATGTCATCAAATTGGTTTTAAAAATGTTAGTTTCCAGTATGAACCTATCGCTGCTGCTTTGCACTATGAACACACAATAAAATCCGAGGAATTAACACTGGTAGCGGATTTAGGTGGAGGAACATCGGATTTTTCTGTCATTCGTTTATCACCTGAGGCACATAAGAAACCAGATCGCACATTAGACGTATTAGCAAATGATAGCGTTCATGTTGCAGGAACAGATTTGGACCATGATTTGGCGTATGAAGTTGTAATGCCTTATTTCGGGAAGGATGGTATCCAAAAAAGTGGTCTACCCATTCCTCATTCTTTTTATAGTACTGCCTGTACGTGGCATAATATTAGAAAAATGTATACCCCATTATATTTAACAGAATGTGAACACATGTTAGGAGATGTGGAACATCCTGAATTATTTGCTCGCTATGTTTCTATGGTAAAAAAAGAGAAAGGCCATTATCTTTTATTTGAAGTGGAAGATTCAAAGATTCGATTAGGAAGTAAAGAAAAATCAGAAATGGATCTATCTGAAATTGAGGAACGTTTTTACATTCCTGTTTCAAAGGAAGAATTTTTGAAAGCAACTAAAAAAACAAGAGAACAAATTACCGATAAGGCACGAGATACCATTCAAGCTAGTGGAGTTTCAGAAAAAGACATTAAGAATTTGATTTTTACTGGAGGAACTAGTTTAATCCCATCGATTGCTACTAGTATTCAAGAACTTTGTCCAAAAGCAGAGGTTAAGAGGATAAGTACATTTGCTGCTGTTGGCTCCGGTCTAGCACTAGAAGCTCTACATCGATATGGTCGAGATCACTAATGAGTAACGTTTTTTTAACTGCGACAGCGATTTTGTATACGTAAGATTTGAAACTCAACAGCCGTCTTTCCCTTGTGTTTTAGCACAGGCATATTAGGATAAATTGTTTCTATATAAGGCAATTGTTTATAAGTAACTGAATTTTTAGATAAAGGTTTTATTACCTTTCTGACAACATTAAAAGAAGAATATCCTAAACTAAGTGCATATTCTTTTAATGAAATTTGATTTCCTGTTGGGTAATCGGTTCCTAAAAAAGAAAATGCGGATAAAAATAAGTTGCCGTTATCCTTGATATGAGATAATGCATCTTGCATAATTTTGTTCAAATACATCCTTCCATCTCTTCCACCAGCATCATGAACCGTATGAATGTTGATTTCTTTCATCGGCATAATTGGTGGATTAGAAACAACAATATCAAAATCTCCTTTAATATTTTGAAACATATCTGATTTTAATATCGTTAATTTTTTTAAATTATATGTTTCTTTGATATGTTTTAACCAATCAAGACATCTATCGTCAATATCAACTGCAACTACCTCCTTGGCACCACCAATGAGGGAAAATAGAGAAATAATTCCCATTTCGCCACAACCCAGATCTAAAACCTTTTTGTTTTTTACAATAGGCATTAAAACTTCTGAGAAGAATAGACCTGATTTAGGAACATATCCCATAGGTCCTATGGGATATTTATACTTTCCATTATCCCAAAGTAAGAAACGTTGGTTATTTTTATCAATTAGTATATTAAACCCCATATCAATTCCTAGAGGTTTATAATTCTCTATCTTTTCCATGGTAGTATCCTCTTGCTATTAATACTCTACGAACTTCTTTTGCGAATAGCTCGTATGAATTATCTTTAATTTGTTCTAATCTAACTATAGGAAATTCACTTATCCCATTTCTCTTGTAAGGTGTTTCTGATAAAATAATCATCTTGTTAATGTTTGCAACTGTCTGATTCGTCAATTTTTTTTCAGCTATTCCGATCTCTTTTATAATACTTTTAACTCGTTTAGAACGAATATCCGAGATTTTAACAGGGATTATCTCTTCAACTGTAAATATACTATTTAACTTTTCTGAAAATCTACGTTCTACTGGAAATAAGAAGGCAGCATATTCTTCATATGCATAGTTTTGCAAATATTCTTTCCCCGAAAAATTAGAATATATACCTCTTTCAAAATCACAAAGGTTAATTATTCTGTTTTTTTTGTTAATAATAATATTTCTAGGAGCAAAATCACCCCAGTAAATCTTATTGTCATAAAAATACTGGAATAGAGTATTTGTTGTATTGATAGCTTTTTCTCTATCTTCTGATGACCTTAAACTTATTTCAAGATTATCACCAACAAGGAACTCCATATAAATCTTACCATTTTTATAACCGTTTATTTTAGGAAGATGAAAAGAAAATTCCTCATTACCTATTTTAATTTTGCGTTTCTCAAGTATTTTACGAGCACACTCTATTTTTTTTATCTCATCAAATGAAGACTGTTTTACAATAATTTTATGACCGCTGATATAATCTTGGGTTATTTTACCTTCAGTCATAGAAATTACTTGCATTTTACACCCCATAAAGCCTTAATAAAGTTATAGCTCCTAAACGGTTAGCATATTCTTTTGAATTTTGAATGATACTATCATATAATTGTTTCGGATCAATCCATTTAACTTCTGAAACTTCTCCATCTTCAAAGATAAACCT
>JAZLAQ010000013.1:0-7896 GCA_045613285.1 Alphaproteobacteria bacterium | reverse complement strand
TGAAAAATGCACCTATAAGGACGGGAAAAAAGACGGTCCGTATGAAGAGTATCGTGACAACGGTCGGTTGTGGGAAAAATGTACCTATAAGAATGGCAAATACGACGGACCGTGTGAATCGTATCATGACAACGGTCAGTTGTGTGTAAAATGCACCTATAAGGATGGGGAATACGACGGTCCGTATGAGAGCTATCATGACAACGGTCAGTTGTGGGAAAAATGCACCTATAAGAATGGAAATAGACAAGGTCCGTATGAAGAGTATCATGAAAACGGTCGGTTATATATAAAATGCACCTATAAGGACGGGAAAGAAGACGGTCCGTATGAATCGTATCATGAAAACGGTCGGTTGAGGGCAAAATGCACCTATAAGGACGGGAAAAAAGACGGTCCGTATGAAGAGTATCATCAATACGGTCTGATGCTTATCTCAAGTGTTTATGAAATGGGTAGGGAATTAAAAGGAAAAAAAATGGAAGAATACCTGAAAGAATGGAATGAAAAACATAATGAAAAACATATAACGGCACAAGAATCCCGCAAAGGATTAAACACCCTATTGACGCAGATAGACAAACAAATGCCACCGTCCCACTTACGACAAGACATCAAACGTGCCGAAGTTGCCAGATTCCGCGCCAAATTTCCAAACAAAAAAGACGGTCGCTGATTTCCGCTAACCCAAACACCCCACATTGCGTGGGGTTTCATTTACGTCATTGCGGGGATATACCTTTCCAATGTCATCGCAAGGGCTTTTAGTCTATGGTATCTATACACCCCGTCATTACGAGGAGTGCAATGACGAAGTAATCTCTCAACAGATTGCTTCACGTCGTTCGCAATGACGAAAGAAGTACTGTCATTACGAGGAGTAAAACGACGAAGTAATCTCTTGATGCCGACACCGTATTTCCAAAAGATTGCCACGCCTTATCAGGCTCGCAATGACTGGTATGAGAGTGTTTTACGTCGTTCGCAATGACGGTTGAGGTGAGGGAATTACTCGTCACTTTATTCTTTGCAGTGATGCTAAAAATATATTTTCTCTTTGAACTTATCTTTTTTTATCAAAAAAGGGGGCGTTTTTATCTTTTTTACTTGCAAGAGGGGATAAAAAATGCTAGTCTGATTTCAGAATTTAAAAACTTAAAATAAGGATGAAAAATATGACTGAAATGAATGAAACTGCTTTGACAACCGGTGTGGTTGATATTGTATCTACGGCAATTGAAGATGAAATGCGCAAGTCCTATCTGGATTATGCGATGAGTGTGATTGTCGCACGGGCTCTGCCGGATGTTCGTGACGGGTTAAAGCCTGTTCATCGGCGGATTTTGTTCAGTATGAATGAAAATGGGTATGATTATAACAAACCTTTCCGTAAATCTGCCCGTATCGTCGGGGATGTTATGGGTAAATATCACCCCCATGGTGACAGCTCTATTTACGAAGCCATGGTTCGTATGGCACAAACTTTTTCTATGCGGGTGCCTTTAATTGATTCGCAAGGGAACTTCGGGTCTATGGACGGCGATAAAGCCGCTGCTATGCGTTATACAGAAGCACGTTTGGCACAAACAGCTCACTGGCTTTTGGAAGATATTGACCGCGATACGGTTGATTTCAGACCAAACTATGACGAAACATGTATGGAACCGGATGTTCTGCCGGCTAAGTTTCCGAACTTACTTGTCAACGGGTCGGGCGGTATTGCCGTTGGTATGGCAACAAATATTCCGCCTCATAATATTGGAGAAGTCTTGTCGGCCTGTATCGCAACCATTGATAACCCCGAAATTACAAATGAAGAATTGATTTCCTATGTGCCGGCTCCGGATTTCCCAACAGGAGGTGTTATCTTGGGACGGGGTGGGGCCAGATCCGCTTACACAACGGGGCGTGGTTCGGTTATCATGCGGGGACGTTGTACAATTGAAGAAATTAAAAAAGACAAAATGGCTATTATTGTGACGGAAATCCCGTATCAGGTCAATAAGGCAGAAATGATTATTAAAATTGCTCAACTTGTCAAAGATAAAGTGATAGATGGCATATCCGATTTACGTGATGAATCCGATAGACAAGGGGTTCGGGTTGTGATTGAACTGAAAAAAGATGCTTTCCCTGAAGTAGTTTTGAATCAGTTGTATAAATACACGCCCTTACAAACCAGTTTTGGTATGAATATGTTAGCTTTAAATCACGGCCGTCCGGAATTGATGACATTAAAGCAGATGATTGATGCTTTTGTTGCCTTCCGTGAAGAAGTTGTTCGTCGTCGGACCATCTTTGAACTCAATAAAGCCCGCGATAGAGCACATGTTTTGGTTGGATTGGCTATTGCAGTTGCTAATTTGGACCGTGTGATTGAAATGATTAAAACAGCCCCTGACCCACAGACAGCAAAGGCGCGCTTGATGGAAACGCGCTGGGAAGCAACGGATGTCGCAGATCTGATACAATTGATTGATGAACCGGATCGTAAAGTTGAAAATGGTGTCTATATGTTGTCCGAGGCTCAGGCAAAAGCTATTTTGGATTTAAAACTCAATCGTTTGACCGGTTTGGAACGGGATAAAATTCATGAAGAAGTTAGTGAGTTGGCAGCTTTGATTAAAGGATACTTGTTTACTTTATCCAGCCGTGAAAAAATTATGGCAATCATTCGGGAAGAATTTGAAACATTGAAAGTTCAATATCCGGATGAACGGCGGACAACCATTGAAGATGCCGAATTTGAACAGGATATGGAAGATTTAATTCCACGTGAAAATATGGTCGTAACGGTTACAAATACAGGCTATATTAAGAGGGTCGCATTGAACACCTATCGTGCCCAAAATCGTGGTGGTAAAGGTCGTTCTGGGATGAGCACGCGAGAAGAAGATTCAGTGGCTAATCTGTTTGTAGCCTGTACACACAGTCCATTATTGTTCTTCTCAAGTCGTGGTATTGTATACAAAATGAAGACTTATCGTTTACCGGAAGGAACACCGCAATCACTGGGTAAGGCGTTGATAAACCTGTTGCCTTTGGAACAAGGGGAAACAATCACAACGATTTTAACACTCCCTGAAACGGAAGAGGAATGTCAAAATTTGACGGTTATGTTTGCAACACAAAGCGGTGGGGTCAGACGCAATCGCCTCTCTGATTTCTGGCGTGTCAACCAAAACGGTAAGATTGCTATGAAACTGGATGAAGGGGATAAATTGATTGGTGTTAATATCTGCACCGAAGATGATGATATTCTGTTGGCGGCTAAAAACGGTAAATGTGTCCGTTTCCCGGCCAGTGATGTCCGTGTCTTTGAATCCCGTGCTTCAACAGGTGTTCGCGGTATGAAACTGGCGGACGGAGATGCGGTTATCTCTATGTCTGTCATCAAGCATGCAAAAGCTGATATTGATAAGCGGGATGCTTACTTGAAAGAAGCGGTCGCCAAACGTCGTGCCCTCGGTTCTGAAGAAACGGATGCCGAAGTTGAAGTTCAAACAACGACAACTTTAACACCTGAAGAATTTGAAAAAATGGCTTCCGAGGAAGAATTCATCCTGACATTGACTTCTGCCGGATACGGGAAACGTTCCAGTGCTTATGAATACCGCATTACATCCCGCGGAACGCAAGGTGTCACCAACATCAAGACCGACGAAGGCAAACGGGCTGCTGATGTTGTAGCCTCTATGCCGGTGCCGGCGGGATCACATATTATGTTGGTCACAGACGGCGGACAATTGATTCGCATGAGAACGGATGATATTCGTATTGCCGGCCGTTCCACAATGGGTGTGATTTTATTCCGTCTGGGCAATAATGAAAAAGTTGTATCCGCAACCTGTATCACCGATATCGGCGAGGATGAAACCCCTGAAACCGAGGTTGAAACAATTGAAAATACCGAGGTTCAAGTTACTCAGGAACAGGAAGGATCATTAAGTGAATAATTCTTTATTAAAAGAAAGTGTCTGGCGTTGGAGATATGGACGAAAAAAACTGCCTTTACACAGCGCCAGTTCACCTTCCTACATCGCAAAGCTTGAACTATACACCCTAGTTCAAAATAATGCAGAGGCTCAATCTGTTATAGAAGAATTAAGGGATAACGGCATTGTAACTGAAACAAAGCAAACGCATTCCCCTTATGATTCTATTCCAAAAGGATCACAGATTGTTTTTGCATCAACATCAGAAATATCACCAACGAAATCAGAAAAAGAAAATATAGAAAAACTAAAATCCTATATTTTGGCTAATGGTGGAACAGTATATGAAACCCCGCAAAAAAAATCTGTTTTAGGAAATTTTATGCAAAATCTATTTGGAAGGAGATAATATGTGCCCTTGTCCTTTTTGTACTGGTTTACTGATTTTACTGTGTCCTTTTTTGCTGTTTAAGAGAACAAGAAATTGGTTAAAAATGAAAGTAATGAAGCATCATACCGGTTGTTGTCGGTGTCAGCATGCCGAACATGAAGCACATCAGAAAGACCATACTCCTTGTACATGTCAGACTTGTTGTCAGAAGGGAAATAAAAGGTAATAAAAATGAGTAAAAAAACAATGACTGAAAAAAAAGTAGTTATTGATATATTAGGTCATAATTGGGGTGTTTCGATTGTTCCTCAAGCATATCCCAGATTATTAAAATCAGATGGATTGGCTTGTTTTAAAAGTAAGGAAATCTATTTATCAGGGCATTTGTCCCGTGAAAAATTGAAAAAAGTTTTATTAGAAGAGTATTCATATGCTTTTTTCTTTGAACTTGGGGGACATAGTACGATTCTTTCAAAATTAAATAACAAAGAAAATAAAAAAATAGTTGACGAGATTATGGAAAAGTTATATCCTGATAATAAGTTAAAACTTCAAAGATATCATACGAAAGGAAGGGAACGCGAGTAAAAAAGGAATTTGGTATTCATAAACAAAATGAATATTTTTGGTGTTTTTTGGGGCTAGGACTTTATTAATAAACACCAAATTGGTTTTTTTCCACGCAAGTGGTTGAAGTATAATGAAAGGAAAAACAATGAAAAAATTAATTGCACTTATTTTAACACTTATTTTAACAACAGGAAAGGTATATGCTATGGATAAAGAAAATACACTCTATTTGGATTTAGATTACGGTCGTGTCGTGATTGAGCTCAATCCGACGATTGCACCGAATCACGTTGCCCGCATTAAGGAATTAACACGTCAGGGGTTTTATGACGGTGTTAAATTTCACCGTGTTATCCCCGGCTTTATGGCTCAAACAGGGGATCCGACAGGCACAGGTATGGGCGGTTCCGGTAAAAAATTAAAGGCGGAATTTAATGATATGCCGCATGTACGGGGGACTGTTTCTATGGCACGGGCCATGAATCCGGATAGTGCCGACAGCCAGTTTTTTATCTGCTTTGCTGATGCTCGTTTCCTCGACAATCAATATACGGTTTTTGGTAAAGTGACATCCGGTATGGAATTTGTTGATATGATTAAGGCTGGAACATCTGCCAACAACGGCGCTGTTCCCAATCCGGACATTATTGTTAAGATGCGTGTTGCTGCCGATGTTGAATAGAAAATACTATTCGTATTTTTTAGGGATGATACTGTTGCTTTTGGTGGTCGGTTGCGGGAAAGTATCCCCGCCGGTACCACCGGAAGGAATGGTTTATCCCAGGAACTATATTGTTACGCAAAATCCAAATTAAAAGATATCCACCAAGGATATCTTTTTTTTATATGTAAAAAATTGATTATCTAATTTATTTTATTGCGTTTTCTTTTGTTTTAAGATGATCGATTTAAAGGTACGTTTAAATTGACCAATTAATGATTAAATCAATAAATATGTAAGTCTTTGTTCTTTTGTTTGTCTCATAAAATTAAACAAGACAAAAAAGTAGTGGACAAAAACGTACCTTTATGTTATAATAAAAGTGTGGTTCAATGTCAATAAGGAGGTATGATATGACTGATACAAAATTAAAACCGGTTATTAAATATGATGATAACCTCAAGAGAACATGCGCCTACAGCGTTGACGAAAATGGCAATAGACAAGGGCTGTGTGAATATCGTAATGAAAATGGTCAGTTAACTGACAAAAGCTTTTTTAAGGACGGGAAGCTAGATGGGCCGTATGAAAAGTATTGGGACAACGGTCAGTTGAGAATAAAATGCTTCTTTAAGAACGGGAATTACGACGGTCCGTTTGAAGAGTATGATGAAAACGGTCAATTTTTGGATATACATGTTTATAAAATGGGGAATGGACTGGGTGTGGAAGAGGAGGCCAAAGAGTATCTTCAAGAATGGACGAAAAAACAAAATTCGGAAGAAGCATGCAAAGGATTAAATGCCCGATTAGCACAGTTGGATTCAGAAACGCAGTTACGACAAAGCATCCGTGCCGAGGTTTCCAAACTCCGCGAAAACCATTCGGATAAAAAAGATGGTTGCGTGGCAAAAAAGAAAAATTTGCTCCAAAAATTATTTAGAGGCGGTCGCTGATTTCCGATAACCTAAACACCCCCGCTTTATGTGGGGGATGTTTTTCCTTCCTGTCGTGCCCGACACCACTCATCTAATAAAAATTAGACAGATTTTTAAAACCGTGATACAATAAAAGTATAAAATCAATTTAAACAAGGAGAAACCACATGACCGATACAAAATTAAAACCGGTTATTAAATATTATGACGACGGCAAGATTAAACGCGCCTATACCATTGATGAAAACGGGAACAAACAAGGTCCGTATGAAAGGTATTATGAAAACGGTCAGTTATATGTAAAATGCACCTATAAGGATGGGAAAGAAGACGGTCCGTATGAAAGGTATTATAGCAACGGTCAGTTGCATGAAAAAAGCACCTATAAGGACGGGAACAAACAAGGTCCGTCTGAAAGGTATTATAGCAACGGTCAGTTGAAGAAAAAATGCACCTATAAGAACGGGAAAGAAGATGGTCCGTGTGAAGCGTATTGGGATAACGGTCAGTTGCATGAAAAAAGCACCTATAAGGACGGGAAATTAGACGGTCCGTATGAATTGTATTGGCGTAATGGTCAGTTGCGTAGAAAATTCACTTTTAAAGACGGGAAAATAGACGGTCCGTTTGAAACATGCGAGGTTGCCAAATTCCGCGAAAACCATTCGGATAAAAAAGATGGTTGCGTGGCAAAAAAGAAAAATTTGCTCCAAAAATTATTTAGAGGCGGTCGCTGATTTCCGCTAACCCAAACACCCCCGCCATTCGGTGGGGGTGTTTATCTTCCCGTCATTGCGGGGATATACCTTTCCAATGTCATTATAAGGGCTTTTAGTCTATGGTATCTATACAACCCGTCATTACGAGGAACAAAGTGACGAAGTAATCTCTCAACAGATTGCTTCACGTCGTTCGCAATGACGAAGGAAGTACTGTCATTACGAGGAGTAAAACGACGAAGTAATCTCTCAATAGATTGCTTCACTACGTTCGCAATGACGAAAGAAGTACTGTCATTACGAGGAGTAAAACGACGAAGTAATCTCTCAACAGATTGCTTCACTACGTTCGCAATGACGAAGGAAGTACTGTCATTACGAGGAGTGCAATGACGAAGTAATCTCTTGATGCCGACACCATATTTCCAAAAGATTGCCACGTCCTGTCGGACTCGCAATGACGAGGGGAATTGCTTCACTGCGTTCGCAATGACGAAGGAAGTACTGTCATTACGAGGAGTGTAACGACGAAGTAATCTCTTATAGATTGCTTCACTACGTTCGCAATGACGAAAGAAGTACTGTCATTACGAGGAGTAAAACGACGAAGTAATCTCTTGATGCCGACACCGTATTTCCAAAAGATTGCCACGCCTTATCAGGCTCGCAATGACTGGTATGA
>JAZLAQ010000012.1:0-35778 GCA_045613285.1 Alphaproteobacteria bacterium | reverse complement strand
AGGTGGGGTCGCCGGTTATAATTTGGGTATGGAAAAACAACGAGCCAATGAACTGTTGGAAGCAGCTATGCAACGGGCTTATACCGTATCGGTACAATTATTATCCGACAGACAGGCTTCTCTGGTAGAATTTAATCAAGATAACAAGAAAGCCGGTGGAAAATTTGAAGAAACTGCAGAAACTGAGTACCTTGGTGAAATTGGAATTAAAATCCATAGTGTAAATCAGAATGTATGTAAAGCGTTAGTACGTTCCATTACAGATACATCACCTTTACAGGGAATAGTCTTTACCGGGACAGAAGAAGATATAGCAGAAGAAGACTGTCAGGAAAGTAATAATTTAACCTTATACTATAATGAAAATATGAGTATAGAAGACACCTTTGGAAATACAGATGAAGATGATGATCTAGCCTGTATGGATGTAGAATGTGAAACTGGCTTAACTTGTTTCCATGGGGAGTGTAAGTGTCCGAATGCCACCCTGATGTGTGGAGAACAATGTTGCGAAGATGGAACTTATTGTGCAAGAAAAGGAAATGATACAAAAGCTTATATTTGCGCCACTCCGACAGGAGGGTGTTCCAGTAATGCCGATTGTACATCAGATGAATATTGCCAGTTTGCAGATGGGAATTGTAGCACCCCAGGAACAGGTACTTGTACCCCTAAAGGAACATTGGAAACAGATTTTACAGTTAAGACGCTTAGTTTACCAAATGGTAATTTAACCGTTTATAATGGGGCTCAAATGAACTGGTGGAACGCATCAAACTTGTGTCGAGCCCATGGTTTACAGTTAGTAACAATGGGTGATTTAGGAATAACGGATCAAAATGGAAAGATGTATTGTTATTTTGATCATACTAAAACAACAGACGAAACATTAAAATGCATTTGTTCAGGAAATGATACTGATTGTAAACAAACAGCCGAAGCCTTGTACAAGATCGAAACAAGCGAACACTTCTGGTTAGCAGATAACAGTAAAGCAACCTCTTGCAACTCTCGTTTCGTTAATCTAAGTTCTGGTTATATCCTGAATACACTTCGTACCAATAGGATTCTATCCATCCTTTGTCGTTAGTCAATTGTATTTTAATATAATAAACAGGTCTAGTATTTTTAAAACCTGTTTATTATTCTCTTCACACAGACAACAAAAAAACCACCGACCAAATCAGTGGTTTTTTTTCGTTAAGCCCCAATGGGATTACCCTTCATTAAAGCGTTTCCGTTGCAGTTTCCGAGAACGACGCAAACCTTCTTCACGTTTACGTAATTTCTTTTCTGACGGTTTTTCGTAATAACGGCGCAACTTCATTTCACGCAGACTGCCTTCACGTTGCATTTTCTTTTTCAAAACACGTAAAGCCTGTTCAACATTATTATCATGAACAACGATCGTAACTATGGTACTCCCCTCCTTTCGGGTATCTGAATTAAAATTGAGCGCATTCTAACACATTATTTTTATAATTGCAAGAACTTTTTTTAATTCTTTATATTTTGTTTATTTAATTCTAAAATTTTTAAAACAGTTTCTGTCGGCTGAGCCACCTGACGGGCTTTGCGAAACTGTTCCCACTTGAGTTGAGCCCGATAAGTTCTCCTATCAAAGATCAATTGCGTATCTTTATCAAAGTAGTTCCAGCTTTTTTCTGTTTCAGTATACGGATGAAAAATGCTATTTTTTACATCCGAAGGAACTTTTTCAATCAATCGAGCAAAGTCTGTTTTTGTCAAATACTTTTGAAAAGCCATATCCCGACCCATGTGATCAAATAATAACAGAGGCTTCATCAAAAATATGTCAATTTTTTCATCCGTTGTTAAATGACATGTCATAGCTGCCAACAGAGGGAAAGTTAAATAATCTATTACAGTCCGCCTTTCAGGCTGATCAACCTGAAAAGTCAATAATTCCTTAATTTCATCGGCATTTCCTTTGGATGCTTCATCTACAAAAATAAAATAGTCTTTTTGTTCTGGTTCTTCACGAAAAGCCAACGTCGATAAACTAATTAAGGGTTTAGTCGGTCCAACAGTTCGAATTTCAGAAATAATCATCTGATACGCCGTATCTATTATTCGTCGCTTGTTAAAATCTATTTTTTCATTCAGCAATTCTGTCAATTTACTAAACTTAAACAACACATAATTTGTATAGTTAAAACGGCTTAATTTTTCCAAATGGTGAACTTTTTCTTCTTGTGACAGCATGAATACCTCATAAAAAATTTAGTCCATTATAACACGTCTAAAATCATTTGTCAAGTTTTATCAACACAACCTATTTTTATAAATAAATCGAACATATGCATAATAGCCTTGACATTCAAATAAAAATATTCTATACTGCGACAAAAATCATTATTATAAGGAGTCTGAATATGCCAGCAACATCTATGGAACAATTGGTTTCTCTGTGTAAAAGACGGGGATTTATTTTTCAAAGTGCCGATATTTACGGTGGTTTGCAAGGGGTCTATGATTACGGTCCATTAGGTGTTGAACTGAAGAATAACCTAAAAGCTGCTTGGTGGCGTTCCATGGTTTACGAACGGGATGATATTGAAGGTCTAGATGCCAGTATTCTGACACATCAAAAAGTTTTGCATTATTCCGGACATGAAGATACCTTTACCGATCCTCTACAAGATTGTAAAAAGTGTAAAAACCGGTTTCGGGCTGACCATATTAAAGACGGTAAATGTCCAAATTGCGGTTCGACGGACCTGACGGAACCTCGTTTATTCAACCTGATGTTTAAAACATCTGTCGGACCGGTAGAAGATTCCGGTAATTTTGCTTATTTGCGTCCGGAAACAGCTCAGGCTATTTTCACACAATTTAAAAATGTAGTTGATTCTACTTCCCGCAAGGCTCCGTTTGGAATTGCCCAAATCGGAAAGTCTTTTCGGAACGAAATTACCCCCAGAAACTTTATTTTCCGCGTTCGAGAATTTGAACAAATGGAATTGGAATTTTTTGTCAAACCGGGGACAGACTTGGAATGGCTTGAAACTTGGAAAGAAAACCGCCTAAAATGGTGGGAGGAACAGGGTTTAGACTTGTCTAAAATGCACATCTTAGATGTTCCAAAGGAAGATTTAGCCCATTATTCCAAAGCCACTTACGATTTAGAATATCAATTTCCTCATGGATTGGAAGAACTGGAAGGAATTGCAGATCGTCAAGACTTTGATTTGGGTAATCATTCGCGGTATCAGGATGATTTAAACCTAGCAGCAAAAGTCAATAAAAATTCAGATTCAGCTGCAAAATTGGCTTTGTTTGATGATGAAACAAAAAAATGGTACGTTCCCTTTGTTGTTGAACCATCCGCTGGTGTGGATCGTGGTGTTTTAGCTGTCTTAACAGAAGCTTATACCGAAGAAAAATTACCTAACGGCGAAATCAGAACCGTATTAAAATTGAAAAAGCATTTAGCACCGGTTAAAGTTGCCGTTATTCCTTTAAAACGTAATAATCCGGAAATTATGAAAATGGCCCATGATATCAAGACATTGTTGTTAAAAACAGGTATCGGCCGTGTCATGTTGGAAGATTCCGGAAACATCGGTAAAGCCTATCGTCGTCATGATGAAATCGGCACACCTTTATGCGTAACGGTTGATTTTGACAGTATTGAAAAACAACCGACAACGGTTACTTTACGTAATCGGGATACGATGGCTCAGGAACGTATCGCCGTCGCAGACTTGCCAAACTATTTAAAGGATTTCTTTTTAAAATAAAATATTGAAAACAAAATAGTTTGACCTTCCCCTTGATTGATTACAAAATTCGGTTAAGGGGATTTTTTTTGGTAAACTATACTATATATTATGATAGGACTTTAATAAAAGTAAAAAATAAATCCTATTACTATCTACATAAAAAATATTACAAGTGTTTTATTGACTTTTGTAGAAACAAAGCATATTGTTATTACGTAAAGGAGAAAACATGTCTAATTTAATGGATGCCATTCAAAATCGCAGAACGTATTATTACCTGTCCGAGGAGACACCTATCGGTCATAACAAAATTATAGAGCTGACTGAAATCGCCCTAAAACACACACCGACAGCTTTTAATATGCAAAGTGGTCGTTTAGCTATCCTGTTTGGCAAACATAATAAAAAGTTATGGGATCATACACTAACCGTTTTAAAAGACATTGTACCAACTGAACAACTTCCCGATACGGAAGACAAAATCAACAGCTTTAAAACCACAAACGGGACTGTTTTATTTTTTGAAGATACGGAAACAGTTCGTACTTATCAGAATAAATATCCTTTATATAGAGATCGTTTTGAAACATGGGCAGAACAATCTAATGGAATGCTACAATCCAACATTTGGATGTTGCTGGAAGATTCCGGATTAGGTGCTTCCTTACAACACTATAATCCATTGATAGATGAAGGCGTGCATAAATTCTGGGATATTCCCAAAAATTGGCGTCTGGTGGCACAAATGCCTTTTGGGATACCTGTTATGCCGGCCGACAAAAAATCGTTCTTACCCATTCAAAACCGCATTAAAATTTTTGAAGACAAGGAATAAAAAATGTTTACCCTCCCCCGCCTGACAATCAATTTAAATACTGTTCTGGAAAATTATAAATCTTTTCAAAACCACTCTGCTCCTGGTACAACCGTATCCGCCGTTGTTAAAAATGATGCTTACGGATTAGGAACAAAAGCTGTTGCCGATGTCCTTTATCGTATTGGCGGGTGCCGAAACTTTTTTGTTGCCCACGCTTTGGAAGGACAAATTGTCCGACAAGTTGCACCTGATTCCAATATCTATGTCTTGCAAGGAATAGGAAAAGACAGTCTGGAATCCCTTAAAACAAATAACCTAATCCCTGTTATTTCATCTTGGGAACAATTTGAATTTTGGAAACAACACAAGCCTAATAATAAAAAACCGGCTCTACAAATTGAAACAGGATTAAACCGTTTAGGTTTATCCGATGCTGAATTAAACAAACTGCCCGATTCGGAAAAAGATTGTTTCGGATTAGTCATATCACACTTATCCTGTGCCGATATGCCCGTTCATCCATTAAATAAAAATCAAAAAAATGAATTTTGCCGGTTAAAAACTTTGTTTCCGAATGCACGCTTTTCTTTATCGGCAACAGACGGCTTTTTCCTAGGGGATGATTATCACTTTGACATGGTACGAATCGGGGCCGGTCTGTATGGACTCAATCCCAATCCGCAAGCCCTATTCAAAAGTAAAAATCCAATCCACTTATCAGCCCCTGTTTTACAAATTAAAACAATCAAAAAAGGTGATTCTGTCGGATATGCTTCAGCCTTTATTGCACAACAATCTATGAGAATTGCAACCATATCCATCGGGTACGGAGATGGAATTTTACGTTCTTTTTCTTCACAAGGAAAAGTCTGGATAAAAGGAAAAGCTGCTCCTGTTATCGGACGCGTATCCATGGATAACATCATTTGCGATATATCGGAATTTGGACCAGATGATGTAAAAGCCGGCGACTTTGCCGATATTATCAACGACATCTATCCTCCTGATGAATTCGGGACTGATTGCGGAACAATCGGATACGAAATTATCGGCACAATTTGTCAGGGGAAAAGGGCTTTAAAAACTTATTTATCAGATTTTTAAAATTTTTGTTGATTTTTAAATTAAAATATGCATAATAAGGAAAGTTCGTTATTGGGCTATCGTCTAATGGTAGGACAGCGGATTCTGATTCCGTCAGTCTTGGTTCGAGTCCAGGTAGCCCAGCCAATAAAAATACCCCGTTCATCGGGGGTTTTTTGATGGCTGGGGCCCTAGGACGAGAACCAATGTTCGGCGAACGAGGATGCATTTGTATCCGAGTGAGAGACGCCATAGGCGATCGTAAGCGATAGCGCGCGATGAAATGTGCCAACGGCCATTTCACAATCCAGGTAGCCCAACCAAATCGTGTAAGTCGTCAGAGATGGCGACTTTTTTCATATTTATCAAGCATTTATTCGCAGTCCGTGTAAGCCATCTTGAAACGAGGCTATTTTTCAGCCCTACACGGACTCAAAATTCAAAAAAGCCTTATTTTACAATGCTTCTGTCTTGGAATGGTAAAATTTTAGTCCAGAGATGGTAGGATGTGTTTTTCCTCGATTTTCATAAAATCAAAACCGATCTACCTAACATAAAACCTCTGCCAGAAAGCAGAGGTTTTATTATTCTACTTTTGCTTAACCAAAATTTATTAGGGTTAAATAGTTAATCAATCTGCAAAATAATCTTTCTTATTCTTTTTATCATCAGAATGCCAATATTCAAAATAATAATACATTCCTAACAAAATTTCTATAACAAGCACTGTTATAGATAATTTAACAAAAAGACTTGAAAACAAAGCTTCTGTCCAAATAGCTAAAATAAAGAAAATTGCATAAATCGTAGCTACAAACAAAATAGCTTTTTTAATAGAATTTACATTCATTTATTTTGCCCTTTTTAAAATAAAGACAAATGCTTCACGAGAAAAAAACAAAAGCGTTCTTCTTTTTTCACGTTCCATTGTTACAACCTCCCAACCTTCTTCAGCTTGGCGATTTAAAGCCTCTGTCAAACGTACTGGATTAACTTTCCCTCCGTTTAAAAAAATAGATGCTAAAACTGATTCACCATAAAGAAAAACTTTATATTCCATAATAACTCCTTTTTTGATATAAATTAAAACAACGGTTTCAGTTTAACAGACATATTATTCTATGTCAATAAAATTTTACTCCGTCCATTCTAGCGATTTGAAATAAAAATTTGTGTTCAAACATATAAAAATTTATTGACTTTATTTTTAGTTTTTGATAAATCTTAGTCAACTTCAATTTTAAAGAAAGGACAATCATGAACTTAAATCAAAACGAATTAGGACGCAGTATGGTTGAAATGCTGGGAGTATTAGCAGTTATAGGTGTTTTGTCTGTTGGTGGAATAACAGGGTATACATATTCCATTAACAAGCACAGAGCAAATGAATTGTTGGAAGAAGCAAATCGTCGGGCCACTGTTATCTCGAACCAGATTGTATTACACAACAAAACTTTATCATTAAATGAGTTTACAAATAATGATTTTAACTATGCTGTTTTTGATAAGAATGTATATGGTGAAAATGGTGTAGAATTATGGAATGCAACAAAAGACAGCAAATTTTCCATAAAAATATCCCATGTAGAAAAAGAAATATGTAAAAATCTACAAGATTCTGCGGGTGGAATGATTCAAGACTTCAAACCCACTGAATGTGAAGATAATAATACTGTTATTTTGTCTTATGATAATAGCTTATCAACAATAACAAATGCAAATAATAAAGTAGAGGCTGATTGTTCTGCGTACAGTGGAACAAGTTCAAATTTTACAGGTGGTCTTGCAGGATTAGCTGCTGATGGTACTACATCCTGTAATTGTCCTGAACGGCAACAATGGAATAGTAGTGAAGGATACTGCGAACAAGAATGTACCAGTTATACTTCACAAGAATGTAGCTCAGGTTATTATTGTTCTTTTGAGGATTCTGCCAGTTGTGATAACTGCTCAGCCTTAGGGGGCGGAACTTGTACAGAAGGTGTGGGAACATGTAAACCTATTTTTGATGGCACCCAAGTAACAACAGCAAATGATGGTTTTATGGGATTGTTGACCGGAACAAGAATGAATTGGTGGACAGCAAGTAGTTGGTGCATTGCCCACGGTATGCAAATGCCATCCTTATCAGAATTTGAATGTTCCCGTAATAGTAGCAAAGCAGGTGGATGGGATTGTTCTTGGGCCAGATTTAAAGGTCGTTTGGCTACTTCCAATTGGTGGGTTGCAGATGATCCGGACTGTCGGGCACGTAATTTGAATACACCGAATAATTCTGTAGATTTTGATACACCTCGCAATGGACATTATTACAGCACTTTATGTACAGACGGCCAAGTACAACACAAGGTACTTTCTCAAGTTGGAGGTTCTTGTACTAATACCAGCGATTGTGTCACTGGTTTGTTCTGTAATGCTTCCAATAAATGTGAAATGAAATTAGATGACGGTTCCGCATGTTCATCCTCAGAAACTTGTAAAAGTGGTCATTGCGGGCAAAATGGAGAAGGAACAAATGTTTGTTTCACTTCTTGTACCAGCTATACTACAAATGAATGTGGTCAAAACAGCTATTGTGTCTTCAATTATCCACTAGATTGTACGGATAGTGGGGTTGGTGCTTGTATGCCAATTATTGACGGCAGTACCTTAACTGAGGCTGAAGATGGTCTTGATGGATTGTATTTTGCTGAAAAAATGAATTGGTGGACCGCCAGCAGTTTATGTGCCGCCCATAATAAGCACTTAGCATCACTGTCAGAAATGGGATGCAGACGTGAAGAAGGTGTACAAAGCTGTGAAGATTGTTGCGAAAATTGGAGTAGATTTTATAACGGAAAACTTTCGGGTAACTCATGGTGGGCATCCGATAATAATTCATGCTTAGCATATAATGTTACTCTGAATCATAATCCAAGAGTAGATATTGATACGCAACGAACTAATAAAACATATTATTCTGTTGTTTGTAAATAGAAATCTGCATTCCATACAACCTCGGTTAAAAAATCGAGGTTGTTTTTTTAATGGTCTTTATTATTTGCTTGACTAATATTTTTTTTAATTTTAATATCGTCTTCGAATGTAATATTTGTTTTAGGAGGTTTGTTTATGTCCAGTCATTTAAATGCTCAAGTGGTTTCTAATGAAGAAATAAATAAGACAAAACTTGAAAACGCAACCAAAATAATTCTTCAACTTCAAGATGAAATGAGTGATTATATTCGAAACGGTTCCGGTCCGTTTTTGGCTGCTGTAATTGATGAGAAAGGTAAAATAATTTCAAAAACGGCTAATTCGGTTGTTTCAGAAGGTTGTAGCAATAACCACGCAGAGATGAACGCAATTAAACTGGCTCAAAAAAATTTAGGAACATACGATTTGTCTAAATATAATTTGAGTTTATATGTAACCGCAGAACCTTGTATGATGTGTATCGGCGGTATTATGTGGTCCGGCATTAAAGCCATTTATTATGGCGTACCATCTAAACGTGTAGAAGAAATTACCGGATTTGATGAAGGATTTAAACCGAATTGGTTTGAAGAATTTAAAAATCGTGGCATTACCGTATATGGCAATATCGCGATTGAAAAAGGTGAAAAAGTATTATACGATTATGTAAATACTGGAAAAACCGTGTATCAACCTGAAAGATAAAATCTTAATGTTTTATTGAACTTTTTAACCAATCTAAAATTAAAACAGGCGTTTCATCAGTCCAAAAGGCTTCCCGATGGCCTTTTCCAGCTAATAAATGTAATACCGTATCCTTTCTTTTTTGTCCATATAATATTTCAGCGTGATGCACTGGGACTAAAGTATCTGCCGTTCCATGAATAATTAAAATAGGTGCAGTCAGTTTTTGAATCGTTTTTTCCGATGGGTAATTGTCTTTTAAAGCCCAATCCGAAAACGGATATTTTTCCGAAACCAAGCGGGATAATGATGCAAAAGGAGAAATAAGCACCAATCCGTCAACTTTTCTTTTATCTGCCAAGCCAATGGATGCTGCACAACCGAATGAATATCCGATAAGAATAATTTTGGAATATCCTTGTTTCTTTATCCAATCATATACTTCTGCTCCGTCCGAAAACATTTTTTTCTGATTGATTTTTCCTTCTGAATTACCATACCCCCTGTATTCCGCCAGAAAAACGCCATAGCCTTCTTTGTTAAACTGGATTATTTGTGGCGCAAATTCCGCCATCTGTCCCCGATTTCCATGAAAGAATAATAAAGCAGGCAAATCCTTATTGCCGTCTTTTACCCATGTCATCACTTTTGTTCCATCCGACATCGTTAACATATTTTCACGCACATCACCTAAGTTAGCCTCTTGTGGTGAAATATAGTTTTTATCCGGTTTAAACAGTAATTTATCCTGTAAAAGATATAACGTAGCTAAATATAAAACAAATAAGAAAACAATGCCACCTAATATGTAAACAATCTTTTTCATAAACAATCTCTCAAAAATTACAGCAAATTATCTATATCTTTTTTTGTCTTAGATAAAATATCTTCAATATTATGTCCATAGATATCCAAACCTTCTGCTTTAATTAAAACAACATCTTTTATACCATAGAGTGTTTTACTTAAAGCCTCAATATACTTAAAGCCAAAATCATCCGGCCCGTATCCACCTTTTGTTGTCACATAATACAGTTTTTTTGCTTTACATAAAGAAACAACTTCACCTGTATCAGAATAATCAAACACCAATTTTAACACATTGATATACTCAAAAAAGACTTTTAAAATGGACGGAAATGACAAATCCCAATATGGTGCAGCAACAACAATCATCTCAGATTCTGCAAAGTCTTTCGCATAAGAAAACATGTTATCATTAAAATTGTTTTCTCTTATCAACCGGTCTCTTTTATGTAAAAGATTCTCATCAAGTGGTTTTATCTTTTCTTCACTTAAAACAA
Organism: Alphaproteobacteria bacterium; assembly: GCA_045613285.1. Lineage (GTDB taxonomy): Bacteria > Pseudomonadota > Alphaproteobacteria > CAAHEQ01 > UBA3637 > CALXZG01. The sequence goes on along the minus strand of JAZLAQ010000012.1, from coordinate 25,189 downwards.
TTTCTTTAACATCCCCACTGATTTTTTTTACCAAATAATCAGCCAGCGTTTTTGTTCGTGAGTTTTGTCTGATACAAGAATTAATATAAAGTACCTTCATATTGTTCCCTTATTTGTTTTTCGTTTCATTTTATTATACACTTAGCCTTATTAGTTTTCAAGAATTTTATTTAAATATTGTCAATTAGACCTTGTACAATCCTTTTCAAACAACGTATTTTTCAGCTCATATGTATTTTATTTTCAATATCCAGTTTCCAGAAAACTTTATAAATCAAAAAGTTATCGTTTTAAATAAAGTTATTAATTTCATAATTTCTATATCCTATGATTTGTTTTTTAGGACTATCCCAAATATACCCATAAATGATCATTTTTTATTCTCAAAAAAAATCAGTAAAACAATTAGTTTACATTAAATTTCTGGTTCATTTAAAGGAACGTTTAAATCAACCACTTTTTGCATACTTTTGTTTGTTTTTTTATATACTTAAAAAAATATTTAAAAATTAAATAAAATCAATATCTTAAATAATTATACGAATTTTAAGTTATTTTACATCTACACAGTTTGACCACAAACGTTGGTTTATGCTAAACTTTGATCAGAAAAATTTAAAAAGGAGAAAATATGAGATTAAATAAAAGTGAAATCGGTCGTTCTACGGTTGAAATATTAGGTGTTCTTGCTATCATTGGTGTGTTATCTGTTGGTGGCATAGTAGCTTATATAGTAGCTATGAATAAACATAGAGCAAACACATTACTGGAAGAAGCAAACCGTCGTGCGACTATTGTTGCAGAACAAATTGCATTTATCAATAAAACTCCTTCTTTGAATGAATTCGATAATAATAACAATTTTGGTTATGCCATCTTTGATAGTAAAATATATGGTGAAGATAAAACCTCCTTATGGACAAAAACGGATAGAAAATTTTCTTTACAAATAAAAAAAGTCAGTAAACCTGTATGCCAAAATTTACAAAATACAGCAAGTGACATTATTCAAGATTTTGCTCCTTCCGTGTGTGAAGATGATACAATAGTTATTCTAACCTACAACAATAATTTATCAACCGAAAGTCTTCCAGATATAGAAAATAATCCTCCACAAATGTGTTCTGAAAAAAATAGCCAATGTTGTGATCCCAATACAGGAGATACAGCTTCTTATGAAAATGAAGTTTGTAATTTTAATGAAGGAGAAAATAATGGTATATGTTTAGATGGACAGTGTGTTGAAAACAATACAGATAAACCCTGTAATGTAAATTACTACGCTGATAATACATATTGTGGTGGGATAGGTAGTGGTTTCTATTGTTATTATTCAACCGGCAAATGCCGTGCGATATCTGCCGAAGAACGGGATACAGGAAAATTACAAACAGATTTTTCAAGACCAGGTAGAGGTACAGATTGGTATACAGCTATGAATTTTTGTTCTGCCCTTGGGAAAAAGCTTCCCAGTCTCAGCGATCTGGCAATCGCACTTCCAGCTAAAAAACAAGAATGTTATTTACCTGATTATCCTGATAGTAAACCATTAGTGCCTGACGCCTGTATTACGTCTACTACATTAAAATCTTTGCAAGAACGTTTTAATGAAACAACACATGCACTATATGTATCTAATTCGGATGGAAGCTATTCATATATTGTAGACCTTGGCGGTACATATCCTGGATACGTTTATCGTAATCATAAAACAAGTGCTCAAGGAATGGCTATTTGTGAATGAATAAATATTACTGTCTTGATGCACACAATAATCCCATTTTCAAATGGGATTATTTTCTTATCTCAGCTAAAAGAAAGGACTAAATTTAATATTAATTTTTATGTTACCACTTAATTTCATCATACCTTGTCTCTTTATTCAGAAGAATTATCAACCCGATATTTTTTGTTGACATATTTTCGTTTCTGTGTACAATGTATATATAAATACGTTTATGCTATGACAAAGCATAAAGGTAGTTTAACAAGGGGTTCACCTATGACTAAAAAATTAGAAACAAAAATTGAATATTATGACAATGGTAGGGTTAAATGCGTCTATACCGTTGATAAAAACAATAACTTTCAAGGGATATATAAAACGTATTATGAGAATGGTTCATTGAACAGAAAATATACTTATAAAAACGGAGAAGAAAACGGACCATACGAATCATATTATGAAAATGGTCATCCGAATGTAAAATGTACGTATAAGAATGGAAAATATGATGGTCTGTATGAAGCGTACTATGAAAATGGCTTGTTAGAGATAAAATGCACTTATAAAGATGGTATATATGATGGACCGTATGAAACCTATTATGAAAATGGCCTGTTGGAAAAAAAATGTACCTATAAGGATGGAGAAGAAAATGGACCTTATGAGGCATATTATGAAAATGGTCATCCGGATGTAAAATGTACCTATAGAAATGGAAAAGTCGATGGATCGTATGTTACATACGATGAAAACGGTCAGTTGGAAATAAAATGTGTTTATAAAATGGGTAAAAAATTACATAAACAAAAAGCCGAAGACTACCTAAAACAATTGGAAAAAGATAAAACTGCAAAAAAAGAACGTAAATTAAATGTCCAATCGGCAAAAATAGATAAACGGATAGTACCGATTAAATTACAAAAAAGTGTAAAATATGCTAAAATTGCACGGTTTCGCACTAAATTTTTGAAGGAAAATGACACCTAACTTACCCTATCTGCCAAAATTACAATTTTTAAGAAAAAAATAATACCGATAACTCATCAAAACTTAAATAAGAATCCCTAAAAATGATATAATATGTGCGTCTATTTGATATTTTGTTTAACGCCCTGCTTTATCCTGTATTTTCTGAATAAGTTTGGCAGTAAACATCTTTTCCTTGGATTGTTTTTTTTCAGAATTATCCAACTTGACAGGATGGGATTTTTCCGATAATACTGATGTATTGGTCTGATGTTCTTTAGTACCTTCACCCCCTAAAATATTCGTTTTTTCTGATACTTTTTCACCATCTGGTGTTATTTTTATTTCTTTTTCCTGTATGGATTTCAAAATTCCGGTTTTAGTATAATTATATTTTTTTTCAACCATCCTGCCTTTCCATTCTTCATCTTGAAAACAACCCTCATAACTGCTGACCAGACGCTTATTTTTATCAAAAGTCCATTCTTTTCTGATACCTTCTTTTTCTTCGCGAAAGACTGTCTCTCCGGTATGAAAATCCTGCGTTTTAGAATACTCTGAACCATCTGGTGCCAAAGTACTTTCTGTTATAATATCCATTTGGACATCAGTTCCTTCCAAATGAGAATATTGCGACTTTAATATACGTTGCAGTACCGTCTTGGAATCCGTATCAAAATTATCAGATACCGTTATTTGATGAAAACTCAGACGACCATTTAAACGGTTTTGTGTAAACAACTTTGTTGTTGTACTTGTCTTACTTCCGTCTTTTATATGATCATATTGCATTTTTTCACCATTTTTAAGCCACATCATTCGTTGCCCTGTATCGTATTCAGATACAGATGGAATACCAAATATTTTATCCTTGAATCGACTGATTAAATTTAAAATCCGTTTTTTTTGACTTTCAAAAAAACCAACCGACCTTTTTTTAGGAAGTTGCCTAGCACTCTCAAATTTCTTTGATATTTCTTGATAAGACGGCAAAATTTCTTGCTGGTATACCATATTGAACTCCTTTCACCCATACTTTAATTATACCACAGAATCTAAATTTTTCAATTTTTTTATGAACTACAAATGTTTTTTTGTAGTACCCCACAAATCAAACAAAAAGTTTGACAAAAATAAAAAAACATGATAGAATAGACGATGTCTTGTAAAGTGAGGAAAAAAATGGAATTGAATTTATTAAAAAAACTAAAAGAAAAATTTGCTCCTAAAAATAACATCAAGTCTAGCTATATCATTAAAGCTTATCCAAAAGAGGGGGTTGAAACTTTTACTTACACAAGTATCCCGTCTAAAATTGAACGAGGCGTTTTAACAGAATATCGCCTAAATGATAAAGTTATTTACCCTTTTAATCTGGAAGAAAAAGAATTTGACCTGTTTCTTTCTTCTGTTCCAGAACGAAATAAGCGTATTTTAACAATTGCACAGGCCCTAACAAAAGGAACTATCATACCAACAAAAGCTGTTATGGAACTTCGTAAAGAGGAAGAATTAAAACGATTAAATATTAATAGAAAAAGATTAATAAAAGTACACGCACTTCGAGAAAGAGAATAAGAAAAAAGACCGATGAAACCATCGGTCTTTTTTATATCTTTACTTCCCATCTAATAAAGCTGTTATTAATTCCTTAACCGTTGGAATAAATCCGTCTTTATACAGCGGATCTTTTGCAAAGCGATAGGCAGAATGTCCCGCAAACATCAAGTTATCTTCTATATCTCCACTATGGGCAATCGCATCCAAAGTCGCACTGATACAGAAAGAACGCGGATCGGGCAACCGGTCCAGATGACCGTTAGCCTGACTCCAACCCGAAAAAGCACATCCAGATAAACAACCGACACACTTTGCCCGTTCTCTGTCAATTTTCTGTTTTATTTCCGGTGTCACGAAAATAATGGAAGATGACGGTGTCCGAAGAGCCAACATCCCTTTCTTTAAATAATTTTCTGCCCGTTTAAAATCGTGTTCTGTCAAGAAAATTGTATGATTGCCAGATACTTGTAGAGGTTTTACAAAAATAGTCTCTTTCTTTTCTAAATACGGCATCTCTGTTTCTTTACGATCCAGTAACTCTTGAATAAAACGGTTTTTAACAGCAGAAGAATAAAAACCCGTCGGAGAAAATTGTTGTAATAAAATATCGCCTTTTTTCAAAGACATTAATTTTTGATGCCATGTCTTTGCCACCGGACTTTCCTGAGTCAACAAAGGACGTGTCCCCAATTGGAAAGCCAACGGACCGATCTCCGGATTATCAATATAATCATCAAATTCAGATAAATTCCAAACACCTCCAGCCAAAACAATCGGGGTTTGTTCCAATCCGACTTCTGTCATTTGTTTTCTCAATTCAACTAATCGTTCATAGGGTCTTTGTGGTTTTTCCGGATCTTCACTGTTAGACAAACCGTTATGACCACCAGCCAACCATGGATCTTCATAAACGACACCACCTAAAAATTCCTTACAATTTTTATATGAGCGCAACCAAAGAGCCCGAAGTGCCCGTGCACTTGATACGATAGGATAATAATAAACACCGTATTTTGAAGCAATTTCAGCCAACCGATATGGCATCCCTGCCCCACAGGTAATCCCATGTATCATATTTTTAACTTCGCCTAAAACACCATCAACAACAGGAATGGCCGATTGGACTTTCATTTGGTACTTAAAACGCAAAGCACCTAACGTTCCTTGAACCTTTTCATTTAACCCGTCAATTTTTTCCTGATATTTGTCCGGAACACGATCACGTAAATTTTTTACCATATTTTCACAAGAATTCATAACCCCTTCCAAGATAGGGATACTCCCCCCCATTTCCCAAAGAACGTTCATATGAATTCTACCGTTTCCTGCAGAAATTTCATGAGCCAGCTTAGCTTGTGAAATCCCTCCCTTAATTGACATTTCAATCAATTCCTGATGACGGGCTGGTCGTTCATGGCGCATATATGTTTTCGGAACAACATTTCCATTTTCATCCAACATATCGGCAAAAACGCCGGAAATAGTACCCACCGCACCGGCAGCAGCCCATGCACCACTTGAACGGGCATCAGATACGGCAATTCCTTTCCCCCCTTCAATCAAAGGGATAACTTCTTTACCGGAAATAACTAATGGTTTTAATTTTTTCATTTAAAAATTCCTTTCTTTTTTCCGCCTATCCTATAACATATTTTTTAAAAAAAGTCATCTTTTTTTTATACTTTCTAAAAATATATTTCAATAAAACAGGTTTTGCGTTTATAAACCTAACAATATTTTTGCTTTATCATCCACCGTTCCACCAGAACATTCTTTTTTACCGACATATGGTAAAGATGTATCTATCAATTTTGAAGCATAATAATTAATATCAGCACATTCCTGTTTGGTAAAAGTTAAACGATACGGACGAATTTTAATCGGTTCCCGTATTGCCTTTTGTGTGTTGGCACGAGCCAAACACCGTGTTACACAACTACCGTCATGATATCGATTAATAAAAACTTTTTTCCCATTTTGCCACAATGTAACTAAACCTGCTCTAATTTCCTGTATAACAGTACCTTCAGACAGAGTATCACCAACACTGTATGCTTTTTTTGTTCCTTTTTTATCTTTTAAAACGGCCTGATTTTCACGGGGCATATCCAAATAAAAGTAATCTTGCTTTTGATAAAAATTTTCTTTTTCCAAAATATCGGCACAATCACAATCCGTTACTGGATTACCTTGAAATGATTTTTCTTTATTGAATGGTTGGCAAGACGTCGCCTGTAAAGACATATAATAGACAGCTTCGTCAAACGGTATTTTTTCCTGACGTGCCAAGTGAAAAACACCCAAATTTTCTTCAGCAGACGGACACCCTAGCAAAACCGCAGTCCACAAATATTCAAGTGCTTTCTGTGGATTTTTCTGTAATCCGTATTTACCGGAAAAAACCAAATATCCTAATATGTTATTAGAAACCGCCGAACGATTACTTGCTGCCCGTGCAAATAAAGCAACTGCCGATCGAGAATTAAATACTGGGCTGGTTTCTTTCAAATAAATCATTCCTGTTTTTTCTAAAATTTTGTTTTTTTCTTCCGGAGTTAAATCTGTCGCCTGAGAAGCACGTACATAATAATCCAAAGCATCTTCATCATTACCGTTTGCGAAACTCATATCCCCAAAATGGATTAGAGCCGGTCCATAATTTAAATCAGCGGCTTTTTGACAATACAATAAGCCATACTTATGTTCAGGATAACGAATACATAGCTCATATAACGCACGTTTCATATCGTGTGCTGCTGCAAAAGGTGCCCAGATTTCCCATGCACGGAATGAATCATCAAACCCGCAATTTGTATAAATATCTGAGTCAGGCGTTATTTCCGCTTTTATCAGCAATTTTTCACAAACACTGTTCGTCAAATCAGTCGTCAACCCAACACATGGAAAAGCAACAAAACACAGAAAAAAGAGAGATTTAAAAAATCGCATTATTTAATATCCTTTCATTAAACAATTTTTAATCTAACAAAAATAATTATAAATATCAAGTTTTATTTGACATTTTCAAATCCGATGGATATATTTAGGATATGACTTTCAAAATTGTACAAAATGGAAATGATTTATTTTTGATATTATCCGGTGATTTTATACGATGCGAGACAAACCGTGAAGTATCTTATTTAAGTCGACAATTAAATAAAATCAGCAAAAATAGAATTATTTTAAAAGAAGAAAATCTCGGAAAATGGGATTCCTCATTACCGACAATTTTATATTTGCTTTTCAAAAAATTACCGAATACACCTTTTGACACCTCACAATTATCTGTCGGATTACGTAAGTTATTGGATTTATCTTTTACAGTAAACAAAAAACCAAAAAGGAAAAATATAGAAAAATCTGACTTTTTAACCCGTTTAGGCGACATTGGTTTATCCATTAATAAAAGTATCAAAAAAGGTTTCTTTTTCCTACTCCAAATTTTAAAATCATTTAATCGATGGTTTCATAACAAATCCGTTATGCAAAGTCGTGATTTCTGGTTCGCCTTGGAAAATTGCGGTCCTAAGGCAGTTGGTATTGTTACCCTTATCAGTTTCATGGTTGGATTGATACTAGCCTTCGTCGGGGCTTTACAGTTAAAATCATTCGGGGCCCAAATTTATGTTGCCAGCCTGGTTTCCATCGGCATGACACGCATTATGGGGGCAATTATGGTTGGTATTATTATGGCTGGGAGAACCGGTTCTTCTTATGCCGCAACGATAGGGACAATGCAAGTCAATGAAGAATTAGATGCCTTAAAAACGATGGGAATATCTCAATTTGATTTTCTGATATTACCCCGTATATTAGCATTAGTTATATCCATGCCCTTTTTAGTAATATTAGCAGATATCATGGGTATAATCGGGGGTGGTTTTGTCGGGGTTGTTTTACTGGGATTAGCACCAGAAGAATATATCAAATATTCTATTGACGCTTTTTACCTATCCCATTTTTTTGTCGGCCTTATTCACGGTATCGTTTTTGGACTTGTTATCGCTATTTGTGGCTGTTATTTCGGAAGTACCTGTGGTCGTGATTCCGGAAGTGTCGGACAAGCAACCACAAAATCTGTTGTCTATGCCATTGTCTGGATGATAACAATGACGGGTATTTTAACTTTGATTTGCGAGGTTTTAGGTCTATGAAACGCGACAACGTTATTCAGGTTAAAAATTTAATGTTGGGATACAATAACTTTGTCCTAATGGATAACTTAAACTTCAATATAAAAAAAGGAGATATCTTTATTATTATGGGTGGTTCCGGATGTGGTAAAAGCACTCTGCTACGAACCATGACGGGACTAATACCGGCATTAAAAGGAGAAATTATTATCAAAGGTATTGATATGGTTCGGGCTAATGAAAAAACAAAGAATCATATCATGCGTCAATGCGGTATACTATACCAGAGCGGTGCTTTGTTTAGTTCTATGACTTTATCTGAAAATATTGCCCTACCATTACAATTATATACCGATTATTCCGACAAAACCATACAAGATATTATTTCCTTTAAATTATCCTTAGTCGGACTCAGTGGGTTTGAAGATTTTTACCCACATGAAATCAGCGGCGGTATGAAAAAACGAGCTGGTTTAGCCAGGGCTTTGGCTCTTGATCCCGATATTGTTTACTTTGATGAACCATCAGCCGGACTAGATCCCATCAGTTCTAAAAATTTAGATAATCTGATTTGTGATATAAACCAAAGTCTGGGCACCACAATTATTCTAGTGACACATGAATTACCTTCCCTGTTATCCATTGGGACAAACGGTATCTTTTTAGATTCTTCAAGTAAAAGTATAACTGCTTGTGGTAAGCCATTGGAGTTATTAAAAAATCCACCAAATAATGAAATTTACAAATTTTTAACACGAGGAGAATAAATATGAGTCAAGAACCAAACAAAAAGAAAATTGGTTTATTTTTACTGTTGGGGATAATTGTTTTTTTTCTGATTATCGGGCAAAGTGTCCTCAGCCGTTTTAAGGTAGATAATAAACAAATAGCCGTTATGTATTTTAATGAATCTGTTAAAGGTTTAAATGTCGGTTCTCCTGTTGTTTTCAATGGTGTTGAAATCGGCAAAGTCATTAAAATTGAACTGATTGCAAATCCACAAAGTGTTACTTTCTTGGTTCCGGTGTATGTACAACTGACATCACTTTCAAAAATGAAAAAGAATACAGGTTGGAATAACCTGTGGCAACGAAGAAATCTACTGACAATTTTAACTGAAAAAGGCCTTCGTGCCAGATTACAAACACAAAGCTATCTGACTGGTCAGTTAATGATTGAACTAGGTATGATGCCAAACACAACCATCAATCTGATCAATCGGGAAGTTGATAAAAGAAATGACATTCCGGAAATCCCGACTGTATTTTCTCAGACAAGGGAGTTATTTCAAGGAGTCCAAAATCTACCTGTTAAAAAGACAATAGACTCCCTCAATAATGTGCTGACTGAACTGGAAAATAATTTACCAGTTATTATGCCGGCATTGGCACGTACAAGCCAAAACTTAGAAAAAATAACAAATGAGATTTCTCCTGTTACGGAAGAAACCGTCAATAATCTGAACGAGACACTGACTTCTTTGACAGATACCCTAAAATCAATTAAAAATCTGACTGACTATCTGGAACGGCATCCGGAATCTATTTTGCGAGGAAAAGAATGATGAAAAATAAACTGATTATTTTAGCTTTATCATTAGGATTATCTGCCTGTTTGGGCGGATACAGTCAACCATCTAAATTTTATACTTTATCCCCGATTACGGAAACACCGATTTCTCAAAGTATTCGTTTTTCACTGGGTATCAATCGGATTCAAATGGCCCAATATTTAGATAGACCACAAATCCTAACCAATCATCCGAAAACAAATGAAGTAACCGTTTCTGAAAATAACAGATGGATAGAATCTTTACCTAACCTAATAGCCCGTACAACAGCGGAGAATTTGTCTATACTTCTTCCAAAAGAACAAATTAAAGTTAAAACTTTTACAACGGAAAAATTTGATTATACACTTTCACTGGAAGTCGTTAAAATGGACACAATATTAGGGGATAAAGCATCCTTAGAAGTTTGGTGGCAAATTCAAAATACAAACAAAAAAACAGTTCTGAAAGGCAAGTTTTCAAAAACAGAACCTGTTGGTAAAGGTTATGAAGATTTAGCCATAGCACAAAGCAATTTATTCGGTCAAATGGCCGAACAAATTGCCCAAAAATTGACATCATTAAACTGACAATCGTGCTTTGACTTTATCTTGACCCAAAATACGCATAATATCATACAAGTCCGGTGTTTTATCACGTCCTGTTAATAAAACACGCAAAACCTTGGCAACATCGGACACATTTCCTTTAAAGGCCGTCGGATTTTCCTTATATGCCTTCATATCGGTTGCAAAACCATATTTTTCGGCAATTTCTTTAATATGGGCAAACCAAGTATCTTTATCTTCCGACGGATTATAAAGAGCCGAGAAATCTTTCGCAATCAACTGAATATCATCTATTGCCAAAGGAGATAATAATTCCATTTTTTCCTGTTCCGTTATACCAAATAAATCATCAAAGAAGTATGTTAAATCTTGCTCCACATCTTCCCATTTTGTTAAGTCTTTACGAGATTTTTTACCGATATTGCGTTCAATATTCAAAATTTGAACAACGTAATCCTTATTATTTTTCAGGCGGTCTGCAAAAGAAGAATTGTATTCCTTAGCCCATTTTAAGACGAATTCATAAACCTGTTCGGCAGACATTTTGGCGATTACTTCTTTGGAAATGCTGTTTAATTTCACAAAATCAAACAAAGCCCCAGCCGCATTTGAAATCTTGTTAAAATTGACAGGGAATTCAAAAGCGTCTTTGTCCGGATTATTACGACGCCAATCTTCAAAACTGGCGTTAATCAGATTCAACAGATACTCCATTAAAGCCCCTTCCGGATAGCCTTTTTCCCAAAAATAAGTAATACTGGCTTCTGGATCATGACGTTTGGACAATTTCCGTTTTTTTCCATCTTCAGTCTTTTGAAGCGGTGCAAAATGGGCATATTTCGGTGCTTTCCACCCCAAAGCCACAAACAGTTGGATATGAAGCGGGACAGAAGAAACCCATTCATCACCACGCGTCACATGGGTTGTTCCCATCAAGTGATCATCAACCGCGTGTGCGAAGTGATATGTCGGTAAACCGTCCCCTTTCATAATAATGACATCAATATCATTTTCGGGCAGAGCCAAGTCACCTTTAATTAAATCTTTGATAATCATACGCTTGTTATTATCGCCATTGGATTTAAAACGAATCACAAAAGGTTTACCTGCTTTTAAATTTTCCAGAATTTGTTCATCGGTTAAATTACGACACTTAGCATATTTGCCATAATATCCCGGGCGAACACTTGTCTTTTCCTGAATTTTACGCATGATATCCAAATCTTCCGCCGCACAGAAACACGGATAGGCAAGCCCTTGTTCTAACAACGATTTGATATAGGCTTGATAAATTTCTTTTCGCTTGCTTTGCGTATAAGGACCATAAGAACCAAAATCCTGTCCATCCTTATCAACCCCTTCATCAGCAAAAATACCATACCGTCCCAAAGAATTAGAAATTAATTCCAAAGCCCCTTCTTTAATACGTTTTTGGTCAGTATCTTCAATCCGCAGATAAAACTTTCCATTACTTTGATGCGCTACTCTTTCAGAAAGTAAACCGGCATAAATACCACCGATATGCATAAAACCGGTCGGGCTGGGCGCAACACGGGTTACCTTTGCCCCCTCTGGTAATTGACGGACAGGGTACTTTGCCTCAATTTCTGCCAGAGCAGGTAAAGGGTTAGGGAAAATAAAGTTAATAATTTCTGGTGTCATTTTTTAGCCTTTCATCATTAAAAAAATTTTTCGGGGATTATATCATACTTTTTAGAAAAAAGGAAGTCTTTTCCATAAAAATATTTTAGATCAGCATCAGAGGAAACTCTTCTATTTCCTTATAATACTTTCCCTCCCCATTTTCACGAGCAATACTTTGGTATAATGTAAAAGATGTTGCCTGAAAAGATTCCGTATGAAATAAATTATTTGCCTGAATATATCGATAAACATCAGACATATCGGCACCATATAATTTTCCAAGAGTAACGTGCGGTGTAAATTTAAACTTATCTTCTTGACCGGCACCGGCTTTTTTAATAGCCGCATCTATTTTTTCCTGCAATTCACGAATCGCTTTATCTTCATCAACACCGGCCCAAATATGGTGAGGGACATCACTACGGGCAAAATAACCGATACCTTTTAAAGAAAAATGAAAAGCAGGAAAGCGTACATACCGCAGTTCTTTTAACACTTCTTCCGCCAACAATTCTTCTTCTATATTACCTATAAATCGCAGTGTTAAATGCATTTTTTCCATCGGTCGCCACAAAGCTGTCGGCATCCCCCGTTGTAGGTTCTGTAATTGTTTTTTTATTTCCAGAGGTAAATCCAAACCAGCAAATAAACGTATCATAAAATTCTCCTTTGCAATTTCTTTTCTTTTAGTGTATAATAAATTAAAATAAAAAGAAAGGAAAAAAATGGCTAGATTAGAAGTTTTAGAAGTACCTCATCCGATTTTAAGGTCCACTGCTTCATTCGTAGAAGTAGTAACACCTGAAATTCAGGTATTATTGGATGATATGTTGGAAACCATGTATGCAACAAACGGTGTCGGTTTGGCAGGAAATCAAGTCGGAAAATTACTGCGAATTGTCGTTATAGATTGCGGTGGCGAAAACCCAGATCCGATAAAACTTGTCAATCCGGAAATCATTGCCCACTCTGAAACCCGTGTTTTGCACAGCGAAGGCTGTTTGTCAGTTCCACGTGAATACGCCGAAGTTGAACGTTATGAGAGTGTTACCGTTCGTTATCTGGATGAAAACGGAAAAGAAAAAACAAGAACGGCTGACGGATTATTAGCTATTGCTTTCCAACATGAAATTGACCATTTAGATGGCAAATTATTTATTGACTATCTGACTCAGTTCAAACGCAGTCGGTTATTAAAACATTTGGAAAAAAGAAGAAAAAAAGAAGCCCGCGAATCAGAAAAAGGAGAAGAATAAAATGAAAGTTATTTTTATGGGAACCCCTGAGATAGCAGCTTCTATCCTACAAAAAATTGCCAAGGAACATCAAGTTGTCTGCGCATACACACAACCACCCAGACCCGCCGGTCGGGATATGCAATTACGACCGTCTGATGTTCAGATTATGGCGGAAAGTTTAAGCATCCCTGTCCGTACACCTACCTCATTAAAAACAGAAAAAGAACAGATGGATTTTGCAAACTTAAATGCTGATGTTGCTGTTGTGTGCGCATATGGTTTAATTTTACCTCAGGCCGTATTGGACGCTCCAAAATTAGGTTGCATCAATATTCATGCTTCTTTACTCCCCAGATGGCGTGGGGCCGCCCCGATACAACGGGCCATTCAAGCAGGTGATACTGAGACAGGTATTACTATTATGCAGATGGATGCTGGTTTAGATACCGGTGATATGTTGTTACGTGGTATCATCCCGATTACACCGGATACAACCGCCGGTAAATTACATGATTCTTTAATGGAAATGGGAGGAGATTTAATTTTAAAAGTTTTAAAAGATACTTATACACCTATTCCTCAACCAACAGAAGGGGTAACCTATGCCGAAAAAATCAAAAAAGAAGAAGCAAAAATTGACTGGACACTACCTGCCAGACAAATAGAAAGAAATATTCGGTCTTTTAACCCCTTTCCTATTGCTTACTTTATGCTAGAGGGCGAAAGAATTCGCGTATTCAGTGCCGAAGTTGAACAAGAAAATACTACTCAACCAGCTGGTACTGTTTTGGACGATGAATTACTGATTGCTTGTGGAAACGGAACAACTTTACGATTGACGGTATTGCAACGAGCGGGTAAGAAAAAAATGTCAGCACAAGATCTGTTAAAAGGATGGAAGTTGCCAAAGGGGATAAAACTTGCGTTATAAATTATTAATTGAATATGACGGCACATCTTTTGTCGGTTGGCAACGACAACAAAACAGATTGTCTGTTCAAGAAGTATTGGAAAAGGCTCTATCCGTTGCCATACGTGAAAAAATTGAAATACAGGGAAGTGGACGAACGGATACGGGGGTACATGCCTTAGGGCAAGTAGCACACTTTGATACGACACAATCTCTTGATTTATATAAATTAAGGGAATCTGTTAATGCATTGGTACGCCCCCATCCTGTCAGTATTAAAGAAATTGAATCGGTTTCAGATGATTTTCATGCCCGTTTCAGTGCCAAACAAAGAACCTACTTATATCAAATTCAAAATACTCGTTATCCACCGGCCTTGGATAAAAATCGTGTTTGGTGGTTTGTTCATCCGTTGGATGAAGATAAAATGCAAAAAGCAGCTGATTTACTAATCGGAAAGCATGACCTATCAACTTTTCGGGCTTCGCAATGTCAGGCTAAATCGCCAGTCAAAACAATAGATGAAATACTGGTTATCCGTTCAAACGAAAATATTTTGATACAAGTAAAAGCCCGTTCCTTCCTTTATCATCAAGTTCGTAATATTGTTGGCAGTTTGGTTTATGTCGGATCTGGTAAATGGACTGTCTCTGATTTTGAAAAGGCCTTTCGTGCTTGCGACAGAACAAAAGGCGGAGAGACTGCCCCCGCCTGTGGTTTATACTTTATCTCCGTTCAATATTAAATTAATAATGTGGTGGAGGCGTTTCTTCGGATAACGGTTTTACCAATGTTTCCGTTCGTTCAGCTTTTAAGTGTTCGATCTGTTTTTCCAAAAAAGAAACTAACTTGGATAAACGCAAGAATTCGTCATTTAAATCTTCCAAAATGCGACCTTGTTCGGCCAGACAAATTTCAATATCCGTTAGCCGTTTTTCCATAATTTACATCCCTTCCCCAAAACGGTCATTGATTAAATCACACAGGGCTTGAATTGCCTCACTTGCATCATCCCCCGTGGCAGTTATCTTAATTGTTTCTCCCAAAGGAACAGCAAGCATCAATAATCCCATAATAGACTTACCTGAAACAGGTATTTCACCTTCTTTTTCAACGACGATATCGCTTTTAAATTGGTCCGCAACCTTAACAAAGGCTGCTGTTGCACGGGCATGCAATCCCTTTAAATTTTGAATTTTAATTTCACAGGATTTCGTCGTCATTTTTAATTATCCAACTTTAAAAAATGTGATGCAATATTAATGTACTTCCGACCAGCTTCTTGTGCTGCAGAAACAGCATCCGGAATACTTTCAGAACGTTCCCTCATCAATTTCACCAACATAGGTATATTCATACCGGATATAACCTCAATATTTCGTTCTTCCATGATGGAAATAGCTAAATTAGAAGGCGTTCCACCAAACATATCCGTTATAACGACTACACCGTCCCCAGTATCCACGGTTGCTGTTTTTTCCAAAATCTCATGTCGTTTTAATTCCATGTCATCATCTGGATTAATACCAACACATTCTACACCTGTCTGTGGACCAACAACATGTTGAGCCACATTTAACATTTCATAAGCTAATTTACCATGCGTAACTAAAACTATTCCTATCATAAATATCCTTTCTGTTATTCCTGTATCAGTTCACCAGATAAAATTTTATCAATCAGCCAAATTTTATCTGATAATTTTTCATCTTGGCTCCATAATTGGAAAAAAGGAATTTTTTTATCCAAGATTTCAATTTCCTGTTCCTTGGGCACTCGTTCAGGCTTAGTTTCGCTCAACTCAATGACAGCCCTAATAGGTGCTTGTTGATACACCGGAAATCCGGATATCAAGCCAACGGAACGAACTTCTAACCATCCTTTTTTTTCTATCGGGGGACAGGCAAAGATTTTATTATCCAACAGTTGCACATTTGTTATATCATCAGAAATCAGAAAAGCCCCTTGCCTAACCAGAGATAAAGCCAACGATGACTTACCGACACCGGATTTTCCCTGTATTAAAAAGGCTTTACCATTATAACAAATTGCTGTTGCTTGAATTTTTAACATCTATTTTTTGTATGGCGTTCTCGGCGGGAGTCGAACCCACGGCCCCAGGATTAGGAATCCTGTGCTCTATCCATCTGAGCTACGAGAACGCAAAGAACCTTATTTGTTATTTAAGAATTCAGCCCACATCCGAACAACGATAAAATTCAAGCCAATAAAAGCCAATGATAAGATAAATGAAGCAAAACCGGCCGCACCCCAAATACCTAATGAACCAAGCAGAGAAATCGCAAACAATACCAAAAAGGCATAGTAGATTTCCTTAATGCGTGGTTTTAACTTGGCTTCCAACTTTTCCGTAAAAACAGGTTCTAAAGACAACAACCATTTTGCCTTATTTTCTGTTTTTTCTGTTTTTGTTTCTTTAATTTCTTCTGTCATAATTTTTCTCCTTTATTGTTTTTTTCTCATAGTGGGGAAAGCAATAACATCCCGAATAGATGTATTACCGGTTAAGAACATAACCAATCTGTCAATACCAACACCTAACCCACCAGTAGGCGGTAATCCGCGTTCCAAAGCCTCAACAAAATCATTATCCATCATATCAGCTTCTTCATCCCCTGCTTCGCGGGCACTAACCTGTTCTTCAAAACGAGCATACTGATCCAAAGGATTTGTCAGTTCTGAATAAGCATTACACATTTCTTTACAATTGATAAAGGTTTCAAAACGTTCTACCAAACGTGGGTTATTCCGATGCTCTTTTGTTAGTGGCGACATAGACTTCGGATGATCAATGACGTGTGTTGGTTGAATTAAATGTTCTTCACATCTTTCTTCAAAAACCGTTGCTAATACCTTGCCCCAATCAGCATTATCTTCCACATTGACACCAATAGAATCAGCCGTTTTTCTAGCTTCTTCATCCGTTTCAATGGCCATAAAGTCAACACCGGTATATTCCTTCACTAAATCCGCCATTGAACGGCGTGCAAAAGGTTTGGACAAATCAAATTGTTTTCCGTCATATTCAATCTGAAGTGTTCCGTTGACAGCCAAACAAGACGTCCGAACAATTTCTTCAAATAAATCCATCATATCATTATAGTCCATATAGGGAATATAAACTTCCATACCAGTAAATTCCGGATTATGCGTTGTATCCATGCCTTCATTTCTGAAATTACGGGCAAATTCAAACACCCCCGGCATTCCACCAACCACCAAACGTTTCAAGAATAATTCCGGAGCCACCCGCAAGAATAAATCCATATCTAATGCATTATGATGTGTTATAAACGGTTTTGCCGTTGCACCACCCTTAATTGCCTGCAAGATAGGTGTATCCACTTCATAACAACCTTTTGATATTAATAATTGACGGATACTTTCAATAATACGACTACGCTTCATCAATGTTTGAATTGTTTCAGGGGTCATAATCATATCCACTTCCCGATGACGATATTTTGTATCAACATCAGTCAGACCATGAAATTTTTCCGGTAACGGTAACAATGCTTTTGCCAACATAGTAATGACTTTGGTATTAACAGATAATTCACCCCGTTTTGTCCGACGAACAGTTCCTTCAACCCCAATAACATCTCCAATATCCAGAAAACCCAACATTTTTTTTGTTTCTTCCGAAGATTGTTCCAACGATGTATAAATTTGAATTTTCCCTGTTGCATCATATACATCCATAAACATACCTGAATTTCGGATAGCACGTATCCGACCAGCAACCCGAACGACATCTTCCGTTTGTGTATCTTTTTCCAAATCGGCATATTTTTTATTCAAACTTTCAGAAGTTTCTGTCGGTTTATAGATATGCGGATAAGCATTGATATTTTCTGCTTCCAATTGGGACAACTTGTCCAAACGAACTTGCCTTTGTTCATGGCCTGTATTTTGATTTTCTGTCATTATTTATATCCTTATTTAATGTTATACGAAGATAATTTATCTTTTTTTACACAAAAAGTCAAATTATTTAATGACAAGAACAAAAAAAATTGCTATTATATGTAAAATGAATACAAAAAACACATGCCCTTTCTTTAAAATCTGTGGCGGATGTCTGTACCAAGACATATCCGAAGAAGATTATATTTACAAAAAAGAAAATTTCATCCGACGTTCTTTTCAGGATTATGGTTTACAGATTTCTTTAAATCCGATTCTGTCCGTACCACTATATTCCAGGCGACGGGCTTGTTTTGCCTACGAAAAAGGAAAACTTGGCTACAATGCCTTTAAAAGTCATAAAATCATTGAAATAACAGACTGTCTGCTATTAAAATCAACCATCACCTCTTTCCTGCCTACTTTAAGAAGTTGGATTAAAAGATTAGGGGGAAGCGGTGATGTCTTTGTTCTCAACACCACATATGGATTAGATATTCATATCAAGCCCAAACAAAACGAATCGTTATCTTTGTTAAAACGGGAAACACTAGCTGAAATGGGTAATAATGAACAAGTGGTCCGACTGATCTACAATCACGAACCCATCGTATCAAAAGTTCACCTACCTATCTGGCCAGATGCTTTTTTACAACCTTCACAAGAAGGTGAAGATATATTAGTAGATTTAATGTTATCATATATTAAAAATGAAAAAAAAGCTGTTGACTTATTCTGTGGTTCCGGCACTTTTACGAATCCTCTACTAAGCAGGGGAATAAAAGTCATCGGATACGATTGTGCAGTTGACAGTGTCAGTCTGCTGGGTGCCAATGGTATCGTTCGTGATTTATTCCGTTCCCCTTTATTGGCAGAAGAATTAAACGGTCTGGATTTAATTGTGATCGATCCCCCCCGTTCCGGCGCTCGGCTACAGACGGAGCAAATTGCACAAACATCAGTTCCAAAAATTATTATGATTTCCTGCAACCCACAAACAGCCGTGCGCGATATTAAAATTTTAATTGATAGCGGATGGGAATTAAAACAGGTCACACCAGTTGACCAGTTTAAATGGTCAAATCATATTGAACTAGTCTGTTTACTGGAAAAATAAACTATCCTCGACTATTTTCTTTTTTCTTTGAGTGAATATCTTTTACCGCACGAGAAATAATCCTCATGGATTTTTTTACTTTCGGACAATTCATATCAATAAAAGATTGTAAATAATATAAGGCCTTTAAGATATCCTGTTTTTCTTTATTTTGACAATCACATTTTTGTTTTTGCATCATATCTTTTGCAAATACAACCGCACCCAGTGTAGACATATCCCGATAAGTAGAAGCATAAATACCGACCCGATTCATCGCATCTGTCAATCCGGATCTAGGAATAAATTGTTCCATAAAATAAGAGGTATCATTTAATTTAAATAAAACCCAAGGACTTGCCATTAAACCACCACACAGAAAAACTGTATTGGCTTTTGTTGTAGCAACCATTGTTCCGGTATGTGCTCCCAAGTAAGCATTAAACATATCAAATGTTTTTAAAGCGACACTATTTCCACTAGCAGCCATTTCTTCAATTTTTTCAGCTGGTATTCTTTTATTTTTATCAGTTGGAATGGTTCCATCCTTTATCGCATGATAGATATTTGAAATCCCCGTTCCGGAAACAATGTGTTCTGTAATGGCCCTTTGACCTTTTTTATTATAATAGTCAATAATTGTTTTTAAAATTTTTCTGTTTATCCTATTATCATTTTTATTATCAAAAGAGATATGGGGTATTGTACTATGACCAGCTTCTGACGTATAAACAACCCGTTCACCATTCTTATCAGAAAATAAAAGGCATGTCCCTAATCCCGTTCCCGGTCCGACAACAACTATTTTTTCATGTTTAAAATCAACAGTTCTTTCAGCATTAAATATTCCAATATACTGTTCAGAAGTCATACCGGATAAAGCCCATCCCTGCAAAGCAAAATCATTAACTAAGCGTGCTTCTTTAATAAAGGGAAAAGCATTTTTCAGATTATTCACATCAGCACACCAAGGCGTATTCGTAGCAATAATTTTTCCTTTTTTTTCATCAATATCGCCGGCAGCCCCGATAACACATAACTTTGGTTTTCGTTTCGGTTTATGATCCGTAAAATACGTTTTAACCACCCCTTCAAACGAAGTAAAATCAGCACATTTATACTTTCCATCAAAAGAAACCAAATCTTTTTGTCCTTCGGTATAAATCCCTAAACGCACATTTGTTCCACCAATATCACAAATTAAAACACTTTCTTTTTCCAGCCGAGACATTGAATTCATCCTTTCAAATAACTTGACAAAAATGTACCATATTTTTTAATGAAATTCAATTTTTTTTTGCAAAAAAACATTTTAATCTTTACAAATTACATTTTTTGTTCTAAAAATGCCTTAAAAGGAAATTATGCATGAATAAAAAATTAACATCTATTCTGTTTTTATCTTTGTTTTTGATTTTAACAGGATGTCAAAAAACGGAAACAATTTGTCCCATTCCACCAATAGAGATAGAACCTGAAGTTTCCCCATTAAAGGTTCAACATAAGTTAGGAATCATCGGCGGTATTGAACCCATATATATCCTACCGATAGCAGGACCTTTCCAAGCCCGTATTGATACTGGTGCACAAACATCTTCATTAGATGCTACTGATATAGAATTATTTGAACGGGATGGAGAAAAATGGATATCTTTTACATTAACAAATAATGAAACAGGTGAAAAACATATTTTTGAAAAAGAACTTTTAAAAAAAGTGGCTATCAAAAGAACCGATGATTTAGAAAAAAGATATGTTGTCAATATGACCGTAAAATTCGGTGGAGAAATTTTAACCGTACCATTTACACTTATCAATCGTGATAAATTTGACTATCAAATTTTAGTCGGACGAAATATTTTAACTGGCTTAGCGGTTGTAGATACAGCTATTAAAAATACCTTAAAATGAGGTTTCATGAAACAAAAAAATTTTTCAAATTACTTTAAATCAGTCCGTTTATGGTTATTCTTCGGACTTATTTTTTCCATTATATTTTCAGGATATGCTTTTTATTACAAAAAAAACTATTGGGGATTTTCTATTAATCCAAAAGAAACGACAAATATCTGGACGATTGAAGCGCATATTTCTTTTACACCAACAAAAGAAAAAACTGAAATTTCTGTTTTAAGACCTGAGACAAATTCTTCGTACCGTATTCTGGATGAAGACATTGTAACACCTGAAAATTATCAGATAAAAAAAACAAAAAAAAGAATTATTTTATCTACAGAAAAACAAGTAAAAAAACAAGATATTTATTATAGATTACTGTTCTATGACCATATCAATAATGAACCGGCAACAGATAAACCAGAAAATATCAATAAAACCCTGTTATCTGAACATGATACAGATATTTCAAAACAAATTTTAAAATTGGCTGAATCTCAAACAGAGGGGGATATACCTCAAAAAATCATTCGATTGATAAATCAAAACCCACCACACCCAACAATTCAAAGTTTTATACCAAAAAAAATGTCAGTAAAAGATAAGTCTGATTTAACTATCGGATTGTTAAATTTAAAAAATATACCAACCCGTATTATACGCGGTTTTCAGCTGATAGAGAATGAAAAATCCTTTTCACCTGATATTTTTTTGGAAATATATCAGAATAATCAATGGGACATTTATAATCCAGAAACCGGTGTAAAAGGTATTCCCGAAAACTTTGTTATTTTACAGCGAGGACAAGATTCTCTGATAGACGTTAAAGGTGGTGAAAATTCCGTTATTTTATTTTCCGTTCTTAAATCTGTCAGAAATTCTTTTCATCTAGCAGAAAAACGGGCAAAAGAAGTCAAAGATAATTCTTTATTTTCTTTTGAAAAATCAATTTATAATCTTCCGTTAGAACAACAAAATAACTTAAAGTGGCTTATGATCTTTCCGCTGGCCATTTTAGTTATCGTTATATTAAGAAATATTGTCGGTATACGCACAATGGGAACATTTACACCGATGTTAATTGCTATGTCTTTATTAAAAACAGGTCTAGATGCAGGACTACTGTGTTTCATTTTAATTATCGGAACAGGATTTTTTATTCGGGCGTTACTATCCCGCTTAAACTTATTGATGGTACCCCGTATTTCAGCAGTTGTTATTTTTGTTATTTTAATTATACAGTCTTTTACCATTTACGGTCATTATTCGGATTCGGACATAGCAACATCTGCTTTATTCTTTCCGATTATTATTATGGCTTGGATTATTGAGCGTGCTTCTATTACGTGGGAAGAAGAAGGCTCTGTCAACGCTCTAAAAGAACTTTTCTGGACATTAGTAGCTTCTATTTTAACCTATTTAATTATTGCAAACGATTCAATTCGGTATATTATGTTTGTCTTTAACGAACTCAATTTTGTTATTTTATTTATCGTTATGTTATTAGGTACCTATACAGGCTATCGCTTGACTGAGCTATTCCGTTTTCAACCAATGGTGAAGAAAAAAGGGATAAAAAATGTTTAAATTATTTAAACCTTTTGCTTGGCCTTGGGAACTAAAAAAAGCCGGTATTTTGTCAATGAATGAACGAAACTATCAGATTATTGGAAAAAATAATAAGCGTTCTCTGTATCCATTGGTAGACGACAAGGTTAAAACAAAAGAATTGGCAAAATCTCATCAGATTAGAACACCTGCTCTGATCGGTATTATCCAAGCACAAAATGAAGTAAAAGATTTTTTAAAATTGATAAAAAAACATAAATCCTTCGTTATTAAACCGGCCCAAGGCAGTGGTGGTAAAGGCGTTTTGGTCATTCAGGAATATACTGCTGATAAGTTTATAACAGCTTCTTATGACACATTGACGTTTCAGGATATCTATCAGCACATTTCCAATATTTTAAGCGGTCTGTACAGTCTGGGCGGAAAATACGATACTGCCGTACTGGAAGAAGTTGCACATTTCAGTGATCACTTTAAAAATTACAGTTTTCAAGGTGTCCCAGATGTTCGTATTATTGTCTATCGGGGTTATCCGGCAATGGCAATGATCCGCTTGGCAACCAAAGAATCCAAAGGACGTGCCAATTTACATCAAGGGGCTGTCGGTGTCGGTCTTGATATTAAAACAGGATGTGCTATATCTGCTGTACAACATAATAAAATTATCACACATCATCCTGATACCGGTACTGATTTATCTGAAATTAAGGTCCCCTTTTGGAAAGAGCATCTGAAAATAGCTATCAAAGGATATGAAATGACTGGATTGGGATACTTTGGCGCTGATATTGTTCTTGATAAGGAAAAAGGACCTCTAATGTTGGAAATGAATGCCCGCCCCGGTCTGGCTATCCAGATTGCCAACCAGGAAGGCTTGAAAAAACGCCTAAACTTCATCAATAAAAATTGTCCTAAAAATTTATCTCCCCAAGATAGATTAGACTTTATTTTAAAATAAAATAATTCCAACTAATAGTTAGAAAAATCAGTTTTTAGGATTTTTTTCCAAATCAGTTTTCAACCGCCAGATACGAATTTCAAAACCTTGTTTCAAGATATCTAATAAAGGCAAATAATTTTTATCATCTAAAATAATTTGTTTTAATTTATTCAAATGTATCGGTTTAATCGTTTGATATTTATAGTTTTGCCAGTCAACAGTGGTATTTTTCGCCAATCCAATAGGTAAATCATAAGAACCATTTGAAATACTAAGTATAAATTTTTCCATAAGTACATCCCTTTAATTGCACAATTTGTATTGTAAATATACTTATAGATGTATTTTATACAAAATGCAAGTAAAAATATACAATAATATAAAGAAATATACCAAAACGGGTGATTTTATTGTCATTAAACCCAAAAATGTCCTGATTATAGTTCATTTTTAAATATAACTTTTTTCGTCAAATAACTGATAAGGTAATATCCCTCCACCCTTATTTTTTGGTTAAGAGTTTTAAGAATGTTTAAATTCAGTGATATATCAAATCTAGTTAGACAAAAGTAACAGAAATCTTAATTACATATTACAAGACCTCCCTTACCTTCATAACCATTAATTTTTGGTTTTTTATTATCGCATGTTTTATCTGATTTTTCTGTACAGTTGCCACTACTACTTCCTGTCCAACACTTACCTTGCGCCCATGAATAAAGCCCGTCCTGACACCCTGGTTTTTTACCCAAACTACCACAAATTTGTTCAGCAACATGTTTCTGTCCGGACTGCCACGCTATTTTTATAGCTCCACCAGTGCGAACACCATATTTTTGGGTCCATATATGTTCTATACCATCTTCATAGTGACAATGCCAGCCGTGCGAATCACCGGAATTAAAACAAAATGAATTTTCAGGGCAATCAGAACCTTCTTTAGCAGGATCACATTTTATATCTGTATCACAAATTCCACACTGTCCAAGAGTATCACTGGGAAGAGGTTGTTCTCTTGAACAACAATAACCAATTTCATCCTGTACATCACTTTCCGTATTCGGTTTCCATAGTTTTTTATCATTTTTATAAGCTACTGTACCCTCAGCACAGCCACAGGAATGACACAATACCCCATCCTCACGCATAAATCCACCTTTGGATTCTAAGTGAGGTTTACAGGTTTCAAATGTTCCCACCGGACAAGTACAATCCGTTTTTGTAGACGTTACGTACCCCAAACAACCTGTTGTCGTATCTGGTGGTACAAGTGTTTCTGTACAACAACTATTCTCTGGACACTTATTCCCAGTCGGACAATTTGTGCACTTATAACACATCGTCCCATCGTCCAATGTTTTTGTTTCCGTTGCGTACTGGCTCCCACTGGCACACGCTGTCTTGCTAAATCCACTCGGACATTCACAGGCTTTTGACGTATACGTTGTATAGGCCGGACATCC
>JAZLAQ010000011.1:0-61599 GCA_045613285.1 Alphaproteobacteria bacterium | reverse complement strand
AATTGTTGAGATTATAGAGATAATAAGTAGTATAATAAACCCAATAGTGTATAAGATTTTTTTACAAGTGCTTTTTTTCATAGCATCTCCTTTTTCTTTTAAGGATAGCAAAATTTCGAACTAATTACAATCTTATTTTTTGCAATTTTTCTTTCAACTCTTCTGTAATTTGAAACCGATAAGCGCAAAGCAGCCCGCGGGCTGCTTTTAATCTCGTTCCAACATTCGCTTGGGACAATTTTGTTTAAACCACTGATCGCCCAATGTTTGTTTCCCTTTTAACAACAAACCGACCTCGGCCGTCTCACGCAAGCGTTTAGAATCTCTGGCAGCCTTTATTCCTTCGCTTGTCAAAGGGACAAAATGTTCTTTCGGAAAAGCTTTGTAATCTTTAATAGTATCTTTATTCTTTTCTCGCCATGCCGTTAATTCTTTTGCCGTCATAGCCAACTGAGCCGCATAGTACAGCGTTGTAATAACACGGCCGGCATAAAAAGATGTTCCCAAAAACGAAACATTTTCAACAGGAACTTTTCCCACTTCTTCTTCAAATTCACGGATAGCGCCTTTATCAGGTGCGATATAATTATCCCGCTTATCATTCGGATTAAGTGTTCCCCCAGGCACCTGAAAAGCCGGCAACTTACCATTTTCTTTAGGCGGCCTATCACCTAAAACAAGATAATGATCCGAAGTTTCAGCAAGCATTTGAACATTTAGGACATTAGGAATATACATATCACCAAACGTATGATAAAAACTTTTTTTAGCCATCGTCTTCCAATCTTTGTATTGGGCGGGGGCCACTTTTAAATCGCCCGTTTCCATATCAACAAAGCGAACGGAAACAAGAGGTTCATTTTCCAAGGGCTCTTTTGCAATAGCTTTTTCCCATTCTGTTTCCCGCATCGTAATTTCTTCGGGTGGCAAATGTGCCTGCAGGGAAGCAAATGCAACAGTGGCTTTCGGCATCACCGCGTAATCAGTCGGTGTGTATATAATTTTAATTTTAGCCGGATTAAAATGACTATCCAAATGTTCATACGGATTAAATATTTTCATGGTACAGCCTCCTTGAATTAACATCTTCATTATACCATAAAAACAGAATTTTGTCAATTATTCTTATTGGGGGAGGGCTAAATAAATATAGACTTTTGAATTAAAATGTGATAGAGTAGTAATACCGATTAGACCTCTTTTTTTCTTTGGATTAAACCAGAAAATGAATGTGATGGGATAGTCATTGGATTAAACAACTAAACCCAAATTATATTCATTAAAGTAATTAGGTCTAAAAATCAATTATATCCAACTGCCTGAGGCCATTAGTCTGATCAAATATAAATGGGGAAAGCAACCGCTCGGGAGTGGCAACCTGTGTTCGAGGGTGGTTGTTAGGGATGAGTTGGAACATGACTCCCCTGAAGAATTTATGGTGTTTCATTCACATCCACCTTTTTCAAATATCGACATAATGTGACCGGATGGACACCAAGGATTTTGGCAATTTTTGCCTGACTGACACCTTTATCCATAAGTTCCTTGATTTTCTTGCGATTTTTTGTGAGTTTTAAACACTTGGATTCTGCACCAATAGGTCTGCCCAACTTCACATTTTGTTTTTTCAGTTTATCTAAAGACATCTTTGTGCGGGTAGAAATCAAATCCCTTTCAATTTCGGCAGCCAACCCGAAAGTATAAGCCATAATCTTGGATTGAATATCATTTTTGAATTGATAGTTTTCCTTGATGCTGATAACAATAATCTCTTTTTTGATAGCATCTTGTAAGATACCAGCCAATTCATAAAGATTTCTGGCAAGTCGGCTGATTTCGGTTACAATTAACTGACTTCCTTTTTCCATCTTGTTAAGCAGCATTCCCAGTTCACGCTTATCCAAAGATTTACGGGAAGAAATAGTCTCTTCTACCCATTTATCTATGTGAAGATGATGTGATTTAGCATACTCTTTAATCGTAAAATGTTGATTAGAGCAAGTTTGTTTATCGCTACTGACACGAATATAAGCAATTGTCGTCATTTTTAATCCTTTTGTTAAATTAACTTTTTTGATATTTATTGAGATTAAATAATTTCATATGCAAAAAATGGTTCCTTAAAATGCAAGTGTTTTTTTATGTTTTTAAAAAAATATTTAAAGTTGTTTTAATCTATTGAAAAAAATAAAATATCCCCAAAATAAATACATCTAATTTATAGCATATGATGAGACCATTTCAAAAAGGAACTTTTGTGTAATATATCTGAAAGGTTTTCTTTCAAGGATAAGCAAATGTTTTCTGATAAATCAAATACCATAAGCAACGTTAAAGTTTTTGGGATTCCACCTAAGCTGTGTGGTCATGAAACAGAATTAATGCGCCTCTATAAATCGAATAAGACCTGTTCAGAAATTGCAAAATTATTAAACGTTTCTGAAACATCATTGATGAAAGCCGTTAAAGCGCTCGGTTTAAAAAGAACGGTGCGTTTTAAATATAAAGGCTATAATAAAAAGAAGATAGAATCTTTGGAACGTTTGGGATTGTCTCACATGGGCATAGCAAAAAAGCTAGGTGTTCATATAACGACTTTAAAAAGAATTTATAACCATTTCGGAAAAGATTTTTCAACACCGGAAAATCCGATGAGAACACAAAAACGGGTTCAAAGCCGTCGTTTTAATCAATTAAACGGAATGCGTCCCGATTGCCCTAATCAAACAAATATATTAGAAAAATATGCTGATGAAATAACCGAGTTATTAAACAAAGGCGTTTCTAAGACTGAAATTGCCCGTCGGTATAATGTTTGTGTGAAAACTGTTTTTAATTTTATCTATTTAATGCAATTAAATGCGCCGGTTGTTAAAAAATGTGATAATGTCATCCGATTAAAACAGGCTTTTGAAGAAGGAAATTCACTCAAACAAATTGCTGTAGATTTAAATTGTTCTGAAAAATCAGTATCAAATAAGATAAAAGACCTAAACTGGAAACGTCCACGGAACTCCGTTCAAAAGGAAAGCCCTTTAAATAATCAGGAAGATTTAATTAAAGAGTTATACGCCCAAGGGCTATCCGGCTCTGAAATAGCCGAACAAGTTCATACACATCCGATTAGTGTTTATAATAAAATCAGAAAGATGAAGTTAACTCGCCCTCAAAAATGGGCAGAATATACTTCAACATTTAAAGGAAAGAAAGAACTTTTATTAAATATGAGGCAATCAGGTAAAAGCATTAATGAAATTGCTACATATTTTAATGTCTGTCCGGCAACGGTGTCTTATCACCTAAAGAAATTGGAGGTCTCAAATGCCTAAGATTTCTGTAATCATGCCGGTGTATAATACAAAACCAGAACATTTAGAACAAGCCATTGTTTCTATTTTATCACAAACATTTACGGATTTTGAATTTTTGATTTTAAATGATTCTCCGGATAATAACATATTGGATAATGTGGTAGTATCCTTTGATGATAAACGCATTAAATACATAAAGCCAGAACATAATCTAGGAATTGCTGAGGCTCATAACGCCTTATTAAGGGAAGCAAAAGGACAATATATCGCTGTTATGGATCATGACGATGTTTCATTGCCGATGCGACTTCAAAAACAATATGATTATATGGAAAGTCATCCTGAAGTCAGTATTTTGGGAACAGCCTATCAACGTTTTGGTAACTTATTAAAAAGAAAAACCATTTATCATCCTGAATATCACGAACAAATACAAGCCTCTTTGCTTTTTAATTGCCCGATACATCATCCCTCTGTCATGATTAGGAAAAAGATTTTAGAAGAGTTCAATATCACCTATGACAAACGTTTCATTTCATTAAATGACCGTAAATTATACTTAGATATATCAAAACATGCGAAACTTCATAATTTACAGGATGTTTTATACAAATATCGGATGCATCCGATGATGACCTCTAAAATCCGTCGGCAAGAAATTATGAATGAGCAATTAGAGTATCGGGAAACATTATTGACTCAATACAGTGTTAATTTTAGTGAAGAAGAAAAACAGATACTCAATTCCTACGTTTTCAATGGTAGGTGTCATATAAAATCCGTTGCTGTTTTAGATAAGATAAGAAGTGTTTTAGAAAAATTGGAACAAGGGAATAAATCGACAGGATTTTCCAACAACGAAGCATTTCAAGATATTTGCGCCACTTATTTGATTAAACGGTGTAAAAATGCTGCTTTAAAAGGGCTTGTTTCTTCCAAAAGAATAGTAAACAAAACAACACTTCCTGTAGAAGTGCCGGTATGGCTGAGTTTATTTAACCGAATAAGGGAAAGATGATGAAAACACTGGCCATTCACTTACATTTATATTATCTGGAACAATTGCCTGAAATTTTAAACTATTTAAAAAGTTTAGAGGGTATAGATTATGATTTATATGTTTCAATAATTTCCCATGATGAAGAGGTAGAGAAAGAAATCAAACAGTTTAAACCAGATGCACAAATTTGGATAGCTCCTAATCAAGGATATGATGTTGGACCTTTTATAGATTTCTTACATAAGATTGATTTGGACGAATATAGGTATATTCTTAAAATTCACACAAAAGGAAAATCCAATAATCATACATGGCTGAACGGAAACAGACTAGACAATAAATTATGGAAAGAGATTCTGTTAGATTCACTTTTAAAGGATAAAGAAAGAGTTCAAGAAAACTTGAATTTATTAGAGGATAATCCTCAAATTGGGATGCTTTCATCCAAATATTGTATCACAGATGAGAAAAGAACCTATCAAAAACTTTTGCCTCAAATCAATAGTGAATTAACTAAATGTGGATTTGATGCGGTTGATAAGCTTTCTTTTGTTGCCGGCACCATGTTTTATGTTCGTTCAAAATTATTAAAACCGCTATTGAAATATAGCATCAATGATTTTGATAAAACAGACGGAAATATCAAAGACGGAACATTTGCCCATGTGATGGAAAGATTCTTTGGGACATTTGTTCTGGCACAAGGATACACTATTCATGGTATTAAACATGATAACTATCAAAAGGGTTTCATCTTAGCAAGCATAAAACATTTCCTATTCCAAAAGAAACAGACCCAACATCGTTTCCTTATTAAAATTTGCAGAATACCCGTTTATTCAAGAAAGGGGGTATGTAATGATTAAAATTAGTGTTATTACACCAACATATAACAGAGAAAAATATGTTAAAAATGCTATTGAGTATTTAAAAACTCAAACATTGGAAGGTATTGAATTCATTATTATTGATGATGGTTCGGTGGATAATACTTTAAAAGAATTAAAGAAAGCAACAGGAACAGACAAAAGATTTAAAATTATTGGGTATAAGGGGAATAAGGGACCTTCTTATGCACGTAATCAAGGTTTAGAAGTTAGCCAAGGGGAGTATATCGGTTTTTTTGATATAGATGATACAATTCCGGAAGATTATTATGAAATTTTATATAAAACAGCAAAAGAAAATAACGCTGATATTTCAATAGCAACAAGTGGAACTCAACCTAAGAACCTAGAGGAAAGATTAAACCTTTTAAGAAAAGGTTCTGTTTGGGATAAAATTTATAAAAAAGAATTTCTAATAAAAAACAAAATTAGTTTTTTAGAAGGATATTTCACTGCTGACACACTTTTTACAATTCAAGCCATTTATCAAGCAACCTCGTTGAACATAACAGAGAAAACAAAATATGACTATAAATTACAAATGGATAGTATTGGTTTTGATAACAAACATATACAAAAACGCAAAAGAGATATTTTTATTGTTTTAAAACACATTAATGATTTTATAGAAAATAAAAATTTAAGTCTCGATGAAAAGAAAGCTTTTCAATCTTTTGTGGAGAGATGTTTTTCAGGATACCAAAACGATAAAACTTTTCAAAAACAATTATACAAAGAGATAGGATTAAAACAGAAGAAAAATAAGGAGAAAAATATGTTTTTATTAAGATTAGCAAAAAATTTACATATTATCAATTCCAAAAAGTATAAAGAACTTCGTGCTATTGATTTATTTAAAAGTTCAGAACTCTTTAATGCCGAATGGTATTTAAAGACTTATCCGGATGTAAAAGAATCTAATACGATGCCTGAAAAACACTATTATAAATACGGTTGGAAAGAAGGAAGAAATCCCAGTCCGCTATTTAATAATAATGCCTATTTAAAAGAATATTATGATGTTCGAGATACCGGAAGAAATCCTTTAGAACATTATCTAATATCGGGACAATATGAAGGACGTTATTATACCTCTATTGACAATAAAACATCAAATTCATCAAATGTAAACATTTCATCATTACCTAGAAAGAAAACAAAATTTTGGGACAAGATAAAATATGCCCTTGAATACCCAATCCGTGTTCAAGAAGAATATGAACGCCTAAAGGCAGAAATTAAAGAATTGGAAAAAACATCCAAATAAGGAGTGAATATCATGAGTAAAAAGAAAAAAACAATAAAAAAGAATTCAAAACAAACTTATATGGAAAAGAAAACGGCAATTGCCAGTATTTTGAGGGACAGAAAAACTTCTCCGAAAAAGGAAAGAAAGAAAGTTAATTTAAGTTTAAAACAAATTACCGTTAAAAATGCAGAAGGTGATCCAGATACAACTGCAACTATTTTAATTCAAAATCAAATAGATTATGTGCCAAAAGTATCTGTTATTATACCTGTTTATAATGTGGAACAATATTTGCGAGAATGTTTGGATTCTGTTGTCAATCAGACCTTAAAGGACATTGAAATTATTTGTGTGGATGATGGCTCAACGGATAGTTCCTTAGAAATTTTAAAGGAATATGCCCAAAAAGATAGGAGATTTACAATTATAATTCAGAAGAACCTTCACGCAGGTGTTGCCAGAAATGCCGGTTTATCACAAGCAAAAGGGGAATATTTAAGCTTTCTTGATTCCGATGACTGGTTTGAACTGAATATGTTAGAAGAAAGTTATACTAAGGCAATACAGGATAAGTCTGATGTCGTAATTTGGCGATCTAGAGAATATGATACTCAAACTGGTGCATATAGAGATGTGGTTGGACCAGTGAGTCCGCAATTATTTAAGCATGTAGATGAAACAAACACTGTGGCCGATTTTGGAGAGAAGTTGTTTCAAGCCAATAGCTGTGTTCCTTGGAACAAATTGATATCTGCGACATTAGTCAATAAATTAGACATACGCTACGGAAACACATTAAGCTCGAATGATACAATTTTTATATATGGAGTTTTATCTTTAGCAAACAAAATTTCCTTACTTAATAAAGTCTTGGTTAATTATAGGGTTAACAATCCTTCTTCTCTTCAAAGAAGCAAACAAAAATCGTGGGAATGTGTTTGTATCGCATTTATGGGATTAAAAAAGTTACTAGAGAAAAGAAGGGTCTATGAACAACAAAAAAGAACATTTGTAAATAAAACATTGCAAGCTTGCTTATATTATTTAAAAACCGTTGATGATCAAACAGCCATGAAGATGTCATGTGCTTTAGTTAACAAATATTTTGAAATATTAGATATCAAAGATTATGGCAATGGATATATCTACAATAGAAATTTTTATCAACGATATAAAGAGTTGATGCATCAAAGATATATTCCCATTGTCTATGCAACAGATGACAATTATGCAAAAATCACTTCCGTTTCAATGGCTAGCATTTTGGCGAATAAAAAAGAAGATACAAAAATATGTTTTTTTATATTAATTGATAAAAAATTTAATGAAAAGAATAAGAAGCTATTAACACAACTGGTTGTAAAATATAATTCTCACATTGAATTTATTCAAATGGACAATTTCTTTGAGTCTATTACTATGAAAATTCCACACATTACATACCATACTTTTTACAGGTTATTACTTCCAAAAGTTTTACATTTCCTCGATAAACTTATCTATATAGATGGGGATACTATCGTCAATGGGGATATAAAGCAATTATATGATATAAATATAAATGATTATTACGTGGCCGGGGTAATAGCACCTATTTTTGTGAATAAAAAGCATCAAGAAAGATTAAAAATTAATGTAGAAAACTATATTAATGCTGGAGTTTTATTGATTAATAACAAGTTATTGATACAGGATAATCTTATGCCTAAATTCTTAGATCAGATTAATCATAACTATGATTGTCAGGATCAAGACATTATTAATATCGTATGCAGAGAAAAAATCAAGGTCATTCCACTGATTAATAACTTGATGTCAAAATATTTCAACAATTATCAAAAATTTACACAACAAGGCAGATATTCCATCGAAGAATTTGAATCTGCCATGAAACATCCGTTTATTATTCACTTCGCAGATAAAACGAAACCATGGATTGATAAAAAATGCCCTTTAGCATCATATTGGTGGACAACAGCTCGAAAAACACCATACTATAGTGGATTTATACAACGTGTATTATCTATAATAAATAAAATCAATGTGTATTTATTTTTTCCACTTAATCTAATAAGGAGACATAGGCTGAACAAATTGGTTATCGCAAACTCTGTACTTCTTTCATTAAGAACTATGAGGATAGACATTAAAAATTTTGGCAAAGAAGAAAATTCTGTTTTTATAAAAGGTGACACTATTACTTGTTCAACACCTTCGTGGTTTAAAAATAGCGAAGGATCTGGTGTTGTTCTTACTTCTTTCAAAATGAAGCAAAAATTCTCCATTAAAGTTATAAAAAATGGCAGAATGAAATTAATTTTTCATGCTTCTAGAATAGTAAAAGGCACTAAAAACTATCCTATCTGGATAGATTATAAGTCTATTAAAATTAATGGAAAAGAGATTTTATCAACTCCAGTTGCTACATGGCATGATAAGCCATATCGTTATGAAATGCCAGTAAAAGATGGACAAGAGATTACCTTAGAAGTGGAACAGCAATATCATCAATATACCGAAGACGAATTAAGAAATATCTTATTAAAATTAAATTATAATTCAGAATATGTGGTTCTCAATATAGATGAAATAATTAAGGAATTAAGAAAACAACTTCCTATAATTGATGAAGAAACAACTGATTTATTGGATTCAATTCGTCAAAATCAAGCAAAGACTCTTGATATTTTCAATGAAATAAAAACTCATAATGCACTTTTAGAAAAGAAAACAGTTGAGCTTGAAAAACAATTTTCTTTGCTTCAAAAACAAATAAAGGAGTACATAAAATGAAAATAGGAATTATTGGAACAGGATATGTCGGCTTACCGACAGGTGTTGGGTTGGCTGAACTAGGAAACACAGTCGTTTGTGTGGATAAATTAAAAGAAAAAATAGATGCACTAAAACACGGCACGCTGACCTTGTATGAAGAAGGATTGGAAGAACTTTTTCAAAAGAATATTGCAAATGGTCGTCTTTCCTTTACAACCAATATGCAAAAAGCGATAGAAGGGGCAGATATTGTTTTAATAGCCGTTGGAACCCCGCCACACCCTGTTACCCATGAAGCCGATTTGAGTTTTATTTATGCTGCTGCAACAGAATTGGCGGAATACTTAACAGATTATACTGTGGTTGCTACAAAATCAACTGTTCCGGTGGGGACTGGTGATAATATTGAAAAAATTATAAGAATTAAAAATCCGACAGCCCGTTATGATGTTATTTCATTACCTGAATTTTTACGGGAAGGATTTGCAGTTCATGATTTCTTTAACCCCGACCGAATTGTAGTTGGTTCTAATTCGGAAAAAGCAACTGAATTAATCAAAGAACTCTATGCACCTTTTAAAGATAAAACAAATATGTTATTTGTTTCTCGGCGTTCAAGTGAAACGATTAAATATGCTTCTAATGCCTTTTTGGCAATGAAGATACACTACATCAACGAAATCGCAAACTTTTGTGAAAAAGCCGGCGCTGATGTATCAGAAGTTGCCAAGGGGATGGGATTGGATTCCAGAATAGGTCCAAAGTTTTTAAATGCCGGTTTGGGTTTTGGTGGTAGTTGCTTTCCCAAAGATACTATGGCAATGGCCTATATGGGAAGAATGTTAAACACACCAATAGAACTGATTGAAACAACCATTAATGGTAATAAAAAGCGTAAAAAACAAATGGCTGAGCGGATTTTAGAAGAAGTTAAAGACATTCCAAATGCAAAAATAGGTGTATTAGGACTTGCTTTTAAAAATGGAACAGATGATTGTCGTCAAAGTCCAGCGATGGATATAATAGAAGAATTATTGCAACATCATGTAGATGTTATAGCCTATGATCCGAAAGCAATGGGAACAGCCTGTCAAATTCTAGGTGATAAAATCAATTATGCAGATGATATGTATGCAGTTGCAAGAGATGCTGATATATTGGTTATTTTAACCGAATGGCCGGAATTTTCTGACATTGATTTAGATGTTATTTCACAACTCATGAATCACAAGGTTATTCTTGATTTTAGAAATATGTTAAACAAAGAAAAAGCAATTTCTAAAGGTTTCAAATATCAATCAATAGGGCGATAATCATGAAGAAACTTCTTATTTTAAGCATATTACTTTTTTTAATCTTTTTAATAACTATAGGCATAACGACTACTATGGATCGATTTAAAAAGGAACAAGTTGTAATATCTAGAGATTATGAAGTTTCTCCTTTAACCCTAGTATTAGATTGGGAAATAGAAAAGCCATTTAACTTACAGGTCTTTTATTTGCATGAAAAAGAATTATTTTCTGAGAGTGAATCAATTAGAAAAAATGTCAAGCCAATAGATAAACATATAGAACTACCTCTATCTGTGGATGTGATTAGAGGGCTACGACTGGATTTTGGTTCTAACCCTGGGAAAATAGTTATAAAAAATATAGAAGTAAAGGCAAATCACTTTGTAAACTTTAATGATTGGACCGATTGGAGATATATAAATATTGATAAGCATACAATACTTTCAGATGGCAAATTAGAAATAGTTTCAGAAAATCGTGATCCTTATATATTTTATAATCCACAGATAAGTCTTTCAGAAAATACAGAATTAGATGTTTTTATGCGTGAACAATCTAAGATTGTAGAGCAAAATGCTCCCCCTGAACCGACAACTGCAAGAATTGTGATATCAGGAAAAGCGAAAAAAGGAAAATTACCATTCGAGGTATTCTTAAATGGTTCAAAAGAACCAGAGACAGCTATTTCAAATGATAGTGGAACGAATGAACGCTTTGTTATTATTGAACCAATGGGGATGGAAGCCACAATAGAAATAAAGCCCGCATTATCTTATAGTGAGTATAAGATTTCATTATCAAAACCAGAAAATGAGGAAAAATACATCAAATATACATCATTTAAACAAGGTGATTTAATGATGATACACCCTAAAGCTCCGTGCTATATCGCATCTGATACGCCATTTGAAACTACCTCGAGTATCAAATCAGGCAGAAGTGATTATTATGAAATAAAATGGCAAAAGGTTCAAAAATTAAATCAGGATATTCAATGAATTGGTAGTCATAAGATATAGCTATTTGTCACTAATTTACCCCCAAGAAAGGAGGTGATTATCAAACCTCTGTTAATGTTTTGAATGTGAGCGTCAATCGAAAGGTTGGCGTTCTTTTTAACCATATTTTTAAATAACGAAAGGATTTAATATGAAAAACAATACTATTTCAGAAATTCTAAATCAATTCAACATATTAAGTACGCTTTTGGAAAATGCAAATTATAAATCTTTGGCAACAATAGTCAAAGCATTAAAATCTGTATTTTTAAGAGAGATTAAGTGAATTATTGACCAGAAAGCGTACTCTTTCTGGTTATATGGGTGAGGCATAACAGATTTTCTCTTGATTTAATAATGCATAATTGATATATTCACTTTTATCAACCTATTAAACAAGGAGAAAACAAATGCCGTATATTGAAGCAAAAATGAGTTTTGAACTGAATGACGCCCAAAAAGACAATCTACACAATAAGTTAGAAGATGTTATTTCTGCTGCTTTTTCAAAACCTAAGAGTTATATCATGACAAATATAGAAGATTCCCAAAGACTTTATATGGCAGGCAATCGGATTGATAAGGGTGCTTATATTTCCGTGAGTTTATTGGGTTCTGCATCAAAATCTGCATGCCAAGCGGCAACACAGGAAATCTGTGAAATTCTCAAAACAGACCTAGGTGTTGATACATCCAAGGTTTATATCACATACCATCCCGCAGATTTGTGGGGACATGATGGATATATGTTCTAAACCACAACATTTTTCATGGCAAAGGAGATTGGTATAAATGCTTGAAAAGATGGATGACTTTTTTACTGCTCGCCTTGACGGGTATGATGAGCATATGAAAAACGAGATTGAAGGAGCATCTTTGTTTTATAAGTACACTGCTTCACTTTTGCCTAAAGAGGAAAATGCTAATGTTTTAGACCTTGGTTGTGGCACAGGACTTGAACTGGAAGAATACTTTTCTGTAAATCCACAAGCAAAAGTCACGGGAATAGATATGACAGAATCTATGCTGAACTCGCTCAAGATGAAGTTTCCTGATAAAGATATTACTACGATTTGTGGGTCGTATTTTGATGTCCCTTTTGGTGAAGAACTGTTTGATGCCGCTGTTTCTGTAGAGTCATTACACCATTTTACAAAAGAGGAAAAGATACCTCTGTATACAAAACTAATGAAAGCACTTAAGCCTGGCGGATTTTTTATCCTTACGGATTATTTCGCTGACCTGGATGAACAGGAAACCTTTTATCGTCAGGAATTAATTCGCATAAGAAGAGAACAAAATCTGCCTGATGATGTGTTTTATCATTACGACACTCCGCTTACGGTAGAACATGAAAAGGATGCTCTTTTGACAGCAGGGTTTACACGAGTTGATGAACTTAATAGATGGGAATCAACTCATACACTTAAAGCATTCAAATAAGTCTTTACACCACAACATTCTCCACAGCATTTGAGAGCATTGTTTTATTATAGTTGAAATACCTTTGAGTCGTGCTTATGTTGCGGTGATTGGCGAGTTTTTGAACCAAACAGATATTTGTACCAGCATTGATAAGACGACTCACGAACAAATGCCTACCCAAATGTGATGATCCTTCAATCGCAAACTTCTTATAGATATTTGAAAATAATCGTGAAATTGATACCCGATTGAATGGTTTTCCTAACTTTTGTGAGGTAAAGAGATACATTTCTGGGAAAATCTCTTCATTTTTGGTCTTCAAATACCCCCAATACTCCTTAAACTCTTTCTTCATTTGGGTATGAGGTAATACGAACACCCGAACTTACCTTTATTTTTATCCTTATCCAGACAAATAACATCCTTAACCTTTAGGTCGGGGGTATAAACATCCCTTACTTGAAGATAGGCAAAATTTATAGACCTCATGCCATTGAGCGAGCAAAGGAACATCATCCAAATTTGTTCCGCATGTCGCATTCCCTGAATATAGGTTAAAATATCTTTGATTTTTTTATCATCTATAAAAACTTGGTTTACCATTTTATAAAAATCTTAAAAAACGATCTTGACTTAAGAATCGTGGCCCGACAGGATATGTTTATAAAACGGCAGGAAACTGCGGATAAACACAAACTGAAGGGCTTTTTTATGACACTAAATACAACACAACATTCCGTTATTAAATGCCAAACGATAACAACCGTTGCTCCGGTTGTTAAAGAGCAGGCATCAATAAACCTTCACGAGCAAGATGAAAAATCATTTCATCAATTGCGAGTGTTAGGTGGAATTGCTGAACTGGAAAATATAATGTCCTATTGCTATGGGACTGAACATTATTATAAAATACCTCAATACTCCTTCAAATATACTGATGGAGCAAAGACTTTCTGTGAAAAGGCTGATGCTTATTGGTTGCTGGATATTATTGCAAGCATCTCTCGTCATTATAAACAAATGCATGAAGACTTTATCATCATAGACCTTATCGTTGGCGAAGACAATAAAGCCACCATAACCTTTGAAGATACAAAAGGTATTTTCTTCAAACAAGATATTCCCTTTACAGATTGCCCAAAAGGTCTATGGAAATTCTATTTTGACAACAATGTGTTCTTTTGGAATGGAGAGTATTGATTACACTTTTTAATCAATAAATACCAAGTGGAGAACAACCGTTGCTCCGGTTGTTAGAACGAAGGTATCAATGAGACTTTGTGAGCAATATGAAATCCTTTTCATAAATTGCGAACATTAGTCGGAATTGGAAATATGTATAAGGAATAACAATGGATAAGTTAGTCATTAGTGTTGCAGAACAGAATTTAACAAAAATAAAAGAACTCATCAATCAAGGATATGATTTAAATAAACCTTATAATGAACATGGTTGGACACCATTTACCTTGGCAGTTGCTCAAAAGTTTCAAGTATCTTTTATAAATGAATTGATTAAACTGGGTGGTGATATCAACCAACCAATCAAAGATGGCAGAACTCCAATTATGCTGTCTTGTATATCAAGGACATCACCCAATGTTTTAAAACTGCATACTTAGCGAATAACTAGCCAACCATTTATCGAATTTCAAAAAGTTGGTATGGGAAATTAAACTCTTGAAATTTTGAC
The DNA here is from genome assembly GCA_045613285.1 of Alphaproteobacteria bacterium. Lineage (GTDB taxonomy): Bacteria > Pseudomonadota > Alphaproteobacteria > CAAHEQ01 > UBA3637 > CALXZG01. The sequence goes on along the minus strand of JAZLAQ010000011.1, from coordinate 46,966 downwards.
TGATAACTTTGATCTCTAATTTTTTAAACAACAGAAAACGTTAGATATTTCATTAATTTTCATAGATCCACATTCAAATCTATTCGGGCAAACAGAAGAGCATTTTCCTTCTTCTGTAGATATGATTTCCTCTGTATTGCAAGAATAATGGAAGCCATTTATATCTATTAATGAGCGTTTTGTATAATCATTATCATTGATAACACATAGTCCTTTTTGATTAAGTTTTCTATTAGGACACAATGAGCAATTGTTGCCATCTGTGGGACCCTCGTAATCACAAGAATAACAATTTTTACCCCAAGTGTCCCTCAAAGGGGTATCCTTTGGGCAAAAAGCCAATATGCAGTCACCCATTTTTTCTATTCTACTCGATCTTCCATGTAAGCCATTACAAACCCTTTCACACTCTTCTGGTTTGCTATAACTGACAGAAATTTTTTCGGCTGTATCACAACTGTAACATGTTCCATCCCTTCCCTTTAATGGTTCCATATCGGAACATCCTTCGCTATTAACAGGCGGAAAATCACCTAAATTTTTACAGTAGCCATCCTTTTGTATTTGCAATAACAGTTCGTTATTCGCTTGAACTACAGCATCTGTTTCATTCCCATAATGACAATTTGTCGCCGAAAATTTATAATGCTGCGAAAGTGCGGGATATTTACCAAGATACTCTGTAATTTTTCTCTCTGGTACATCACAACGAATTGAGTGATTTGAAACAATTTCATCTTGTTTTAAAATAGACTTAAAAATAATCTGACACGCCCCATTTTCAAAAGAAGTATCTACTCCATTTGCAATAGATATTTTCCCAAAAGACGTTGTTGTATTGCCTAAACCACATACAGTGTTTCCAATTTCTTTTTGAACGTTACACCGTTTTAAGGCATAAAGTACATTATCTGATTTTTCATAAGGGTTATAGGAAACTCTATCTTTGTCAGATAATATCTGTTCTAATTTATCAATTGTTAAACCCGATATGTCATTATCATCCAAAAGCGCATGAAATCCTTGAGCAGAAATATGACAACCATTAGTTTCCTTTCCAATTATTTTTATTTCAAGGAGTTTCATCCCCATAAATTCAATTCGTTCAGCATCTGGAAGGCACTTTGTTAATGAACTTTTGAATCTATCAGAAAAAGTTGGAACTTGTGGGGGGGCATCCACTGCCTGTATTTCATTTGTAGGTGTATTTTTTAGAAACATTTGTGCTACATTACAAAATCCATCCCGTATAAAAGCAAATATACTAATAAACAATAAAATCATAAATATTTTTTTCATTTTAATTAAGCCTTTGAATAATACTAAATAAATCTTACCATAGAAATAACTTTGAGTAATGTATCACATTACTTTTTATTAATCAATATTTTTTTATAGAGTGTAAACAAATATATAATCACTCGAAAATTAAGAAAAAAACATGATGGTTGATACTTTCTCATAACTGTCTTTCTTGGTCATCATTCTTTTCAGGGTGATTATTCAGATGTCTTTTTTGTCCCAAAAATCCAATCGGGCAGAAGGTAAGAATGTCCTCAAAATCCGTTCGGGAAGAATGGTACTAAAATCTTAAAATATAGGTGTGTCTAAAAGTCTATATCGGGCAAAGTGACGGGTAGCCCTGACGGGTAGGAAAAAAATCCTAAAAAAAGACATAAAAAAAGCCTTGAAAATCAAGGCATTAAATTTTTAATGGCGGGAGTGAAGGGGCTCGAACCCTCGACCTTCTGCGTGACAGGCAGACGCTCTAACCAGCTGAGCTACACCCCCAAATCAGATGCAGGTGTATTTATAGCAGATTTTTTTTTATATTGCAAGTCTTTTTTTTACTTTTTTTTAAAAAAAATAAAAAACTTTATATATTCACCTTAAAACTACCTATTTAAATATGTAGATATAAGTTATTTAGCCTGAGTTGTAGTGTCTGACAAACTTATTAAAATAAAACGATATCACTGATACAAAACAGTAAGACCTTATAATCGGATTTATGTGTCTGAGGAGAACCTAAAAAACAAATGTCGTTAGTAAAAAACAGGTCGCAACAGTGCTTAAAACAACGCAATTAATAACAACTGTATCTCGAATAATACCCCAAAAGTAATTTCCGATATTATAAAGTGATGCTTTTTCAATGAATATCCACAGTAATATATGAAAACCCAATACAATCAGAAATGGAATAAAATAAACGCGTGTTTCTGTAAGTAATGCAGATAGGGGAATTTGTTCTGTTTGAACGGAAAAAAGCCAAAGACCGACACCCATTCCGGCCAGTGTAATTAAACGAAAAGAAAAGAAAGGTTTGAAAAAAGAACGAATACGTTTGGACATATTATAAAACTCCTTGTGTGTTTAACGACTTCTTTTGCCACGTCCTCCACGTGGTTTTCTGTTTTTATGGGGAGATGCAGCAATAGATTGGACATTTTTTTGTGCACTAATTTTATCTTTTAACGGAGATTGTATCTTTCCGGTAATTGTATTTTTGATATTAATGATTTCTTCGTGTGATTTTTGTACATCAGACAATGTCATGTTTTTATTGAGTTGTTTCTGTGCTGCTATTGCTATATCGAGTCCTTGTTGTGCGGCTAAAGAAAACCAAGCATAAGCCTTGATAATATCCCGTTTTCCTAATTCTCCATTAGCATAGATAGTTCCCAACATATATTGAGAAAGTGGGTTCCCTAAAGAGGCGGTATATGTATAATATTGGAAAGCTGTTTCTACTTCTTTTTCCTGATGTAATAAATACGCCAATGAATGGAAGGCATCTATGTCATCGTGTGAAGCTGCATATTCATAATAAATACGTGCCTTTTGAAAACTTTCTGGAGTACCTTGATTTTGATAAATATCACCTAAATAACGATAGGCAATCGGACGGGAGGAAACATCAATTTCTTCTAAATAAGAGATTGCTTTTTCTACATCTTTTTCAACGGTATCACCAGTATAGTACATAACACCCAGATTAAGTAAAGCATCATCGTCACCGTTTTCGGCTGCGGTATTATATAAATCTAATGCCTTTTTCTTATCTTTTGGGAGTAAAATGCCTTCTGAATACATATATCCCAACAGCGTTTGGGCTTTTTCATAGTTTTGATCTGCCGATTGTCGCAAGTATTTCAATCCTTTCTGCTCATCCTTCCCGATACCGAGTCCGTTCAGGTAAAGGTATGCAACATAATATTGCGAATCGCGAGCCCCTTTATCTGCCAAAGGTTTAAATTCATCAAAAGCCTGAGAATATAGAGCTTGATCAAAAAAATCTTTTCCTTGAGAAAAGTTGGCAGCATAAATCGGTAAAGAAATCCCCATAAGTGCCAATAGTAAAAGTTTTTTTATCATAATTCCCCCTTTGACAAATATTGTTTTTTGTCTGCATACTCTCATTATATCATTTTCTAAAGAACGTGTCAAGTTCTCAAAAAAATGGATAATCTTACGAATCGTATGCTAACACAAAGTTTTTATAAACACAACAAGAAAAATTATTCTTTTACGAAAACAGATTTTGGTTCTCCACACAATGGACAAACCCAATCTTCCGGTAGTTGTTCAAACGGAACATCACCGTCATAGACATAACCACAAATTGTACAAACCCATTTTTCATTTTCTGACATTTTTTTATTCTCCTTGTTTTTTTGATAATTGGCATATATCATCGGATTTTTATTACTATTTCCCTGAATACGGACAACATCACATAAAAAGATGTAATGTGTTGTTGTTTCTTGTCGGGAAACCGTTTTTAAAAGCATACCGGCAACGGCATCACGTAAGACAGGCAGATTATCCATTAGATCATAATTTGTTTCTGCCCATTTATCTGTGTTTTGTGATGAAGTGGTCCCGAATATTTTGATAAGATCGTCCGATGTGTCATCTGGTAAAACAGATAAAGTTAAAAAACCTGTTTTCAAAACATTTTGACAGGTATAAGACATCTTTGTCATGGAAATTAGAATCTGAGCCGGTGCGACTTCTGCAACCATAACAGCATCCACACAACTGCCGATAAGACGTTTTTTATCATCACGTGCCCCTGTCAAATACAATCCATGTGAGATTTTAAACAGTAAATTTAAATCCATCGTTTTTCCTTTCAGACAAGAGAAGAATAGTCAGTTTTTTTGAAAAAGGCAACTTTTTTGTTGAAAAAGATTAAAAATTGCTTATAATCTATCTTATTCTGAAAGGATTTATTATGAAAAAATATAAAAATATAACTGTTTTTTGTGGGGCTTCAGCTTCCATTTCTTCTATTCATCATGAACCGATGCGTCGGACAGGTGAATTACTTGCTGAAAATGATATCACAATGGTTTTTGGTATTGGGGATAATGGTTTAATGGGCAGTATGTTCCAAGGCGTTCGAAATAAAAACGGGAAAGTTGTTGGCATAACAACTTTGAAATTATTGGAATTACAATGTAAAGACCCAACAGTTTTTAAATTGGGAGAAATTAAAATTGTTTCTAATCTGACACATCGTAAAAAAGATATGTTTCAGATGGGGGAGGCTATTTTGGTCGGACCGGGTGGCTGGGGAACGATTGACGAATTTTCCGAATTTGCTGTTTTGATTCAGACTGGGGAAGTTCCTAAAAAACCAATGCTGTTTTTGAATTATAATGGTTTTTGGAATCCTTTCCGTGAATTGATGTTGGATATGCTGCAAGAAGGTACTCTCAATCAAGATAAAGTTGACTTTGTAGATTTTGTTGATTCACCAGAAGAAATATTTGAAACTTTACAGAAGGTTCAAAATCGAATCGATTCAGCTAAAAAATAGTTTTTTAAACAGGGGTTTGTTCTAAGTCAGTGAAACGACTGTATTCTCCGGAAAAGAATAATTTGACTGTTCCAACCGGACCGTGTCTCTGCTTGGCAATAATAGCCTCTGCCTGATTTGCCAATTCTATTTTCTTTTGCTCCCATTCAGCTTTTCTTAAGGCAAATTTTTCCGGTGTTTCGTTTTGGTGTCGTTTAGGTTCGTCATTTTGTAGGTAATAAATTTCACGATAGACAAACATAACAATGTCTGCATCTTGTTCAATAGACCCTGATTCACGTAAGTCTGATAACATCGGGCGTTTGTTATCCCGTTGTTCGACTAAACGGGATAACTGAGATAAAACAATAACGGGAACGTTTAAATCCTTTGCCATGATTTTTAAAGCTCGTGTCATTTCGGATAGTTCCTGGACACGATTTTCGCTTCTGCCCCCACTGGTAATCAGTTGTAAATAGTCAATAACAATCAGGCCTAGTCCCTTACTTTTATCACGGCTCATCCGTCGGGCGCGATTTTTGATAGCACTGACCGTAATCCCAGGGGTTTCATCGATATATAATGGTATTTTGTTGAGTAATTCTACGCCAGCTACTAATTCATCAAATTGATCTCCATCCAAATTTCCTTTGCGCATTTTGTCACCGGAAATTTGTGCTTTTGAAGATAAAATACGAGTGGCTACTTGCTCGGCGGACATTTCTAATGAAAATAAAGCAACAGACTTAATCGGTTCCTTTGTCTTTTCTGTGTGATCATAAAAAGATTTTGCTGCATTAAAGGCAATAGTTGTTGCCAAGGCTGATTTACCCATGGCTGGACGGCCGGCTAAAATAATCAGGTCAGAATCGTGTAAACCGCCTAATAATTTGTCTAAATCCACCAAACCCGTTGTAACACCAGAAATGCCGGTTGGATTTTTCATTGCATTTTCAGTTGTTTCTAGTGTTTTTTGTAATGCTTCGTTTAGAGATTTTGGGCCACCTTTTGTTTCATTTTGATTAGCGATGTCGTAAAGACGTTTTTCTGCCCCTTCAATTTGTGTGATAGCTTCTTCGTCGATGGATATGGTAAAGGCGTCATTGACAATATCTGTTCCTAAATCAATCAGTTGACGTCTGATATACCGATCCAAAATTTGTCGCCCGTAATCACCGGAATTAATAATGGTTGAAGATGCTGAGGCCAGTTTCATCAAATAATCAGCACCGCCGACATCTTTTAAAGCTTCATCTGTTGCAAAAAAAGCTTTTAATGTAATTGGGTCTGCGATTCTGCCTTGTTCAATACAATTTTTGCAAGCGCGGTATATTTTTCCGTGCACCGGATTTGCAAAGTGTTCCGGTAATAAAAAATCAGATACTTTTTCTAAAGCCCTGTTATTTGATAAAATAGCACCCAATAAGGCTTGTTCTGCTTCTTGATTTTGTGGTGGAATACGATTTGCTTCTGTGTTCATGAATGACCTCACTGATAGAAAGTATAATACCCGAAAATAAGGAAAAAATCAACCCCAAAAAAACAAAATAAAAAAAACCTGTTTAAAACAGGCTTTTGATTTTTTTTATATGTTAACCAACCAAGGAATTAACCTTGACGAGCTTTTAATTTTGGCTTCTTTTTATTGATAACATAAACCCGACCTTTGCGACGGACAACTTTACAATCTTTATCACGTGCTTTTGCGGACTTTAAAGAACAACGAACTTTCATAATATGACCCTTTCTTTTATAAATGATGACCTATCATATAGAAAAAAAAACGCTTTGTCAAGAATTATTTTCGTTTTAAGTATAAAAAAAGTAATAAAATTGTCAGAATTCCGATGGGAAGCCAATATCCAAAGCGGGAATAAATCGTTTTTGGTAAAGGCATTGGCAAGGTCGTATCTAGGACACCTTCTGTTCCCAGTGGCAGTTTTCCAATGGTTTGGCCGTATCCGTCAAAAACAGCACTAATTCCTGTATTAGCGACACGGGCAATGGGTAATCCTTCTTCAACAGCACGCATTTTTGCCATACCTAAATGCTGGTAAGGGCCGGCTGAAAGACCATACCAACCGTCATTTGTTGTGTTGACTAACCATGACGGTCTTTCTTTTGAAGAAACAACATGGCCGGAAAAAATAATCTCATAGCAAACCAAAGAGCCAAAAGGAGGTGTCCCGGCAACGCGAATCGTTTTTAATTCTTTTCCTTCTTTAAAGTCAAATGGTATGGGGACCAGTTTATCTAAAGGGATGATTTGTCGGAAAGGAATGTATTCGCCAAATGGGACTAAATGGGTTTTGTCGTAATGTGCCAGAATATTGGCAAAATCATCTAGTACAAAAAGGCTGTTGGCTAAGGGAGTCTCTGGTACTCCTGTTGTGCGGATCCCCCCCATAATTAAAGTACCACCTTGACGGACGGCTTGCATTAGGCGCGGTGTTTCTGTTTTATCTTGATTAACGATAAAAGATACAGCAGATTCAGGCCATAGTGTGTGTGTTATGCTTTGATTATTTTGTTTTGATAAACGTAAAATTTTTACAAAATTTTCTTCAGATTTATCAGGATCCCATTTTAAAGTCTGTGGAATATTGGGTTGGACTAATCTTAAACGAATACCTGTTGCAACAGCTTCATGTCCGTTGTAAACTCTGTAAAATCCAAAGCCGTATATCAGAGTGAAAAGAAATAAAGCGAAACCGATAATCTTTTTATTTGACCAAAAAACAGGTATTGAACACAAAACTAACGTAATAAAGGTTAAACCGTAAACGCCAAAAATACTTGCAAATTGTAAAATAGGGAGGGTATCTTCCCAAACAGAACCGGTTAAATTCCACGGGAAACCGGTTAAAAACCAACTGCGAATCCATTCAAATAAAGTAATTAAAGCCGCCCACCCCAATAGCCGATGCAATCCAACTTTATAAAAACCGCTTAAACAGGTAGGAATTCCCCAAAATAATCCGAACAAAATTCCCATACCAATCCAGACTACTGGTATTAAAGAAACATACATTCCACCATCTATCATTAATGCATTTGCTATCCAAGCGGTGGAAAAAGCACCTAAACCCATACCGAACCAGAAACCAGTTCCAAATAATTTTCTTTTTGGGATATTTTTATTTATGGTGTAAAATAGTAGTGAAAAAATAATGGGTAATAAAAAATTATAATAGTAGGGGGCAAATGTAAGTGTCATTAAAGCCCCTAATCCGATAAGAGAAATCCTTTTGATCCAATTATTTTTAATGTGTATCATATTTCCCCTTTATTGACTGACCCAAATGACCCGTGCCATCCATAAAACATCCGTTGCATTTAAAACAATGTCTTGATGTAGATTATTTAAAGATTTTAATTGAACTTGACGTGCGGATTTATACTCTAATTCTTTAACCATAACTTCACCGCTACGTGTTTTGACAACAACCCGATCGCCTTTTCGAATTTCCGAATCGGGAGAAACGACTAATTTATCACCGTCACGATAGGTTGGTTCCATACTGTTGCCGGAAACTTCCAGGGCATAGACCTGTTGCTCTAGTGCAAATGGAAATTCAATACCATCCCAACTTTCTATTCCTAAAGGATATCCATCCGAATCAAAATATCCTTCCCTTCCTGCTTTTGCTAACCCTAATAAAGGAATGATGTTTGGTTTTGGTTGGTAGGGTTCACCAGCTAATTCCATAAATTCAAAGATAGTAGTATTTGTTGCTTGTAACAGTTTGTTCATACTTTCGGTAGAAGGCCATCTTTTTCTGCCGTCTGTTCCGATTCGTTTTGATTTGTTGAAACTAGTAGGATCTAGCCCTGCTTTAATGGCAAGGGCAGATAATGACAACCCTTTGTTTTCAGCAAGATTTTCAATACCAGTCCAAATTTCTTTGTGTGTCAGCTGCATGTAGATTCCTTTCTTTATTTAGATGTATTCATCTATTAGTTGTGTTTATCTATATCATATCCTTTTTATCCTGTCAATAGGTTTTTTTTCATATTTTAGTATTGACAAATTATTTTTTTTGGGTTAGTTCTTGTTTTGTTCTTATTTTTACAAACGAAAGGAGATATTATGAGGAATAAATACCTAAAAATAAGTGATGGACGGGAAACCACACCTTTCGAATCGTCGGAAGAAGCATGGTTTTGGTGTTGTTTTTGTGAGCAATTAGGTAATGAACGTGGGAAAAATAGCGGGGGTAAAATAGTGCGTCCTTGCGAATCGTCAGATATTATTATTGCTGTTAAAAGACTTGTAGAACAAGGAGTGTTGAAGCGGGAACATTTGTATATCTTGAAAAAATATGGATTTGAACAAATGCCACCGCACATTAATTTTGGTGCAACAAAAAAAATTTGTTCTCTTTGGCGGGAAGCAATGTGTTTTTTGGATTCGCTACTCAGAAAAAAAGGAATCGTAATTTGTTTTTAAGTTATTGAAAGGTAAAATGAAATGAAGACAGATTTAATACAAGGGTATCGGTATCCTTTCGCTTATGTTGCTTTTGGTGGTCGTCCGACAAAATGGTGGATGCGCTTTTTAAAAAAAGGATATTACCACTGTGCTTTGATTGTCGGAAACGGTCGGGAATGGTTATTGATAGATCCTTTGATTCACTTTACAGATTTAATTATTTTAAAGAATGCATCTATATTGAAGCATATGCGTGATAAAGGGTATCGTTTGATACGGACGACGCCTTGTATACCAGGGCTTACCAATACGCAGTTTCGCCCATTTACCTGTGTTGAGACAGTTAAACGTTTTTTGGGTATAAATGCCCCTGGAATATGGACTCCGTATCAACTTTTTAGATTTTTATCATAAAAAAGGAAAAAAATCCTTGACATTTTAAAAAAAATATGATATAAAGAAAATCAGTTAACAGGCAGAAGTCTATCTAATGAAAAAATAAACAGGTGTTTGATATATTTCAGACACCTGTTTTTTTGTCTGTCAACTGTATTTAGAACAAAAGGAGATTTTATGACAGATATTCAAAATTTATATCGCCGTTTTCAAAAAGTGAAAGAACAACGGAACGGTTGGGAGTCTGTATGGCAGGAATGTTATGAATATGCTTTACCTCAAAGGGGGAGTATGTTTTCTTCTTCAACTTCACCGATTAGTCATTTATTTGACGGAACGGCCGGCGATTGTGTTGATCAATTGGCAGCTTTGATTCTATCTGAGGTAACACCCCCTTGGATGAGATGGTTTCATGTAACTGCCGGTTCTGATTTATCCGATTCGGAAACGGAGAAAGTTGCCCCAGAATTGGAAAAAATTTCCGGTGTGTTGAGCAATCATTTTAATCGGTCTAATTTTTCATTGGAAATTCATCAATGTTATTTTGATTTAATTACAGCCGGAACAGCATGTTTGTTATTTGAAGAAGCACCGGTTGGTGCATCTACAGCCTTTCGATTTACAGCTATTCCGTTGTCTGAGGTTTATTTGTCCGAAGGTCCGACAGGACGGCTGGATACAACATTTCGGGAAAGTTTCATGGAATATGAAACTTTGATTACCCGATTTCCAAATTTTTCATTGCCAGACAAGACAGTCAAAAAACTACATAAGGAAAATAAACAATTTCAGGTTATTGAAGCGGTTATTCCCTTGGTTCAAGGTGGATATCAATATACTGCTTTTTTAGATCCCGATAGTCAGCATGATTTCCTGAACGGTATTGATTTAGTGTTAAAAGAGGCTCATTTTTCAACCTCGCCGTTTATTTCTTTTCGCTGGCTGAAAGCCCCCGGAGAAGCGTATGGGCGTTCCCCGGTTATGAAGGCATTACCAGATATCAAAACCGCAAATAAGGTTGTTGAACTGATTTTAAAAAATGCTTCTATTTCTGTGACAGGTATTTGGCAGGCCGAAGATGATGGTGTTCTTAATCCGGCTAACATACGGCTGGCACCGGGGGTGATTATTCCCAAAGCCGTTGGGTCAAAGGGGCTTACACCTTTGGAAGCTCCAGGAAAATTTGATGTTTCTCAATTATTGATTGAAGATTTGAGGAAACGTATTCAACATGCTTTGTTGGGGGATAAGTTAGGGCAGGTTGATGGTCCGATGATGACGGCTACCGAAGTTTTGGAACGTTCTGAAGAAATGATGCGTATTTTAGGGGCAACCTACGGTCGTTTGCAAACGGAGTTATTAACACCTTTGATTGAACGAGGACTCTCTTTATTACGTAAACGGGGAGAAATTCCTGAAATATTTTTAGACGGACATTTGTTAAAGGTTTCTTATAAATCAACCCGCGCAGAAAAACAAGATCAGATTGATGCCAATAATGCTTTGTTATGGCTGACAAATATTATCAAAATGGGCGAGTTAGGTTTGCAAGAGGTAGATATCGGGGCTTTTGTGAAATGGCTGGGAAATAAATTAAATGTTCCTGAAACTGTTTTTAAACAATCCCCATCAGGTAGTTTGGTATGACGCCGGCTATGGCTTTTGCCCGCTTGTTTCACCGACCGGAGGCTGATATTGTATTAGCCTATCTGAAACGACAGACACAAGAACGGGTTTTACCACCGGATTCGACAGATGCCGAACTCCGATTTTTAGAAGGACAACGGGCATTATTTGCCAAGATTCTGTCCTTAATTCAACAAGGTCAAAATAAAGGAGATTAAAATGACCAATCAAACAGAAGATTTTAAAATACAAAAAATTAATGAAAAACAAAAGAAAAATCAGGATGTAAAAATTGAAGAAGAATCTGAATTTAAAAACAATTTTCCTGAAAAGTTTAAAAATCCGGATGGTCAAATCAATGTAGAGGCTTTGCTAAAATCATATCTAGCATTGGAAAAAAAATTGAGTCAGCGGGAAACAGTACCCCAAAATAGACCAGTAAAAGCATCTGATTATCAAATTGAAATTAAAAGTAATTTAATGAAGAATGATTCGGAAATAAATCAAAAATTATTTGATTTGGGGTTTACAAATGAACAGGTTCAGGCTGTTTATGATTTAGCTGCTGACAAAGTTATTCCGATTATTTTAGGATTATCTGATGCCTTTAAAACGGATAGGGACTTATCCGAATTGGAACAATTTTTTGGTGGCAGTGAACGGTTTAATACAATTGCCCGACAAATTTCTGCTTGGGGTGAAAAAAATCTGGATAAACCAGTTTTTGAAACCTTAGCTGGCAGTAAGGATGGTATTTTGACAATGTATCGTATGATGACAAGTACTTCGGAAGAATCTGTTTTGCCCCGTTCGGAAAATGCTGTTGCACAAGACAGTGAAGAAACATTAAAACGTTTGATGCAGGATCCGAAATATTGGAAACAGCAAGATCCTGCTTTAACAAAACGTATTGAAGATGGTTTTAAACGTCTGTATGGCGGTTAAGATTTTTAAAACAGATAACCAACAAGGCCTGTTTTTAGGGAATATTCCCTCAACTTAAAATCAGATGGGCAGGATTATCCTAAAACCCATATCAGATTTTGTTTATTTTTTATTTAACGAAAGGAAAATTTTATGACAAATACAACAACTATTGAATCTTCATTTATCAAACATTTTGAAGCGGAAGTACATACCGCTTATCAACAACAAGGTTCAAAATTAAAAAATACAGTTCGTTCCAAGAATAATATTCAAGGGGTCTCAACGACTTTTCAAGTTATTGGAGCTATGACAGCAACAACCAAAACAAGAAATGCTCAAATTACACCGTCAAATATAACACATGCACCGGTTGAATGTACTTTAACAGATTATTATGCCGGTGAATGGGTTGACCAATTAGATGAATTAAAGGTTGGACATGATGAACGAAAAGCCGTTGCGTTGGCAGGTGCTTATGCATTGGGACGGAAAACGGATGAGTTAATTATCAATGCTTTGTCCGGAGCTACACAATCAGTTGGTTCTGCTTCGGAAACACTGACAAAAGAACGCATTTTATCCGCCTTTACATTATTAAATGAAAATGATGTACCAGATGACGGAGAACGCTATGCTTTGGTTGGACCGGATCAATGGAATCAATTATTATCTATTGAAGAATTTTCATCAGCTAAATATGTCGGGGAAGCTTATCCGATGTTGAGTGGTTCAGAAAGTCGGAAGTGGATGGGAATTGTTTGGATTATGCACAACGGTTTACCTAAAACTGATAACAGTCATACCTGTTTTGTTTATCATAAGACGGCCGTCGGACATGCCAGTGGCCAGGATATCAAAACAGATATTACATGGCATGGTGATTATGCAGCACACTTTGTGAATAATATGATGAGTCAGGGTGCTTGCTTAATAGATCCAAAAGGCGTTGTTAAATTAGAATGTTCAGATGTAATCGCATAAGACATTGAAATATTATTTTTTGTGGGGAAGGGTATTTTTATCCTTCCCTTTTTATATGGGAAAGGAGTATATATCATATGAATTTAACTGCAATTGACATTTGTTCACAAGCTCTCGTAAAACTGGGGGCTAATCCTATTTCTTCATTTGAAGAAGAAACTACGGAAGCACGTGTAGCAACACAATTATATTCTGTTGTTGCTGAATCACTTTTGACTTCTTATCCTTGGCGGTTTGCTTTAACACAGAATAAATTAAATCGATTGGTCAAAGTACCAGAATCTGATTTCAGATATGCATATGCTTTGCCGAATGACTGTATTCGGATTTTATCTGCCGGTACAGCCGGACGAGGACAAGGTCTGGATTATCGTATCTGCGGTCGGGAATTACATACAAATACTGATACGGTTTTATTAAGTTATGTATACAGACCTTCTGAAAGTGATTTTCCTCCGTTTTTTGTTCAGGCTTTAATTGCCAGATTGGCTGCTGAGTTTTGTTTGCCTTTAACAGAAAGTACTTCACGAACGGATTATTTGCGTAAATTGTCCGGTGAAGAATTGCAAAATGCGCGCTTGATTGATAGTCAGCAATCGGTTAATTCTTCTTTTCAGGATTTCTCTCTAATTGAGGTTCGTCAATGACAAATTTATTTACCAGTAAAACAAATTTTTCAGCCGGTGAATTGACGCATGATTTATTGGGACGGGTAGATTTATCATCCTATGATAATGGTGCTTTATCTTTAAAAAATATGTTCATTCAGCCAACAGGTGGTATTTATCGGAGACCTGGGTTAAAATATATGGATACCTTATTCCAAAAAAGCCGATTGATTGTTTTTGAAAAAAGTGCCTATGAGTCTTATCTGATTGTTTTACAGAATTTAAAAACAATCATTTATCAAAATGACAGAGTGATTACAGTTTTAGATACACCTTGGACGGAAAATCAAATCAATACAGTTCGATGGTGTCAGGGAATGGATGCTTTGTATTTAACGCATCCTGAAATTGCCCCCCAGAAAATTGTATTAAAAAATAATGAGTGGTCAGTTATTCCGTTTTCTTTTTTGGTACAGGATGAGTGTATCTTACAGCCATATCATAAATATTGTGATGATGGGATAACATTGTCTGCAACAGCTGTTACAGGGGATATAACTTTAACGGCTTCCGGTGATGTATTCCAAGATAAACATGTCGGGTGTCAGTTTAAAATTGCCGAAGGGTATGTTCAGATTATTGCTGTTTCAGATACAAAAAACGCAAATGGAAAAGTTTTGAAAAAATTAGTATCTACAGCCGAGGATAAGGATAAGTTATCTCCGACACGCAGTTGGGGAGAACCTGCTTTTGATGCAGAGTACGGGTGGCCGATAACGGTCGCTTTTTATCAATCCCGTTTGGTATTTGGAGGTAGTAAAAAGTTGCCGAATCGAATTTGGTTTAGCCAAAGCGGTGATTTAACAAATTTTGAATTAGGGGAAGGATATGATTCTGAAAGTATTGAGTTTAATATTTTATCTGACCAAGATAATACCATTTGTGCGTTATTTTCCGGTCGGCATTTGCAGGTTTTTACGACGAATGCGGAATGGATGGTTTCCGGAGAACCGCTGACGCCGACTAATATTCAGTTAAAACGACAGACCCAAGTAGGATCTCCGAATTATCGGTTTGTTCCGCCAATCGGTATTGACGGAGCGACTATTTTTCCGTCGGCAAACGGTCTTGAAATACGGGAGTTTTTGTTTGCAGATATTGAACAGGCTTATCAAGCAACGGATTTATCATTGATGGCTGGGCATTTAATTTGTAAACCGCAGGATCAGGCGTATGATAAACATAACAGACAGGCCTATATCATTATGGAAGACGGTCGACTTTGTGTTTTGACTAGTTTTCGGGCAGAAGATATCCAAAGTTGGACCGAGCAGGCAACAGATGGGAAATTTATATCCGTAGCCGTTTCTGGGCAAATGACATATTTTGTTGTGTTACGAAACGGGATATATTATTTGGAAAAATTATCTGATGATATTTATACGGATTGTGGCTTTTTATTGACTTCCCAAGAACCTGAAACGATTTTTTCCGGTCTATCTGTGTTGGATGGCAGAAGTGTAAAAATTGTGGCAGATGATGTTGTTCAATCGTCCCAGATTGTATCAGGTGGTAAAATTATATTGGATTATCCGGCTCAAAAGGTAGAGGTTGGATTGGCGTATACGCATCAGGTTGTACCGCTTCCTCCCAGTATTGGTTCGGGAACTGGTCGTGCACCGATATCAAGTGCTCGCTTGGTGAAAGCAACATTTCGTCTTATCAATACAGCTTCTTTTGAAATTGATACCGGAACTGGATTACATCAGGAAATTATTCGGTCAATGTCATCCTATTTATTGGATTCGCCTTTGTCGGCAAAAACATCGGATATTGTTGTTCGTGCTTTGGGGTGGGTACGAACACCAACAGAACCATTATGGTATATTCAGGGGGATACCCCTAAACCCTTTAAACTTGTTAGTGTAACCAGTGATATTCAAATAGGAGGTTAAATATGGAATTGACACCAATTATCGGTCTTGTTGCTTCAGGAGCATCAGCCGTTTATATGAAAAAAAGCAGTGATGCACAAAGAAAACAGATAAAAATGGAACGGGCATCAGCTCAAAAAGAATATGATTTAAATGTTGCTCAAAAAAAGTTGACATTAGAAGAAGAACAACGTAAAAACAGAAACCTGCTTCAAAAACAACAGGCAAGTTATAAAGCTCGTCTTGGGGCAGGGGGTATGAGTTCATTATCTGGTACAGGAAGGGCAGTTTTGGATTCCATGCAAAAAGAGCATGATATTGAAAATAAATATTTGGTTGATCAATCAAATATTTCCTTGGAAGCTTTGTTAAATGGTATCAATGCTCGAAATACCCGAAATTTATTATCGGCTTCATCATTGGAGAATCGTTTGGCGGCCAATTCAGTCAATGCGTTGAATAATTTTACCAGTACTGCGGGACGTAGTGTTTTGAAATAGGGAGTCTTATATGTCAGATAAACCGAAAATGCCGGACTTATCTGCATATTTAAGATCCGGTTTAGAACAGGCGGTTCATTCTTATTCAGACTTTAAAAAAATAAAGATATCAAATGAGCCTAAAGATTTTACGGCATATCATAATGCGTGTAAGTCTGCTTTAATGCATATCGCTTTGTTATTAAAGTTAATACAAAATACAACCAATACGGAAAATCAAACGGCTGTTCCGGATTGGTTGCAAATGGCCAGACAGGCTCTACAATCCGAAAGTGAGGAAACAGATGATGCATTTTTCCCTTATTGAATTTATCTGGATCTGGAATCGGATACAGGGTCTGTCTTTGCCCCGACATCACCGTCAAATAGCCCGATTTTTATCCTTTCTTTATCATCGGGTCGATAATCGGAATGGATTGTTGATGGCTTTTCGTAATTCCGGTAAGTCTACTTTGGTGGGGTTGTTCGGGGCATGGTTGTTATCTCAGGTACCCGAAACGCGTATTTTAATTTTGTCTGCTGATCATTCGTTGGCTAAAAAAATGGTTCATCATATGAAACAGATTATTGAACGTCATCCGCTGACACAACATTTAAAACCACCGAATTTAGAAGAATGGGCATCCGATCGTTTCACTGTTAATCGTCATACTGGATTTCGTGATCCTTCTGTTTTAGCACGTGGTTTAACGGCAAATATGACAGGATGTCGGGCGGATGTGATTATTTGCGATGACGTGGAGGTCCCAAAAACCTGTAATACAGCCTCTAAACGCAAATCATTACGTCAAAAGTTAGGTGAATTGGACTATATTCTGACCCCAGGTGGCTTGGTTTTGTATATTGGGACACCGCATACAACGGATACAATTTATCAGACTAATTCCGGTGATTTTCTAGAAAATTGGCCGATATTAAAAATACCGCTGATTTTGTCGGATGGGACCTCGGCTTGGCCGGAACGGTTTCCTTTGGATAAAATAGAAAATTTGCGTCGGCGATCCGGTGCCAATAAATTTGCTAGTCAGATGATGTTGGAGCCAGTCTCTTTGACCGAAAGTCGGTTGGATATTTCTCGCTTAAAGTTTTATCGGGGTAGCTTGGATTATCGGGAGGTAAACGGACAAGGTCTTTTATCTCTGAATGGGAAACGATTGGTTGGCGTTTCCTGTTGGTGGGATCCATCCTTTGGTTCTGTAAAAGGGGATAAAAGTGTTGTCGCTTGTGTTTTTTTTGATGAAGTCGGTTATGCTTATCTGCATCGGTTGGATTACTTAACGGTTCCATCAGACAGCGAGGCAACTTCCTATCAGTGTCAGTGTGTTCGAAAATTGGTATTGGATTGTTTTGTGCCGGCAGTTCATTTGGAAACAAATGGAATTGGTAAGTTTTTACCGGCTTTATTGCGTCAGGAATTTTCCCGTCATCGCCTTGCTTGTGCCGTTATAGAGGAAACTTCACGCAGAAATAAGGTCGAACGGATTATATCAGCTTTTGATGCACCGCTGATGAATGGTTCTTTGTATGTCAACGAGGATATAAAACAGACACCTTTTCTAGGTGAAATGCGGGATTTTATACCTAACGGGAGCTTGCATGATGACGGATTGGATGCCGTTGCCGGTTGTCTGTTATCGGAACCAATACGGTTAAAAAGAAATAATTTTACTTTAAAAAAACAAAATTTAGAATGGAGGTTTTAATGGATAAAGATACAGAAATAATGGCCAGAACTTTATACGGAGAAGCACGGGGTGAGGGACTAAATGGTATAGAAGCCGTTGCAAATGTTATTATCAACCGTGTTAAATATGCCCATACGACAGGACCATTTTGGTGGGGAAAAACAATCAGCGAAGTTTGCTTAAAGCCTTATCAGTTTTCCTGTTGGAATTCCAATGACAGTAATTTGGTGAAAATAACGGGTGATTTATCATCAGATCCATTGTTTGAAGTTTGTAAACGAATAGCTGTTCGGGCTGTCAAGGGATTACTTTCCGATCGGACAAAGGGGGCTACGCATTATCATACTCTATCAGTTAATCCGGATTGGGCAATGGCTTTGGTTCCGAATGTTCAAATTGGGAATCATTTATTCTATACCTGTTTGTAAAGGGGGTGATAAAATGGCAACATTGACAATGGAAATCGGCAAACTAATGGCTTTGGTGGATACTTTACAGAAACAACTGATAGATATTAAGAAGGAAATCGGCCAAACAAAAAATCAAATTGCGGATGTTCATTCTGAATTATTAAACTTTATGACAACCGTTCAAAAAAAAACGGTTTGTCAAAATTGGCAAGACAAAATTGCTCGAGACTATGTTCCGCGTTCCGAATTAGCACCGATAAAGGCCTGTGCCGGAATGATAGCTTTGACAACAGTAACGGCTCTTGTAGCCGCTTTTTTTAATTTAATTTTAAAATAAAGGAGAAAAATATGTTTGATTTTATTATACAGAACTTTAATGATATGCTAATTGCTTTGTCGGGTATCGTAACAGGAGCCAGCGCTCTGGCAGCAATGACACCGACACAAAAAGACGATGGGCTTTTGGGTAAGATTAAAAAAATTTTGAATCTGCTTGCCTTAAATGTCGGACATGCTAAAACGGCTTAATGGATTATCTCTTTTATTTTAGGATAAAAGGGCTATTCTATTATCAAATCTCCCCAGTGTGTGTGTGTTGCACCTGGGACAACTTTAATAACGGCAGATTTAGGATTTTTTAAATTATTGACAAATCTTTTGGTGTATTTCATCGGTACAATGGTATCTTCTTTTCCGACATAATGAACCTGTGGAATACGGGCCAGTTTTCCCATATTATCTGCTGGATTCATCCCATTTATCGGGGAAATATTTTTTTCGGTAACATATTCTTGGGTATTTAAAATACTACCGACTGTTACCACGCGGGCAAGCGGTATCTTGGTCGCCAATATCATGGCCATAGTACCGCCCCCGTCATAACCGATTAAATCTAAAGAAGGTGTTTTGTATTTATGGCTTAAATAAACAATTAGATCTTTCATTTCATTGACTATTTCTTCATTGAAACGTTCTTCTTTCCATAAGGCCGGATTATCACATTCATCACAAAGCAGGTATTGGCACGGTCGAGCAATATAAATGACATTTTGTGTGGTATCCCGACGGGCCAGTTCAAAAGCAACCGGATATTTTGGATCTGGATCTCCATCTCCTTCAATATAGATGCGTAAAGGTTTTTCCGGTTGAGTTATTTTTTCCCAAACGGCAAAAGTCAGATACTTGGTTTCAATATTTTTCTTTTCCCAGCCTTCCGGTGTTTTAGGAATACTACCGGCGCAGGCTGCCAGAAGAAATAAAATAAAAAATATTAAAAATTTAGGCTTCATCAAATATCTCCATTAAATTCAGATTTTCCGTCCACAACAGGAAAGTTCTGACTATCTTATCTGAAAAAACAGATTTAATCAAGCCCTTATATGCATTTAACTGTTTTTTATAGGAAAGCGGTACTTCTGAAGCTATTTTGGGAACGTTTCGATTCGTTTTATAATCCACAATCCAGACCTCTTTATCCAAAACGACAAGTTTATCAATTTGTCCTGAAACAGTTATGTTATTATAAATACCGACAACAGGGACTTCTGACAGTGTGTTTTTCCCAAATAAAATTTGAAATTCCGATTGTGTCAGTAATGTTTTTAAATTACTCGGGACAGGTATGTTGTGCATATTCAAGCGTTCAATCATTATATCCCATTTTTCTGGGGGTAGTGTCGGCAGATATTGTAATAACTGATGGATAAATACTCCTCGTTTTAAAGCTAGAGATTGTCCGTCTGATAAAGGAGATTGTCCTTGATAAATATCATCTTCCTGTCGGGAAGGAGATAAGGGTTTGGACGGTGTGGGTTCCTCCGGCGGTAAATGGTATGCCCAGTCTGGTAATGGTTCTGAAAAAATATTTTCTTTTTCTTTTTGAGAATTTATTTTTTTTGATTGGGGAGATTTTATTTGATAAGGTTTATCAATAGTATCTTCTCCAACAACAGATTGTTTTATCAGATCATACCAGTTATCCGGTCTGGGATCGTTTTTAGAATTATATCCACAAATATACAGCCTGTCACTGGCACGGGTAACGGCAACATATAATAGGCGTTTGTTTTCTTCATCATCAGCTTCATCTGACAGGTCTAATAAATCAGTTGTTTTTTGACTGTGCATTTCTTTATTTGGTACCCAAAAAGGTAATTTGTCATTCAGCCATAAAATTTTTGATCTTTTTCGGACAATATTGCGTGTTTGAGGTAGAAAGACAATACGTCCTTGTAATCCTTTGGAAGCGTGAACTGTCATAATCCGAACTGCATTTTGTGCCGATTCCATATCCCGCTTGATAACGACTTCTTTTTGTTCCATACTGTCTATAAAAGCTTGTAGAGAAGGAATATTATTTTTTTCAAAATCCATGACAAGATTTAAAAATTCATCCAGTGTTTCTATGGCTTCATTTCCTAAACGGGCTAAAAATCTTTTCCGTCCTTGCATCGGTCCTAAAATATAGGCAAAAAAATCATAAGGAAGTACCTTATCAGCCATATTTAAAAGAACATTCAGTCGTTCCGCATATTGGGGGAATTTTTCTTTGATACATGTCCATAAAGGTCGTTTGTCTCGGTTATATGAAGCCTGAAACAGTTCATTTTCACTCATTTGTATCAGAGGACTTTTTAACAAACAAGCAAGATTCAGGTTATCTTCTGGTAATAATACAAATTTGGCAGCTGACATTAAATCCTGAACAGTAATGTGTCTACTTAAATTTAATCTGTCAATACCGGCAACCGGTATATTTCTTTCTTTTAATAACCGGACCATTTCATTGACAAAACCGTTTCGCCGTTGAACCAGAATCATAAAATCACCGGCAATAACAGGACGACCTTGCGATTCTAAAATTTCTTTGTTTTTAATCATATCAGATATTTTGTCGGCAATTTTTTCCGCCAATTTGGAAGATGCTGAACGTGATCGAATACGTTCTACTGGTGGTTTCCATGGTGTAACGTCATTAGGCTTTTCGTATTTTTCCAAAGGCCAAATTTCAACTAATCCTGCGTCATGTTCCCGATAGGCAATATGAATAGCTTCTTCATTATGGGATAAGACACCTTTGCGGGCAATCGGATTGTTGAGTAGGCGATTGACTAAATCCAGTACCGGTTTTGTTGATCGAAAAGACATATTAAACGGAACGGTTTCAAAATCATTTTCGGATTCTTGAACTTTTTTATCAAAGAAGATCCTCATTCGTTCAAATTCGTTTGGTTCGGCTCCCTGGAAACTGTAAATAGATTGTTTTTTATCTCCGACGGCAAAAATTGTTCGGATTGTATCATGATGATCTTCCCCAGAAAAAAATTCTTCTGCCAGAGATTTAATGATAAACCATTGATCTGGATTGGTATCTTGGGCTTCATCCACCAATATGTGATTTAATCCGCCGTCTAGTTTAAATAAAACCCAAGCTGCTGCATGACTGCGGGAGAGCAAATTTTTTGTTGCCGAAATTAAATCATCAAAGTCCATCAGCCCTTCGGCTTGTTTTTTTATTTTATATTTTTCCAAAATGGCATAGGCCAGTTTTAATAAAGATGATGAAATTTCTACCAATTCAAAGTTTCTTAATTTTTGGGCGACTTCTTCTGTTTGTGCTGCCTCTCTTGAATTTTTTAGTTCTTTTTTTAACTTTTTATTGATAAGATCGGAATTTGTCAGGTATTTTTCTTTATTTTCTAACCATTTTTCAGGTGTAAAAGATTCCTGTACGATTTCATCTTGTGAATTGTAATTTTCAATTTTAAAGTATCTTTTGATTTCCCAAAGGATCTGTTTCAAACTGTTTTTTCCAAGTAGTTTTGATAAACGGCTTCGTTCTTTTAACAATTCATTTAGCAGTTTGATTAAATCAGACATACTTTGAAAGGGTGATAGACAGACAATATCTTGTCTGAAATTCGGATTTTCCATAATTTCCTGTAATGCTTCGGAAATCAGCATTTCGGATTTTTTTTCATCAATAACATCAAAGTTTGGTGGGACAGAGGCCTCTAACGGAAATCGTTTTAATAATGTCTGACAGAAGCTGTGTGTGTTCATAATTTTGATGCCGCCGGCGGTTTCCAAAACTTCGGCAAATAGACGTCTGGCCCGTTTAATAATTTCGGCTGATGGTGTTTCCCCGGAAATATCCGATATTTCTTTTACCAGTTTTTCTTCCGGACAGATAGCCCATTTTTTCAGGACATTATTAACACGGTTAGACATTTCTGTTGCAGCGGCTTTGGTAAATGTCAGACATAATAGTTTTTCAGGTGGGCATCCTGTTAAAAGCAAATTTAACACGCGGTCGGTTAAAACTTTTGTTTTTCCA
Organism: Alphaproteobacteria bacterium; assembly: GCA_045613285.1. Classification (GTDB taxonomy): domain Bacteria; phylum Pseudomonadota; class Alphaproteobacteria; order CAAHEQ01; family UBA3637; genus CALXZG01. The sequence continues at coordinate 24,324 of JAZLAQ010000011.1, read as the reverse complement.
GAACCGGCTGATGCCGATACCCAAACAGAAGAAAAAGGATTACTTGCCCGTCGTTGTTCTTTGTTGATGTCTATGTTCATTCTGATTCTCCGTCATCATTTTGCCACTCAGCCGTTCGGGATAAATGTTCGTAATTGTTATAGGTTTGTTCTTTACCGGATATCGGATTGACTTCATAGGGGGTTTCAGGTTTGTTAAATGTTCGTATTAAATTTTGAAGTCCTTCAAAACTTTCCTGTATTATGCTATTGACATTTTTTTCTTTTGACTTAACAGGTGTTACTTTGCAGTTTTTGGTTTTAGATGCCAGTTTCCAATAATCTAATTCCAGTTCCTCTGGTGAGGACAGACATTCAAAACCGTTTTTATTTAACAAAAGTCCTTCCAAAGGCAGTTGTGGGGAAAAACCTTTTTCCACATCTTGTATAGATGGAACAGAACCGGTTTTGTAATCAACAATGCGGGCTGATCCGTTTTTAAAATGGTCTATACGATCGGCCTGTCCGGTCAGTGTAAAGAAATTACCGTCCACTTCAAACGTAAAAGACCCTTGTTTCTCAGGAAAACTGTTTTTAATTTCATTTTTTGTTTCTTGTTGTTGTTGAATGATAAACTTAGCCATTTCATTAAATCGGGGCAGATAAAATATTTTTTCTGTTTCAGTAAAACCTTCTTTTGTTAAGGCTTGTTCTCCCAATTCCAATAATCGTTCAAGACTGGTATTGTTTGGATTTTCCGTAACAAATAATTCCAACGCCTTGTGAATGGCGATACCATATTGTTGTTGTTTTTTATCAGCAGATAGGGAATCTAATGGCTTTAATCCCAAAATATATTGTGCATAAATAGAATAAGGATTTCTCATCCAATTTTCAATTTTTGTAACGGATAGGGATTTTGGTCTGGCTTCTACCGGAGGACAGGGGGCCGGTCTTTCAACCGTATCTTTCCAATCAGGTGTGTCCAGTTCTTTTGCCCAATTTGATGTTTGTATTTTCATATTCAGGTTACTACCTTCTAATGCGGCATCCAAACGGGATAAAAATCGGGATGGAATGGTTTCGGCACCGCCGGATTTTAAAGAACGGGTCAATATAACTTCCGGTCCGCAAAAACAATGAGCAAAATCCATGCTTAAAGCAGCTATTTTATTTTCCGGTGGTGGTAGTCCCAGACACTGACGCATCGGTCGATTCAACCAGGGTCCTGTTTCGGGAATTCCGGGAAATGTCCCCTCGTTTAATCCACCGATAATACACCGGTCGGCATGATGAAAACGGGCTTCAATCGGTCCCAGAATATCTAGACGGGGATGCATCCCGTAAAGAGGGCGGACCGTTAATGTTCCTAATAAAATTTCCATAATTTTAGGATAGAATACCGGCTCAATATCCTCAATCAAATCAGCTTTATCCAACAGATAAGTTAAAAATTCAAAAGTTATTTTACCGGTTTCATTGGACCAAAGACGTTCGGATCCTGCCCTGTCGTGACTGGTTGCCAATGTTTCGGCAATTTGAATGTGTATTTTTAATAGCTCAGTAAAAGGTGTTTTAACATGGCTTTGGAATAAATTAAATAAAGGTGTAAAGTCCGTTGTAATCGGTGGCACAAATTTTTTTTGTTGTCGACGGGCTTCTTTTTCTGTTGATTTGACGATTTGTCGTAGGGTTGTTGGATTGATATGATCTGCCGATAAAGGATTTTTAAGTAAAGCCAACCAATCAGAAACATTTTCCGGATGACAGGCAACCTGGGCAATTAAACGCAGATAAATACCTAATTCTGTTTGTGGAACAGGTGTCCCAGCCGAGTCATCCAAAATAATACCCCAGCGTTTCATTTCAACAATAACACGGCGGGCCAAATCTCGATCAGGTGTAACCAAAACGGCTGTTTTTTCAGGAGTTTCCAATGTCTCTCGTAGCAGTAAAGCAATGGTTAGAGCTTCCTCATAAATTGTTTCGGAATCAATTCGTTTGACATGTTTTAATGATTGAGGAATAATTTTCCCGTTCATCCACTCTTCTGTTTTACTTTCCGGCATAAAAACAATTTTTATCATTTCTTCTGCCGGTGTCGTTGGTGTTATTTGTCTGACTTGACTGGGGGAAGTGTTTAATGCCTTTAAAATTTGAATATGGTTAGCTTGATAGTGATGTGGTGGTGTGTTTTTAAAATCCGAATCAGTCAGTTGTGTGTCAACCCCTTCCAGTAGAACTAGACCGTTTTCCCGCTTGTTTATGGTGTTAAGCAATCGTCGAACTGCAGGTAATCCACCGTCTAATCCGGCAGCAATAACAAGGGTGTCTGTATCTTGTTGCAATTGTCTGTTAAAAGAATCAATCAGTCGGATTTGTCTATCGGCTGAATCTATACAGTTCCGTTCATTTAAAATTAAAGGCCATGATTTTGTCAGAACGTCTAAGAAAACAACAGTATCGTTCCAATGTTCGGCAAAAACAGGCACTTGAACCAATTCACTTAAACGGGAAGTGTCAATTTCAAATTGATAAAATGTATCCAGCAGTTCTCCCAGACTGACACCAACTTTGAAGGCTTGTTCTGGTGTCGTAATATTCGGTTTTTTCTGACAGAGTCTTGTCAGTAAAAGAGTTCTTTCTAATCGGTCTATTTCAGGGGGAATATCCGGATCCAGTTTGTTTAATTCATATAAAGCTACTAAATTGGGAAGTAAAATAGCCTTTTCCCGACTGCGTTGTAAAAATGCTTTTTTAACGGATAGACAGGTTCGTTTTGTCGGTAAAATGACTTGCATTTTTGCGGCTTTTAAGACATCTTCTTCCGATTTTTTTAGAATAATGTCTACAATTTTTTCAGATAAGTTTTCTGATAAACCGATTGTTTCTATCATTGAGACAACCTTTTTTCTGTATCAGCCAAAGCCTCGGGCGTTCCGACATGATACCAGTCTCCGTCATAAACAATGGCCTGTAGTCGTCCTGTTTGCTCTGCTTGGTCATATAAACGTACCAAACTGAATACACCGGATTTTACACCGTCAAAAACACGAGGATGTAGGATCTGGATGCCTGTATAAAGGTAATCGGCATTGTTTTCTTCTTTTTTCTTGCGACGAGGAATATTATTTTCCAAATGATAATCCCCGCTGTGAACGGCACCGAAAGCCTGATTTTTAGGAATCAGTGCCAGTAATACATCCATCGTGTCAGGATTCCATTGTTTGGCCAATTGTTCAAAAATGGTATTCGTTTTATCAACCCACAGAGGATCGGCATTGGCAACAAAGAAGCCATCTTGTCCTTTTGGTAATAACAAGGGGAGAGCATTTAAAACGCCACCGCCGGTTTCCAATGCTTCTTGTTCCCGGGAAAAGGAAATCGGAATATCAGTTCGGGAACTTAAACTTTTCTCAATCATTTCCCCTTTATAACAGGTATTTATGACAATTTGACTCATACCCGATTGAATGGCGTGGTCAATGACACGATCCAATAAAGAATGCCCCAGAACTTTCACAAGAGGTTTAGGTTGTTCATCTGTCAGGTGTTTCATTCGTTTACCACGACCGGCAGCTAAAATCATCAAAATATCAGGTTTCATCATATATCTCCTGTTGAATAAGGGGAAATTGGCGATAGTTTTTAGGGATATAAGTATCCAACCATTGTTTATAATCGGCAAAAAGGGGATTATCTAAATGGGCTTCTGTTTGTTGCCAAACCAAAGGAATCATATCTAAATACTTTTTCTTTTTATCTCTCAGGCATAGGCGTGTAAAAATACCGATAACTTTGGTATGTCTTTGCATAGCAACCACAGGCAGTGTTTCCCGAATAAATGATGTATCCATTTCAGGACGGGCCGAAAAGTAATAATTGATTAAATTTTGCCGGATTGTCGGGGAAACAAGCCGACGTTCATCTTCCAGTAAGGACATCAAGTCATAGGTTATAGAACACAAACGGGCATCCTGATAATCCAAAATACCGCAATCACCCGTGGGTGTTATCATTAGGTTATCTGCATGGTAATCCAGTAAAGTCAGAGTCTTGGGGAGTTTTTCCAGTTGATTTAACAAAGGAGTCCATATTTCTTTAAATTCTGCACAAGATTGTTGTGATAATCCGCCTTTTACCATATATTTACCAAACCAGTTTATCAGTAGGGAAACTTCAAACATCATTCTGTCAAAATTATGTTCGATAATGCCGGTTTCAGGTAGTCTAATATTTTTTTGTAAGGTAATCAGATTATCAACCCCTTTTTGATAGAGTTTAAATTCATCGCATCCTTCTTTTAGTAATTTTGAAAAAGTATTGTCGCCGAAGTCTTCCAATAATAAAAAGCCGTTTTCCAAATCTTGTGCCAGAATATGGGGCGGATGAAGTCCAGCTTGTTCTAACAGGTAAGTTATGAAAACAAACTTGTCCGGATGTTCTGATAAGGGGCTGTTCATCAAAACAGCCGTTTCTCCATTTCGTGTCAATCTGTCGTATGTTCGGAAAGAAGCATCACCGGCTAGAACGGTTCTGTTTGCCATACCCCATCCGTTTTTATCTAAAAAAGATTGGCATAATTCTTCTCGCGTCATAATTCAATTCCTTCAATTGTGATGATGCGTTTTGTCCCTTTTGTTTCCAGTGTAACGGAAATATGTTTTTTAGGTAGAATATTTCCCATTTTTTCAGGCCACTCTATCAGTGAGACACCTTCGGCAAAGGCATCTTCTATTCCGATTTCATAGGCTTCTTCCGGCGATTTTAAACGGTACATATCGAAGTGATAAACGGAATAATTTGATGTATCATAGACTTGCAACAGGGTAAAAGTCGGGCTGGGGACTTCTTTTTCAGGTATCAGAGATTGAATAAATCCCCGACAGAAAGCTGTCTTACCGGCTCCCAAAGTACCATACAAAGCAATAATATCACCGACTTTGACTTTTTTTGCCAATTTTGAAGCAATTTCTGCTGTTTCTTGCTCGCTGTCAGATATAAAACGTATCATTGAAATAAACCTTCAAAAAAACCACTTTCTTTTTGGGATTGGGACTGGATATTTTTTTGTTTTTGTCTTGCCTTCCAAGGGGCGACAAATTTACCGGCCCATAATCCGCTTTTCTTAATATGTGCATCCTCTTCATAGGGAATGTAAACATCGGTTTCAATTCTGTTTGCAACTGCCCACCCAGCAGAAACTAGAGCTGCACCAATATCAACCCCTTGATATTGACAAACAGCAATATAGTTTTGTTTCATGTCACTGCCAGCAATTTTACAGGAAATATTTTTCCCAAGAATCATTTTTTCTAACATGACTTTTGCCTGATGACCACAGTTATAATCCGAACCGTGTTTGTTTTTGCATGTCTGTTTTGGATCGGGTGCATCAATCCCATATAATTTTATATAGTGCTTTCCCAACTTAAAGAAATATCCTGAACGAACATCCGATACTGTTCCCTGAATATTTTTAGGTTGTGTGATAAGGGGAGATTGTGGAACAGGGGTAACGGATTTTTTCGATTTAACAACAGGTCCTGTTTTTGCAAATGAAAAAAATGCTTTTGTCTTATCCCATAGACTTAAACCGTAATTTTGGTTGTTAAAGGATCGAACAACTTCGGTCTGCTGTGTATTGATTTGTTCCCCATGATTGAGCAGATGTTGAAAACCTTTCCATCCGGCAACGGCAACCAAGATGACTAAAGTAAAAATTAAAAAGTATTTTCCGACGACTAACCCAAAGTGCAGAAAAGTCTTGACCAGAAAAAATAAGGCAAAACCGGTAATCATAAAAATTCCCATTCCGACCAAAGCACTGCCGATGGAACCGGTCTTATAACCAAAATAGCCCATAAATAAAGAACCAATAACAATAGCCCAAATAACTAATTTCATCCACATAAAAAACTCCTTTTATTCATACAAAACTATTAAAACCGAAAAAGAGGAAAAAATCAACTTTTTTCCTCTTTTTTTTAATTTTTTTCAGTGATTAGTTTGCCTGTTGTTTTTTTTCCATTTTTTGACGGTAAAGAGAAGCAAAGTCAATTGGGTTGATTTGTAATGGCGGTAAACCGGCTTCTCTTGTCGTATTGGCGATAATCGCCCGCGCATAAGGGAATAGTAAATGTGGAATTTCAACCAATAAAATCGGTTCTACATGTTCAGGTGGAACATCTAAAGTAACAAAACCGCCGTATGTCAGTTCACACAAGAAAACAACCTTTTGATCATCGGGCTTAATAGCCTTTGTTTTAACCGTTAAGTCAACAAGATAATTTTTTTCACCGCCTTTATTAACCTTGACATCAATATCTACGCTGATAGCCGGTGTTCCTTTTAACTCGGCTAAAATGTTCGGTAAATTAGGTGCTTCAAAAGATAAATCCTTGACATATTGGGCATTAATTTGAATGCTGGGAGCTTTTTTTTCTTCTTTTTGTTCCATTTTTTTTAAAATCCTCTTGCAAAAATATTGAAATAAGTTATACTAACCAGTGTTAATATAAACACAGTTTTTTTTATTTGTAAAGGAAAAAAATGACATTTCAAATTTTGGTATTGGGTTTATTGGCTGGATATTTTATCTGGAGATTATATGAAGCATTTAATAAAAAGCCTACTTTTCCATCCGATAAAATACGTTTGGTTTCCAAAGAAACCGGAGAGGTTTTGGAAATGCGTATTTTACAAGAAAAACCGACGGTTGTGAAAGAAGAATGGAATGAAAAAGCTTTTTTAACTGCCTCTAAAATGGTGTTTCAAAAAGTACTGCATGCTTTTGCTAAAGGTGATTTAAAGGAGCTAAGAAGGGCACTGGCGCCGGAGGTATATGCCGTTTTTGAACAGGACATTTTGTTACGTCAGGAAAAAAAATACAAGATGGATTTTTCTTTTATTTGTTTTGATTCGGTTGAAATAATTAAACAGACACCTGAAAAAGATGAAATTACGGTTCGTTTTGTTAATGAACAAATCAATTTATTGAAAGATGAACAAGGACAGGTTATAGAAGGTGATCCTATGACGGTTGCCTGTATGACGGATACATGGGTGTTTAAAAAAATCAGTAAGGATGCTTGGATAATCTCTGCGACAGAAAGTCGGATGACGCCATGCATAAAGTAATTTTCCTTTTAGTTGTCGGTTGCTTCCTTTTATCAGGATGTAGTTCGCACCCTTTGTCTCAAGGGCGGTCGTTTCGGTTGGAAGAAGTATCTTTTTCGGATTTACCAGGGTGGCAACAGGATGATTTTAAGGAATCTTATCCCGCTTTAAAGTATGCTTGTGAAAATCCGACAAAACAATGGATAGATTTTTGTTCGCGTTTGGATGCTTATGAAATTGCAACATCGGACGAATTACGGGAATACATTGAAAATAATTTAACCCCTTATCGTGTTGTTTCTTATGGTAGTTCGCGAGGACGAATTACTGGGTATTATGAAGCTGAACTGACTGGGACACGATTCCGCGTGCGTGAAACACAAGTCCCAATTTACGGATTACCGTATGATTATCACAAGGATAAGAAACACGATACCCGTTCGGACATTGAAGAAAATGATGATTTTAATGCCCCTATTTTGGCATGGGCGGATTGTCCGACGGATGTTTTTTTATTGCATGTACAGGGATCGGGACGGATGCGAACGCCGGAAGGGGAAATTAAATTGGGATATGCTGGTTCTAATAACCGTAAATTTTCCGGTATTGGGCAGATTTTAAAAGAAGAAGGACTGATTGAAACGACCGGTCATTCCATGGTTCAAATTCGCAAATGGTTAAAAGAACATCCTGAACAGGCTCGAGAGCTGATGGCAAAAAATGACAGGTATATTTTTTTTCGTGAAGTTGTTGGGGAAACCCCTATCGGTCATGCCGGTGTCCCTTTAACACCCATGCATTCTGTGGCAGTGGATAAAAATTATATTCCGATGCAGACACCCCTGTGGCTGGTTACGCAAACGCCGGATAAACGGGATGTTCAGACTTTGGTTGTTGCACAGGATATCGGTAGTGCCATTAAGGGCGGTATTCGGGCGGATTATTTTTTTGGTCATGGTGATGAAGCCTTTAATTTTGCAGGACGTATGAATACGGATGGTGCTTATTATTTGCTATTGCCAGAATAGAAAGGTTATATATGTTCAGTAAAGACGATTTGTCCGTATGGGAAAGTTTAAAGAAAACATTAAAACCGATACTCTGTCACCGGGAAAATCAGGATGTTTCTTTTCCCAAGCGCTTACGTGTACGTCCTTGTCCGCAGGCTGAATTACTGAATGTTCTGGATTTACACGGTTTGACGGTTGAAACAGCGTATCAGACACTTAGACAATTTATGATGCTTCATATCCGTCAGAATACTAAAGTTATCACTGTTATTACCGGTAAGGGCAGTAAAGAAAAAGAAGGTCTGATACATAAAGAAATTAAAGGGTGGTTAGAAACACCTTTCTTTCGTGAAAAAATAAATCAGGTGCGTTGGCAAAATGGCGGCGGTGCATTGGAAATTATGTTGAAAAGGAATAAAAAAAATGATAGTTTTGGGAATAGAATCCAGTTGTGATGAAACAGCATGCGCTTTGGTTAATGATAAACGTGAAATTTTATCTTCTGTGGTCTGGTCGCAGTATGACGAACATCGTCGTTTTGGCGGAGTTGTTCCGGAAATTGCAGCACGGGCTCATTTGGAAAAGTGTGATTTACTGATACAGGAAGCTTTGGATAAAGCCGGTAAAACTTTTTCGGATTTAGATGCCGTAGCCGTTGCGGGTGGTCCTGGCCTTATTGGTGGTGTTTTAGTCGGTGTGATGACAGCTAAAGCCATATCATTATGCCATGATTTGCCTTTTGTAGCTGTTAATCATCTGGAAGGGCATGCTCTGACGGTTCGTTTGTCCTGTCCTGTTTCTTTTCCATACTTGTTGTTATTGACTTCAGGTGGGCATTGCCAGGTTTTGATTGTTAAAGGTGTTGGGCAATATGAAAGATTAGGTGGTACGATAGATGATTCAGCCGGCGAAGCCTTTGATAAAGTGGCAAAAATGTTGGATATCGGTTATCCCGGCGGTCCGAATTTAGAAAAACGGGCTCGTTCAGGAAATGATAAAGCTTTTGATTTCCCTGTTCCAATGCGTGGTCGGGCAGGATGTGACTTTTCTTTTTCAGGATTAAAAACAGCAGTACGGGTTTGTATAGAAAAAAATATGCCATTAACTGAACAAGTGAAAGATGATATTTGTGCTTCTTTCCAGAGGGCGGTTACTCGTCAAATGGAAGACAGATTGAAAAATGCAATAGCCGTATTTAAAGAAAAATATCCCGATGCCAAAGATTTAGTTGTTGCCGGTGGTGTAGCCGCTAATCAGGCTGTTCGCCAGATGATACAGAAACTGGCAGATAAAAATGGATTGATTTTTTCGGCACCGCCTGTGGGACTGTGTACGGATAATGGTGTGATGATAGCTTGGGCAGGGTTAGAACGGTATCGATTAGGATTGACAGATACATATGATTTTCGGGCACGTCCTCGTTGGCCGTTAGACAGTTTATCATAAATATTTATTCATTATTGGATTTTACCATTAAATACTTTTTTGATTTTGTGTAAAATGTATTCTCTTTCATTTTAAATCTGATCTGTTATCAGTTCCAGTTTTTCCAGTTCCTTTATTTTATCTCGCAGACGTGCGGCTTCTTCAAAGTTTAAGGCCTCAGCTTCAGATAACATACGCTTTTTCATATCTGTAATGATATCAGATACATTTTCAAAAGTATGAATAACAGGGGTAGAGACCTTTTTATCTTCGGTCTCAAATTCTTTTATCAGATCTGGTATTTCTTTTTGTATCGTTTTAGGGATAATATGATGTTCTGTATTAAATGCAATCTGTTTTTCTCTCCGGCGTTTGGTTTCGTTGATTGCATTTTTGATGGAGCCTGTTATTTTGTCTGCGTACAGAATAACCCTTCCTTTATCGTTTCTGGCAGCCCGTCCTATTGTTTGTATTAAAGAAGTTGTTGACCGCAAAAAGCCTTCTTTATCGGCATCTAATATGGCAACCAGTTCAACTTCGGGAATATCCAATCCTTCCCGTAGCAGGTTGATACCGACCAATACGTCAAAGATACCTAATCGTAAGTCTCGAATAATTTGTATTCGTTCCAATGTATCAATATCTGAATGCATGTATTTTGCTTTTATACCGTTTTCGTTCAGGTATTCAGTTAAATCCTCGGACATTTTTTTTGTCAAAGTTGTTACAAGAACCCGTCCTTTTCTTTTTGCAACATCCAAACATTCTGCCATCAGGTCTTCTACCTGAGTTGTTGTCGGTCTGATAAAACATTCCGGATCTAATAAACCGGTGGGACGAATAATTTGCTCGGTAAAGACCCCTTGTGTTTGTTCCATTTCCCATTCGCCAGGGGTTGCCGATACAAAAATAGTTTTAGGGCGCATTTCCTGCCATTCTTCAAATTTTAAAGGACGATTGTCTAAGCAACTGGGTAATCTGAAACCATATTCGGATAATGTTGTCTTTCTGGATTGATCCCCTCGATACATAGCCCCTATTTGGGGAACTGTTACATGACTTTCATCCACGAATAATAAAGCATCTTTTGGTAGGTATTCAAATAAAGTTGGTGGGGCTTCTCCTGCCTTTCGGCCGGTTAGGTGTCTGGAATAGTTTTCAATTCCTTTACATGAACCTGTTGCTTCCATCATTTCTAGATCGTATTTTGTTCGGGAGGCCAATCTTTGCGCTTCCAATAATTGTCCGGTTTCTTCATAAACAGCCAATCTTTCTTTTAATTCTTCTTTGATTGTTTTGATTGCTTGAGACAAAGCAGGACGGGGTGTTACATAGTGATTTGCCGGAAAGACGGTAATTTCGTTTAAGGCTAATTTTTTTTGTCCTGTTAAAGGATCAAATTCAAATATGTTTTCAATTTCATCGCCAAAAAAGGATAAACGCCATGCCAAGTCTTCATAGTGACTGGGAAAAATATCTAAAATATCTCCATTCTTTCGGAAGCAACCTCGTTCAAAGGCAATATCATTCCTGATGTATTGTAGTTCGGCTAGTTTGCGGGACAGTTCATCCATATCGACGTTTTCTCCTTTTTTTAAGGTAAATGCCATGGATGAATAACTTTCGGCATCGCCTAAACCATAAATACAGGAAACGGAAGAAACAATAATAACATCCCGTCTTTCTAAAATATGTCGGGTTGCTGAATGCCGAAGTCTGTCAATTTGTTCGTTTATGGCAGAATCTTTTTCAATATATGTATCTGTTCTGGGAATATAGGCTTCGGGTTGGTAGTAATCATAATAGGATACAAAGTATTCAACAGCATTTTCCGGAAAAAAAGACTTCATTTCAGTGTATAGTTGTGCGGCCAAAGTTTTGTTGTGTGCCAATATTAAGGCCGGTCGTTTCATCTGATTGATGATTTGAGCCATTGTAAATGTTTTACCGGAACCAGTAATTCCCAGTAGAACCTGATTTTTTTGATTATTTTTTAGTCCGTTGACTAACTCGGTAATAGCTTGAGGCTGATCACCTGCCGGTTGGTAATCAGCGTGTAATTTAAAATCAGCATCCCCCCATAATTCCGGCTTTTGGTACAAGGGGATCATTTTTTTGTTTTTCCTTGTTTTTTCGTCTTTTGTTTTGTCTTTTCTTTTAGAGGAATATAATTGGCTTGTTTTTTCAATTCGGCCACCCCTTGTTTGATATCACTGAACATACTTTTATAAGTAGGTATGGGTCTGTCCCAGTTTTTTAAACGGTATTCTGTACAGATCATTAAGAGTAATAGGGTTGGTAACAATAAATCCAGATTTGTTCTGTTGAAAAACATAAACGCCAATAATGCTTGGGATAATAAAATAAAAAAGATAAAACGATTTAATTTTTTTGTTTCAAAATTTTTATTATATGCTTGCTCGATAGACAGAGGGGCCGTCAGTGGGTAAAAACGACGTGTGGTAATAAAAGTCATGATTGCTGCTAACACAACCTCAGTTATATCTAACGCAAAAAGGGCAATCGGAAGAATAAAAGAACCCTTTGATATAACGTAACAAATAAATAAACTAACCTGAAAACCGACCAGAGCAGAAGCAAATGGTCCTAAAATTGTTTTCCCATTCGTAAAAGCCTTTGATGTCTGAATGATTCCAATAAATGATATAAAAAGTAAGAAGAAAGGTATTTGCATTATATCGGGTAAAAAGCGGATGTGAAAAAATAAGATAAATAAAATACCCAAACTAAACAAACGTGATAAAGAATAGCTGTTAATTCTGTCCATAAAGGAAAAGGATTTAAGCATTAAATAGCATAGTCCGCCTAATATCAATTGACTGATGATTGAAGGAAAAAGTTTGAAGAATATACCGTCTGTCGGAATCAAAAAGGTCGAACCACAACAAACGGTAAGAATCAAAACTTCTCGCATTACAGACTTGGGACTTAATAGGATTAACTGTAAGGCGCAAAGAGCAATGTATAAACACAGAATGGGAATTGTCAGATTTGTTATCCAAGAAAAATATAATCCAATGCACAAGAATGATATTAAAACTGTGATTCCTGACATAAAAGGGACTGAATCGCAGTTGGGAAAACGTTTTTGGAAATTTTTGATAAGATTACTCATAACCAATGTGATGAAAACCAAAACGGTAATACCAGCTAAAAATAACCATATAAAGTTCATTTTATCCCCCCTATTTTAATTTAAGCTTTGTGCCGGAAAGCAATTCGTCCTTTAGTTAAATCGTAAGGAGTCATTTCAATTTCCACTTTGTCACCGACCATAACACGAATCCTGAACTTGCGCATTTTTCCCGAAGTATGAGCCAAAATTTCATGCCCGTTTTCCAGTTTAACACGAAAAGTTGCGTTTGGTAAAGCTTCAACAACAGTACCGGTGAATTGTAAAACTTCTTCTTTTGCCATAAAAAATCTCCTAAAATTAAGTAATTTTAAACCATTATATTCTTTTTTTTGTTGTTTTGCAAGAAAAATTTTTTTGAATAAAATGGAATGATATGTAAAAAAAAGTTGATTTCTGTTTTTTTTTAATTTATACTGAGAAGTATGTTATGAGGAAAAGTATGAAACAGAGCATAGTTGAACAAGAAAAAAATTATCGTATTTTGAAAAATCCAGCCGGTGAACTGATGATATTGATACGGGCACGGATGGAGGATGCAACCAACCCCCGCCTGATATATGACGGTGGCAAACATGCTGTTTTTTATCGAGATGATGGTTGTGCTATTGTTTTGGATTTTATTCATCCCTCTGTACGTGAAAATTTAGGACAGGTTCTGTATCTATTGATTGTTGAAACGCATGACGATTCTATTGTGCGGGAGTATATGGTTGAGGTTAAACACTTAAAAGAAATCCCGTTGCCCAGTGGTTTGGTTCTGAATTAAACTTTTTGATTTTTTATTTAAAAAAGGCTTGACTTTTGTTTTGAAATAGAGTATAAGAATAGCATTCTATTTTTTTTATAAGGAGAAAAACTATGAAACGTACATATCAACCCAGTAAAATCGTTCGGACACGTCGTCACGGTTTTCGTGCTCGTATGGCAACTGCCGGTGGTCGTGCCGTTATCAATGCTCGTCGTCGCAAAGGCCGTAAGGTAGTCAGCGCCTAACGATAACTTATCGGATAAAACGGATTTAACAAGGACACCGCTATTTTATCGGTGTCTTGTTTTATGTCAGGGGGTAAGATGGTAGATATCGTTAGAATGAAAAAACGAAAGATGTTTGTTCAAGTTTCGGCGGAGAACCAAAAAATTATTACAAATATTTTAATTGTTCAGTATCGCTTGAATGGACTAAATTGCGTTCGTACGGGGTTTACCGTTACAAAAAAGTTGGGCAACGCTGTCGTTCGTAATCGGATACGTCGTCGTTTAAAGGAAGCTGTCCGTTTGGTAAATAATATTTCAGAAATGGCAGGATATGATTTGGTTTTTATTGGTCGATCGGCAACAAAAGACAGTTCCTTTTCAAAATTAAATCATACGGTTTATTTTGCCTTAAATCGTATTTTAGAATTAGCTCAAGAAAAGGAACAACGATGATTTCTCGTCTGACAGTTTTTATTTTTTTAAAGTTGCTAAGATTTTATCAGATTGTTGTTTCTCCTCTTAAAAAACCGTGTTGTCGTTTTTATCCGACATGTTCTGTTTATGCACGGGATGCTTTTTTGTTGCATGGACCGATAAAAGGTGCTATGCTGTCGCTTCGACGTATTTTAAGGTGTCATCCTTGGGGTAAGTCGGGATATGATCCGGTACCGGTAATTGATAAAAAAGGAAATAAAAATGATTGAAGAAGAAAAAAAAGAACAAAAAAATATAGCACTGGCTTTAATTTTGATTTTAGTTGTTTTGTTTGGTTTTAATTATTTTGAAGACAAGCCCGCAAAACAAACTGTTTCTGTTCCGTTGACGCCTGAAATGACTGAAGGGGTTATGGATATGGCTACAACAGACGTTGTATCGGAACAGGCTGTTGTCGTCGCAGAAGAACAACCGGATTCGAAATCAGTCAGAATATCTATGAAAAATAATTTTGTATCTGGATCTTTTTTAGCAAACGGGACACAATCTGATGATTTGCAGTTATCTGCGTATCGGGAAACAACACAGCCTGATAGTCCGGCTGTCTCTTTGTTAAATAATACATTTAAAACACAATTAAATTGGCAGGGTAATCTTTTGCCTGACATGACAAAAACCCCTGTTATACAGGGTCAGGAATTGACGCCGGAAACACCGGTTGTGATGACTTGGAAAAAGGGGGGTGTTGTTGTTGAAAGAACAGTATCGTTAGATAATGCTTATTTAGTTAATTATACGGATAAAATTACAAATAACGGTTCTGTCCCCGTTTCTGCAGAATTAGTCGGGCAGGTTATTCGGAATGAGAGTTCTATTTCTTCCAAAGTGAGTTCAGTACATGAAGGTTTCTTGGGGTTATTCGATAATAAAGCTGTAGAAGAAAAATATACGGATATTACCGAAAAAGATACGGAACGGGTTCAAACACAAGGTGGTTGGATTGGGCAAACCGATAAATACTGGCAAACTGTATTTATTCCTGAACAACAGGCTGATAATAGTATGACTTTCGAAAAGAAAGGAGAACAATACATTTCATCTTTTAAAAATCAGGTTAGTATCCCTGCCGGACAAAGTATAACCCATACAACAAAGTTATTTGCCGGTGCCAAGGAATTAAAGTTGATTAAAGAATATGAAGAACAAGGTATTCCTCGTTTTGAATTATCTATTGATTTTGGATGGTATTATTTTTTAACTAAACCGTTTCTATACTTTTTGGGATTTTTATATTCATTGGTCGGCAATATGGGGATTGCTATTTTAATTTTCGCAACTTTATTGCGAATCGCGATGTTGCCGATTGCTCAAAAAACATATGAGAGTATGGCAAAAATGAAAACAATTCAACCAAAAATAAAGGCTCTCCAAGAACGTTATAAAGACGATAGACAACGGTTACAAATTGAAATGATGAATTTGTACAAGCGAGATAAAGTTAATCCGGCTTCAGGATGCTTGCCCATGTTGATACAAATACCGGTCTTTTTTGCTTTGTATAAGGTGTTGTCTGTTTCTATTTTGATGCGTCAGGCTCCGTTTTATGGTTGGATTAAGGATTTGTCGATGCCGGATCCATCTTCTGTTTTTACGGCATTTGGCTATTTATCTTGGCCAATACCATCATTTCTGAACATCGGTGTATGGCCTTTAATCATGGGATTGACAATGATTATTCAGCAAAAACTCAGTCCGCAGGTTTCAACAAATAAAGATCAAAAGGTTATGATGATGATGATGCCGATTATTTTTACCTTTATGATGGGGAATTTTGCATCCGGATTGGTGATTTATTGGACTTGGAGTAATATACTGTCCATTGCTCAACAAAAATATATCATGAAGAAAGTCGGGGTTTAATATGAAAACAGAAGACTTAATTCCGGAAGGACGGAAATTGTTCGAACAAAAACCGAACTTTTTAAAGGGGGTTGTGGCCGTTGAGCAATTGCCCTTAGGACAATTACCGGAATTTGCTTTTGCCGGTCGGTCTAATGTTGGTAAGTCTAGTCTTATCAATGCCGTTACCGGTGTTAAGGGCTTGGCAAGAGCTTCTAATACCCCGGGCAGAACACAGGAACTGAACTTTTTTGAACAAGTTGGTCAATTTTTTATTGTTGATTTACCGGGGTATGGATTTGCCAGTGCCCCACAGAAAACCGTCCAGACATGGACCCAGTTGATACATGCTTATTTGCGTGGTCGGCAACAGTTGCGTCGGGTGTTCTTGTTGATTGATTCACGGCATGGTATTAAAGAAGTTGATGAAAATATTATGAAAATGTTGGATAAAGCGGCCGTTAGTTACCAAATTATCCTGACAAAAATTGATAAGATTACTGGTTCCGAATTAGAACAGGTTTTGCAACAGGTTCAGGAAAAAGGAAAACAACATGTTGCCTGTTATCCTGAAATCTTGGCGACCAGTTCGGATAAAAACATCAATATAGATATGGTTAGGGCTCAGTTTGTAAAAGTTCTACGGGGGATTTAATGGAACAACTCAATTATTGTCTGACGGATACGATTTATGCATTGTCCAGCGGATTGGGGAAAGGTGGTGTAGCTGTTATTCGCTTATCAGGCAGTTTGGTTCTGTCTGTTATTGAACAAATGGCAGGTATTCAAAATCCGACGCCCAGATACGCATATTTTAAAGCCCTAAAAAATCAGGATGGACAGATTTTAGATCATTCTTTGATTCTTTATTTTCAGGGGCCTCACAGTTTTACCGGAGAAGATGTTGCTGAATTTCAAATTCATGGTGGTCATGCGGTTATTCAAAGTGTATTGACGGCTTTGGGAAATATTGTCGGTTGTCGTCCGGCAGAGCGGGGTGAATTTTCCCGTCGTGCTGTAATTAACGGAAAAATGGATTTGACCGAGGCCGAAGGTTTACTGGATTTGATTGATGCTGAAACCGAAGAACAACAAAAACAGGCTTTATCGCAAATGCAGGGTGAATTGGGGCGCTTATATGACGGATGGCGTCAGGATTTAACAAAAGACATGGCCTATTTGGAAGCTTTTATAGATTTCCCAGAAGAAGATATTCCGCCGGAAAAATTATCCGAGATAGATAATCGGACTACGAATTTAATTTTCTCTATTCAAAGTCACCTTGATGATAATAGACGGGGTGAAAAATTAAGAGATGGTTTTCAGATTGCCATTATCGGGTCGCCCAATGTTGGTAAATCCAGTTTGATAAATGCATTAACTAAACGGGAAGTTGCCATTGTATCGCAGGTGGCAGGGACCACCCGTGATGTGGTTGAAGCTCACCTGGATGTGGATGGTTTTCCTGTTATTTTGGCCGATACTGCTGGTATTCGGGAACAGGCTGACTTTATTGAAAGTGAAGGAATTAAAAGGGCTGTTAAACGGGCTGAAGATGCTGATTTGATTTTGTATGTTTTAGATGGTACAACGGATTTTCAAGAAGGAAAATTGCCTGATAACCTAAAACAAAAGACCATTTTAACGGTTATTAATAAAGTTGATTTAATGGCGGATAAACCAACAAATCTATTGAGTATCAGCGCTAAAACCGGTGTTGGTGTCTCGGAACTTTGGGAACAGATTAAATATATTTTAAGACGGGATTTTGGTTCCCATGGTAATGCACAGATTACAAGGGAACGTTATCGGGTCGCATTACATGATTGCGTCTGTCATTTACAGCATTCTTTATCTTCTTGTGAATTAGAATTAAAAGCAGAAGATTTAAGATTGGCTGCCCGTTCTTTGGGACGTATTACAGGGCGAATCGATGCTGAAGATTTATTAGATGTTATCTTTCGTGATTTTTGTATTGGGAAATAATTGATTTTTTGCTTAAAATAGTGTATAATCCCTGAAAGAAAGGATAAAACGTAATGGCTTTTAAAGTTCAAAAAGGACCTAAAATAGACATTTTTTTCATTGAAAGAAAGGGATTATGTATCCCGTTGGATGTTTTGCTTGAAGAACTGGATAAACGAAGAAAATTATCTCAAAAGAAAGTGGATATTATAAAAGAACGGAACGCGGTATTGAAAAAATTAATCCGAAATAATCGATATAATATAATTCGGACAGGGTTGTTTGGTTTGATGATATTTGCCTCTTTGGGGCTAATCATGTCTTCCAGTCATCAGACAAGAAAGATAGGGAGTGGCGTTTTTTGGGGAAGTGCTCTTACAAATATCGTGGTTGGCACTGTATTACATCGGCGTGAAAAAAAATTAGAAAAACAGGATGCCTATTGGCTTAAAAAAGAACGGGAATTGGAGCGGTCATGACAAATACCTATGATGTGATTGTGGTTGGGGGCGGACATGCCGGTGTAGAAGCTGCTGCGGCGGCGGCACGGGTTGGTGCCAGGACGCTTTTGGTGACGCTTCACATTAACACGATTGCAGACATGTCCTGTAATCCGGCAATCGGCGGACTTGCCAAGGGAACGGTGGTCAGAGAAATTGATGCACTTGACGGTTTGATGGGGAAAGTGATTGATAAAACGGGACTGCAGTTTCGGATGTTGAATGCCAGCAAAGGACCTGCAGTCCAAGGTCCGCGGGCTCAGGCGGATAAACCCGAATATGCTAGGGAAATGCAACGGATTTTAAAAGATTATCCGAATCTTGATCTATTGGAGGCATCTGTTGAAGATTTAATTGAGGACAGTAACAGTGTCAAGGGTGTTATTGCTGATGGGGAAAAAATATATGCGAAAACGGTTATTTTGACAACAGGGACATTTTTAAACGGTGTTTTGCATGTTGGGTCAGAACAAACTGCCGGCGGACGTTGGGGGGAAGAAGCTTGTTATGGTTTAACACCGGCACTGAAAAGGTTAGGCTTTACGGTTGGTCGGTTAAAAACAGGTACACCGGCACGTTTGGATAAAGATACAATTGATTGGTCCAGATGTCAACGGCAGGATGGTGATAATCCGCCTAAGCCTTTTTCTTTTGAAACTGAATCAATTACTCAAGAACAGTTGCCTTGCTATATCACACATACAACCGCTGAAACGCACAAGATTATCTTAGATAATTTGGAAAGGGCTCCTTTATATGACGGTCAAATTACATCAACGGGTCCCCGTTATTGTCCCAGTATTGAAACAAAACTGATACGTTTTGCCGGTCGGGATAGTCATCATGTTTTTTTAGAACCAGAATCGCGAACTGGCAACAGCATTTATCCGAACGGTATTTCTACCAGTGTACCCAAAGATGTGCAGGAAGCCTTTATTCATTCTATACCAGGATTGGAAAATGCCAAGATCCTGAGATATGCGTATGCAATTGAGTATGATTATGTAGATCCTCGGGAATTAAAACCAACTTTGGAAACAAAAAAAGTTAAAAATCTATTTTTGGCAGGGCAAATTAATGGCACAACCGGATATGAAGAAGCTGCCGGACAGGGACTTTTGGCCGGTATAAATGCTGCTCATCAAGCCCTTGAAACCGGTAAAGAATTAATATTGGATCGTGCGAACAGTTATATTGGTGTAATGATAGATGATATTACGACACAGGGGGTTGATGAACCATATCGTTTGTTTACTTCTCGGGCAGAGTATCGTCTAAGTATGCGTTCTGATAACGCTGATTTACGTTTGACGGAATTGGGAATAAAAATGGATTGTGTTTCTCCAGAACGGGCAGAACGTTTTCATAAAAAGAAACAGATGCTGGAAAAACTAAGAGAAAAAATTAAAAGTACATCCTATACAACGAAAGAATTACGAGAAAAAGGTTTTGTCGTTAATGCAGATGGACAAAGAAGAACACCGTTTGATATGTTGTCGTATCAAGGGATTGGTTGGCAACAGTTGGTTCGGGCATTTCCTGAATTTCAGGGAGTTCCCTCTGATGTTGCCGAACAGTTAGAAATTGAAGGACGATATAGTGGTTATCTATCTCGTCAGCAAATGGATATAGATGCTTTTCGTAAAGATGAATCTTTGAAAATACCAGCTGATACGGATTTCAAAAAAATTGGTGGTTTGTCCAACGAAATTATGGAGCGTCTAATACAGACCAGACCGGCAACAATCGGTGCAATGATGCGTATGACGGGCATGACGCCAGCTGCGACGACGGCCGTTATCGGATTTTTGAAAAAGAAATAGAAAATCAGTCTTTTTGGTATTCTTTTCCCTTAGTCATCCGATCAAGGAATTTCCATTTATGACCTTTAAAAGAACGATTCTTTTCCCAATAAGTATATTCTTTTAGTGCATTTTCTCTCTTTTGTTTCAAATATTTATATTCGTCATCATTTTCTTTTTCATAGTAGGACATTGTTTGAAAACCGGATAATCGCATATCGTAATATTCTGTCGCTTTAGCGGCCTCTGTCATATTTTCAGCTTGGGAACGATAAACATAAGTGAACATTGCTGCAGCAAAGAGACCAAAACTAGCCAGTCCGGCAGCTATTGTTTCTAATTTTTCTCTGATTTTTCTGTGTCGAGTATTCATTTTCATAATTTATTTCTCCTTGTGATATGGTACTATTATAGCATATTTTTTAAAATTTGTCAAAATATGTGGATAAAAGTAAAAAACATTAAATTAAATCAAGGACTAAACTATCAAGTATCAAGATTCCTTTTAATGTTGGCTTAATTTTATTACCATTTTTTTCCAGTAATCCTTTCTGAACAGCTTGATTTATTTTTTCAGTTGATAAGTTCGAAGCATCAAACCATTCCTGACGGAGTCGCAGTCCCATCAAAAGTTTTTCTGTTTGTTTTTCTGTCTGCGTTAGTTCCTCAAAAGAAGTTCCTTTTGTCAGCCAATTTTGAACATTTTTCGGATTTTGCGTTGCTATCAACCCTAATCGTCCATGGGCAGCAGGTCCAATACCAACGTAATCCTGTCCTCGCCAATAAATTAGGTTGTGTTGGCATTGATGGGTGGGATAGGCGTAATTTGACACTTCATAAGCCGGACAACCTGCTGCTGTCATAATTTCATCAGTCAGACGATACAATGAAACAGCTTGTTTTTCAGAGCAACCGGTTATTTTTTTGTGTCCAAATACCGTATTTTCCTCAATAGTCAGTTGATATAACGAATAATGTCCGATATTCAAAGTCAATGCAAATTTTAACTCATTTTCCCATTGTTTTAGTGTTTGATTGGGTCTGGCATAAATTAAATCCATATTGATTTTGTTAAAAACTTGATGGGCTTCTTCGATTCGTTTTAGTGCTGTTTGTACAGAGTGTTTTCGACCTAAAAAATGTAAGTCTTTTTCATTTAATGATTGTACCCCCAAGGATAATCGATTGATTCCCAGTTGATTAAATGCCTTCATTTTCGTTAAATCGATAGCATCAGGATTGGCTTCCATAGTTATTTCGGATATACTTGTCAGTCCGATTCGTTTTTCAATTTCATTCAGTATTTTTTCACACAGTCCAACCGACATTAAAGACGGTGTCCCACCTCCGAAAAATATAGTTGAAACCTTTAATCCATTCAGCAAGTTATCCATATCTCTGATATATCCGGATAAAAGCTTATCTTCATCTATTTGTTGGCAGACGGAGCTGGCAAAATCACAATACGGACATTTGGACAGACAATAGGGCCAATGGATGTATAAACCGATAGTATTTTCTGAACTTTTCATAGAACCTCTTGACATTTGCAAAAAAAACAGATAGGATACAAAATGTATTTGGTTTAATTTTAACAAGAAAGATAAAACAATGCAAATTATTATTACAGGACAACAAATAAATTTAGGCGACAGTTTACGGGACTATGCTGATAAAGCATTGGACGGTGTCGTTTCCAAGTATTTTGAAGAAGCCGTCAGTGCTGACATTCGTGTTGCTAAGGATGGCGATTTAATCAAGACGGATATTACGGTTCGTCCGATTTCCGGTACGGTTATTCACGCAACGGGAACTTCGGCAGATGCTTATGCATCTTTTGACGATGCCGTTTCTAAAATTTCCCGTCAATTGCGTAAATATAAAAATAAGTTAGTCGGCCATAAAGGACATGAAACATTAATTGTTGATATGTCTGTTATTGACGCTGAACAAGATAAAGAAGAAGTCGCAGATGCTCCGATCATTATTGCTGAAATGCAGACGGCATTGCCTGTCTGTACGGTCAGCGAAGCCGTCATGCGTATGGATTTAGAAGGCTTACCTGCTTTAATGTTTAAAAATACGGCACACGGTGGTTTAAATATGGTTTATCGTCGTGCTGATGGTAACATTGGTTGGGTTGACCCGAAAAACAAATAGGTTCGTCTATGAAGATAATTGATATTCTCGCACCGGATGCCGTTATTTACGGGACTGAGGTGGGCAGCAAGAAACAACTGCTGGAAACTTTGGCAACGTTGGCTTCTGAAAAAACGGGACTGGATGAACGCTTGGTTATGGATGCGTTGATAGAACGTGAACGGCTGGGAACAACAGGAATTGGTCGTGGTGTTGCTTTACCGCATACACGGTTAAAGGAATTGCAAAAGATTTTTTGTGCCTTTATCAAAACAAATCCTGTTGATTTTGAAGCTGTTGATGGCAAGCCGGTAGATTTGGCTTTTATGCTTTTGGTTCCGGAAGAAGCCGGTGCCGATCATTTAAAAGCGTTGGCGCGTCTTTCACGCCTGTTGCGAAACGAAATGGTTTCTACCGCTTTGCGTGAGGCAACGACATCGGAACAAGCTTATCAAATCATTCAGGAAAATGATACAGACGAATGATGTTTTGTGATTAATAAAAGTCCCCTTGCAATTTGCAGGGGGATTTTTTTATGCACATAACTTATGCTTAATACGCTCATCAATAAAAATTTGACAGAGTTTTAAAACCGTGATATAATAGGTGTATAAGGTTTAAACAAGGAGGTTATACCATGACAGATAAAAAATTAAAACCGGTTATTGAATATTATGACAACGGCAAGATTGAACGCGCCTATAGCGTTGATGAAAACGGAAATGAACAAGGTCCGTATGAAAAGTATTATGACAACGGTCAGTTGTGGGTAAAATGCACCTATAAGGACGGGAAAGAAGATGGTCCGTATGAATCGTATTATGACAACGGTCAGCTGTGTTCAAAATGCACTTATAAGGACGGGAAATTAGACGATCCGTATGAAGAGTATTGGCGTAATGGTCAGTTGCGTAAAAAATGTACCTACAAGGACGGGAAATACGACGGTCCGTATGAATCGTATCATGACAACGGTCAGTTGTGGAGAAAATGCACCTACAAGGACGGAGAATATGACGGTCCGTATGAAGAGTATTGGTCTGACGGTCAGTTGTGGGAAAAATTCACCTATAAAAATGGGAAAAAAGACGGTTCGTATGAAGGGTATGATATACACGGTCGGTTGGTAAAATGCACCTATAAGGACGGCGAATACGACGGTCCGTATGAAAGCTATCATAAAAACGGTCAGTTGTGGGAAAAATTCACCTATAAGAATGGGAAAAAAGACGGTTCGTATGAAAATTATTATGACAACGGTCAGTTGTGGGTAAAATGCACCTGTAAGGACGGCGAATACGACGGTCCGTATGAATGGTATCATAACAACGGTCAATTAGGTGGAAAAGGCACTTTTAAGGATGGGAAAGAAGATGATCCGTATGAAACGTATTATGAAAACGGTCAGTTGGAAAGAAAAGGAACCCGCAAGGACGGTTACAACGACGGTCCGTATGAGAGCTATCATGACAACGGTCAGTTGTGGAAAAAATACACCTGTAAGAACGGGAAAAAAGACGGTCCGTATGAAGAGTATTATGACAACGGTCAGTTATGTGTAAAATGCACCTATAAGGATGGGGAATATGACGGTCCGTATGAAAGGTATTATGGCAACGGTCAGTTGTGGGAAAAATGCACCTATAAGGACGGGAAAATAGAAGACGGTCCGTATGAAAGGTATTATGGCAACGGTCAGTTGTGGGAAAAATGCACCTATAAGGACGGGAAAATAGAAGACGGTCCGTTTGAAACGTATCATAGAAACGGTCAGTTATATGAAAAATGCACCTATAAGGACGGGAAAAAAGACGGTCCGTATGAAGAGTATCGTGACAACGGTCGGTTGTGGGAAAAATGTACCTATAAGAATGGCAAATACGACGGACCGTGTGAATCGTATCATGACAACGGTCAGTT
>JAZLAQ010000010.1:0-29974 GCA_045613285.1 Alphaproteobacteria bacterium | reverse complement strand
CTATGCGTTTTGCGGTACACTATATTAAATCTAAACGGTCGTCTAGACTTCATATATTACCAACTTATTTAATTTAAAAAAATAAGTCAAGAAAAAAATAAAAAACAGCTTGTATTTCTGTCAATTTTTATTTTATGACATTAATTCATCAAAAATAGGCATACTATATTAAATCTAGACGACCGTCTAGATTTAATATAGTCATTTTGTGTATATCACACTGAAAAATATATACTATTATAAAGTTTTAAAATCATCGTTTTATATAAGAAAATGACCTGTTTTTAAATAATTTTTTAATTAAAAAAAACTAAATATGGTAATGTTTTCCCTTTTCGTTTTATATCATGGCGAACATAGTTAAGCAATCTCATAAAAGGACACGGTGTTGAGGTTAAAAGATTACTTCGTCGTTATAAGCCTCGTAATGACACTAAGCCCCCAGTCATTGCGAGCCCGATAGGGCGTGGCAATCTTGTGAAAGAAAACACTAGGGTTGCTATTCATTATATACCCCCGCCAACCGGCGAGGGTTATTCATCAATCACAATCAAGGCTTGTAACAATGTCCATATGGACTCATTATCTTTCCTTCTGGACATTCTTTTAAAACACAATATTCATCGTTTTCATCCATCTCTCGATAGTGAAGATATTTTATGTCCAACAATATGTCAAGAAAAAGAAAATATTTTACCCCAAATAGAATTTATAAACTTTCTAATTCACCTAACAATTCCTGCATATCATCAGGTAACGGGGCTTCAAAAGAAAGTCTTTCATCCGTTCTAGGATGCGTAAATCCCAAGAAACCGGCATGCAAAGCCTGTCTAGGAAAATAACGAGCAAAATCAGGGGCATTTTTCGGAACATGTCCATAAACAGGATCACCTATCAGCGAATGTCCAATCGATGACATATGAACACGAATCTGATGCGTTCTACCGGTTTCCAAAATACATTGAATATGACTTGCAACACCATTTCCAAACACGGACACCCGTTCATAATGCGTTACGGCTTTCTTACCATTTTTCTGAACAATAGCCATTTTCTGTCTATTGTGTTGAGAACGACCAATATCCCCAACAACCACACCAGACACTTTCTGAACATACCCCCAAACAAAGGCTTGATAAATCCGTTCAATGGTATGTTCGGCAAACTGTTCGGATAGACGGGTATGAGTAAAGTCATTTTTGGCAACAACTAAAATCCCACTTGTGTCTTTATCAATCCGGTGAACAATCCCTGGACGTTTAACACCACCAATACCGGATAAACTATCACGACAGTGCCCCAACAAAGCATTGACTAGAGTCCCTCTTGGATTACCGGCCCCGGGGTGAACAACCAATCCAGCGGGTTTATTAACAACCAGCAAATCATCATCTTCATACAAAATATCCAATGGAATATTTTCCGGTTCTGGGTTAGCCGGAACAGCATCCGGTAAAGTCATTTCATACACATCATCCAAAGCCACCTTATCATCCGGAGACAACACTTTTTTCGGATTTGATACCAATCGCACAACGTCTTCCGTAATCAAACGAGCCATCTGTGTTCGTGAAAATTCTGGGAAACAGTTTGCCAGATATTTATCCAATCGCATTTTTTTTGTCTCATTTGTCACTTTTGGCGTGACAAACACCCCTGATTTAGTGTATAATTCACTTTGTTCTTCATCTGGTTCGATTATTGTTTCTGAAAGGATATCCATGAAAGCACTTACTCTCCTAAAATGTATCACAGCAATAATGACTGTTTTAATCGTTGTCGGTTTATTTTTTGTGCTTTACAAGATAACAAATTTTTCATCAAAAAGCAAGTTTCTTTCGCCTTCAACTACTGAATTTAGACTATTTCAATCCGAAACTGTACAACAAGTCTTATCTTGCGGTACAAAATTATGCCTATTTACAGCCGAAAAATCAGGTCAAAACCGTCTGATTGTCATCAACCCCGAATCAGGCAAAGTACAAAATGTAGTGGAATTTCACCATGAAGCAGTAAAAAATTAACTATTTATTAACCATTTTAAGTGTTTAATAACAAAAAAGAAAGGAAAAAAATAACCTCGTGTCGAAAACAACAGAAAATACACGCCTTGTTATTGCTTTAATCCTCATCATAATGATTGTGGGAATAGGCGGGTATTTTATGTTTTGTTTAGGCGGAACGGCAATTGGTCAGAAGTTCCAATTTCCATTTTTTCAATCAGAGTCCCAGATACCGCTGACTCCGTTTGAAGAACAAACTTTTTTACAACGCAGTTATGAAAAAAACTTACAGAACGACATTATTTCATCTTTAGAAAAAACTTTAGGTCAAGGAATGGTTCAGGCGACTGTACGGGCGACTTTGGACTTAACCCAAAAAACAACTTTTTCCGAACAAGATTCAAAAAATCGTTTCCAGACAGAACAAACTAAAGTAACATCCGGACAAATACAAAAATTATCCGTTAGTGTTTTACTAAATGGCAAGACAACAAAAAACAAATCCGGACATGAAATTTATCAACCGCTAAACAAAGTGGATATCCAAAAATACAAAAATCTGGTTCAAGCCATTATCGGTTTTAATCAACAACGTGGAGATACCATTGAAGTTCTGAATATACCTTTCCATGAAACCTCAACTATTTGGAATATTTCTGTTGATATATGGGGTATTGTTTTGTATTGGGGCCTAGCCGGCACATTAGTTTTTCTGTTTATTGTTTTCTTTATCATTCCTTTAATTAAAAATCTTATTTACACAAATAATTCCGAACACAAACCGATAAAAAACAAATTATTGGAACAGATTATTTCTTTGTTTACGGAAAATCCGGAACGGGTAACTGGTCTGATAAAAACAAAAATCAATCAGGCACAATACAGAAAAAATCCCCGTCAATATACGCCTGCAGAAAAGATGGGTATTGTTTTGCTAGCTGTTGGGGATTCCGTCGCCCGATTGGTTCTATCTCGTTTATCCAAAGATGAAATCCGCCATCTCGGCCGTGTTATTTCTTCTTTGGGAACCGTATCAGCATCGGACATAAAATCCAGTTTGGAAGAGTTTATTTCAGACTATCACATGCCTCGTGGCCTTATCGGAACAAATGAGAGAACAAAAGAAATTTTAACACAATCCCTGCCAAACGGTCAGGCTATTTATTCAGAAATTCGTTTATCCGAAGGACATCTGGATATCTGGAATAAAATAAACGAACTGGATACCGGTCTTTTAGTTTCATTTTTAAAGAAACAAAAACCGGAAACGGTTGCTTTAATTTTGTTTCATTTAGACAATACCGTTTCTGGTCGATTACTGACTTTATTACCAACGGATATTTCCACACGTGTGATTATTCACCTGTCACATTTACAGCGAATTAAACCGGATGTTTTAGAAAAACTGAAAGACGAAATTGCAGAAGAATTATACATCTTACTTCAACAAAATAAACAACCCAACGGAAACGAAAAAATAGCAGATATTTTAAAAACCTTGCCACAACAAGATAAACAGGATTTTATGGATACGCTTAATCGTACTGAACCTGAAACGGCTCAAAAGGTTAAAACATATCTGCACCAATGGAACGATATTTCAAAATTGTCCGGAGAAAAAATAAAAACACTATTAAAGTATAGTGATAAAGATGTTATGATGTTGGCACTTGCCGAATCAAATGTTCAGATTCAAGCAGCAATAGCTCGTCAACTTCCATCCCCTCTTTGGGATAATATGATCAGGCAAATGAAACAGCTGACACCAGATGACAAAAGACAATCTGTTGCAGCGCAACAAACAATTTTAAAAACAGCGCAAGAACTCAAACTTTTTAATTAAACGACTATCATTATGACACAACCAGAATTCATCCATTTACGCGTCCATACTGAACACTCCTTATTGGAAGGGGCTATTAAAACAACAAAACTTATTCACTGGGCAAAAGAACAAAAAATGCCGGCCGTTGCCATGACAGACAGTGGCAACATTTACGGTGCCATGCTTTTGGCAAAAGAAGCAAAAGGTGCGGGTGTTCAACCGATACTTGGCTGTCAATTGCTCATTAAATCACCTTCTTGGGAAAAAAACACATTTTCTTTGGAAAAAGAAACTTTTGACAAAGTTGTTGTTCTTGTTCAAAATGAAACGGGATATAAAAACCTACTGCTTCACTTTACTGATTACTACATGGGATCAGATAAACAGGAAGTGCCTCATTTAACTTTTGAAGAACTCTGCCAAAAAACGGAAGGTTTAATATTGCTGACCGGTGGTGCAGAAGGAATTTTAGCTCGTCCGATTTTAAATAATCATCCGGAACATGCTTCTGAACTTTTACACAAACTGAGTGAGGCCTTCCCAAATCGCGTTTATATGGAATTACAAAGACACGGATTGGAAATTGAAGAACAAACAGAACCAACTTTTTTGGATTTAGCATATCAACAAAACATTCCGTTGGTAGCAACAAATGAAGCCTATTTTTTAACACCGGATATGCATGAAGCACATGATGCCATGATTTGCATTGCGGAAAAAACTTTTGTAACCGAAGACAACAGACGTAAAATTTCACCGGAAAATTATTTAAAAACAGAACAAGAAATGAAGGAACTGTTTTCAGATATTCCTGAGGCTATTCAAAATACAGTTTGTATTGCTAAACGATGTGCCTTTATGGCTGAAAATAAAAAACCCGCCTTTCCCAACTATGACTGTAAAGGAAAAACACCGGCCGAAGTCCTACGGGAAATGGCCGAAAAAGGGTTTGAAAAACGAATGCAAGGCCGCAGCGAATCCGAACGTAAAAAATATCATGAACGTATGGAATATGAACTGAGCGTTATAGAACAAATGGGGTTCCCCAGTTACTTTTTAATTGTGGCTGATTTTATTCAATGGTCTAAGGCTAACGGTGTACCGGTAGGACCGGGTCGTGGTTCAGGGGCCGGTTCTGTTGTTGCATGGTGTCTGACAATTACGAACATAGACCCATTACGGTTTAACTTATTGTTTGAACGCTTCTTAAATCCGGAACGCGTAAACATGCCGGACTTTGACGTTGACTTTTGTCAGGAAAACAGACAAAAGACTATCGAGTATGTTCAAAAGAATTACGGTTTTGATCATGTAGCTCAAATCATCACTTTCGGTAAATTACAGGCCAAAGCCGTTATTCGGGATGTCGGACGTGTTCTTCAGATTCCATACCCTGTTGTGGACAGATTATCAAAGTTGGTTCCCAATGGCATGCATCCCGAAACAAAAAAACCTTATACACTGGCAGATGCCATTAAAGAAGAACCCGAGTTTAAACAACAAGCTGATTCTGATGAATCCATCAAACAATTATTGGAAATTGCATTAAAATTGGAAGGTCTTTACAGAAACTCTTCAACACATGCAGCCGGTGTCGTTATCGGTGATAAACCTCTTGATCAGATTGTACCGATATACAAAGATCCATCATCGGATATGCCGGTTACTCAATACAACATGAAATTTGTTGAATCGGCCAGTCTTATTAAATTTGACTTTTTAGGTTTAAAAACCTTAACAACAATTGCCAAAACAGAAGAGCTTATCCGAAAAAGAGGTATCGAGGTTAATACAGAATATTTACCGTTAGATGACGAAAAAACATTCGAATTATTAAAATCAGCTAATTCAACCGGCGTGTTTCAGTTGGAATCCACCGGTATGAAAAAGATTTTACACGATATGCAACCGGATAAGATCGAAGACATTATTGCTTTAGTTTCATTATATCGCCCAGGTCCGATGGACAGTATTCCTGATTATATTGCCCGCAAAAAAGGACTAGAAGAGCCAGATTACATGCACCCGTTACTGGAACCGATTTTAAAGGAAACCTACGGCATCATGATTTATCAGGAACAAGTTATGCAGATTTCACAAGTCATGGCCGGTTACAGTCTGGGCGGTGCTGATTTACTGCGTCGTGCCATGGGTAAAAAAATTGCCGAAGAAATGGCTAAACAACGGGATATTTTTATCGAAGGTGCTTTAAAAAACAACATCAAGCGCGAAACGGCCGAACTTGTTTTTAACAAGATGGCAAAATTTGCTGAATACGGTTTTAATAAATCTCATGCAGCGGCTTATGCATATGTAGCCTATCAGACTGCTTATTTAAAGGCTCATTATCCGGCAGAATTTATGGCTGCAACCATGACATTGGATAAAACAAATACCGATAAACTAGCCTTTTTCAAGAATGACCTGATACAAAACGGTATAGAAGTCTTACCCCCTGACATTAATCTGTCCGATGTTAATTTCACAGTGGAAAACGGGAAAGTTCGTTATGCTTTATCAGCTATTAAAAATGTCGGCGAAGGTGGCATGAAGATTATTGTGGCGGAACGGGAAAAGAACGGTCCGTTTAAATCTATAGAAGACTTCCTTAAACGGGTAGACGTCGCTGCATTAAATAAACGCTATTTAGAAAACATGATACGATCTGGCACATTTGATTCGCTGGATAAAAATCGGGCAAAATTATATAATAATGTTGAAAAAATGATTTCTTTTGCTGGTGACGAAACCGCTTCCCGGAACAGTAATCAGATTGGCTTATTCGGTTCAGATCCCAGCGTCAACCGGTTAAAACTAGACAACCATCCGGATTGGCC
This sequence comes from Alphaproteobacteria bacterium, assembly GCA_045613285.1. Lineage (GTDB taxonomy): Bacteria > Pseudomonadota > Alphaproteobacteria > CAAHEQ01 > UBA3637 > CALXZG01. The sequence goes on along the minus strand of JAZLAQ010000010.1, from coordinate 23,309 downwards.
TCATTTAGAAAGATTGGAACAGGAAAAAGAAACTTTAGGATTTTATTTATCTGCCCATCCATTAGACAGTTTTGATTCTGTTTTTGAAAGATTACGTGTTGTTTCTTCTGCCGATATTACAGATATGGTTAAACTATCAGGTACAGCCCGTGTTCAAATGGCGGGAATTGTCTCTTCTGTTCGTGAACGAATGAGCAAAACAGGCAAAAAGTTTGCTTTTGTCAGCGTTACAGACAAAGCTGGTTCTTTTGATATGATGTGTTTTTCAGATACTTTGCTTGCCAATCGTGAAAAATTAAAATCCAATCAACCGTTACTTTTAACTGTTATCGCCGATAAAAAACCGGAAGAAGAAGAAATCCGCATGAATTTAAACGGCGTTGAATATTTATCAGATGTTATTAGTAAAACAGCTTCCACTTTGATTATCACAACACAAAATCCGGATGTGATAGAAAAACTGAAACAAATTTTATCGCAGGATTCCGAAGGTCGCAGCCGCGTCTTTTTACTTTTACAAACAAACGGATATGAAGTTGAAATTTCATTATCCGGTAAATATGCTTTATCTCCGAACACGATGACTGCTCTCCAACAGCTACCCGATATTGATTATAAACAGGTATAAAATGGCTTTTAACCCACACACACTTCCACCTGAACATTTAGAATGCCCACAAAACTGTCCGTTTTTGGGGATGCGTACTTTTATGCCAAACACACTGCCTTTCTACTGTGAACAGTACGATACTTTTTTGGGGGCAAATTTCAGCCAAAAAATTGTTCGTTGTGCCAAATGTCGGGGGATTTCCCAAAATATAACGGAAACCGGTCTGTCCTTTATTGATTCCTACATTACAGATCACTTTACCATAGAAGAAACAAAACAGGCCTTTTTAAAACTGGATCATGGTTTTCAGAAAATGTTTGTTGACTTGATTTCAAAAACAGGCGTTCAAATTATTTTAGGAAATGATTCAGACGGGAACAAAGAAACTTTTGAAGAGGCTATTTTAAGAAATCGAAAAGAACAAAAAGATAAAATCGGTTCTCCCGAAGTTCAATCCTTTAAAGATTTATTTGATACCGAAGGCTTTCCTCTGATTACCCGACAAACAAAAACTTTATTAACGCATTTGTTTTTGGTTATGGATAAATCCGAAAAAGAAATGATGAAAAACATTTTACAAAATGTTAAATTAGTTGACAGTTTTTTAAAAACATTTAATAAACAACCGCATGACAAAGACTTACTTCGAAATGTACGGGCTGTTGTATATGAATATGACAAAAAACATCGTGAAATGGAAAGACAAAACGAAAAAATCCGTTTAAGCCAACGTCAGGAACTGCAAAGACAAAATCGTCTGTTACAATTGCAACGCAAAAAAACTCGAGGACCAACACGATGATACATTCTGAACGATTTATTATTTTATGGGATTGGGATAACACACTGGTAGACACACGACCGGCAGCTGCAAAGGCCCTCAAACAACTGGCACATGAATCCGGTGTTCCCGAGCCGACGGAAGAACAAATCACAAATGTTATAGGAACACATTTTGGACAATATTGGCATAACACTTATCCTCAGGATATGGCTCAAAAACTGGATCGTTTTTTAGAACTTTATCAGGAATACAGTCAGGATATCCAACTGTTCCCGGAAACAATCGAAATTCTATCTTTTTTTAAAAAACAGGGAATCCGACAGTTTATTGCCAGTAATAAGAATCAGGAAATTCTGGATGAAGAAGTCAACCGTTTTGGTTTAGCTCACCTTTTTGAAAAAGTTATCGGTGTTCAGGAACACAAAGCAGCAAAACCCAGTTTGGATTATGCCCATAAAATTTTCGGACAAAAAATACCACAGACCATATTAGTTGTCGGTGACGGTGAATCAGATATGCTGTTTGCTCAAAATATCGGTGCAACCGGTTTATTTATCCGCCCTGGTACAGATGAAGTTCCTCTTCCATATTACCACCGGGTTCAAAGCTTATCCGAAGCAACAACCTATTTAAAAGAACATTATTCTGAACTATTAATGCACAAAGCATTAGAAAAATTTTATCAAAAAGGGCAACGGTATCTAATATCCCACCCAACACTGTTATCCTGCCATCTTAAGATAAAATCTTTTATATTTAATCATTTTATTAGAGATAAAAATCCACAACACCTACCACCTGTAGAACGGGAAAAAATAAAAGACAAGATGTATGTAGCCTACCGAAATGCATGTATATATCCGATTTTGACTCTTTTTTTCCCGATATTTTTGCCATTATTTTTACTGATATCTGTTCATCAATATATTACCGCCATCAAATACGATTTTCAAATATCCGATAAATTGGAAAAAGATGAAATAAAAACGGTTATCATCCCACAAAATAAAATGGTTGAAAAAACTATTCGTCTCAATCAATACAGTACAATGTTATTATTTATCTTATCCGCCACAATATTTTTATTCTTATTTTGGATATTATCACTTTCATGGATTTACGTTTCCAAGAAATTAAACATATCTGCTGAAACTTTCTTTTTCGGTTTTTTAGGGGCTTTTATAGTCTCAGGAATACTAACGCCAATAATTAAAAAATTATTCAAACAAAAGAATATACGTGAAATATAGGAGGCTACCATGCGTACACACTGGGGATCAAAATTAGGATTTATTCTAGCAACGGCCGGCTCGGCGGTTGGACTTGGCAATATTTGGCGGTTTCCATATCTGGCCGGTCAATATGGAGGTGGTGTTTTTTTACTAACCTATCTTTGTTGTGTTATCTTTTTAGGTTATTTTTTATTGTCCGCAAAATTGACTTTCGGACGTATTGCCCAAACAAATCTGGTTGACGGATTCCGAGTTGTCGGGGAAAAGACAAATATTTCTGTTTCCCGTTTTTGGGGATATATAGGTGGCGGACTCGGTTTTATAAACGCCTTATTGGTTTCAGCTGTTTATGTTATTGTTTTAGGTTGGACAGCATCTTATGTTTGGAATGGAGGTCTTTTACTGTTCGGTTTTTCCGATATGCCCATAGATGAACATTTATTTCAAAAACTGACATCTTCTTTTTCACAACAGTTATTTTGGGGTGTTTTTTGTATAACCTTAACCGTTCTGATTATTATCAAAGGCGTTAAACAAGGGATAGAACGTGTTTCCCTTTGGTTAATGCCGATTTTGTTTTTCCTTTTGATTTTTATGGTCATTTGGATGATTTTTTTACCTAACTCAGGAAAAGGTATTTTATTTTTCCTAACACCGGATTGGACTCGGGCAGGTTTTACAGATGCTGGTTTTCAAATCACCCAATTTGCCGATTTATTGCTGGCTGCTTTCGGACAAGCGGTCTATTCCCTTTCACTGGGTATGGGAGTTGCCTTTATTTATGGTTCTTATTTATCTGCCAACAGCAATATTAAATCATCAACAAGATGGATCGTTTTCTTGGACACATTAGTCGCTTTTTTATCCGGTTTAATCGTTTTGCCGGCTGTTTTTTCCTTCGGATTGGAACCTAATCAAGGACCGGCACTCAGTTTCATCAGCTTGCCTCTGATTTTTTCTAAAATGACTGCCGGTACATTTTTAATGTTTTTATTTTTTGTTCTCTTGTTTTTAGCCGCTTTAACATCTTTAATTTCCATATATGAAGCCATTGTCAGTTTAATGATAGACAAGTTTCACTATTCTCGTTTAAAATCTACCATAACTATGGGGGCATTAAATGTTTTATTCAGTATTGTTGTTTTAATATCCTTTACAAAAGCAGTTGATTTTACCATTTTAGGTCAAGATTTGTTTGCCTTTACTGACAAATTGACAGGTTCCTATACCATGTTGATAATGGTCTTTTTCTGCTGTTTGTTTATGGGTTGGAAAATATCAGATATACTTATTCAAAATATCGGTTTGGGTAGCCAAAAACATCAATCAAAACTATTTAAAATTTATTTTAAATGGACTTTACGTCTAACGGCACCGGCTGTTATGTTTATTTTATTTATTACCGCTTGCCTTTAACTTATATTTTTTAATAATCAGATTGACAATTTCTTCCGGTGTTTTATAAGTTGTATCCAGAATATAATCAAAGTTCTCGTCGTTATCAATATCCACATGATAAATCCGTTTAAACCGTTCCACCTCCAAAGTACGTCTATCTAACAAAGCATTAACGGATTCCTGAACGGAATTATATTCTTTTTCGCCGGTACGTTTTGTATCATTAAAGATACGTTCACCGGCAACACGAACATCTACATTTAACTTTATTTTAATGGAACTCGGCACAAAGAAAAAAGCAAGTCTAGAATCAATAACAACATTTTTGTTCGGAACAGCATTAAACTTTTGGAAAACACCATCAATTTCTTTATCTACTGACGTATCCGTTCCAGCCAAACGGTTTAATTCCAAAGTTGTGACACCTCTTTTTTTGGCAATTTCCCGTTGAGCATTTCCTGTCGAATAATACTCATACCCTAACCGTTCCGCTAACAACTTAGCTACTGTTGATTTACCACTTCCCAACATACCGGATATTGTAATAATTTTAAAAGGGCTCATAAAAAAATCTCCTCTTTTCCTATTTTAAAAATGAGATACTGTTTGATAAGTTAAAATCGCACAAATATCCCGACGAATTTCACAAACACCATTTGTGATGTTATATTTCAAAGGCGGGTGTCCTACTCGGTTGATAACAACATCTCCTTGTGCCAACAAACAAATCAATGGTGCTTTTTTGGGGATAAACATTCTCATCCCTTCTGGTGTCGGAATTTGGACTGAATCTGCCTCACCATCCCAGACAATTTCCGTCGGAGATACAATTTTGACACGCAGACAACCTTCTTTTGGTCCTAAATCTTCAGCCATTTTGAACCTCAGTCTGATTTAATTTTTTTGCTTTTTGCAAAACTTCTTCTATTGTACCAACCATAAAGAAAGCTTGTTCCGGCAAATCATCACATTGACCGGAAACAATAGCCGAACACCCTTTTATTGTTTCATTTAAAGGAATAGTTTTTCCTTCTATTCCCGTAAATGTTTCAGCAACTGAAAATGGTTGCGTCAAAAATCGCTGTAAGCGTCTGGCACGGGCAACAACTTTTTTATCTTCTTCTGATAATTCATCAACACCTAAAATAGCAATAATATCCTGTAAAGATTTATAAACCTGTAAAATCCGTATTACTTCGGAAGCAACCTGATAATGTTCCTGTCCGACAAAATCAGGTGTCAACAAACGAGAACTTGATTCCAACGGATCAACGGCGGGATACAATCCCTGTTCGGCAATGGAACGGGATAAAACCGTTGTTGCATCCAAATGGCTAAAAGTCGTAGCTGGCGCCGGATCAGTTAAATCATCTGCCGGCACATAAACTGCCTGAACAGATGTTATAGACCCCCGCTTAGTCGATGTAATCCGTTCCTGTAAAGCCCCTAAATCCGTTGCCAAAGTCGGTTGATACCCAACAGCAGACGGTTGTCTTCCCAATAAAGAAGAAACTTCTGAACCGGCTTGTGTAAAACGAAAAATATTATCGATAAACAGCAAAACATCTTGTGCTAAATAATCTCTAAAATATTCGGCAACGGTCAATCCGGTCAAAGCTACTCTGGCTCTGGCACCTGGGGCTTCATTCATTTGTCCAAAAACCAAGGATGCTTTTGACTTATTTCCTTTTAAATCTATAACCCCGGATTCAACCATTTCCTGATACAGATCATTACCTTCTCTTGACCGCTCTCCTACACCAGTAAAGACAGAAAAACCACCATGTATTTTAGCAATATTATTGATGAGTTCCATAATAATCATCGTTTTTCCGACACCGGCACCCCCAAATAAACCTATTTTACCCCCTTTGGGATACGGACAAATCAAATCAATAATTTTAATCCCAGTTTCTAATATTTTGGTATTTGAAGCCTGTTCCGTAAATTCCGGCGGATTTTGATGAATACTTTTATATGCTTCTGCTTCAATATCTCCCCGATTGTCCAAAGGTCTTCCGATAACATTCATTATCCGCCCTAATGTTCCAATACCAACAGGAACCTGTATCGGCTTACCGGTATTGATAACATCCTGTCCACGTGCCAATCCATCCGTATCATCCATCGCTAAACATCTGGCAATATTACCAGACAATAACTGTTCCACTTCCAAAACTAATTCTTGATCTTGCCGTTTAGTTAAACATGCATCAAAAATACGAGGCATATCACCCTCCGGAAAAATAACATCAACAACGGACCCACGTATTTGATAAATTTTACCTATCTTTTTTTTTGTCATATAAAAGCCTCCTGAAATTGTCCACCGGATACTTCGGCTATATCAGTTGTGATTCTGGTTTGACGACTACGACGGTAATCTTTCTGTAACCGCTCTAACATATCACCGGCGTTACGGGTTGCATTATCCATAGCCATCAATCGTGAAGCATTATCCGACACCTGAGATTCCAATAAAACCCGATAAATATAAGCCGTCAAATACGGAAAAAAAATCTGATTCAGTAATTCTAAATCCATCGGTTCATAATCATAAAGATAGGGAGAGCGTTTTCCCGAATTCAAGTCAGTTTTAAAAATAACCTTATCCAAAGAAGGTAACATTTCTACACCACCGATGGCACTCAAAAAAGAACTTTTTTTTAATGCTACTTTTTTTTCACCCAGAACATCTTTTTTATGATAATCCCGTTCTTTTTGAGTCAATAAAAACTCCCATGGATTTTCCCGTAGAAATATTTGCGTCGGCATCATCTGTTCTATAATCGGTTTTTGAAAAACAACAGATTTAAATTGATTATAAACAGTCAAACAAACATCAAATCGTTCCTGTTGAAAAGCCCGAATAACCCGATGTGCAAATTTTTCAGCATGTTTGTAATCATCATATTTTTCAGCATTTTTTTGTTTAAAGACCAATACCTCTTTTTGCGGATAAAAGCGTTTTAAAATATCGGCCCCCTGCGTTCCATAACAAAAAATCTGGATATCTTTATTTTTTTTCGTCAAATAATCAATTAATTCTTTAGCTTTTTGCACAACCTGCAAGGATGCCTGACCGGATAATCCTTCATCCGAAGTTATCACAACAACCATATAATGCTGATCTTTTCCATTTCCTTCAAAGAATAAAGGCAGTTTAATATCGTTATTTTCTGTTTGTCTCATTTTGACAGATCGAACTAACCGCCGAACAACACGATTGATTTCATCTGCAAAAGGCACTGTTTTCAGGAAAGCTTCATGCTTTTTTTTTAAACGGGACACAGCCACCATTTTCATCGATGATGTAATTTGACGCGTTGCTTGAACGGATGCAATTCTGTCACTGATTTTTTTCAAAGAACTCATAACAACTGCTTCGCCTCAAAAAAATGAGAAATATATTTTTGAATAAAAGCATCCAACTCCCGTTCATTTTCAGAAGATAAAAGAGTTCCTTTATCCAATTCAGATGATAATCCTATACTCTGTATTTTAAACTGAATCAACAAACCTTTTAAAAATTCAGAAATCCGTTGAACCGGTATATCATCCAGATATCCTTTTACACCAACATACAAAGATAAAATTTCCTGCGACAAACTTAATGGATGATAAGGAGTCTGTTTCATGACCTCAGTCAATCGACTACCACGATTGAGTAAAGCCTGCGTTGCTGTATCCAAATCAGAAGACAACTGAGCAAATCCCAAAACTTCCCGATATTGCGACAATTCTAATTTTAAAGAAGACGACACCTGTTTCATCAACGGACTTTGAGCCGCCGATCCGACACGACTGACAGATAACCCAACATTGACAGCCGGCCGAACACCTTGATGAAATAAAGAACTTTCCAAAAATATCTGTCCATCCGTAATAGAAATAACATTTGTTGGGATATAGGCAGACACATCACCTTCCTGTGTCTCGATAACCGGTATTGCCGTTAAAGATCCACCACCCTGTTCAGAATTCAGTTGTGCGGACCGCTCCAATAAACGAGAATGTAAATAAAAAACATCCCCGGGGTAAGCTTCCCGACCAGCCGGTCTTTTCAGCAATAAAGATATTTCACGATACGCAACGGCATGTTTAGATAAATCGTCATAAAAAACGACTGCATGCATTCCGTTATTTCGGAAATATTCCCCGATAGCACATCCCGCATAGGGTGCCAGATATTGCATTGCTGCACTATCAGAAGCCGTCGCTGATACAACAACTGTATAATCCATAGCTCCATGTTTTTGTAATATCTGTACAACATCTCGAACCGTTGATTGTTTTTGACCGATAGCAACATAAACACAAAACAATTTATCCTGAAGGGTTATTGCTTTTTCATTCAAAGTTCGCTGATTGATAATCGTATCCAATATCAACGTTGTTTTTCCGGTTTGTCTGTCCCCGATAATCAGTTCTCTTTGTCCCCGTCCGATAGGTACCAATGCATCAATGGCTTTAATTCCCGTTTGTATCGGTGTTTTAACTTTATCCCTGACAATAATTCCTGGGGCCGAAGCAAAAACCGGATACTGCTCCGTATTTTTTAGGTTTTCCTTATTATCTAATGCCCGTCCCAAAGGATTAACAACACGTCCCAATAAAGACATGCCTACAGGGATCATATTGGATTTTCCGGTACAGTATGCTTCATCACCTTCCCGAATAGTATCAGCATTTTCCAAAATGACAACATCCGTTGTCTGCGCATTTAAATTAAAAGCTATTCCTTCCGCACCAGATTCAAATTCAACTCTCTCTCCGGCAATCAAAGTATCCAAACCGGAAACACGGGCAATACCATCTGAAACGGATAGAACCTTGCCAACTTCAGATAAAATTGGTTTCCCTTCAAAAGAAGTAACTTTTTGTAAAAACAATTGTTTAATCTTGTCCAAATTCAACGTGTTTGTTTTTTCTTCTTTCAACTCTGACTGAAACTGTTTTAATTGCCCGACGACAGACAAATCAACTAACCGGGAATTAATTTGTAACGTCATCCCCCCTAACAATTTGGGATTGATGGAAAACTTAACCGTAACCCGTTCAGATTCTAAAACTTCCTTCAATTTTTCATGCAGTTTACTCTGTTGTGTTTCGTTCAAAGCAAACACCGTTTCTACAACAACCGTATACCGTTTATTTTTTTTAGGAAGTTTACTTTGAACCATAACACTTAACCTGACTGATTTTAAGACCGCTTTTCCAATCTTTTTTCCAACAGAATCAATTCAGCATCTAATTCCAAAGGTAATCGTTCTCCATTTCTGAACTGTTCAAAATGTTCTGATATAGAGATAACATCCTGACGTGCCAATGTTGTATCAACAGCCATCAAATCATCAAATTGTTTATCTGTTAATTTCAAACCTTTCCAATTTAAATCTTTATATTCAGGCATCCATCCCAAAGCCGTTTCTACAGCGCTTGCCTGTCCAACGGTTCGTTTTACAATCCATTCCAAGACACGCATATTTTCACCAAAACCAGGCCACATAAAGTTCCCTTTTTTATCTTTCCGGAACCAATTTACACGAAAAACAGCCGGCAAGTATTTAACATTTTTCACTAAACTCAACCAGTGATTCCAATAATCCCCCATATGATACCCACAAAACGGCAACATAGCAAACGGATCACGTCTGATTTCGCCCATTTTTCCTTCTGCAGCAGCGGTTTTTTCTGACCCCATTGTACTGGCCAAGAAAACACCATGAGACCAGTCAAAAGCTTGATAAACCAATGGTGTGTTTGTGGCCAAGCGTCCACCGAATATAAAGGCAGAAATCGGAACACCGGCAGGATTTTCCCAGTCCTTGTCAATTGTCGGGCATTGCCCTGCTGGTGCTGTAAACCGAGAGTTTGGATGTGCCGCCGGTCGACCACAATCAGGAGTCCAATCATTTCCCTGCCAATCAATCAAATGTTTAGGCGGTGTATCTGTTAATCCTTCCCACCAAACATCACCGTCATCCGTCAAAGCAACATTTGTAAAGATTGTATTTTTACGACAAGATTCAATAGCATTTTTATTTGTTTTTAAACTTGTCCCGGGTGCCACTCCAAAGAAACCGGCTTCTGGGTTAATCGCATACAAGCGTCCGTCTTTTGCCGGCTTAATCCAAGCGATATCATCCCCAACCGTAGACACTTTCCAATCAGCCATAGCTTTCGGCGGTATCAACATTGCCATATTTGTTTTACCACAAGCGCTTGGAAAGGCAGCCGCTACATAGGCCTTTAATTTTTGTTTTTTATTTTCCAGACCAACAATCAACATATGTTCTGCCAACCAACCTTCATCACGCGCCATCGTACTGGCAATCCGCAAAGCCAGACATTTTTTACCCAATAAAGCATTACCACCGTATCCCGAACCAAATGAAATAATTTCACGTGTTTCCGGAAAGTGCGTAATATATGTATTATCCGGATTGCAGGGCCAAGCCACATCTTTTTCCCCTTTTTTCAATGGTGCACCAACTGAATGAAAACATTTAACAAAGTTATCCCCTTTTAAATATTTCCAGACATCCTTTCCCATACGGGTCATAATACGCATATTAGCCACCACATAAGCTGAATCCGTAATTTCAATTCCAATTTTAGAAATCGGTGATCCCAAAGGTCCCATTGAAAACGGAATGACGTACATAATACGCCCTTTCATACATCCTTTCATCAAACCGTTTAAAGTTTTTTTCATTTTTTTAGGATCAGCCCAATTATTTGTCGGACCGGCATCTTCTTCTTTTTCGGAGCAAATAAAAGTACGGGCTTCCACACGGGCAACATCTTTAGGATTAGAACGGGCCAAATAACTGTTTGGCCGTTTTTTAGGATTTAATTTAATAAAAGTACCACTACGAACCAATCCGTCACAAAGTGCTTTATTTTCCTTATCTGAACCATCACACCAATAAACAGCATCCGGTTTTGTCAATTCAGCAATTGCATTTACCCACGCGATAACAGACTTGTTTTTTGTTGGAATTCCCATTTTTAATCTCCTTTTTTTTCAAAATAACCTTTCTTTTTTTTAGACTTTTTTCACGAAAGAGTCAAGCAAAAAACCATTTTATTTTTGCATTTATATAATAATCAGTCACAAAAACACAATTTCTTTAACAAAACATACAAGTTTCCTTGACTTTTTTGAAAAAATACCCTATTTCATTACATATAATTTTAATCACGACAAAAGTCTAGAAAAGGAACAACATGAAACTTAAAAATTTATTTGGATCTGCTAACGAACGTTATTTGAAAAAATTTACAAAAACAATTGCAAAAATCAATACATTGGAACCTGATTTTGAAAAATTGTCAGACGATGAATTAAAGGCTAAAACAACTGAATTTAAAAACCGTTTATCCCAAGGAGAAACACTGGATGATTTATTACCAGAAGCCTTTGCAACCGTTCGGGAAGCATCTAAAAGAACTCTGGGATTGCGTCCGTTTGATGTTCAGTTGTTGGGTGGAATTGTTTTGCATAACGGTAAAATATCCGAAATGAGAACCGGTGAAGGAAAAACTTTAGTTGCTACTTTACCTGTCTACTTAAACGCTTTAACAGGAAAAGGGGTCCACGTTGTTACCGTCAATGATTATTTAGCCAAACGGGACAGCGAATGGATGGGGCAAATTTATCGCTTTTTAGGTTTAACCGTCGGCTGTCTGACACACGAACTGAATGATACTGAACGACGGGAAGTATACCGAAACGATATTACCTATGCCACAAATAACGAATTGGGTTTTGATTATCTGCGGGACAATATGCGTTTATCTGAAAAAGCAATGGTACAACGTCCGTTTTATTACGCTATTGTTGATGAAGTTGACTCCATTTTAATTGATGAAGCCCGTACACCACTGATTATTTCCGGTCAAGCAGAAGATTCCTCGGATAAATATCGTTCGGTGGATAAATTGATGGCAAATATTCAACCTGAACATTATGAAAAAAACGAAAAAAGAAAAACCGTCACTTTAACAGAAGCCGGCATTGAATTTATTGAAGATAAACTCACTGCCACCGGTTTAATGCAGGGCAGTTTATATGAAACCGAAAATATTCCGTTTGTTCACTTTGTGGAACAGGCTTTGCGAGCACATACTTTATTCACACGGAATGTAGACTATATTGTCAAAGACGACAAAGTAATGATTATTGATGAATTTACGGGTCGTATCATGGATGGCCGTCGGTATTCTAACGGTTTACATCAAGCCTTAGAAGCCAAAGAAAATGTTACTATTCAGGCCGAAAATCAAACGGTTGCTTCCATTACATTCCAAAACTATTTCCGACTCTATCCGAAATTAGCCGGTATGACGGGAACAGCCATGACAGAAGCTGGCGAATTTGATAACATTTATCATTTGGATGTCATTGCCATTCCACCAAATAAACCATCCGGCAGAATTGACAAAGATGATGAAATTTACAGAACAGCCGCTGAAAAGTACGATGCTATTATCAATGAAATTATCGCTGCCCATAATCGTCAACAACCGATTTTAATCGGAACAACTTCTATTGAAAAATCGGAAATTTTGGCAGAATTATTAAAGAAAAAAGCCAATTTCCCATTTAATGTGTTAAATGCCAAATATCATGAACAGGAAGCACAAATCGTGGCTCAGGCAGGTCGTCCTGGCGCTGTTACGATTGCAACAAATATGGCCGGTCGGGGAACGGATATTCAATTAGGCGGAAATTTTGAATTACAACTGGCAGAAGAAAGAGAAAAAAACAAATATGATTCAGAAGAAACTTTGATTGAAAAAGTTAAGGCAGAAATTGCCAAAAATAAAGAAATTGTCCTTCAGGCAGGTGGGCTTTATGTATTAGGGTCAGAACGTCATGAAAGTCGTCGAATTGATAACCAATTACGGGGACGTTCCGGTCGTCAAGGAGATCCTGGTATCAGTAAATTCTACGTTTCTTTAGATGATGATTTAATGCGTATTTTTGGTTCCGAACGAATCGGTAATATCTTAAAAACAATGGGTATGTCCCAAGGTCAGGCTATCGTTCATCCATGGATTAGCAAAGCCATAGCTAAAGCCCAAGAAAAAGTGGAAGGCTTCCATTTTGATGCCCGTAAAACCTTATTAGAATATGACGGTGTTATGAACGATCAACGTAAAGTCATTTATGAACAACGACGTGAGTTGATGGGAACAACCAACATTGATGAAGTTATCAACGGTATGCGGGAAGATTGTGTACAAAATCTGGTTTATGGTATTGCACCGGATAAATCAGCTCCCGAGGATTGGAATGCTGATGATTTATATCGTGAAACGGCAAAATTATTGGCACTGGATATTCCATTCAAATCATGGATATCCGAACCGGGGATAACTCCTGAAACGATGATAGAACGCCTGTGTGATATGTCAAAGAAAGAAGTAGATAATAAAATGATGATTCTGCCTGATGATATCAAGAATGATATTAAACGGGGTATTGTCATTCAATCCATCGACCAATGCTGGCGGGAACATTTACAAACATTGGATTTCTTAAAGAGCTCTATCGGTTTACGCGGTTATGGACAACAAAATCCACTCAATGCCTATAAACAAGAAGCCTTTATTTTGTTTGAAGGATTACTATCTCGTGTACGTGAACGGGTTATCCGCTTATTGGCCTACGCTGATTTTCAATTAAAACCAGCAGAATCAAAAACAACTTCGGAAACAAATCAACAACCATCGGGATCAGAACAACCGAAAAATATTTCACGCAATGCTCCTTGTCCTTGTGGTTCAGGCAAAAAGTATAAACACTGTTGCGGAAAACTTACTTAGGTAATTTTGATGAATGTTTTGGGGCAACGGTTAAATGGCCGTTCGCTCCGAAAGAGTAAATACGACGTCCTTCACCGATAATCAGGTGATCTACTAGCTGTATCCGAACCGAATCTAAAGCATGATAAATTTCGGTTGTTAGCTTAAAATCTGATTCAGACGGTTCCACCCATCCCGATGGATGATTGTGGACAACGACGACAGATGCAGCTCCATATAACAATGCTTGTTTGACGATTTCACGGGGATATACTGCCACACGGTCAATGGTTCCGTTTTGTTTTATTTCCCGACGCAATAAACGATATTGTGCATCCAGATATAAAACCATACATCGTTCAATTCTTTCATATTGTAAGGTCAGACAACAATAATCCAATAAAGTATCCCATGCTTTCAAAACAGGGGCTTCTTTTAAATTTGTTTCCAATAATCTTCGATTGGATTCTGTAATTAACTTAAATAAAGAAACAGTTGAATTCTTAACATAGGGGAATTGAACCAACTCATCAGCAGAAGCCGTTAAAACTTTTCCGATACATCCAAAATAAGCCAACATTTCTTTTGCTAACGGTTTAACATCTCTTCTTGGAATTGATTTCATCAAAATTAACTCCAAAAGTTCATAATCAGCCAATGAATCAAGATTTTCAGTTTTTAATAATTTATCTTGAGCTCTTTCCCGATGTCCAACATATGTTAAATTATTTTTTTGCATTTTAATAAGGTGGCTTAGTATATCCTTTTGGAGACAAAGTAAAAATTTCACACCCATCCGGTGTAATACCAATTGTGTGTTCAAATTGTGCAGATAGTGTTCTGTCTTTTGTAATAACTGTCCAACCATCTGACAAGACAACGGTATCAGACCTCCCGACATTGACCATTGGTTCCACCGTAAAAACAAGTCCGGGAACCAATTTTACACCCTGCCCTGGAATACCATAATTTAAAACATTCGGCATACTGTGATACACCCGTCCGATACCATGCCCACAATAATCTTCCACAACGGAATATCCTTTGGCAAAGGCAGTTTCCTGCATAGCATGACCAATATCCCCTAATGTCATGTTCGGTTTTGCCATCCGAATACCGGCCATCATAGTATCATAGGTTGTTTCCACCAACCGACGTGCTTTTACAGAAGGTTTTCCCACATAATACATACGCGATGTATCGCCATACCAACCATCCAAAATAACGGTAATATCAATATTGATGATATCACCTTCCTGTAAAACTTTTTTTTCTGACGGAATACCATGACACACAACATGGTTGGGTGAAATACAACTAGCCTTCGGGAAACCATGATAACCAATATTAGCCGGAATACCACCACCGGCACGCATAAAAGCTTCCAATAAATCATCTAATGCCCCAGTTGTTACCCCCGGAACAACAAATTCCGTAATATAGTCCAAGGTTTCAGCCGCCAGACGACCAGCCCGACGCAAGCCGTCAAAATCGGATAAAGGATAAATTGTCAATTCTTGTTTAGTCATAATTCACTATATTATATTATTTCGTAAAAAATTACTAGCATTTTTTTTATTTTTAAACTAGAATTAGAAAAACAAAGGAGTTCTTTATGTTTTCCAAACGTGAACACATTTTAATTATGTCTGTAATTTTAGGGGCAGTTCTTTACTATCTGCTTCAAAACTCACCTCTTTTTAATTAAAAAGTAAATCGTCCTATAAAAAATCAAAGGATAAACTTTTGAGCAGCCGCTTTCACATGACGACTCATTTTTTCGAAAGCTTTTGTTTCTATTTGACGCACCCGTTCCCGACTAATTCCGAATAATTCGCCCAAACATTCCAATGTTTCCGGATTTTCTGACAGAAAACGCCGTTTTACAATTTCCTGTTCCCGCTCAGATAAAGATGATAATGCCTCCATCAGTAATTTCTTTTTTAACGACAGGTCTTGATGCATTCCCAGTTTATCTTCAACAGATTCGGTTTCATCTACCAACATATCTTGTCTGTTGACTGAAGAATCTTCTGATAATTTCGTATTTAAAGAAGAATCGCCATTTAAACGTTGTTCCATTTCCAAAACGTCCTTTTTAGAGACACCCAGAACCTTCGATATATGCTCTGCCGTTTCCTCATTTAAAGCAGTCTCTTCATACAAACCCAAACGAGATTTAATTTTATGCAGATTATAAAATAAACGTTTTTGCGTTGCTACTGTTCCGATTTTAACCAAAGACCAAGACTTTAAAATAAATTCTGAAACAGACGCTTTAATCCACCAGATAGCATAGGTTGCCAACCGGAATCCTTTATCCGGATCAAATTTTTTAATTGCCTGCATTAAACCAATATTGGCTTCTGATATCAAATCAGCCAAAGCTAAGCCGTAATGTCTGAAAGACAATGCCACTTTTGCTGCTAACCGCAAATGGGATGTTGTTAACTCATGAGCTGCCGCCAAATCACCTGTTTCCTGATATCGTTTTGCCAACATATACTCTTTATCGGCATCTAACATTGGAAACTTATTGATTTCGGTCAGATACATAGACAGGGAATTTTTTGAATAGAGTAAAGACAAAGCCGTTGCTTGTGTCATTAGGATCCTTTCGTAAATAAATTTGATAATCCCGATAAAAGGGGAAATCCTTAACACTGTATCAAAAAGATAATAATTTGTCAACAAAAAAACATTTTTTTGCCGGCATATTTTCGTAATCCGTTATTCTTACCTATTTTAATAGAAATCAACACCAACGGCTTCGGAAACAGATGACAATCCCTTACTACGCAACACCATAGCTAATTCACGATTGATACGGGTTACGGCTCCAGGGCCTTCAAAACGTATAACTGTTGCGATTTGAACCAAAGAAGCACCTGCAGCAATATGTTCGTAAGCATCCTGCCCCGAAAAAACTCCTCCACAGGCAACAATAGGAATAGCTCCTTTTGTAAATTGATGAACTTTACTAATTAACTCTGTCACATATTTCTTAACAGGTGCACCAGATAACATACCTACTGAATAAGATTTACTTAAATGAACCTTCGTATGGGACAAAGAAATAGCCCCACCAACAACAACGGCATCTACCTCAGCTTCCACTAAATTCTGACAAACCATCGGAATTTCCATCTGAGTCAAACTCATCGGAATCTTAATCAATAACTTCGGTTGCTGTATCGGAGCAACTTCTCCGATAACACGCTTTAAATCCTTCAACATTGGAACGATAGTAGATCGGTCAACTAAAAAATGTGACAATTCCACTTCCGGATGAGAAAAATCCAACGTAATAACATCACAGTAAGGAGCTACTTTTCGTACCATAATAGCAAATTCTTCAGCATAACTCATCAATCGCCCTTGTTTGACATTTTCCCCTTCAAATTCGGATGTAATTGTTAAATTAATACCAATCGTATTAGGCAAATAACGTCTGTTTATCAATGTCGGAATAACATTCAAAACACCGATATTTTTATATCCCAAACTCTGTGTAACAATAGCTTTATCTCGGGGTAAATAATACTGTTCGGTTGTAGGGGATTCGTGTTCCAAAGTATACGGACCAAATTCACCAAAACCTGCCCCCATAAAAATCAAATCATCAATAACACCTGTTTGTTTATCAAAACCTGCCCCAATACCGATAGGAGATTTAAAATCCATATCCATAACTCGGGTTGCCAACATCGGATCCCGACGGGCCGTATTTGGAAACGCACCGGATTTTAACCCCCAGTACAATAATTTCTCCCCACTTTTAGGTGAAAGTTTTTGAACAAACCACCAAAAAATGGAGAATAAAATATTATTTAAATTCCGACGTGTTGCCCGTGCCATCAAAATTACCCCTCTGTTTCTTTATATTTTATTTTTAATTCTTCAATTTTTTCCGGCAATATTTTTTGGAATAAAGGTTCTGACGCATTAAACGACTGATTTCCATCGATTCGATTTAATAAAGCCTCCGCATTTTCAGTCGGCCAAACAAAAACAGCTTCAGCATTTAAAATATTTTTAATTTTTTCGGCAGTTTCCGGCATAATCGGAGCCATTAGATCAGCAAACAGATACACCATATTCCATGCCGTATTCAAAATTGTACCGGCATATTCTTTATTTTCTTTAACCACTTTCCAAGGTTCTGTCTTGGCAATATAATTATTCCCACTGACCCATATTTCACGCAAGACAGCCATAGCTTTTCTAAATTCCAAAGCATCCATATACTTCGTATATTCTGCTTTTAGGTTATCCAATGAAGCGTACAACTCTTTTTCTGTTTCGGTAATTGTTCCTTTAGGGGGTACTACACACCCAAAATTCTTTTCGGTCATTTTCATTACCCGATTGATAAAGTTACCTAAAACATCATTCAAATCTTTGTTGATAACCATTGCAAAATAATCAAATGTAAAGGATGTATCATCCGATTCAGGAGCATTTGCCATCAACCAATACCGCCAATAATCAGCCGGAAATTCCACCAAAGCATCATCCATAAATATTCCCCGATGGGAAGATTTAGAAAACTTACCGCCGGCAAAATTCAAATAATTCATTCCTTTCAGGAAAGAAACCGTTGTCCAAGGTTCACCTGTTCCTCGTAATGTTGCTGGAAAACTGATTGTATGGAACGGAATATTATCTTTCCCCATAAATTCGGTATATTGCACGTTTTCGGGATTCAACCACCAATTTTCCCAATTTCGTTCTGCCGGATTTTCATCTGACCATTGCTTTGTAATGCCGATATAACCGATAGGGGCATCAAACCAAACATAGAACACTTTATCTTCAAAACCTTCTTTAGGAACCGCAAATCCCCACTTTAAATCACGTGTAATTCCACGGGATTGCAAGCCTTCTTTCAACCATTTTTTAGCAACCGAATAGGCAATATCCGGCCAGATACCTTTTTTTGTTTCAATCCATTGTTTTAATTCTTCTTCTACTTTTGGCAGATTCAAGAATAAATGTTTTGTTTCTCTGATTTCAATTTTATCACTACCGGACAAAGCACTTCTAGGATTGATTAAATCTGTGGGATCCAGAATTTTTGTGCAATTTTCACATTGATCCCCTTTGGCTTTATCATACCCACAATGCGGACAAGTCCCCAAGACATAACTATCCGGTAAATAACGCCCATCATCGGGAGAATAAACCTGCTTAGTATTCCGTTCTTCAATTAAACCGTTTTTATCCAAAGCATGAAAAATACGATAAGTCATTTCTTTATTTTGTTCCGAGCTGGTACGCCCGAAATAATCAAAAGACAAATTAAACCCTTGATACATTTTTACATGCTGATCGTGATATTTTTTGCAATAAGCATCCACCGGCATATTTTCTTTAGATGCCCCGACTTCAGAAGGCGTTCCGTGTTCATCCGTACCACAGATAAACAACACATCCGCCCCTTTTTGGCGTTGATAACGGGCAAATACATCCGCCGGCAACAAACATCCGACCAAATGTCCCAAGTGGGGCAGTCCGTTCACATAAGGTAAAGCACTGGTAATTAATTGTTTTTTCATTATTCAAAAATCCCTTTCAAACACACTTTTCAGGGTATGATAGCAAAAAACACACACTAACGCAAGAATAAAATCAATTTTTTTTCAATTCTTTTATTCTTTTTTGAGCAGCTTTAAAATATTTTTCATCTAATTCTATCCCAATAAACCGCCGATTATTTTTCAAGGCTGCCACACCGGTAGAGCCCACACCCATAAACATATCCAACACAATATCATTCGGATTACTGGCAATTTTGATAATATGTTCCAAAACACTCAACGGTTTTTGCGTCGGATGTTTGGGATTTTGACATCGTTCTTTACCGGCACAAATTGGTGCTTCAATAAAATTATGCATTTCATTTTGCTTAGAAAAATTCCACGTATGCCCCCTATTCCATAGACAGACAATCAACTCACAACTATTCAGAAAAGAAGCTTTTCGAATACAGGGTATCGGATTTGTTTTATGCCAAACCATAAACTGGAAAGTATCAAATTCGGAATTAAAGACTTCATGAAATTTCCCCAACAGATTATAACTACAAAAGATAAATATATTCCCTTTTGGAGCCAAAACTCGTTTAAATTCAGATAATAAATCTGCTGGATTCAATTCTTTTTTATCCCAATCAGCAACATCGTTATTAACCTCACCACGCCATCCGAATGTCATATTTCCGGTGCTGTAATTAGCCAGATTATAAGGCGGATCGCACAAAATAAGATCTACCGTTCCATCAGGGATTTTTTTCATTTTTTCAAAGCAATCCCCACGCCAAAGTTGTACTTTTTTATCTGCCATTACCGTAATCCCTTTATTTTTTCAGCGATTTCAAAGGCCGGATTAAGCGTCCCTTTTGGCATTTTCACCGGCACACCCAAAGGAACGGCATACCCATCCCGATAAAGTGTCTGATGGAATCTTTTATGCTTGACACTCATCATTTTATCGGGGGCGAAAATAGAAACCGGTACACCGGTTGCACAACATTCAGAACACATAGACATAGAATCTCCCGTTACAACGATTTCATCGGCACAAGCCAACAAACCAAAGTACGGATTATCACCCCTGTCCCCGTAGCAGTAAAAATAACAAGGTTTTGGCAGTTCCCGTTTTAAAACTTGAACAACCTCTGCCGGTGTTCTGCGGGATGTCGTAACCAAAACGGACATCGGTTCCAAAGCCCGTACTCCCTTGGCCAATTCTGAAGCCATTTCAGGTGTAAACGGATTGTTTTTAGTAGCACCACCAACGATAACGGATATTCTTTTTTTGGCATAACCACTAAAAACCTTTTCCCAAACTTGTTTTTCTTCAAGCAGTCGGCCACGTGAAACACGATGAGGTGTTCCCGTAACAACCAAGACATTTTTTTGTGATTTAGCGTGCGTATCGTGGGCAGGCAAAACAACCAAATCCGCTTCTAAGAATCCAGCCATTCCCGGATTCATCAACTGAATAATTTTTGTCCGATTACCGGACATTTTTCGGATATAACGGGCTACAGGAAAAGAACGCCGACCGGCACTCAAAACAAAATCAGGCCAAGGTTCTTTGATATTTTCTACTGTTTTTAAATCCAAGCCCAATAAACTTTTGCCACGAATAAAATTCGGTAATTTCACCCATTTATTATACCTGATTTCCTTGCGTTCAAAGGAATATCCTAATGCTTCTGCGATTCCTAATAACTGATTGACATTCCCTGCCCGATCATCTGTTAAAAGCCATACTTCTGCCATTATTGAACCTCATAAATTAAATTTGACACATCGGAAAATCCTGTACCGTGTCCGGCTTTTGGCACAACAACCACAAAATCCGGATCAAATTCCTGTAGCAAAGATACTGGTACTACATTATCCTTACCACCGGCGTAATGCACCCGATTCAAAGTTTGTAAAACTTCCTTTTTATCCCCCAGATTCAGTGATTCGTTCAACGGCATATCACCGTGATAAGTTGTCCACGCTTCATGATCTAGTACACCAGCGATAGTTATCAATTTCTTAACCCGTTCCGGATGACGAACGGCGACAAGCCCCGCCACCTGAGCCCCACCTGAAAACCCAACCAGGATAACCTGATTCGTTTTAGCTTTTTTCATCAACTGTCCAACTGCGTTATCCATACTGGTAATAATTTGCTCTGAAAAACGACCCGATGTCCAATCTTTTTCTGAACAAGCACTGGTTTGCAAGTACTGACAGGGGCGCCCCAAATAAGCCACATTCGGAGACGGATCATCACCGGCCAACTCACGCATAAAATTTCCTTTAGGCGTCGGATTATCTGTTGGTAAACCATCTACATCAAAAGCATGTCCATCCCCTTCAATATAGACCTTTAAAGGGTTCCCCACCTGCGTAATTTTATACCAACCCGCCACAACGTAAGGCGGCACTATCATTGTTTGAAACTGCATATGACTCAAAGGGTGCCGATGTGTACAGGCTTCCAAGAGAAACAATAAACTTAAAATAAGAATCTTTTTCATACAAGACAGTATACAAAAATCATTTTCACTTGACAAGAGTATTTTTTAAAATTATGTTTTATTTTAGCAACAGGAAAGGAGGGGGATTCACCATGCCAGGATGCGGTTGCGGAACAAAAAAGAAATAGACTTTCTTTTTTCCTATAACAAAGGGGAAGATGTTTTTACATCCTCCCTATTTTTTAATACAAACAAAAAAATAAAACTAAATTTCACAAAAAACTTTGTAAAAAAACAGCCTCATATATTTTTATTTATTATTTTTTTCCACTGTATAAAATCCGTACAACCGGATATTTATTATATAGATTTATCACCTAACCATTTGAATTAAAATTAAAGAAATTAAAAAAAAGAATACTAACAATTCAATCGCCATTACAAGGCGTACAACGACTGTTGAAGTCCTTGATAAAGTACCATACATACTTAACATCAACCGTCATTACGAGGCGTATAACGACGAAGTAATCTCTTGACATTTTCTGTCATTGCGAGGGCATCAGCTCGTGGCAATCTCTCAATAGATCGCTTCACTGCGTTCGCAATGACTGGGGGCTTAGTGTCATTACGAGGTGTATAACAACGAAGTAATTTCTTAACTTCAACTGTCATTACGAGGAGTATAACAACGAAGTAATCTCTTGACATCAACCATCATTACGAGGCGTATAACGACGAAGTAATCTCTTAACTTCAACTGTCATTACGAGGAGTATAACGACGAAGTAATCTCTTAACCTCAACCATCATTACGAGGCGTATAACGACGAAGTAATCTCTTAACATCAACCATCATTACAAGGAGTACAACGACAAAGTAATTTCTTGACACCTAGTGTTTTCTTTCACAAGATTGCCACGCCCTATCGGGCTCGCAATGACTGGTGGCTTAGTGTCATTACGAGGAGTATAACGACGAAGTAATCTCTTAACCTCAACACCGTGTCCTTTTATGAGATTGCTTAACTATGTTCGCCATGATAAAGGGAAAACATTACCGTATTTAGTTTTTTTAATTAAAAAATCATTTAAAAACGGGTCATTTTCTTATATAAAACGATGATTTTAAAACTTTATAATAGTATATATTTTTCAGTATGATATACACAAAATGACTATATTAAATCTAGACGGTCGTCTAGATTTAATATAGTATGCCTATTTTTGATGAATTTATGTCATAAAATAAAAATTGACAGAAATACAAGCTGTTTTTTGTTTTTTTCTTGACTTATTTTTTAAAATTAAATAAGTTGGTAATATATGAAGTCTAGACGACCGTCTAGATTTCATATAGTGTACCGCAAAAGGCATAAAATAAAGGAGTAAACAATGGATAAAAATATAAAAAATACAATACAAAATAAACAAACGACAACCGAATCCGGCCGGAGTATGGTGGAAATGCTGGGAACACTGGCG
>JAZLAQ010000009.1:0-60298 GCA_045613285.1 Alphaproteobacteria bacterium | reverse complement strand
TCTTGATTAAATTCTACCAGAGAAGCCTGTCTGTCGGATAATAATTGTACCGATACGGTATAAGCCCGTTGCATAGCTGCTTCCAACAGTTCATTGGCTCGTTGTTTTTCCATACCCAAATTATAACCGGCGACCCCACCTATACTTAACACACCAACAACCGCTAGTACGCCCAGCATTTCCACCATACTCCGACCGGATTCGGAGATATTTTTCTCTTCAGTCCTTACATGTGTGTGTGTGTGTGTGTGTGTGTGTGTACAAAGTGCCCCTATTTAGGGCTTTAAAATTGTTTTTAAGGCATTTCATTTCATTTTTTCCTTTCAACTTATCCCCACTCTATACACTTTTTAATACCTTGTCAAGTCAAATAATTGGATTATTATTAATTTAAGCTAGCAAAAAAGTCCCGCCAACTGGCAGGACTTTTTTTCATTTATTCAGAACTATTCAGCTTTTGGAGCTTCTTTTTTTGTTCTTGTTTTTTTAGCTTTCGGAGCTTCTTCCTTAACTGGTTCTTCTGCTTCAACAGCGACAACCTGTCCGGAATCTTTACCTTTAGCAGTTACATCGCGATCAACTAATTCAATAATAGCCATCGGAGCACAGTCCCCAAAACGGAAACCAGCCTTTAAAACACGAACATAACCACCATTACGTTCTTTATAACGAGGTCCCAAAACTGTCAACATCTTTTCAACAGCTTTTTCATCACGCAGGAAAGATAATAACTGACGCCGGATATGGAGTGTATTTTCTTTACCTTTTGTCACTAACTTTTCAAAGATAGGACGCAATTCCTTGGCTTTCGGCAAGGTTGTTTTGATTTGTTCATGTTTCACCAAAGAAACGGCCATATTTGCAAACATAGCACGTCTATGGGCGATTTTTTTATTTAAAGTTCTTTTTTTAAAACCGTGACGCATTTTATTTTCCTTTCGTTGTTAGACCTTGAACACGCAAAGTCGATTAAATCAGCCAATCATCCACACCCGTCAGGCAATGCAAAGATTGGACGCCGGA
This sequence comes from Alphaproteobacteria bacterium, assembly GCA_045613285.1. Classification (GTDB taxonomy): domain Bacteria; phylum Pseudomonadota; class Alphaproteobacteria; order CAAHEQ01; family UBA3637; genus CALXZG01. The sequence goes on along the minus strand of JAZLAQ010000009.1, from coordinate 59,275 downwards.
GACCATCTCCGGCGATTTTTTTAACTTTCAGACTCCAGTGTAGCGGACAGCACTTCCAAATCTTCTGGTGGCCACCCTTCTACCTGCATACCCAAATGCAAATCCATACCGGACAATAATTCTTTAATTTCATTTAAAGATTTACGACCAAAGTTTGGTGTTCTGAGCATTTCAGATTCTGTTTTTTGTACCAAATCACCGATATAGGTAATATTGTCATTTTTCAAACAATTTGCAGAACGGACAGACAATTCTAATTCATCAACCCGTAATAACAAGTTCTTATTAAACGGTAAGTCGGCAATTTTATCTTCAATAGTTGCTTCTTCAGGTTCTTCAAAATTAATGAAGACTTTCAGCTGTTCTTGTAAGATACGAGCTGCCAAAGCAACGGCATCTTCAGGTGTTACAACACCATTTGTTTCAACTGTCAAATACAACTTATCATAGTCTGTCTGTTGACCCACACGAGCATTAACTGTTTTGTAAACAACAGATTTAACTGGTGAATAAATTGAATCAATTGGTAACAAACCAATTGGGCAATCTTCCGGACGATTTTGAGCAGCCGTTACATACCCCTTACCGGTATCTACCAACATTTCAATTTCAATACTGGCATCTTTGTCCAAAGTACAAATCACCAAATCAGGATTCATAACTTCTACCGCATGGTTCGTCACAATCTGTCCTGCCGTCACAACACCCGGACCCGTCGCATTTAAATAAATACGTTGCGGACCTTCAGCATCAACACGTAAAGCCAATGATTTGATATTCAGAATAATTTCCGTCACATCTTCACGAACACCTGGGATGGATGAGAATTCATGCAAAACACCTGCAATTTTGATAGCCTTAACCGCACCGCCTTGCAATGAAGACAATAAAATCCGACGCAGAGCATTTCCCAAAGTTGTTGCAAAACCACGTTCTAACGGTTCTACAACCATTGTTGATTTAATACCGGGAATAATCTGTTCATCCGAACATTTATCCGGTTTAATCAATTCTTGCCAATTTTTTTGTATCATCATAAGAGGTTCTCCTTTTTTATTTTTGTCAGACAAGGGATAGGATACCTATCCCGTTTAAAGATTAAACTCTACGACGCTTACGTGCACGACAACCATTATGCGGTAAAGCCGTAATATCCTTGATGGATGTGATTACCAAACCGGCAGCTTGGAAAGCACGCAAAGCGGATTCACGACCGGTGCCCGGACCGGTTACCAAAACATCAATTGTTTTTAAACCGTGTTCCATCGCTTTCCGAGCCGCATCATCTGCTGCAACCTGTGCCGCATACGGAGTGGACTTACGAGAACCCTTAAATCCTTTTAACCCCGCAGAAGACCAGGAAATAGCATTTCCCTGTGCGTCAGTTATCGTAATCATTGTGTTATTAAAAGAAGAATTCACATGAGCTACGCCCACAGCGATATTCTTTTTATCACGGTTTTTTGTCCGTGCTACTTTTTTTGCTTCAGCCATTGAAAATTATCCTTTCGCCTTACTTCGTTACTTTCTTCTTACCGGCAATGGCAATTGCTTTACCTTTGCGGGTCCGAGCATTTGTATGGGTGCGTTGACCACGAACCGGTAAACCTTTCCGGTGACGCAATCCACGATAGCAACCCAAATCCGTCAATCTCTTGATATTCAAAGAAACTTCACGACGCAAGTCCCCTTCTACGTGGTAGGAACTGTCAATCAATTCACGAATTTTCAATGTTTCATCATCTGTTAATTCATTCACGCGTTTATTTGCGGGAATGCCTACTTTTGTGCAGATTTCTTCTGCTTTTTTACGACCGATACCATAAATATATGTCAAACCAATGACAACCAATTTTGATGTCGGAATATTTACACCAGCAATACGAGCCAAGGTACTTTCTCCATTAAACCTATAAAAAATAATACAATTTTAAATCCAGACCGTTTTTACAGACATCCAGACGAGCGGGAATTATACACTATTTTTCGTCCGATGTCAAGTCTGTTTTTAATATCCTACTATTTTTCTTATTTTCTCACTAACAACGTCTATGGGTCCCGTCCCATCAACGCACACTAAAAGCCCCTTGTCTTCGTAGTAAGGTATAACCGGAGCCGTCACACGACGGTAATTGCGAAGTCTAGATACTACCGTTTCATAGGTATCGTCCGCCCGCCGTGTAAATTCTTTCCCACCACAGTGATCGCACACTCCAAACACTTTGGTCGGTTTGAATTTCTCATGATACAGTTCACCACAATTAGCACACTGTGTACGCCCAATGATACGATCAATGACATATTCATCGGGAACTTGTAACAACAAAACCGCTTCAACACCTAATTTATTTTCAACAAAAAACGGTTTTTGTTGCATTTCTTCAAAAACTTTTGCCTGATCCAATGTTCTGGGGAATCCGTCAATAATATAACCTTTGAAGTTTTCAGGTTGGACTATTTTTGCTTCAATCCGATTGACAATATATTCCGCCGGAACAAGATTTCCTTTATCAATAATTTCTTTAATAGCATTTCCTTCCGGTGTACCGGATAAGGTCGCTTCACGCAACAATTCGCCAGCCGAGTATGTATTTATACCCAATTTTTCAGATAAAATAGCACTTTGTGTACCTTTACCACTCCCCGGAGGACCCATCATAACAATACGACGTGGAGGCATTTTATTTCCTGTCATCTTAGATACGTCCTTTCAAGCGTGCTTTTTTAATCAGATTTTCATACTGATGTGCAAATAAATGGGATTGTATCTGATTAATTGTATCCATTGTTACAGAAACAACGATCAATAATGAAGTTCCGCCCAAGGCAAACGGAATTGCCAAAGTTGTCATCATAAAGCTAGGCAAGATACACAGTACCGTCAGATAGAAAGCCCCCAATACCAACAGTCGGGTAATAACAAATCCCAAATAATCAGCTGTATTTTTCCCCGGGCGAATACCGGCAATAAACCCGCCTTGTTTTTTCAAGTTATCCGCTATTTCATTTGGATTGGTATTCGGTTGCAAACTGGCATAGAAAAATGTAAAGAATACAATCAAAACAGATAAGACCAACATATATAACCAACCTTCACGCAACAACGGTCCAAAAATACTGTTATTAACATCCCAGTTCAAAAATTGAGCAAACATCATCGGAATACCTAAAATCGTACTGGCAAAAATCGGTGGCATCACACCAACAGGATTTATTTTTAAAGGTAAATAAGAATTTGCATTTTGCATCATACGAGCACCCATCTGACGTTTCGGATATTGCACAATAATCCGACGTTGAGCTCGTTCAAATAAAACCACAATATAAACAACTGCAAAAACCAAAAACAAAATCAAAAACAGACTGCCTAATGACAAAGCACCAGCACGCCCTTCGGCAAAAATACGAACAAACGCTGACGGGATGGCTGAAATAATACCAACAGAAATCAATAAAGAAGAACCATTACCCACACCACGTGCTGTAATCTGATCACTCAGCCAAACAACAAACATTGTACCACACAAAATGGAAAAAATAGCTGATATTTCAAACATAAAAGTGGAAGACATGTCCACTGCACCGGCTGCTTCTAACCCTTTTGCGATACCGTAGGCTTGAAACGCCGTCATAAAAACTGTTATATAACGCGTATACTGATTTAATTTACGCATTCCCGACTCACCTTCTTTACGCAAGGCCCCTAATTGCGGGAAAATAAAACTGGCCATTTGAATTAAAATTGAAGCCGTAATATAGGGAATAATATTTAAAACAAAAATAGACATACGGGATAAAGCACCGCCGGTAAATGAATTAAACATCCCAACTAAACCACCGGTTTTATCCTTAAAGAAACCTTCAACTACACCTAAATCAATTCCCGGTATCGTCACATAAGTACCCAACCGGAACACAACAATAGCGAAAAGGGTGAATAACAGCCTTTTTTGCAAATCCTTCGCTTTTGAAAAAGCCGAAAAATCAACACGACTCGCCATTTTTTCTGACATAGAAACCATTATTACACCCTCTCCTTATTAAATTATGCTTTTTTTACTTTTTTAACTGCTTTTTCTTTTTTAGATGTTTTCACACCTTTTGTCAAAACAGTTTTCTTTTTTGGTTCAACAATAACTTGACCACCGGCTTTTTCAACCGCAGCGATTGCTGATTTTGTAGCCCCTGTCACACGGATGATGGCTTTGGATGAAAATTCACCCCGACCCAACAACCGGATGCCATCACGGGCATTTTTAATCAATCCGGCTTCCATTAAAGAAACGGCGTTGATTTCTGCATCAGCAGCCAATACTTTGGCATCCAAAGCAGCCTGAATGGTATTCAAGTTGACTTCTGTATATGTTAAACGGAAGATATTGTTAAAACCGCGTTTTGGTGCTCTGCGGAAAACAGATGTTTGACCGCCTTCAAAACCATTAATGGAAACACCAGTGCGGGCCTTTTGACCTTTAAAGCCACGACCACCAGTCCGTCCCTTACCGGAACCGACACCACGGGCAACACGCATTAATTTTTTACGGGCACCTTTATTATCACGAATTTCATTTAACTTCATTGTTAAATCTCCTTATTCAGCATTTTCTTTAACAGTTGCTTCGTTGTCACGACGACCAACGATATCACCGACTTTTTTACCACGTTTAGCGGCAACACTTCGCGGAGAATTTAAACCGTTAAAAGCATCAAAAGTTGCACGAACCATGTTATGCGGATTAGAAGAACCAGTGCATTTTGCAACAACATCCTGAATCCCTAATGTTTCAAAAACGGCACGCATCGGACCACCGGCAATAATACCGGTACCAGCCGGAGCTGTTCTTAAAGTAACACGACCAGCACCAAAGTGACCTAAAACATCATGATGTAATGTCCGACCTTCTTTCAAAGGAACACGGATTAAATTACGACGGGCACGTTCTGTTGCCTTTTTAATGGCATCAGGAACTTCCTTGGCTTTAGCGTGTGCAAAACCAACACGACCTTTTTGATCACCAACAACTACCAAAGCAGCAAAAGCAAAACGCTTACCACCTTTAACAGTTTTGGAAACACGGTTGACGTGAACAACACGATCTACAAATTCATCGGCCACTTTTTCCATACGGGATTCTTCATTCCGTTCTTTACGGGGACGACGTTTTTTTTCTTGCTTTTCTTCTTTTTCTAATTCAGCCATTTGTTCCTCCTAGAAAGATAACCCAGCTTCGCGGGCGGCATCAGCAATAGCCTTTACCCGACCGTGGAACAAGTATCCGCCACGATCAAATACGACTTCTTTAATTCCGGCTTTTTGGGCCCGTTCAGCCAGTAATTTACCAACCGCAGTTGCACCAGCAACTGTTGACCCTTTTTCCGTGATTTCTTTATCTTTGGAAGAAACAGAAACCAAAGTTTTTCCGGCTTTGTCATCAATAATTTGTGCATAGATATTCTTTTCAGAACGATATACAGACAACCGTAAACGACCAGCCGCTTTTGTCTTTAACGCATAACGAACACGCGCTTTCCGACGTTCAAATTGTTCAATATTTTTCATTTGATTTTATCCTTATTTCTTCTTACCTTCTTTACGCAAGACTGTTTCAGTATCATACTTCACGCCTTTGCCTTTATACGGTTCCGGAGAACGATATGAACGAATTTCGGAAGCCACTTGACCCAATAATTGTTTATCACTGCTGGTCAATTCAATCGTTGTTTGAACCGGACATGCAGCCTTAACACCTTCAGGTAACTTATAATCTATATCATGACTGAAACCCAAAGTCAACTTAATTGTTTGACCTTGAACCTGAGCACGATAACCGACCCCGATCAATTCTAATTTTTTCGTAAAACCTTCGGAAACACCTTTAACCAAGTTATTGATGTTAGCCCGAACAGTTCCCCACATAGCCCGATAAGCATCTGTTTCAGGACGAACAACGATTTCATCATTTTCCTGAACAACTTTAACACCGTGCGGAATATGTGTTTTTAATTCCCCGAGTTTACCTTTAACGGTAATTTCTTCAGCTGAAATAACGGCTGTCACACCGGCCGGTAATTTCACAGGATGTTTTCCAATACGAGACATTGTTTATTCCTCCTAGAATACCTTGCACAACACTTCGCCGCCTAAATTAGCCTGACGGGCTTCGTGGTCGGACATAACACCCGACGGGGTTGACAACACATAGATTCCCAAGCCGTTATAGAACTTCGGTAAATCTTTTACTTTTGAATATACACGACGACCCGGTGTTGAAACACGAGCGATTTCTTTGATCACCATTTTATCTTCATGATATTTCAATTCGATTTTGAATTCATCAACACCCGGACGAACATTGACGCGTTCATAACCACGAATGTAACCTTCCCGCTTCAAAACATCTAAAACGCTGGCGCGTAAATTAGAAGCCGGAACTGTCACAAAACTCTTATGAGACATACCGCCATTGCGAATGCGAGTCAGCATATCTCCCAAAGGATCTGTCATAGACATTTGTCTTTCTCCTTACCAACTGGACTTAACCATACCCGGAATTTGACCTTCATTGGCCAATTTACGTAATTGGATACGGCTCAGTTTTAATTTTCTGTAAAAACCATGCGAACGACCTGTCAATTCACAACGATGGTGAACACGAACAGCCGATGAATTGCGTGGCAGTTTAGCTAATTGAATTGTAGCTTCAAACACCTGTTCCGGTGTTGAATTCTTGTCTTCAATAATTGCTTTCAAAGCGGCACGCTTGGCTGCATACTTTTTGACCAAGGCTTCACGCTTTTTATTTCTGTTAATTGAACATGCTTTTGCCATTTTGTTTTCCTTTACTTCATGAACGGCATACCAAAGCCAGCCAACAAAGCTTTTGCTTCTTTGTCTGTTTTAGCGGTTGTTCCGATAACAATATCCATACCACGGATTTTGTCAACAGTATCATAGTTGATTTCCAAGAACACGATTTGTTCTTTCAAACCCATTGCATAGTTTCCGTGTCCGTCAAAACTTTTTGCAGACACACCACGGAAGTCACGAACACGCGGTAAAGCCATTGTAATCAAGCGATCCAAGAATTCATACATTCTGTCGCGACGCAATGTTACTTTACAACCGATTGCCATACCTTCACGCAATTTAAAAGTAGCAATGGATTTTTTGGAATAGGTCAAAACAGGCTTTTGACCGGTAATAGCTTCCAAATCCTTTAAAGCACCTTCTAATGCTTTACGATCTTCGGTTGCTTCACCGATACCCATATTCAAAACGATCTTGTCCAATTTGGGGACTTCCATTTTGTTCTTGTAACCGAATTCTTTTAACAAAGCCGGTACAATGACATCATTATATTGTTTTTGCAATCTTGTCGTCATAATGTTTCCCCTTATTTAGCAATCACTTCGCCGGATTTTTTAGCAACCCGAACTTTTTGACCGTCTTTTTCAATTTTGATACCAACACGGGTTGCCTTTCCGGATTTCGGATCAATTAAAGCAACATTGGAAACATGAATAGGTTGTTCTTTGGAAACAATACCACCTGCATTTTCCTGTGTCGGCTTCGTGTGACGTTTTACCAAGTTAATACCACGAACAACGACTTTGCTGTCTTTTGGCATAGCTTGGATAACTTCACCGGTCTTACCTTTATCGCGACCTGTAATCACAATGACCTGATCGCCTTTTTTAATTTTCATAGCCATATTACAATACCTCCGGTGCTAAGGACATGATCTTCACATATCCTGCAGCACGTAATTCGCGAGTTACCGGTCCAAAAATACGTGTTCCGATAGGTTCGCCATCTTTGTTGACTAAAACAGCGGCGTTGCTGTCAAAACGGATTGTACTGCCATCTTCACGACGGATTTCCTTTTTGGTACGAACAATCAAAGCACGTTGAACATCACCTTGTTTGACCTTACCACGAGGAATCGCTTTCTTTACAGAAACGATAATCACATCACCGACAGAAGCATACCGACGACCGGCGCCACCGATGACCTTAATGCACTGAACTTTCCGGGCACCGGAGTTATCAGCCACATCAAGATTACTTTCTACTTGAATCATGGTTATTCCTTCCTTATTTCAAGTTATTGTTTTTCCGACACAACTACCCAAGTTTTTGTCTTGGACAGAGGACGGCTCTCCATAATTTGTACAACGTCACCGACTTTGCACAAATTGTTTTCATCATGCGCTGTATATTTAGCACTGCGCTTGATGTATTTCTTATAAACAGGGTGCATAACACGACGTTCTACACGAACGACGACAGATTTATCCATTTTGTCTGAAACGACAACACCTTGTAAAATTCTTTTCGGCATGATTAAATCTCCTTTACCCTATTTCTTAGCCGTTTTTTGAGCAACGGCTGTTTTGATTTGAGCGATTTCTTTGCGAACCTGCCGACGACGAGCTGTATTTTTCAGCTGACCGCTGGCTTGTTGAAAGCGTAAGTTCAAAGCTTCTTTCTTCAAAGTTGCTTCCATTTCACGCAATTCTTTTTCGTCTTTCGCTAAAATGTTCTTAAATTTTTCCATGAATTATACCTCTTCATCCGCAGTCCGAGCAATAAACTTCGTTTTGATCGGCAATTTTGCAGAAGCTAATGTAAACGCTTCACGGGCGATTTCTTCCGTAACACCGTCTACTTCAAACATAATGCGACCCGGTTTTACACGGCAAATCCAGTATTCCGGTGCACCTTTACCCTTACCTTGACGTACTTCAGGCGGTTTTTTGGACACTGGTACATCCGGAAAAATCCGAATCCACAAACGTCCTTGACGCTTCATAGCACGGGAGATCGCACGACGGGCGGCTTCAATTTGCCGTGCCGTCACACGTTCTGCACCTAATGCTTTTAACCCGAAGGAGCCAAAATCTAATGTCGTAGCTGATTTAGCGACACCGTGTATGCGTCCCTTAAATGCTTTACGAAATTTTGTTCTTTTTGGTTGTAACATTTTACTGTCCCTTCATTAATGTTGATCTGCCAAACGCTTGTCTTGAGCCATCGGATCATGAGCCAAGATTTCGCCTTTGTAAATCCAAACTTTGACACCACATGTACCATAGGCAGTATGTGCTGTCGCAACACCGTAATCAACATCCGCACGAAGTGTATGCAAAGGAACACGTCCTTCACGATACCATTCAACACGAGCGATTTCGGCACCACCTAAACGGCCACCACAATTGATACGAATACCTTCAGCACCCTGACGCAAAGCAGATTGAACTGCCCGTTTCATAGCACGACGGAAAGAAATCCGTTTTTCCAATTGTTGTGCAATACTATCCGCAACCAGTTTGGCATCGATTTCCGGTTTGCGAACTTCAACGATATTGACACTAACTTCATTACCATTTGACAACTTGGTCAAATCTTTTTTCAGTGTCTCAATATCTTGACCTTTTTTACCGATAATAACACCCGGACGTGCACAATAAATTGTAACACGAGCCTTTTTAGCAGGGCGTTCAATCACAATGTGACTGATACCGGCAGCGGCCAGTTTTTTCGTTAAAAATTTACGAATTTCAATATCGGCTAACAGTAAGTCTGCATAGTTATCGTCAGCAAACCAACGAGAATCCCATGTCCGATTAATTCCAAGACGTAAACCTGTCGGATTAACTTTCTGACCCATTATTTTGTCTCCTCTTTTTTAGTCGTCTTTTTCACTGGCTTTGTTGTTTTTGCTTCAATTTCTTTTTCCGCAACAACAATTGTCATGTTTGAAAAAGGTTTTAAGATACGATTACCACGGCCTTTGGCACCGGCTTGAAACCGTTTCATGACCATAGCCTTACCAACATAGGCTTCCCGAACGACCAAGCGATCGACATCCATGTTATGATTGTTTTCAGCGTTTGCAATAGCAGACAGCAAAAGTTTTTTTACTTCTTCAGCAACTCTCTTTTTAGAAAAAGTCAGTTGCGCAACGGCTTTATCGGCTTTCAAACCCCGAATCGATTCGGCCAGTAAGTTCAACTTACGTGGCGATACACGAATCATCCGTGCTTTTGCCTGAGCTGTTTTTACTTGTTCTTTTTTTACCATGTGTTACCTCTATGACTGTTTTGCTTTTGCATCAGCAGCCGTATGACCGTTAAAAGTTCTTGTTGGAGCGAACTCACCAAACTTATGACCAATCATATTTTCACTGACTAAAACCGGGATAAACTTTTTACCATTATATACGCCAAAAGTCAAGCCCACAAATTGAGGAAGTATCGTAGATCTGCGTGACCACGTTTTAATTACTTCATGACGACCGGATGCTTTCGCTTTTTCTGCTTTGTCCAACAGATAACCGTCCACAAAAGGTCCTTTCCATACGGATCTTGTCATTTATGCCTCCTAAGCCTTCTTAACCGCGTGACGAGAACGCACAATAAGTGCATCAGTCCGCTTGTTATTACGAGTTTTCTTACCTTTCGTCTTCCAACCCCAAGGAGAGACTGGCTGACGACCACCGTTTGTACGACCACCATGCGGGTGATCAACTGGGTTCATAGCAATACCACGAACGGAAGGACGGATCCCCATCCAACGAGCCCGACCGGCCTTTGCCATGACTGTGTTTTGATTGTCCGGATTGGAAACCGCACCGATGGAAGCAAAACATTCACCACGGACTAAACGCAATTCACCAGAATTTAAACGGATTTGAGCATACCCGGAATCTTTACCAATTAATTGAGCATAGCAACCAGCTGAACGGGCCAACTGACCACCTTTACCCGGTTGTAATTCAATATTGTGAACAATTGTTCCGACCGGCATATTCTTTAACGGCATTGCATTACCCGGTTTAATATCGGCTGAATTTGAGGAAACAACCGTATCACCAACGGCCAAACGTTGCGGAGCTAAAATATAAGACAACTCACCATCTGTATACTTAATCAACGCAATAAATGCTGTCCGATTCGGATCATATTCTAAACGTTCTACAGTTGCCGGCATATCAATTTTTTTCCGTTTAAAATCAATTAAACGGTAAGCTTTTTTATGCCCGCCACCACGACGACGGGATGTAATATGCCCGTGATTGTTGCGGCCACCTGTACTTTTTTTACCCTCTGTCAAAGCTTTGACAGGAGCACCTTTATGCAAATCAGAACGGTCAATACCGATTAAGTGTCTGTTTGCATTTGTTGTCGGTTTGTATGTTTTTAATGCCATAACTAAATCCCCGCTGTCACATCAATACTTTGACCTTCGGCCAGAGTAATGATGGCTTTCTTTGTTTCACTGCGAACACCCTTACGACCACGGAAAACTTTTTGTTTACCTGCTTGACGCAATGTATTCACTGCTTTTACTTTAACACCAAACACAGATTCAACAGCCTTTTTAATTTCCGGCTTTGTTGCATCCAAAGCAACTTGGAAAACAACCTGATTGTGTTCAGAACCCTTCATAGCCTTTTCTGTAATAACAGGCCGACGAATCACATCAAAAGATTCGACAGACACTGCTTCGGCTTGTTTTACTTTCTTAATCATTTCAAACGACCTTCCAGTTGTGCGACAGCGTCTTTTGACAAGACCAATACGTCACGACGAACGATATCATAGACATTTGCACCTTGAACCGGCAATACATCAACATTGACAATATTACGGGCTGACATGGCAAAGTTATCATCTAACTTTTCACCACCGACAAACAATGCATTGTTCCAACCATTTTTATTAAATGTTTTTTGGAATGCTTTTGTACTCGGTTTTTCAACCGTCATATCATCCAAAATGAACAACTTACCATCTTTAGCCTTCATTGACAAAGCAACACGCATAGCCAAAGCACGGATTTTCTTTGTTAAACCATAGGCATGAGAACGAACCACCGGCCCAAACACAACACCACCGTGATACATTTGAGGTGCACGACGTTGACCTTGACGGGCACGACCTGTTCCTTTTTGTTTGAACGGTTTTGTTCCGTTTCCGCTGACTTCACCGATATCTTTGGTTTTATGAGTTCCCTGACGACGTTTGTCCAATTGCCATTGAATGACACGGGCCAAAATATCTTTACGAACATCAACACCAAAAACAGAATCGGCTAAATCAATAGAACCAACGGATTCGGCTTCTAAATTGATAACATCATATTTCATAGCTTATTCCTTCACTTCTGTTGATTCGGCAGGTGTTTCTTCCTGAGCAACAACTGCTTCTGCCTTAGCCTTCAAACCAGCTGGCATTGGCAAACCTTGTTGGTTAGAAACCTTTACCGCATCTGTAATTGTAACAATACCAGAATCAAAGCCCGGAACACTACCCTTGACCAACACCAAATTTCTGGCTTCATCAATGGCCATAACTTCCAAGTTTTGAACTGTTGTTTGATAATTTCCCATTTGACCCGGCATTTTAACATTTTTGAAAACTTTACCTGGCCATTCACGTTGCCCTGTAGAACCACCTGAACGATGAGTTCTGGAAGCACCGTGTGTTGCATTGTCACCACCGAAGTGATATTTTTTCATAACACCGGCATAACCCTTACCCAAAGACACACCTGTTACATCAACCAATTGACCGACTACGAAGTGAGAAGCACTCAATTCAGAGCCAACTGGGATGACACAGTCATCAGAAACACGGAATTCAACCAATGTTTTTTTGGGTTCAACTTTTGCCTTAGCGAAATGCCCAATTTGAGGTTTAGCAACATTTTTCGGTTTTGCTTTAAAAGCCCCTAATTGAACAGCGACATAACCATCCCGTTCCATTGTCCGGACATCAACAACCGTACTGTCTACTTTCAAAACAGTTACCGGAATACGAGTTCCGTTATCTTGGAACAGACTTGTCATACCGACTTTTTCTGCAATTACACCTGAACGCATAGTCTTTTTCCTTTATACTTTAATCTCAACATCTACACCGGCGGCGAGGTCCAATTTCATCAGGGCATCAACCGTTTGCGGTGTCGGATCAATAATGTCAAGCACCCGCTTGTGGGTTCTGATTTCAAACTGTTCACGTGACTTCTTATCAACGTGCACGGAACGGTTCACTGTAAATTTTTCAATACGTGTCGGTAAGGGGATCGGTCCGACGACTTCAGCCCCTGTCCGTTTTGCCGTATTGACGATCTCACGGGTTGATTGATCCAACAACCGGTGGTCGAACGCTTTTAATCTAATACGAATATTTTGATTTTCCATAACTTTTACCTTTCTTAACCTGCTACTTTTGCTTTAATTTCGTCAGCAACCATTTGCGGAACATCCGCATAATGAGCAAACACCATTGAGTATTGGGCACGTCCCTGACTCATAGAACGGAGTGTATTAACATAACCGAACATATTTGCCAAAGGAACAGTGGCATCGATAACACGGGCATTACCACGTTGATCCATACCGGATACCTGACCACGACGGGAATTCAAGTCACCAATAATATCACCCATATATTCTTCTGGTGTTACAATTTCGACTTTCATAATCGGTTCCAACAATTTCGGACCGGCCTTTGCCATACCTTCACGGAAAGCAGCACGGGCAGCAATTTCAAACGCCATTGTTGAAGAGTCAACATCGTGATAAGCACCATCATACAGGTTTGCTTTAAAGTCTGTGCAAGGGAATCCAGCTAAAACACCACTTTCCAAAGAAGCACGTAAACCTTTTTCAACACCCGGAATATATTCTTTCGGAACGGAACCACCGACAACTGTATTTTCAAATATGAAACCAGATCCCGGAGGTAAAGGTTCAAACTTAATCCGGACACGGGCAAATTGTCCCGAACCACCGGATTGCTTCTTGTGGGTATAGTCTTCATCATACATTTTGGATATTGTTTCACGATAAGCAACCTGCGGAGCACCAACATTAGCATCCACTTTGAATTCACGTTTTAAACGATCCACAATAATTTCCAAGTGTAATTCGCCCATCCCCTTAATAATTGTTTGTCCTGTTTCTGTGTTAGAAGAAACACGGAAAGAAGGATCTTCCATAGCCAACCGATTCAAAGCCAGACCCATTTTTTCAACGTCGACTTTTGTCTTCGGTTCAACGGCAATTTCAATAACCGGATCAGGGAAATCCATCTTTTCCAAGATAACTTTAACACCGTCACCGCATAAAGTATCACCAGTTGTTGTATCTTTCAAACCAACCAAAGCAACAATATCACCAGCCGTAGCTTCTTTGATTTCTTCACGGTGGTTAGCATGCATCAACAACATACGACCGATACGTTCTTTTTTGTCCTTAACTGTATTTGTAACATAAGAACCGCTTGTCAAAGTACCTTGATAAACACGAACGAATGTCAAAGAACCTACGAACGGGTCATTCATAATCTTAAAGGCCAAACCAGCAAACGGTTTATTGTCTTCAGATGCACAAACGTATTCTGTTTCCGTACCAGCCAAGACACCCTTTGCTTGCGGAATATCAATTGGAGACGGCAAATAATCAACAACAGCATCCAATAAAGTCTGAACACCTTTATTTTTAAAAGCAGAACCACAGAATACTGGCACGAAAGATTGAGAAATTGTCCCTTTACGAATACATTTTTTCAATGTAGCCATATCCGGTTCTTTACCTTCCAAATAAGCTTCCATGGCTTCGTCATCCATTTCGACAGCCATTTCAACTAATTCATTATAGAACTTGTCGGCATCAGCTTTTAATTCAGCCGGAATTTCCTGTTCTTCAAAAGAAGCACCCAAATCTTCCGAATGCCAAATAATTGCTTTACGATTCAAAATATCAACGATTCCTTTAAATTCGGATTCGGCACCGATCGGCAAAGCCATAACCATCGGACGAGCACCCAAACGGGTTTTAATCATATCAACACAACGCAAGAAATTGGCACCGATACGGTCCATTTTGTTTGCAAAGCAGATACGAGGAACGCCATATTTATCAGCTTGACGCCATACTGTTTCAGATTGCGGTTCAACACCGGCAACACCGTCAAAAACAGTTACAGCACCATCTAAAACACGCAAACACCGTTCCACTTCAACCGTAAAGTCAACGTGCCCCGGTGTGTCAATAACATTGATTCGGTGATCTTTCCAAAAAGCAGTCGTCGCAGCAGATGTAATCGTAATACCACGTTCTTGTTCTTGTTCCATCCAGTCCATTGTGGCACCGCCATCATGAACTTCACCGATTTTATGAGTTTTACCCGTATAGTACAAAATACGTTCGGTCGTTGTTGTTTTACCGGCATCAATGTGAGCCATAATACCGATGTTTCTGTACATTTCAATAGGAGTTGTTTTTGCCATTGTCTGATCCTACCATTTAAAGTGAGCAAAGGCCTTGTTAGCATCAGCCATACGATGAGTATCTTCACGCTTACGAATCGCCGTACCACGGTTATTATAAGCATCTTGCAATTCATTGAACAAACGTTCTTTCATTGTGTTTTCATTCCGACCACGGGCAGCACCGATAATCCAACGAATAGCCAAAGCTTGTTGACGATCCGGACGAACTTCTGTCGGAACCTGATAAGTAGCCCCACCAACACGACGAGAACGAACTTCTACCAAAGGTTTTACATTATTTAAAGCTTCTTTAAAAACTTCCAAAGCCGGTTTACTGATTTTATTTTCCAGTTCCGACATAGCCCCATATAAGATTTCTTCGGCAACGCTTTTTTTACCGTCATACATCAGGCTGTTCATAAATTTAGCAACAACGACGTCGTTATATTTGGCGTCCGGAGTTACTTCGCGTTTTGTTGCAGCATGTCTACGTGACATAATTAAATCTCCTTATCTTATTTAGGACGTTTAGCACCGTACAAAGAACGGGCTTGTTTACGATTGGCAACACCTTGAGTATCCAGTGTACCGCGAATAATGTGATAACGAACACCCGGCAAGTCCTTTACACGACCGCCGCGAATCATAACGACAGAGTGTTCTTGCAAGTTATGACCTTCACCTGGAATATAACTTGTAACTTCAAAACCGTTTGTTAAACGTACACGGGCAACTTTACGCAAAGCGGAGTTTGGTTTTTTTGGAGTTGTTGTGTACACACGCGTGCAAACACCGCGTTTTTGCGGACACGCATTCAAAGCAGGAACTTTATTCCGCTTGACTTGTATTTTCCGGGATTTCCGGACCAATTGGTTAATCGTAGGCATTTATTTTTCCTTCATTTTACCTATTACACAAAAAATCTCTCATCAACCCATTTCGGGCGGACAAAAGTGCTCTAACATCTCAATAATAAAGAGAAAACTCTATTTTATTATTGATACTTCCAAACCGATTTTTATCAAAACCGTCCTAAAAGTTAGCGCTATTTTACACCATTTTTATCAATAAGTCAAGCATTTTTTTACTTCTTTTAAGCATTTTTCAAGTCAGCTACCTTATATTTTTTATTTCAAACCTTATTTTCCCCTCCGTCATTACGAGGAACAAAGTGACGAAGTAATCTCTTAACCTTAACCGTCATTACAAGGAGTACAACGACGAAGTAATCTCCTAACTTCCACCGTCATTACGAGGAGTATAACGACGAAGTAATCTCTTAACACCAACACCGTGTCCTTTTATGAGATTGCCACACTACGTTCGTAATGACGATGTACATTTACCGTCATTACGAGGAGCGCAACAACGAAGTAATCTCCTAACCTTAATCGTCATTACGAGGAGTAGAGCGACGAAGTAATCTCTTAACACCAACACGGTGTCCTTTTATGAGATTGCCACACTACGTTCGCAATGACGATGTATGTCTAGCGTCATTACGAGGAGTATAACGACGAAGTAATCTCTTAAAAATTACCACGTCCTACGCGATTATTAAAAAGCCTAAAACACACTACAGACACAAGGCGCCGCAGTGGTATGGAAGAGTGCAATTTGTGACCACACGATGGTAAACGCAGGATGCAGTGCAGGAATTATTGTTGATTCCTGCTTCGCAGTTCCCATCTGTATCACAATTGACCGCATCCGTCGTCCAATGATTAGAATTAGGATCACCCAGTTTGTCATAAAGATCGTCCCAATAAGCATCTGTGCACTTTTCTTCACCACAAATGCAAAACCTACCCATACAGACGCCATTATCCTGATATCCGCCGGTGATCCCTAAATCGGCAAGGCTGACAAGGGATTTTTCATGTGCTTTACAGAAGTTCACCGCACTCCACCAGGTCATAGAATCACTACTGGCCGTATAACCACCACCAATCCCCGATTTTGTCGTTGCAACATCACATGTTCCCCTAAAGTTATTATAACAGGCTAAATCATTTTTTAAATCATCGACTTTGATTTTACAATAGCACACTTCGCCTTCACCGTTTGTTTCACACCAATCATCGCAATCAGCATTATTGGAACATTGGCCTGTTACCTCGGCACAAACACCACCGATGCATTCTTGTCCCGATTCACATGCCGGATTACATTCTAACGGATTATCGCTTTCATCACCACCTTCTGTACCGCTACCGCCTTCTGTACCGCTACCACCTTCTGTACCACTACCGCCTTCACTACCACCATCATCGTTGTCACCATCTGCTTTATTCGACTCAAGGGTATCATTAAACACATATGTCAGAACATTAACTTCACCTTCGGCACAAGTTGTTTCTGCAAAACCAACACCTCCCAGTTCGATTTTAACAGCATTGGATATACCTAAATCTTGCAAACGTTCACAAACTCCTTCTTCTATTCCACTGACCTCTATTCCAAACTGATTGCTTGGATAATCCTTTGTCTTCAGGGCTACTTCATAATCCCTGATTTTTCTGCCTGTATATTCCACCAAAGACGCTGTGCGTCCCAGTATCTTCTGTTGGGATACAACAACCGCCCGTCGGGCTACGCCGTCCAATATTTCATTGGCCTTGACTGAGTTCATCGCATAAGTGTATCCAACTATCCCACCAATAGATAAAACTCCCATAATTGCCAGTGTTCCCAGCATTTCAACCAAACTCCGGCCGGATTCGGTCGCCGTTTGTTTATTTTGTATTGTATTTTTTATGTTTTTATCCATTGTTTACTCCTTTATTCTATGCCTTTTGCGGTACACTATATGAAATCTAAACGGTCGTTTAAATTTCATATAAGGTGCTTATTTTTGACAAAATAAACATGCGTTTTAAAAATTGATAGAAATACAGGCTGTTTTTTATTTTTTTCTTGACTTATTTTTCAAAATTAAATAAGTTGGTAATATATTAAATCTAGACGACCGTCTAGATTTAATATACTCATTTCATATATATCACACTGAAAACAAACAGCATTTTAATATTTTAAAATTCATTATTTTTATATTCTTTTGTTTCACAAAAAAAACAAAAATTTTAACTCTTCATAAAAAAACTTCTGTATTGTATAGTTTTATTTCTTAAATAACACAATAAAAAGGAATAAAATATGAAAATATACGGATATATAAGGGTCAGCACAGACCAACAAAATTGTGCCAACCAACATCATGAAATTGACTTGTTCTGCAAAGCAAACAACCTTGTCGTTACCGACTGGATAGAAGAAATAATTTCTTCCCGAAAAAAATTAAAGGACAGAAAATTAGGAAAACTTCTTAAAAAGATTCAAAATGAAGATATTTTAATAACAACTGAAATTTCCCGTCTTGGCAGAAGTATGTTGGAAGTTATGGGTATATTGCAAAAATGTTTAGAAAAAGAATGTCAAATCTGGACAATTAAGGAAAATTACAGACTGGGGTCCGATATTCAATCAAAAGTTCTGGCTTTTTCTTTTTCTCTTGCCAGTGAAATAGAACGACAACTAATTAGCCAACGTACCAAACAAAGTTTAAAACGCATAAAAGATGAAGGGAAACATTTAGGACGCCCCTATGGATTTAAATATACTAAATTACTCCAAAAACACACAAAAATCACAAAGATGCTAAATGACGGAAATTCAAAATATCGAATCGCAAAAACTATGGACTGTTCTTGGATAACAGTACATAACTATATTCGCAAAAATATAAAACAACAAATTTCTTAGTATATAAAAAAGACGAGCCAAGACAACTCGGCCCGTCTCATAATCATGAAATAAATTTTATTTCATAGCTTCTTCAACTGCAACGGCAACAGCAACAGAAGCACCAACCATTGGGTTATTACCCATACCGATAAGCCCCATCATCTCAACGTGAGCCGGAACAGAAGAAGAACCGGCAAATTGAGCATCAGAGTGCATACGCCCCATTGTATCTGTCATACCATAGGAAGCCGGACCGGCAGCTACGTTATCCGGATGCAATGTCCGACCGGTACCGCCACCACTGGCAACCGAGAAGTACTTACGACCGTTTTCTGTTGCCCACTTTTTATATGTGCCGGCAACAGGATGTTGGAAACGTGTCGGATTCGTTGAGTTCCCCGTAATAGAAACATCAACGCCTTCTTTAATCATAATGGCAACACCTTCTGACACATCATCAGAACCATAGCATTTAACTTTAGCTTTATCTCCGTTCGAAAAAGCCTTTTCAGATACAACTTTCAGCTCACCTGTCGAATAATCGTATTCCGTTTCAACAAAAGTGAAACCGTTGATACGAGAAATAATATAAGCCGCATCTTTACCCAAACCGTTCAAAATAACACGCAACGGTTCTTTCCGAACCTTGTTAGCTGAACGGGCAATACCGATAGCTCCTTCTGCAGCCGCAAAAGATTCGTGTCCAGCCAAGAAACAGAAACATTTACTTTCTTCACTCAACAACATAGCAGCCAAATTACCATGACCAAGGCCTACCTTACGTTGATCAGCCACTGATCCCGGTACACAGAAAGCTTGTAAACCGACACCTAACATTTTAGCAGCTTCCGAAGCCGTTTTAACACCGGCTTTAATTGCCAACGCTGCCCCTAATGTATAAGCCCATACAGCATTTTCAAAAGCGATCGGTTGAATACCTTTAACTAATTTTGCCACATCAATATTTTTAGAATCACACAAAGCTTTGGCTTCTTCTAAATCTGCCAAGCCGTACTGTGCCAAAACAGCATTGATTTTTTCAATCCGACGTTCTTTACCTTCAAATTCAACCATAACTTACTCCTTTCTCGGATCAATTTTTTTAACCGCTTCATCAAAGCGACCGTATGTTTTTACATTTTGATTAAAGGCTTCTTCCGGAGAAACACCTTTACGGATAGCTTCCAACATCTTACCGACGTGAACAAACTTGTACCCGATGATTTCATTATTTTCATCCAAGCCTTGTTCCAAAACATAGCCTTCCGTCATTTCTAAATAACGGGGGCCCTTGACGGTTGTGGAATACATTGTACCAACCATAGAACGCAATCCTTTACCTAAATCTTCCATACCGGCACCAATCGGCAATCCGTTTTCCGAGAAAGCCGTCTGTGTCCGTCCGTAAACGATTTGCAGGAACAATTCGCGCATAGCAACATTAATCGCATCACAAACCAAGTCTGTATTTAATGCTTCTAAAATTGTTTTCCCAGGCAAAATTTCTGCCGCCATAGCAGCCGAGTGTGTCATACCGGAGCAGCCGATTGTTTCAACTAATGCTTCTTGGATAACACCATCTTTAACATTCAGAGTTAATTTACAGGTTCCCTGTTGCGGTGCACAACAACCACAGCCATGGGTCAAACCGGAAATATCACTGATTTGCTTGGAACTGACCCACTTCCCTTCTTCTGGAATAGGGGCACTTTTATGATGAACACCTTTTGCAATCGGACACATTTGTTCAATTGCCGGTGTACATTGATAGTTTGAATTCATTCAATCATCCTTTCTTATTAAAATTTAACGGTTGCTATCATACAATAAAAAACAACCGAAATCAAGATTTTTTTTCTCTTTTGGAAAACCCGTTTCAAACAGGAAAGTATATAAATTAAAATTCACTACCAACCAAAGTCATTTCAAAACGAACCTGATTCTGTGATGGAAAATAAATAGAAAAACGGTCATTTCCCCGTACATAAACATCTTTTGTTTCAAGATGCCACCCTAAAGATTTTAATGTCTCTGAATAAAATGACCGAATCTGTTGCGAAGAATAATCCGTTTTTGCCTCAAATGTCAGTATCTGTCCCATTGGTGTATCAAATTCAAAATCCGTCGTCTCTGTCAAAATAATCCCTTCCATAACGGGAATATCTTCGGTATTCGGAAAGAAATCAGCTCTAACAGAACCAATACACAAAGAAAAAAGAAAAAACACAACTTTTTTCATCTGATACGATCAACCTCAGTGAAGATACTACCTGTCGGAACGGCCTTCTTAACCTGTTCCTGAACAGATGTTCCTGAATCATCCTTTACGTCTTTTGAAGTAGTCTGTGGTTTAAGCCCCAAAATTGTATCAATTTCCTTATTTATAGCATCAAGCTCTTTTTGTTTCTGATCAACCTTTTGTTGTTGTGCTTCCAATTCTGTTTTATATCGACTGCTGATATTCGGCAACATTGCACTTAAAGAAGAAGTTGCCAATTCTATTTCTTCCGTCGTCAAGAAGCGTTCCAATAATAAGGCTAAACGTCCAGCATCTTCATTACCGTTCAATGAAGCCAAAAAAGCCCATCGATAAGCACTTAAATCATCCTGTGGTAAAACGAAACCTTTATTATACAGTTGTGCCACCCGATATTGCGCCTGAACATTTCCCTGTAAAGCTGCACCAATCAAACAATAACCAGCTTTGTTTCTTTCTATCGGATTAGCGTTCAATAAAAATTCTTCGCCTTTTTCAAACATTTCATCTGCTGTCGGAACAAACACACCACCTCGACTGGTATCAAAGACACCATCACATTCTGACGGAATCTGCGAAGCGTTATCATAATCATCATAGCTCCAAAAAGCCAGTTGTGCTTTTGCCTGAACAGACAATAACACACCAAAAGACAAAGCAACGGATAAAAGTTTTTTATTCATTTTACAACCTCATATAAACTCTTTTTTTTGTTATACCCTGTTTCAAAATAAAAATCAACCATTTATTTTATTTTTTTCCTGATACCACCAATTCAGGATATTCATCCCCTTTATTGGAACAACATCAGGCATACCGAATTTATCCCAAAATAAGTACCGATGTTCCGGTGTATACCAATTTGGTATGACAAAACACAGATGAAGTAAAACTCTATCCAAGGCTTTAACCGCTACTCGATGTTCCTCCTGAGTATCGGCCATTACTATTTTTTCAATTAAAGCATCTACAGCTGGATTTTTAATACCGGCATAATTCCAACTACCGATTGTATCGGCTGATTGACTACCCCAAAAATACCGTTGTTCATTACCGGGGGCAAACGATTGCCCCCAAACCATTACAACCATATCAAAATCATAATTATCTAATCTATTTTTATACTGAATAGAATCAACAGTCCGAACAACTAAATCAATTCCCAATTTTTTCAACCTGTCTTTAAAAGGTAAAACAACACGCTCCCAAACCATACCAGAGGCACTATCCAACAAAATTTCAAACCGAAAAGGCTGACCGCTCGGTAATCTTAAAACACCTTCAGTATCAACCGTACAACCGGCTTTATACAACAATTTCAAGGCATACCATAAATTGTCTCGAACAGTCTGATATTGCCCAGGAACACGATAAGGTTTCGTAAACACACTTATCGGGATAAAATCACGCAACGGCTCCAACAATTGCAACTCTTCCTGTTCCGGAAGTCCTGTCGATTTAAACTCAGAATTTTCAAAAAAACTGGTTGTCCGACGATAAGAATCATAAAATAACTGTTTATTTGTCCATTTAAAATCAAACGCATATCCGATCGCTTCACGTATTAAAATATTTTTAAAAATAGGTCGTCTTAGATTAAAAACAAAACCTTGCATACCAGCCGGCAATTGGTGCATAAATACACGTGTTTGTATGCCACCGTTTTGGACAATATCAGACGACTTCAATGCCTGCCATTTTTTTGCTTCGTTTTCTAAACGAACATCAATTAAACCCGCCTTAAAAGCCTCAACTGCAACAGTTGTATCCCGATAAACATCAAAGTATATTTCATCAAAATTATAACTGCCTTTATTAACATTTAAATCTTTAGCCCAATAATCCGGACGACGTTGATAAACAATCTGCCTGCCAGGGATAATATTTTTTATTTGATAAGGACCTGATGACACAGGTATATCCAAACTGGTTTGTTCAAAATCACGTTTCTGCCACCACTTTTTAGACAGGACAGGCAGTTCTCCCAAAATCAAAGGCAGTTCCCGATTTGTCTGTTCCGACAGATAAAAGACGACCTTATCTTTTTCAGGTGCATCTATCTTCTCAATATCACGATAATAAGCCCGATACATCGGTGTTCCCTTTTCCCTCAGGATATTAAAAGAAAAAATGACATCTTCGGCAGTAATCGGTGTCCCATCTGAAAATTGAGCATTTTCATTCAACTGAAAAATAACTTTTCGACGATCATCTGATATATCTATTGTTTTAGCCACCAAACCATACAGAGTAAAAGGTTCATCTTCGCTACTTTTCATTAAAGTATCATATGTCAACCCAATTCCAGGAGCTGAAACACCATTAATAACAAAAGGGTTCAATGTATCAAATGAAGAATAAGTTGCCTGTTTCAACACACCACCTTTCGGTGCATTTTCATTTACATATTCAAAAGACGAAAACCCATCCGAATACTTAGGTTCTCCATATAAAGAAACACCATGCACCGGTACAGCAAACACCGTATTGCTAAACACCAACAGAAAAAAAAGCGTACTAATCCACAAATTTAACATCAACTTCATCTGGTAAAGTTACCGCTTTATATTTTGATAATGGTTCGTTTTTATCAATATTCATAACAGTACGGATCTTTTCTTCCGTATCCAAAGTAGTTTTTTCCGTTTCGGATTTTACTTGCAACATTTTATCTATATGGCGTAAATACCTAGCAATATGATATAAGATAACCTGTTGCCGTGCCTGTACTACCCAAGCATAAATAATAAACGCAATTGCTGATAACCACAGCGTACCGGACAAAACAATTAACTTTTCCATCATCCCCATTTTTTAATTCTCCTAAAAATAAACTGGACATTTTGAATTATAGCCTGTATAATATAAAAAATCAAACTGAAAAAGGAAAAAAAATGAAATATTTGGATTTTGAACAAACTTTAATGGAAGTAGATGCCAAGATTGAGGCATTAAAAATCAGTCAATCACAACGGGGTATCGATATCGGTGCCGAAATGGAACGTCTGACAGAAAAACGACAACGGGTCATGAAACAGGCTTACACGGATTTAACTCCTTGGAATCGTGCTTGCATTGCTCGTCATGAAGATCGCCCTCATACGTTAGATTATATTCAAAATTTATTTTCAGACTTTTTCCCCTTATCAGGGGATCGATCTTTTGCTGATGATGATGCCATTATTGGCGGATTTGCCAAATTAAACGGTCAAACCGTTATGGTTATCGGTAATGAAAAAGGAAGCGATACGGAAACACGTCTGAAACATAACTTTGGAATGGCTAAACCGGAAGGCTATCGCAAGGCTATCCGTTTAATGAAGTTAGCAGAACAATTCAACATACCAGTCATTACATTAGTGGACACAGCAGGTGCCTTTCCCGGTATCGAAGGAGAAGAACGGGGTCAGGGACAAGCTATTGCGTCATCTATTGAAACCTGTTTAAATTTACAGGTTCCTCTTATTTCTTGTATTATTGGTGAAGGTGGCAGTGGCGGAGCCATTGCACTGGCTTCGGCAAATACAGTATTGATGCTTGAAAATGCTATTTATTCCGTCATTTCACCGGAAGGGTGTGCTTCTATCTTGTGGAAAGACTTTAAATATGCCAGTAAAGCGGCATCTATCCTTCATCTGACGGCACAAGACCTACTTAAATTTGAAATTATCGATGAAATTATTCCCGAACCGATTGGCGGGGCTCATCGTTTCCCAAAAGAAACCATACAAGCTGTTGGTAAAGTCTTATCTGATTATTTAGAAAGATGGAAAGAAACAACGACGGACGATCTAATTCGTCTACGACAAGATAAATTTATCGCAATCGGAAAAACATTAAGGAAATAAGAAATGAATCGTATTCTTTTTCGCTACATTTTAAAACAATTCGGGTTGATTTTTTTAGCCACTTTATTTATTTTAACAGCGACAATTATGCTGTTCGATATGATTGAATTGTTAAGAAGTGCTTCGAAATTAGAAGGTGTTTCTTTTTCAAATGTTCTGATTATGGCTATTTTAAAATCCCCCCAAATGGTACACATTATTTTACCATTTGTCACGCTTATTTCCGGTTTGATATTCTTGTTCAAGTTTGATAAATCCTCTGAACTGGTTGTTATGCGGGCGGTTGGCTTATCGGTTTGGAATTTTATTTTACCTTTGGTTTTATTTATCGGAATTATTGGTGTACTTGAAATCACAGTTTTCAACCCCGTTTCGGCTATGACAGCCCGTCGTTATGAACGGATGGAAGAACGTTTAGGCTTTACCCATTCCACACCATTTTCATGGTCTTCACAAGGCTTTTGGTTACGTGATGTAAATGAAGGAAAAATTTTAGTTATCCGTGCTTCTCGCGTCCGACAAGATAGCTCGGAGGTCTTGCTGGACAATGCAACAGTATTTGAATTTGACAAAAATGACCGGTTTATTTCTCAAAATGAATCAAAAATCGGAAAATTAAAGGATGGTATTTTAACATTACAAGATGCATTTGTCATCAATCCCGATGAAGAAAAAGGACACCTACAACGTCAAATATTATTTGAAACTAATCTAAACCTAGACAGGATTTTAGAAAAATTTGATGAACCACAAACCATGTCATTCTGGCGTTTTCCCCGTTTTATTCGTTTTTTAAAGGAATCCGGTTTTACATCTAAGACCCATGAAATGTACTGGCACGAATTATTGGCATTTCCAGCCATTTTAATCGCAATGATTTTAATCAGTGCCGTTTTTGCCATTCCACCGACAAACCGTCAAGGAAAAGCCTTAATACGTGTTTTATATGCTGTTGGTGGCGGATTCGGACTATATTTTTTAACACGTATTACAAATGTTTTAGGGCAATCAGAAAGTTTACCGTTAATGTTGGCGGCTTGGGGACCTGCATTTGTCAGCATTCCCTTATGTATCTCAGCACTCTTACATTTGGAAGACGGTTAAAAAAATAATTAGGTAATTTCTGTTACGGCACGGATATTACCATCCCGATTGATTTGAACAACCCGTAATTTTTCACGCATTTCACGTAATGTTTTTTCCCTGTCCGTTGTCGGATAAGAATGCAAAATACGGGATAAAAATGCTTGATAAGCTTCAGTGGCCGAATCGGCGTGAATAGTAGCAAAGCAGTTATCATGCCCCGTATTCATTAATTCCCATAAAGCACCGGCATTTTGAACAGAAATTTCACCACACAGAATGGCATCCGGTGTAAAACGAACAACCAGATCAATCACTTTTTTATAATCAAAAGCATTTGTCTGTTCGGTACGTGACAATACCAGATGAACTCTATTTTTATGTGGAACGATTAATTCCCGAACGTCTTCCACTGTTACAATACGCTTATGTAAATCCAACAATTTGATCATGTTGTTTAAAAAAGTCGTTTTACCGGTAGCAGTTCCCCCACTAACCAAAACATGATTTCCCCGTTTAATATACATCACCAAACGCTCATAAGGATCATCTGGATCTTCTACGCCTTTTAATTTATTGACCCGTTGCAGTCGCTCCCCTTGTTCCAAACCAAAGGCGTTCATTTTAATATCTAAATCTTCCCGATAAACACGAATATCCATAGCCACACCACCGGCCAGGTCATTACCATCATACTTAACGTTATTACCGGCAATACCAGCAAAACGATGTCCGCCAGGTAAAGTCGCATAAACGGCAGGACTACCACTAACGGGATCAAACGCCATATCGTAAGAATTTGCAATAATATGCAAAACATTTGTTAAATATTCGCGTGTCAGCTTAGGATCTTCATAATAATGCCAAGGATGAGCATGTCGCCCCCGCAATCGCAACCAAATACCCCCCGGATTATTGATTGCAACGTCTTCTACGTTATCTTGCGAATACCAATAGGCTAAAGGCCTTAGAACGGATTCCAACACCCGATATGTATTTTCAATGGGTAAGCCCGCCATACCTAATTCCTTTCTACTAGAATAAGTTCTGAGATACCGCCTGTTTTGGGAAAATCGGCTGTACCATTTGCCCACCGCCCACTTGTTTTGGTGGCACATAAGTGTTCTGATTTGTTACAGGCATTTCAGCTGCCGTTCCATCATACAATGCTGCCGAAGCATCTGTAATTTCAGGAGCATAGAAATCACCTTCCGTATAGATATCACTACCAGTACCACTACCACCACCAACAGCCACACCAGCATCAGCAGCGTTTCCAGCCATTTCATTCCCATAAGAAGCTATCCAGTTTCCTTTAGAAGCCCCTTGTACCTGTTTTGTCTGAGCACCAAAAGCGGCATCATATTCTTGTTCATCCTCAATTTCAGAACGCAACCATAAATCCTCGTTCGAGAAAACCGTTAAACGTGTACCGGACGGAACAAATAAAACATCTTCTATGTTCGTAGACTCTTCTAACAGGCGTTGGAAAATTTCACTCATAGAATCAATGAAGTTCGTCCGAGCATCACTGGCCGCCTGCGTCCGACTACTTTGAACAACATCACCGTTTTCTTTTGTAGTCAAATCTTCATTTGTAGCTGAAATAAAGGCAATTGCCGACGTTAAAGTTGAAGCCAAAACCGGTTTACCGTATTTTGCTAATAACCGCTCATCCAGATAAGCCGCTACACCACCCCGACCTTGTGCATCACCGGATCTACCGTCAAACTTGAATGCAGAACCATCTGGACGTATTAAACGGGTCCACGAAATCGAAACTTTAGCAACTTTACTACTATTATCTCCTTTCCCGCCAATGGTTCCAATCAACCGACTACCGGCCGGAATAATAACACGCCGCCCTTCTTCTGCATAGATATGGCGTTCCACAACTGCGGTTACAGGAACATCCGTATAACGTGAATCAATTGAATGGACTAACACAGCCGGGATTGCCTTATCCTTTAAGATCATGCGGGACATATCCACCGGATAAGTTGAAACAACTTTTGGTTCTCCCCAATCCAAATCTTCTTTCTTTTTAGCTCGAGCCAATGTCCGGCCATCCGGCATTAAACGTGAATAGGAATTGATTTTTGCCTTCATGGCTTGTCTACGCGTTGCCAACAGGGCATCCATAGCACTACGTTGTTCATCGGTAATACCTGTTTTTCCTTTTATATCGGGCATAACACGACCGTCTTTATCACCACCGACCAACAATCTGTTATCCAAGGAGTATGGACGACCGTCTTCACCCATATAACCGATGATATTACCGTCTTTATCGACTAAAGAACCTTGGGCTGTCACATCTAGTACACGATCCCCCAAATAAATTCTGCGTCCCCCAACTCCGGCACCAGCACCAGCTTGTCCCAAAGCTAATTCGGGCATCAGGTTTTTCAGGTTAGAACCGCCCAGACTACCATACAAAGTCACAGAACCATCCGGATTGATATGACCGATAATATTGCCGTTTTCATCATAGATAAAGCCATCTTTAACCGTTCCGATTAAATTACCGTCTTTATCATAAACTTTTCCGTCTTTGACGTAATAATCCGGTGCATTCATGGACACTGTTCCGTCTGGGTTAACCCGACCGATAACGTTTCCGTTTGCATCAACAATCGTGCCATCCGGTAATAATTTACCGATAACATTTCCGTCAAAGTCAATAATATTGCCTTCATCATCGACTAAACCGATAAAATTACCATCAGCATCCCGCAAGACACGAATATCACTGACTTCATTGCCGTTGATATCCAATAAGCGACCATCTTCCGTCAAGGTACCAATTTTCCGACCAGTTTTTGGGTCAATAATATCTCCGTTCGGTAAGACTTGGAATTGTTCAACACCTTTCGGATCTTTAAACATACCATCCCGTCTGAATGTACCGGCAATAGACCCGTCTTCATTGAACATCAATTCTTCATCCGGTGTTACGACCCGACCAATAACATTACCTTCATTATCTACAACGGTACCTTTGCCATCACCCAACACTTTACCGATGACTTTTCCATTTTTATCTACAACTGTACCATCATGGCGGACACGCCCGATCGGATTACCGTTTTCATCCAAGACCAATCCCCGTTCTACAACATGCCCGATAACATTTCCGTTTGCATCAACGACAGAACCGTCATTCTTCGCACATCCCATATTGACACCATTTAAATCCACAACGGTTGAATCCGGCATTGTTCTACCCAAGTAATCCCCAGTCGGAGAAGCTACTAAACCAACCCGTACAATACGACCGATTTTATTTTCAGCCGAATCAACAGCCCATTTATCTGGTGTTGTTCTTCCAACGACACGTCCTTGGCCGTCAACAACCTGACCATTAAAAGAAGTCTGTCCAACAACTTTACAATCATTAGCAACCAAGGGTTCTGGTACCAAACCACCTAAAATACGATACTTATGGTTTCCTTTGACAGCTCCGTTAACGGCAATTTTACCACTTTCTTCACCGACATAGGTCATAACCAAACCTTCACCATCCAAAACACCCAACAAATCACCTTGATGCGACGTTGCCGGATTAAAGGATAAGACAGCACCATCCAGAGGCATTTCTTTACCCAAAATAGTACCATCATCCAAAGCACGATAAGCTTTCTTATCTGCTGCATCTATAATATCACCATTAATAGTTGTCCGACCCAAAACGATATTTTTATATCCAAACGGCAACCCCTGTTTAACCGTATGACCGGCATAAGGCATTGTTGTAAACAAATTCTTATCAGAAACACCAACAGCTGTTCCATCAGATAAAATCCGCCCCATAACAGAGCCATCTTTTCCAGTAATAGAACCATCTACAGCAACAACACCGATATCATAACCATCATCATTGATAGCCATCCCCATCGGCATTGAACCTCCGGCCCAAATATTATCCGGTGTCAGAGCTGAACCAAAAGGCATATAGGCCCCTAATTTTTTACCGGTTTTATCAAAAATCGCAGATGTACCTGAACTTCTGCCGATAAAAGCACCGTTTCTGTCAATAAACGTACTGGCTGGCATAATACCACCAATAATTTCCCCATTAGACTGATAAACAGCACCATTACCCGTTCCCAAACCAAAGGCCTTAACCTGACCAGCAACAGATACCTGTCCGACAGCATTTGCTTTACCCAAAGAGGTCAGACGCGTCCCAATAGGTAATCCGACCGGTGCCAATCCCCCTACAACTTTTTTTGTCAAATCCGCGACCAAACCATTTGTCATCAACTGACCGACAGGCTTATTATCATTAACACCCATCACCGTACCATCGGCCCCTGTCATAGCCCATAATTTGCCATTCAGATTATCATTTACAGCAAAAGCTGAAGTCATCAAACGTCCAGTTGTTTTACCTTCATCCACAACAAAAATGTCATTGATTAACGAACCGATACGAACACCGTTTTCGTCCACCAATGTACCATTTTCACCAACCAAACCAAAGTATTCATGTTTATTATTAACAGCCGGCGTTGCCAAAGGTAAGTACATACCTAACACATCACCGGTTGCATTTATCACTCGATTATTCAATGCAACTGCACCGATAGTAGTAGCTCCATCTTCAACAGAGCCGTCAAACCGAGTCCACCCCAAAACACCACCATCAGCATCAATAGCTATTCCAACTGGTAAAATTCGACCGATAATTTCATTAGTTTCATTAAATAAATATTCAGAAGCACCAATCGTACCAACTGTTTTACCATCAGCAGATAAAACCTGACCATTCGGAGATACCATACCTAAATAAGTACCATCTATACTAACGGCAGTTCCACGTGGAACAACGGATCCAATAACATTATTATTCGTATCCAAAGCCAGTCCTGTTACAGTCATTGTTCCGATCGAAAAGCCTTCCTTATTATTGACAGAACCTTTAAAATCAGCCCAACCAATCAATTTTCCCGACATATCCATATACGGTCCGATACAAACCAAACGCCCTGTGATATTTTCTTTTTTACCGAACACTGTCCCAAATGGCGAGAATTTTGCAATTTCACGGCCTTTTTCATTATTAACCGTTCCTTGATAGGTCATAGCCCCTAAAATACCTTCGGCCCCCATAGGTAAAGAAATATCTGGGAAAACACCACCTAAGATCCGTCCGTCGTTAGATATAGCAACCCCATTTCCTGTCATTTTTCCAATAACTGTCCGTGCCGGAGACATCACTTCCCCTTTTGGTGATACAGTACCGACTTCTTCCCCTAATACAGACAATACTTTCCCTTGAGGTATTTTAATACCGACAACCTGACCGGAACGATTGATAACTGTACCATCAGCTTTGATAACACCCAAAGACTCACCGGCAGAACCAATCAATAAGCCTTCAATATCCATTTTTCCCAAATAATTACCGGCTGTATCCATAAAAGCGGTCTTATCCGGTATCAAAGCACCAATCACAATTGTTTTTTCCATATTCAAAACAGAATAATCCGGTAAAACAACCCCTAATTTATCCCCTGCCATTGTTAAAGCAGAACCTGTTTTAGATGTATAACGACCAAGAACCAACCCGTCATGAGAGAATATCACACCATCCGGCGGTATCACACCAATAATTTCGCCTTTTTCATTGACAACCCAACCATTTGGCAATAACTCACCAACCAAATTTCCGTTTTCGTCATAAACTTTGTTGCCAACAACAGTCCAT
The DNA here is from genome assembly GCA_045613285.1 of Alphaproteobacteria bacterium. Lineage (GTDB taxonomy): Bacteria > Pseudomonadota > Alphaproteobacteria > CAAHEQ01 > UBA3637 > CALXZG01. Next base: position 27,347 of record JAZLAQ010000009.1, on the reverse strand, counting down.
CCTGTTGGATTACCGTTAGCATCCAAAATAACCCCGGCTGCACCACCAATTCCACCGGCACCACCAATTCCACCGGCACCGCCAGCAACAACCTCACCAATTATTGTTTTACCGTCTAAAGCGACAACAGTCCCGTCTTCATTTACACAACCGATAATTTTTCCGGTCATATCAATAACTTTACCGTCTAAACGAACACGCCCAATGATTTTTCCGGACTTATCAACAACAACCCCTTTTGGAGCAACAAAACCAATTTTTTCGTTGTTTTTATCAACAACTTCCTTATCCATTGTAACACACCCGATAACCAAACCGGTTGTGTCCACGACATCACCATCCAAAGCAATTAAACCAAGCAGACGACACCCATCAGCAATAGCCGAACCACGTGGCACAACAGCACCGATGATACGATTATTCATATTGATAACATAAGAATCCGGACGAACCTGCCCAACAACTGCTACCGAAGCATTCATCACAACACCATTTGGATAAACCGATCCGATAACCTGACATCCGCGCCCAACAACAAACCCCTTTGGCATAACGGCACCAATTATCTTTTTACCGGCAGCAACGGTACCATCTGCATTCAAGCATCCGATAATAGAACCTTTTGGATCAACAGCTTTCCCTTCGGAATTGATAAAACCAATAATTTCACCTTTTTCATTGATAACCATACCTTGAGAAACAACTGAACCGATTTCCGTATTTTTTTCATCGATAATTGAACCATCTAGCAAGACCTTACCAATGACCTGCTCAAAGTTATTTTTGACTTCACCGTTCGGCATAATTGTCCCAATTGACTGACAACCCGTACCGGTACCAATACCTCTGGGAACAATACCACCCATAATTTCACCATCCGGATTAACAGCGACACCATTCGGTTTAACAGTCCCGATAACCTGCAAATTACCGTTTATAACCGTTCCATCATGAACAACACCACCCAATACTTCGCCTGTAAAACCAATAACCAATCCATAAGGTCTTAAATAACCGATTTGACTTCCATCCAAACCACTGACAGAGCCGTCAACCATCGGATGTCCGATAACAGAACCGCTACCATCGATAACTGTTCCGTCATTTAATGTTTTACCGATAACTTTTCCTTGTTTATCCATAACGGAGACAACCGGTACAGCGGCCCCCAATACTTTCAAGGAAGAATCTACAATTGTATCATCTCCGACTAAGCGCCCCAATAAATTACCATCCGGAGATAAAACATCTTGTTGAGGAGAAATTGTCCCCATCAATTTATTATCTAAACTCAAAGGAATTCTTTCCGGTTCTACAATACCAACAATAGCCCCTGTTTCTGGATCAATCAATAAACCGTCACGGACAATGTATTCCTTACCATCAATAATAACCCGATCACCATCTACAACACCTGTCCGACCGTCAAACAAAGAAGCCAATCTTTCCTTAGCTTTTTCCTTATCATCACATTTTGTTTCGCAAATAACACAATCCTTTGAATCCGTAGACTGAGCAACTAAAGATAAGGATAATACATTTTGTCCAAAAACAGTAACATCATCAACTTCCCAACGGATATTCAACGTATTTTGTATTTGACGTAATTCTGTCGGACTCCACAACACCTTAATTGTACAAGAAGAATCTTTTTGTATCACAACATTCGGCTGACAAGTCCCTTCAAAAACAAAACCGTCATCCTGTTGTTCGGCTAATTCCATACCCAAAAAGCGAATAGGAGCTTCTTTTGCCGTTAATGTTACAATACTTTCTGCCTTAGAGCCTAAAACGACACCAGTCATTAAAACTGATTCAGGTTGTGCAACTAAATCTGCCGCACCGGAATCAAAACCAATGCCGTCACCACCCATACCTAACATATGTGGTGGCAATTCCACAGTTGTATCAATTGGGGTTGGGGCAACAACCTGTCGTTTCTGACCACCGGTCATCACACAATAAGCCATTGTTGACAGGATTAAAAGAATCAACCCTGCAAACAATATCAGACGATTACTTTTACTTGTATATTGTTCTGATGAACTTGCACTTCTTTCAGCCATTGTGCGTACCCCTTTTTATTAAAAATTATTGAACCCGAACGACCGAGCAGGAAAAACCACGACGTCCTAATTTACGACACAAACTGTCACCGGACTTGACGCTCTTGACCGGTCCGATACGTAAACGGAATAATTCGCGTACATCACCATCAGCAGTTGCATCAATAGAATAATACGGTTCATATCCCTTCAAGACATCCTCGTTTTTGCTGTAAATTTTTTCCCATTCCTGTTCCAAAGAAGCAATATCAGCATTTGCCCCTAACTCCAAAGCCAAACTTTCAACCGCTTTTACCGTTACACGGTGATTTTTTGCTTTTTGCGTGGAATAACCGGATATTCCTCCCTGACCTGATACAGAAAATTCAGACATAACTCCCTGAATACCCGCACGTGCCTGACGAGAATTCAAAACATCAGACGGAATTGTTTGAATAGGTTGCATATTACCTTGTTGCATATCCGCTGCAACAACATAGTCATCTTCTATGTATGAATTTTCCTCATAATTTTCATATTCGGCATATTCATCATAGGAAATATATTCATCATCCATAACACCGCATTCTTCCGTATCTCCTAAACAAGGATAACCATCATCTTCAATGAATTGTCCATCCATTGTCATCGGTTTTTGTTTCCGACGCAACATATCATCAACGGAAACAACTTCTTCATCATAACCATAGTTATCCGGTTGAGCTGGAGCATTCCAGCGTTCCGGTCTTGCATTATCACCACTATAATCCGTCCATTCTAAACCGGAAGTCGGATCACGCCGTAATTTCAAACAAATAACCTTTTTACCATTCCGCAGCACCAAATCACCAATACCTTCAACAACAATCAAACGACTGTTCGGACCGCGCGTTCTGAAACCAACAGGAACTTCTGAATCTTCTACAATCAAGTTGACAATCGGTCTTTGAGTCATTGTTAAAGCCTTTGGACCTAAATCAATATAGGTAAAAATATTATCCCGCCAAACATTGTCCGGCGCAATATCAATATCACTTGGATTCGGCAGATACATATCTATATCAAATCGAAAACTTTCTGGATCCATCGGAATTGAAGCCAACCAATCTTTCGGACCTGTCGTTGCCGTATTCAATCCGATTTGCGGATTTTGTCTGCCTCCTGGCGTTAAACTCCCGTTACCAGACCAACCCGGAGCTGAAAAACCACTTGCCGTAGCTGAAGACATCGTTACGGAAGCACCGTTATATTTACCTAAACCACCACCAACATCAGCTGGTGTAAAACGGGGACCAACCAATACATCAACAACAGATTGTGTGATTTTATCCGTATTGTATGTTTCACTTCGTAAATAGAACACATACCGATTACCCGAACGACCAAAAACAATCATGTTACAGTCCACACCGATATAAGAAGGATCAGCATACAGAAGGAGAGAGTTCGGAGCTGCAATTTCCCCACCGAAAGATTCCGGAGAACCAATATGAACTTTTTCAATCAATTCCCAAGCAGGTAAATTAATCAAGGTCATCATCCCTTCCCGCAACCGTATTGGCAATACAACATCAGGTGACCAGTTATAACGGGAATACCCTGGTTTAATTTGACCTTCTCCCATGTGAGACAACGGATCATTCCAAGCCTTTTGTTGCATTCCCAAAGAATGGATATACCCCAAATCCATTTGGTCAAATTCACCGGCAGTCTGTGCCATTGCATCTTCTAACTGCGCCGCTTCCGTATCTGTCGGCAACATTTGTTGCGAAAATGCAGCTGTCGAAACTGATAACGCAACTGCCATTATCCCCAAATAACTGTTTTTTAAGATTTTATTTGCCATCATAGTTGGTTTCTCCTTCATTTTTGATAACATTTTTCTTTTATCCTAAACAAAAATAAACATAAAGTCCACAAAAAAAATAATTTTTTTACATTTTTTTGGTTCCGACACCCGTTTCTGAAACTTTTTTAATTTTTTCACCATAGTCTATCACTTGAAAACCAAGAGGGTTTTGCAACCGATCCTTCCAAGATAACCCTTCCCTCAAACGACCAAAACCAATAGACATTGTAGCAATAACCTCCATTATCAACGGTTCAGATAAGGTTCGACTCATCTCACGCAATCTGACTTCAGCTTGCCACACGGTCACACCATCACTTCTTGGAATAGGCGTTACATTCAAAATTTGAACATCACGCGTCAACCCTTCTTCTCTTGCTAATTTAATCAAGGGTTCAGCCAATGTCTTTAAAAAAGTTGAAAAAGTTGAATCACTACTCATCCATTGAATAGTACCATCCGGTCCCCAACGCCGTTCCAATTCCGCCACATCGGCACCAACTCCTAAACGCGCCATTAAATATTGCCGAACGAACGATTCCTGCAAAACATCCGATCGCAATATTTCCGGCTTCATTCTTTGGACAGAAATAATCTGCCGATCTTTATCCTGTGTTGATATAAAAAAGGGTTGCACCCGTACAGTCGGAAGCAAAGAATTTAAAGCAGAGAATAATATCAAATTAACAACAAACGTTACAACGGATATCAAACCAAAGACACGAACCATCCACAGATAACTTCGCTCTTTTGATGCCTCTTCAGATACATCATTTTCCCGCCGTTTCAGTTGAAAAGCCATACCAGCTCCTCTTGAAAATTACGAGAACCAAGCCGGTAACTCTGGTGCTTTTTCTAATTCCAGACAAGCACAAGGAGATTTTTTCAATTCAGACCAATCCGGACCAATACCCACTGGTTCTTTTTCATAAACAGAACCACAAGCTGCTAAAATTAAAGCACTAACCCCTAACAAAGCCACTAAAAATTTTGTCATTTCTTTTGTTTCCTTTCATAAAAAAATACAAAACCAAATTTAGTCTAGCATAGAAAAAAAGAAATATCCAACAAAATTTTTATTTTTTTAATATTTTTTTTCACTTTCTGTATAAGAAGTAACCATCAACCCATATGGATTGGAAAAATCAGAAGCAAAACGGTACCGATTACCAGGATTATATTTTACTTCAATCACGGCACGAGTCCGTCCTAAATTTCTGGCTGTTGTTTTCCGTCGCTGATACGTATCAAAATCAACCGTAAAAACATTATCAACCCTGCCGATAGAAATAATATCTATTGATTTTGTATCCATATTTTCTTTTTCGCCGGACAATGCATCTGCATCACCGATTCCTTCTAATTCTTTACTTTTAACTTTCCAAAAATCCTGATAAACATTATTGGACGATAATCTGGCTACAGGACCCCGACTTCCCCACCGATAAGCCATTTCCGTTTTATCTGGCATGTATTCATTTCGATTTTCTAAATAGAAACGAATAAGCATATTATCAATCAACTCTTTTTCTTTGATTTTTTCCTGATTTAAATTTTCAATTTCCAAGTATCGCCCAAAAAACATTGTATCTTTTGTAAAAAATTGCGGTAAAACTTTAATCTTAGGTGTAACATTAACCAAAGTTAAAGATAATAACACCATAACCCCCAACAAAGCGGATACAATTAACAACCATACTTTAAAAGAAGACGTCTGGACCTGTATTTTTTTCATTATTCAGCCAAAATGCCCCCGTTTAAACACGTGTCATCAATTTCTATTTCTTGTCCGACCCCTAAAGTCTTTTCCCACTCACTACGTGCATCCAACAAAGCCTGTGTAGATGTATTTTCAGCCAATAACCGTTGCACATCACCGGCATTCATTTCATTTAAAAACACCTGACAATTTTTATCTTTTTGCAACGCTGTCAGCAAATTTTTATCTTGCTGATAAACAGATGAAGGCATTTTTTCATTTAATAAGGCATATGCTTCAGGATTGGTTGTTTTTAAATTTGCCAATGCAGGAATAGCATCTATACTTTCTTCTTTAAAATCGAATGTTCTTTCTTCGGTTTCGACACGTTTAGAAAACTCTTCTTCAGCTTCTTTTAATTTGTCCTCAAATATTGTCTTTAATTTTGCAATAACACTATTACGGGTTTGATCATCCGCCAAATTTGCTTGAGCCTCCAGTGGAATATACTCTTGAACTCTTCTTTTTAATTTTTCATTAATTTTACTGACATGTTCATCTAAAACACTTTCAATCTGTTTACTGGTATCCAAATTTTGTTTTAAAGAAGAATACGCCACCAACCGATTCGTCTGTTTAGCTGAATTTTTAGCTTCTGCCTTTAATTGTAATCCTCCTAGAAAGTCCCGAGACATTTCACCACTCGGATTAATATCTTTAAACTGGTTTTTCGCATACTTCTGCCATGGTTCCGGTAAAGACGGATAAACTTGTTTTGTCACATCATCAGACTGCAAGTAAATCATAATTTCATCCTTAGGTGGCAATGGTCTGGGTGGCATCGGGGCTTTTCTAAACTCCGCTGGCAAAGTGGCAACTGCCCCCGATCTTTTCTTTTTCAATTCATTCAAATACTCCTCATGCGCTTTTTGAATAACCTCTTCCCGAGCATAATCATATCGAATGGCATCATCAATTTTCGGACGACCGCCAACAGGAACACCAACCCGTCGATTCAACTCTGTATAAAACTTATCCCAATCCTGATTAAATTGATATTTTTGATCCTCCCATAATCCAAAAGAAGAAGCAGTTGGGCTTGTTCTTTCACCCCATTTATCCTGATTGGCATAAACATCCAATAAAATTTCCTGTCCCAATTGCCAAGGAGCCAACAATTCCGCAGCAATATAATCTGTCATAACACCATCGACCATATAACGTTCATAGGCTTTTTGTTTTTCTTCATCCAGTGGTTCCGCGGCATTAACCTGCAAGGTTAAATCTTTTGTTTTTTCATCATAAGTCTGTTTCATTTTATCCCAGACCGCTTGTGGATTTTTAAACTGTTTGGACATTTTTTTGACAGAACAAACTTCCAACGCTTGCAGTTTTTTTTCATTCAATGATCTGGAAGTTGTTGCTGTACTTAATTGATCTATATCCGTTCCAACTTGACTTAAATCATATATCAGATTATGTAATTCTAAAGCCTCACTTAGTGCTTGCTGAGATACATCTTTTATTTCAAAGAAAGGGACACTATCCACTGGTTCCACAGGATGAAACGAAAGTCCTTTTGCCTGACAAATTCCTTGCCAACTGACCAAACATACCAATACACCCAAGCTGATTTTATTCATTTTTTTCCTTTCATGAAAATTAAACTGTTATTATTTAGAAGCCGCACATTTACCCACTTCCAAAACATCTGTCAAAGGTTCGGCATTTCGAATTTGTTTTGTTGCCTTTACCTGAACACGCAACCCCAAAATCTGCTGTTCCAGACTCAACAATTGATCATATACCAACCCATTATAAGCGTATTGCCGCAAAGACTGATTATAATCACTGCCTTCTGCAACCGTACCACCCCCCGATAAATTAGATTCAACCGTAGTCGATGAATAAGTTCTCTTTAAAGATTCTTTTGTTTCCTTTAACTTTTCATCTATACCACCTTTCAAAGCCAATACTTCCGATAACAGACGAATATTTTGTTCCTGTTCATCATACTTTCTTTTTTGAGCATAAGCCTCTTTTGAGGTCAAAGTACCGGCTCGGGATGTCATATTTTCCATTTGTTCTTTTGCTAATTCATAAGGGGTTGTTTTTGCATCCTGTTCAATCGCTTCTGACTTTGCAATCAATCCCTCGGCAACAGCCTGATTTGTTTCAGCTGAATTTATTTTAACGGCAGATAACTTAGCATCTACCTGTTGCCCATCCGGACCAACCGTTTTTGACACCCGATCTTTTATTTGTTTTTTAATTTCTGCTTCTTGTTTGGTAATTTCCTGAATTAAGGCTTGCTCCGTATGAACGATAGTATGCGCCGGTACACTAGTGAAATCAAAAACAGGCAACCCCGGACTCAGCGCCGTCATCAAAGCAATAGCAGCTCCTAAAGAAGAACCTTGTGCAAAAGTAGCTGTATTCACAGATAAAGTTGAAATAACAACCCCTGTTAACAAAATTCGTTTTATGCAATTTTTCATCATCGGACTACCCTCCCTTCTGATTTTCATTTTCTGTTTTACTCGGATCTTCAATCAACTGAGTAGAACTACCCATCATAATTTCAGCAACATCCAATTCCAATAATTTAGCTTGCAAAATAACATCAGCCAATTTTTGTTCTGCCATTGTTTTTTTTGTCTGAGTCATCAGATCTACTTGTTGTATAATACCACCGGTAGCTGTTTCAGCTTTTTCTAGAGCATTTTGTTCAGCAGCAACATTTTCACGAATTCCCTCACTTAAAGACAGAATTTCCTTAGCTAACTCTTCCACATAAGCAGCACGATTTTTTTCCACTTCCAACCGTTTTTCATTCGTTACCTCTTGAATATCCTCCGGCAAATAAAACTTTTCACGAATAAATTTGTCAGCTGCCGCTACATCTTTTTGTGGCGGAACCAAAGTGTCTGATTTCATTTCAGTTTCTTCTAACTTATCCAGATACGCCGACATAGCCGGTTGAACCTGATTGGTAATTTCTTTTTTCCCCTCCCAATGTTTTAATTCTTTTTCTTTAGAGGAAACTTTTGCATACTGCGGCGCCAAAGACATCAACCGTTGAACACCCTGCATTGCAAATTTAACAGTTCTAAATGTATCAAATACCAAATCTGCTTTAACAGAAGTGGATGACATACCGAAACAAAAAACAACAAGCATCAAACCTGTTTTAAATTTATTATTCATTTTGTCCTCCTTCTTCATTCAAGGCTTCTGTTGTTACAACATCACCACGCACAATACTATCAATTGAATTTAATTCTAACATTTTTGCCCGCAGTGACGTGATTTCATTTGTTTTTTGCAACGTTTGTGCCTGTAATGTTGCAATCCCTTTCAGCATATTCACAATATCATCTGAACTTTCAATATTTTCACGGATAGCATCCACATCTTTACCGGATTGTGTTGCTAAGGCCACTGCCCGCTTGCCCAACGCCACACCACGGGAAGCAGATTGTAACTGAATCTTTTTCTGATTTTCTCGAACTGAATTCAGGTTGTCTTCATAACTTTCTATATTACCAGACTCAGCATTTGGATTGGCATTTGGGGTCACATACATAATTTTAACAACTTCCTGACGTACCTTTTCCAAATTACCATCCCCTTCGGCATGAACGGATAAATTCCCGATGTTCAAGAACAAAAATACCAAAACAGATATTTTAAGCCACCTTTTCATCATTTTTATTTTCCTCCTCCGGCTAACAGTTCTTTAATATCTTCCGGAACAACAGGGGCCATTTCTGACGGTGTCAAAACCGTTGCAGAAGGTGACCAGTTGGAACCGCCACCGGAGGAACCACCTGCCGCACCATAACATTCTTTAACAAATGTTTCTACTTTATCCATATCATATGTTCCATCTGGATTATGCACTAAATCAGTGTAACTTTTTTTACCGCATTCCACTTGACAAATAGCCCAACCACTGGGAACATCTTTTTGTTTTTTCATACAGTCAACTTTTTCTTGTGCTTCCTTATCACAAACACCAGGGGAAAGCATACAACAAATTTGTTTGCTCGCAAAATATCCAGCCCCTTGCCAAAGATCACAACAATTCCCACCACCGGAACTTCCTTGCGATACAATACTGCAAATACGCGTATCATCATCACGAACATTCATACTTGAGCCAAACGTACTAAAAACAGAATCAACATTCATTGCGCCAACGACAATATTAGCATAATCCATTGTCGGAGCACCGCCACCTGCTGGCGGAGAGGATTGTTGCGCCGTTATAGCACTAACAATGTCACCACCTAAAATACCACTAGCCTGCCCGGCGACACCACCAATAACATTATTAACTGCGCCACCTGCCTGTCCGGCTATTCCTCCAATTGCACCATTAATAGCACCAGTGGCTTGACCTGCCAAACCACTAACGGCACCCGTTGCACCGCCGACAACACTACCAACTTGTCCGGCAATAGATCCGACAGCACCACTAACGGCACCTGTTGCACCACCGACAGCACCACCAACTTGTCCGGCAATAGATCCGACAGCACCACCAACAGACCCTGCAACATTTCCTGCAGCTCCGCCAATCGCACCGACAACACCACCAACAGCGCCACCAACATTTCCAGTTGCTCCGACGACAGCACCAACTGCACCGCCAACGACACCACCAACATCATCAGTTGTTCGACCAATAGCCTCTCCAACCACACCGCCAACAACAGCCCCTCCCAAAGAGCCTCCAAACTTTTGGGCATTTGCTTCGGAAAAACCGACCAAGCAAGCTATTCCGGCAACTAAAAATAAACTTGTCAATTTAATTGTATTCATAGCACCCTCCCTATTGATTTGTTTCCAAGGCCATCAATCCTTTTAAGACAGCATCTTCCGACATCAAAGAAAGACGGGTATTCATATTTTTATATGTTTCTTCCTGTAATCGAATAATACTGGCAATTACTTCTAATTGATTCATATCCCTTGAAGAAGACTGTCCCAATCCCAACTCCTGCGAAGTTTTGGAAATAGCCTCTGCCACATTGGCTGTTTCTGTTTGAGCCTTCCAAGCCTTTGCCAATCCTGTTGTAGCTGACTTTTCCAAGGACTTAGCCCGTTCTATGGACAATTCTTCTATTTTACTTTCTGTTAATTCCAAACGTTCTTCCATTTTACCGGGAACAGTCATCGCTTCTTCTATACCGGATATAACGGTATCAGCATTTTCCCCACACCGTTTAATTTCAAGATTACCGACTGCCCCTTTCAGACTTTCATAACTACCATCAATTACACTTGAAGTCTCCGTCAATGATTTTTTTAAGGCATTTGCTGTTGCTTTTGGATTGTAATCTAACCCAAATTCTTTTAAAAGACCTTTAACCAACCCATCTTGTGTTTGAAATAAATCTCTATTATCCGAATTCTTAGATTGGTCAACAACGATATTTAATGCCTCACCAAATCCCAAAATAGGAACAGCACAAGCATTCATTGGAGAAAATCCAATTGCCAACCCAAACAACAAAGCAACCTGACATGAAAATGTTTTTTTATTTATCTTCATTTTGCGCCTCCCCTATTCCACCATATCTGTTATATTGAGATAACCCTTGTAATATCTGCATTGCGTGAACGCCAGCATCTGTTGCATCCAACGCAGATGTTTTCAATGACCGTTCATAACTTTTTCTATCCATCCCCAACATCATTTCATACAAGGATTTCAAATTTTTTGCCTGCCCAATATCATTAGCCCGTTTATCCGGTTCAGACTCACTGGCTCCAGCAGTAGCTTCTGCCGTGTTAATTGTTCCATAGGCAATATTAGCTTCTATTAAATCGTTCAAAGCCACTCTCTGATTTTCTTCTATTTTATTTAATTCAGTATTAGCAGCATTTAAAATTTTATCCGCATCAACCATATAATTTTCTGTCAATGCCTTTTGTGCCTCGGTATAATTACTCAAATCTGATACATTTTCTAATTTAACAGCCGTTTTTTGAATAGCACTTGCACCATCTTTAGAGGCCGTCTGTATTTCCGAAAGAACATTATTCCCCCCTAATTCTCCGGTCATCAAATCAGTCAACATCATTTCTTTCATCTTAACACCATTTTGTATAGCCTTTGAAATTTCTGATTCAACCAATAATTTAATTTCACTCATCCACTCGGCGTTCGCTTCCACCGGACAAACTGGCATTAAAGGGCAAAGCACCTGAGCCGATGCAACAGATGAAATACCCATCATTATTCCAAAATAAAAACCGAATTTCAAAAACGACTTATTCATTGTGTCCCCCTATCTCAAAACACCGGCAAGAACAAAATATGTTCACCTGATAAGTCTATTTTATCACGCTTTCACTAGCTGTCAAGCACTTTTTTTACGTTTATCAAAAAAAACTGAATATGTATTTTTCATCAACATAACGACAGTCATTGGTCCAACACCACCTGGAACAGGCGTTATGGCCCCAACGGTATCAACAACCTCATCAAAATCAACATCACCGCAAATTTTGTTATTTTTCAATCTGTTAATACCGACATCAATAACAATTGCACCTGATTTTACATATTCTTTTTTAATTAAATTCGGTCGACCTGCCGCCACTACCAGAATATCAGCCTGACGACAAATACTTGGCAAATCACGCGTGTGCGTATGGACATATGTAACTGTACAATTTTCGTTTAATAACAATTGTCCCAAAGGTTTTCCAACCAAGCGAGAACGACCTACAACAACTGCATTTAAGCCATCTAAATCCGGACAAACGGTTTTAATTAAATCCAAACAAGCCAGTGGCGTACAAGGAATTAATCCTTTTTGTCCCATAAATAATTTTCCCAGATTCCGACTGCATAATCCATCTACGTCTTTTTTCGGTTCGATACTTTCCAGAACAAAATTTGTATCTATATGAGCAGGCAAAGGTAACTGTATCATAATACCATCCACATCTGAACGTTGATTTAGTTCCTGAACAAAAGAAACCAATGCATCAGTAGTCATAATAGGAGACAACGTAAACAACTCAACTAAAATCCCTACTTCTTCGGCAACTTTCATTTTATGACGAACATAAATCTGACTTGCGGGATTATCACCAATTAAAATAACAGCCATTTTAGGTTTATCCGTATGAATGGCAATTTGTTTTTTTAACTCACCTTTAATTTCAGCAGCTCTTTTCTTTCCGTCAATAATTTTTGCTTTCATAATGACTCCTATTTATAATCTATAACCGTATCTCTTTTTAATTCCAAAATCATTTGTCGGGATAATAAATCCATTTTCTCATTTTCGATTTGGATACGTAAATCCATATCGGAAGGTATTAAATTTTTTTCTTCAAATCCGCATTTCATCAGATAAAGATTACCTGCCGGGGTTGGTACCGGTCCAACCAATTGATTAAAATCAGCCCCCAACAACAGAGGCGATAAATCACTCGGTAATTGAGCCGGACTCATCTTTCCTCGTTGCAGACTGTCTTCAACCACATCTTCTTTTATAATATCATAAAATCCGGCACATCCATTTTTAACCGGCTCTTTTAATAAAGTATCCGCAATACTACCCATTGGAACAATAGCTTGCATTAAATCCCAAACGGTGATTGTATCCCCTTGTAAAGCTTCTCTTTTATTCAACATCAAAAAGACACCATACCCCCCGTTTACTTTAATCGGACGGGATAATTGGCCAACCTGCATCTGATAAAATATATCAGCAATTTCTGTTCCGTAATAATCAGGTTCCACATTCATAACACGCCCACCCGTTACACGGCTGTCTGCAATTGATTTTTCAATAACCAACAAATTAAAAGGGGTTCCGGTCTGTAAATCTTGCCAAACCTGTTGAGCTTCTTCTTCACTAGGAACAATAATTTCTGCAAATGAGACAGATTCCTTTGATAAATCTTTTCGAATAATTTCTTTACGGGCATTAACATCCGCATCACTGACAGAAACCGTTCTACCGGACCGTTGCATAATCCGTAACCAACCTAAATTAGCCTTTGTTTGTGCTGTTAAAGTCTGATACGAAATACCTTCCTTTTCAAACATTGTTTTAAAACCCCCGACAGGTAATCCACTCTGTTCTTCCAAATGAGCCAAAGCATCCGACACTTCCTGTTCAGTAATTTTTATTCCCTGCCTTTCCGCTTCTTGTAATTTTATTTGTTCTTCAATCAACTCGTCTAAAGCGTTCTGTTCCATCTGTTCAAATTCATTGATATGACCGGCTTGCTGAAATGACATCATTTTTGCTCGTTCTACTACATCAAAAGAAGATATAGGAACATCATTCACAATAACCTTTATTGAGCCGGCATAAACCGTTTTTCCAATAATCAAAACTGACAATAAAGAAACCCAAAATAAATTTCTCATTAAACGCCCCCTAACGTTTTCAAAACAACTTTAAACATAAAGGACGTACTGCCTTTATAATCCCGATCTTGTGTAAACGATTTACTTACATCAAATAACAAAGCTGTACATTCGTTATCATATTGCAATGTTACCCCTGCTTCCACAGGTTCCCCACCATTGGATAAATCATATCTGTAATTACCATAAATTTTCCAACTTTTTGTTAATTGACTGCTGGCACTGAAAGATAATTCTTCCCGTGGTCCGTAAAAATTATCTCCAATGGTATAAGCCTTTCGCATAACATACCCCAAGCTTAAACGAAGTGGATTTGTTCCTCCACTAACGGAAAATTCACTTTTCTTAGCACTCAAATCTTTCTGATCCAGACGTGTCCGATATTGTAATGTCAGGTATTTTGTACTGATTTGAACACGGGCAACATAATCAGATAAATGTGACCGATATCCCATTAAACCGGTCATCAACTCATTATTATCAAAACGAAAAGATTGCCCAAAAACAGCCGATATAGATCTACCTGTTTTATGATTAAAACGTGACCATTTTATTCCGTAATTGATACGCGTACCCGGTTCCACACGATCATATCCCGAAAACCGGTTAGGCGAAAACAAATTTGTTTCATCAAAATCAAAAACCAAACTATCAACATTCGGTATATCTTCTGAATTACCGCCATTTGGGGCAGCCACTAACATGGCAATCGGTTCCAATGTCTGGGTTGTATTTTTACCGGCCCGAATTAAAGGATAACTAACCGTCAAAGAAACATTCGGATAAATACGCCCCGTTGTGTAAGATGTATTTTCTTTTTTATCAGATATCAATAAAGTTCCGGTATCAACAGTGTACCCATCGGCCCGTACAAAACCTTTCAAATTCAAGACAGCCCCCATGGGACTGATATAGGGCAATTCCACCCCTTGTGTCAAGGATATGCGATTTGACTTAAAATGTTCACGCGTATTATAAAGCACCGAATTGATTGCTGTAAATCCGTACAAACCAATACCTGGCAAAGGCTTTGTATTATATTGATAATCAAATACTGGCATAAAAACTGGTATTGTTTTGGAAGATACATTATCTTGTAAACTTTGGAAAGAATAACCTTTCACTTGGAAATAATTCCTGTTTCCAAACCTTTCTGCTGATAAATAAGATTGTAAAAATGGTTCTGTGTCATCTACATCAGGTATTTGATATCTTCTGAAATAAGTATCCGAAGACGCCCGATATAACTGCCCTTTTAAACGCCATTTATCAGTGGCATCATATTCAAAAGCTGCTTTAATATGCCCTTGATTTTTATTTCCTTCTTTATCTTGAGTCGCACTTGCCTGGACACGAATACTCCCCTTAGAAAATAAAGCATTATAATCCACTAATCCCAAAGGTATATGTTCCGGTGCAATAATCGGTGTAACAATTAAATTCTGATTATCGGATACATTTAAAAAGAAAGGAAAAGCTATTCCATGTCGCATTTCATGCGTACTTGCAAAACTCGGAGCCAAAAAACCACTTCTCCGTTTGACGGAAAAATCCGGCATCCGCCAATAAGGCAAATAAGCAACTGGCAAATTTTTAATATCCAAAAAAGCATGCTTGAAAATAATATCCTGTGCTGTTGTATCATGATGGATATCCTTTGCGCGTAACTGCCACAAAGGAGCTTTGCCCTCACAGCGGTTACAAGGGGTATAAAAAGAATCCGTCAGATAAGCATCTCCATTTGCTTTCCGTTCCATACTACCAGCGCCAAAAGAACTGCCTTCATAAAGTGTAATATCCGTTTGTCCCAGACTCATTTCACTCAAATCACCAGCTAAAAGACCATTGTTCGTTTTGGCTACAGTCCCATCCGACATTTCTATATCAATACGTCCAGGAACTTTAATTTTATTATTCGTTTTATTATACTGAATATGCTCTGTTTTAACCTTCATTCCATCCTGAATTAAGATAACATTTCCGGTTGCATCCATTACATTTGTTTTTTGATTATAGGACACTTGATCCGCTTCAAAATCAACTGGCGCTTTTGTATCCACTTTTTCTATTTTTAAACCCACTGCACCAGCAGGGAAGACAGCCAACAATATCAAACCGGCACCAAACCATTTTAATAATTTATTTCCCTTCGGACGGGTAAAATGGAATAAAAATAAAATTGGGGCAAAAACATTTAAAACAACTAAAATCAAAAACCACAGATTTTTTCCAGCCATATTTTCAAAGGCCAAAGCCAATGATTGAATAACCAAAGCCGCCGCGACAGTCATATTGATACGACCAACCTGTCCCCGACGATTATAAAAACCGGATAAAACGCCAAAAATAACCAAGAACAGATAGGTTATGTTGTATAAAGGTTGCGTCAATCGCTTAACAAATTCTACTTTATGTTTCCGCCAACGAGCTTCATTTCCACCGACTTCCTCCGGAGTTTTCAACCACAACTCTTTTAAAGACATTTCCCGAACATCACTAGAACGGGTACCACTATCATTTTTATCGGCGAAATTCATAGAATATTTATCAAATTTTAGGATAGAAAAATTTTTTGTTTTTGGCTGATATTCTTGTCGTACACCATCATAGAAAACCACCCGAATAGAATCTGTTTCTTGAAAGACTGCCCCTTTTTGAGCCGATAAAATAGATACTTTTTCCGGATTACCGTTATCATAGGCCATTACACCTTCCACACCACCATCAGGTAACCGATTTTTCACATACAAAGTCAATCCGTTATCAAAAGAATTAAATTGTCTTTCCTGTAACAACAAGTGGGATAAATCATTTTTAATCTGCCATTTCATTTCCCTCATATCGGTGTTAGATTGTGGTATCAAAACCAATGACATAAAGTAACCTATAGCTGTCAAAACAACCCCCAAACCGAATAAAGGCCTCATAATATCAATCGTACTCATTCCAACAGCTTTCATAACCATCAACTCTTTATCCGATTGCATACGGATAAGTGTAAACAAACTGACAGCGAACAAAGCCAACGGCGACAATATTTGTAAAAAGTTCGGTAATACCAAGACAGTCAGTTTTAAAAATATCCGAACCGGTACACCCTTTGTCACAATCATATCAATCATCCGCAAAGACTGTGTCAACCAAACAAGCGTCGTCATACTTGCCAGAACAAGGACAAAACCGATAATAATTTGTTTTAAAATATAGCGATCCAATATTTTCATTTGACACCTTCCGGACTACTATACGACAAAGGATGAGATTTTTCAACTATCTTTTTTAATCTATCAGGTAAAATATGCGTATAAATTTCTGTTGTAGCGATATCGGCATGCCCCAACAACTGCTGAACAGACCTTAAATCAGCGTCATGGGCCACTAAATGACTGGCAAAAGAATGACGAAAAACGTGTGGCGAAACTTTTTCCGGAGGAATTCCACCCAACAAAGCCATTTTTTTAATTTGTTTAAAAAAAGCATCCCGTGTCAAATGCCCTGTTTTTCCAAACGAAGGAAATAACCACTTATTGACACGACCAACCTTTAAACTCATTTCTCTCCGAACAAACCATTTTTCCAAAGCAACAACGGCCGGTTCAGACAAAGGGACAACTCTTTCTTTTTTTCCTTTCCCCTGAACAAGCAGGACTTTTCCTTCATTATTTTCCATATCCTGAACTGCCGTCACAGGCAAAGAAACCAGTTCACTAACCCGTATACCCGTGGCATACAATACCTCCAACATCGTATAGATACGATTATCTTCTTTTTTAGAAATATTGATAAGATGTTCTACTTCATTTTCGGTCAGATATTTCGGTAAAGATTTTTGCATTTTTGGAGACAACAGATAATCCACGGGATTTTTATCCAACAGGCCTTCCGAAAACAAATAACGGTAAAACTCCCGCAATGCTGATAAGCGTCTGGCCTGCGTTTTAACCGTAAATCCCAATTTAACCAACTGTTGCATATAATCTTGCAGATCCTTTTGTTTCACCTGTCGTAATGTCGTATGCCGATGATACAGAAAACCTGAAAAATCAGCCAAATCTCGACGATATGCCTCTATTGTTCTGGGACTAAGCCCCCGTTCGGCAACCATCATTTCCAGAAAAGAATCCGTATACTTATCCACGAACACACCCATCATTAAATTTTTACAACAGCCTACTCCAAATAGGGCAAAAAGTCAATGAAAAATAAAAAAATCAGATATCCCTTATTATTTAGTATTGTTTTTTGTCTTTTTCACTTGCTGAAACACAAATAACGGTCTAGGTATTCAGTGTTTTAAAACAACAAAAGGAGAAAAAAATGAAAAAAATAATGGTTATGTTACTGATGACATCTACCCTTTGTTTAGGCGCTTGTTCGCATCAAAAATGTAACACTGGAACTTGTGGTTCACACCCTAAAACCGAAGTAATACAAGTCAAAAAAACACCGGCTTATTTTGCCTTTGATTCATCTGTTTTAACATCAGAAGACCGTTCCAATCTGGATATGGTTGCCAAAAGATTAAAGACTAATCCAAAGGAAAAAGTAATTATCAGTGGTTATACCGATAATATCGGTTCTAAAAGTTATAATATGACTTTATCAGAACAACGGGCACAAAGTGCTGCCGATTACCTAAAACATCAAGGTATTTGTGCCAGCCGTATCCATACAAAAGGTTACGGGGCAACTCACTTTGCCGATGGAAACAACACATCTGCCGAACGGGCCAAAAACCGACGTGTGGAAGTTTCTTTCCAATAGCAAATTATGAAAACAAGACCGGTGTCAAAAAACACCGGTCTTTGCTTATACAACAACAAATTTTACGATACAACCTATCTAAAATATCAAAACTTTATTTTGACTATCATTAAAGATGAGGTAAAAGTAAACTACTGGGAATATCACGCATATTGTTTTATTTAGTTTACTCACTCACTTGTTTCACACCAACAACCATCTCCATTGGAGCAATAGACACTTTCATTATCCCCAAGACAAAGAGCGCAACTCATCTTGTCACAACCCCAATCGACTCCTTTTACGGCCCCTGAGTTTGGAACACATATACATGGATTACCAGGTCCCATACCAACATTATAATCGGCGCAATATGCCGTTGTATCATCCGGACAATTGCTTATACATTTAGCATCACCACAAGCCCAACTATTTGGTTTATTAGGATCAATACAGACACAGTGTTCATCCCAACTAGAGCATCTAACCTCTTGATTACCAGAACACGTTACGCATGCACCATATTCAGGACAATGCTCAAAACCATCATTTCCGCCACCGATTCCATTTTCAAACACGAACATAACATTATTGAGTTCATCATCGGAACAATCGCCTTCCAATAAATCTTCACCAGCCTCATTTGCCATTACAATGTTTGTATTGGCTGTCACGCTGATCAGGTTTTCACAAACAGAACCTTTTACACCCGTTACAATTATTCCAAAACTATCATCATAGACTTCTATAGATGAAAACGTTCCAGCTGATGTTTCATTTTTTACATCACTGGGTAATGTGGCATTTCCCGTTGATACAAGTTGTGCCGTTATCAAAACAGCCCGTTCCGAAGCACCGTTCAATAATTCGTTTGTATAGTATTTATCCATTGCATGGGTATAACCCACAATTCCCCCAACAGACAAAACCCCAACAACTGCCAGCACACCCAGCATTTCCACCATACTCCGGCCGGATTCGGTCATCGTTTGTTTATTCTGTATTGTATTTTTTATATTTTTATCCATTGTTTACTCCTTTATTCTATGCGTTTTGCGGTACACTATAATAAATCTAAACGGTCGTTTAAATTTCATATAATGTGCTTATTTTTGACAAAAGAAACATGCGTTTTAAAAATTGATAGAAATACAGGCTGTTTTTTATTTTTTTCTTGACTTATTTTTCAAAATTAAATAAGTTGATAATATATTAAATCTAGACGACCGTCTAGATTTAATATAGTCATTTTGTGTATATCTTATTAAAAATAAATAATATTTTTAAAGTTTAAAAAAATCATTTTTAAATAAATATTATTGTGTGGAACAAAGTGCTAAAACCATTGTTCGGGGAGTATTTTATCATTATGTTATTTTATAATAATGTTTCAAAAAAAGTTATATTGAGTATATTTAAATTGTTTTAAAATAAGGTTATATCCCTGTTTATCAGTTACGGGATTTTTCACCCATTTTACAGAACACATATAAACGTCTTTGCAGAATACCTTTATTATATTTTTCTACTTTTTTTAAACAGCCGTTTGGGGAATATATCCAAGTTTCTCCATGTAATTTATTACCGGCATAGCTACTTTCGGTATGGACTTGCCCATTAGCATAAAAAGAACGATACCAACCAGTCTTTTCCCCTTGTTCATCTACAAAAAATTTGGCACGAACATTTCCTTTTTTATCAAATTTTGTTTTTATTCGCATACTAAAACTCCACAAAAACCGGTAGAAGCATATCATATTTTATGTAATTTGTCAAATTATTCCCGATAAAGCCCCTTTAATAGAGCAATTTCATCGGCGTATCCCGATAAATCTTCATGTGGTGTTTCCAGATAGAACGGTTTATCCCTTAAAGCCGGATGATTGATAATACCTGCTAATGCATCCAAACCGATTAGACCATATCCTATCTTTTCATGGCGGTCTTTATGACTGTCAAACGGTTTTAAACTGTCGTTCAAATGAATAGCTTTTAATCGTTTTAAACCGATGACTTTATCAAAATCCGCCAGAACATCGTCTAAATGTCCGACAATATCATATCCGCCCGCAAAAATATGACATGTATCCAAACAAACACCTAATTTTTCAGAATGTTCTGTTCGGTCTATTATTTG
Source organism: Alphaproteobacteria bacterium (assembly GCA_045613285.1). Lineage (GTDB taxonomy): Bacteria > Pseudomonadota > Alphaproteobacteria > CAAHEQ01 > UBA3637 > CALXZG01. Next base: position 6,470 of record JAZLAQ010000009.1, on the reverse strand, counting down.
CTGAATTTCTGTAAACTTGGATCCGATTTCCGTTCCTTTACCTGACATTGTTTCCAATAAGACCAACGTTGTTTGTTCGGGTCGAATCACTTTATTCAGAATATCTGCTATCAGTGAAATTCCTTTGTCAATACCTTGTCCGACATGACTGCCTGGGTGAAAATTATACAGATTATTTGGAATACATTCCATCCTTTGAATATCGTCGGCAAAAACAATTTCGGCAAACTCTCGTACAGTTGGATTTTCTGCTGCCGGATTTAATGTATACGGAGCATGAGCTAAAACGGGGGCAAAGTGATGTTCCCGAGTATATGACATAAAATTCGATATATCCTGATTATTTAAATCTTTTGCCTGACCGCCTCGCGGATTTCGTGTAAAAAACTGAAACGTATTTCCTTTTATTTGAGTTGTTTCCTTAGCCATATTTAGGAAACCTTTTGAAGCCGATAAATGGCATCCAATGTTTAGCATTCATCCTCCTTGGGCCACAACCCTTTTTCATCACAGGCATTCCGAACAATTTGATTCTGATTTTTTTGTATTTTTTCAATTCGACATGCCCGTTGGCATTCCCAAGAATCTACCGGATACATTTTGTCCCAAGCTTTCATCAAACGTCGATTTGAATCACTCATTTTAAAACGGGAATAAACATCTTCAAAATACAGGTACGTCCGAGCGATTACACCACGGGCCGGAGAAGGTGGTTCTGCTTTTTTATCCTGAATTTTCATTGGGCAACTGCCGAAAGAAGAAGGCGTATCACTTGAAAACTGCGTAAAATTATAATTACTTCTTTGAGCATTTACCGATCCGATTGCCGGATATAGGTTATACATATCAGCCTGCATAAACTGATAATCTGTATTAACTTTTTCGGCACATTTGCGACCTTTATAAGTTTTACCGTTTACCTCTTGACAATCCGGATGACCGTCCCGCCATTCAGGAAAGGTGCGACCGAAGTTTTCTGCCGGCACAACATGTTCCCACTCAATGCGTTCTGAACGGGATTTATATTTGTCAGTTTGAAATCCGACCGGTAGTTTAGTTTTCTTGTCCGCATTAAATTCAGCCCCACAGTAAATTGTATAGCGATTATCATAATAGACATCTGTCTCTAACCATTTTTTAGCCTGTTGAAAAGACGGATTAACTTGATTACCTCCGGCTGTCAATGTGTTAGAAATCAATATTACCAACAAGACAATGCTTAAAAATAAAATATATCTTTTTGAAATTCGCATAAAAAATCCCTTTCAAGTACAGCATATCAAAAATTCGGCTTAAAATCAAGAAAAGAAATTTGCCTTTTTATAAAAATGTGGTATACTGTAAGTATGGAGGGTTAAAATGACCGATATAAAAACTGCTACACGTCAAGAAATTGACCATTTTAAAAAGACAAAACAGAAAGGTGCGCCTCGAAATCGAATCGGACGGATTTTTCATCCGACATTGCGACGTTTCTTTCAAGGTGCTATGTGTGCGTTGCCTGTATTAGGTGCTATGACAGGTCCGGTTGGATTAGGCGTTAGTTTGGCGGTCGGTGGACTTTGCTATAAAATGCAAAAAAACGAAAAATGTTTTACCGAAAATTTACAAAATATAACGGTTCGAAATGCTGAAAGTTTCGCTCGAATGATGCGGGACAGAGAGGTTAATCCCCTTGTTCAGGCCGAAGCACTGAAGAAATATATTTTAGAAGAAAGTCCTTTACGTTCCGGAAAGAACTATTTAAAACAGCATCCTCAGGCGGTTGATACAATTATGCAAGGGAAGAAGGCACCTTTGGTTGCCAGTTCACCTTTGACATTTTTAAGTCCTATGTTGGATAAAATGCTCCGACGAGAAAAAATGTCACGAACGATTCTTGGTGGATTAAAAAATATGTTTAATCCTAAATACTATGCTCTGGAAAAACAAGCAAAAAAAATGGCTCAAGAAGCCTATCAAAAAACACAATCCGAATCAGTTCCTATGCCGATTATACCTAAAAGAACTGCTTCTATGCCGCAAAAGATAACCAGTCAGCGTTCATTAGGGCACAATTTTTCTCGCCCGATTATGAACTATAATTTACAGCAGGAAATGACACAAAGTCGAACAGGGGCTGGCCTTTCACAAGCGATGATGTTAGCCTTTAAAAATGGAAAAATGCAAAAATAATAAAAAAAATAAAAAAAGTTCTTGCATTTTGAATAAAAATCGTGTAAAAAGGAATACATCGAGATTTTGGGTGTGTAGCTCAGGTGGTTAGAGCGTTACGTTGACATCGTAAAGGTCGCTGGTTCGAGTCCAATCACACCCACCATATTAAGCCGTCCTCTGGGGCGGTTTTTTAGTGACATTCGATAGAATGAAAAATAATCTGCTTCGAACAAAATTATCATAGATACAACATAACATACAATAAGACATTATTTAGAGTAATTGCATCCATCACAATAGAAAACTCTTTACATTTTTTTTAAAAGTGATAAACTTAAAGTAAGTGATAAGATTATTTTGTTAACCGTTGAAAAAGAGGAGGGGATAATGAATGTCAGTGAACAGATAAATGTTTTTGGGAAGTCTATGATAAATAAAGGAATGGCGCTTACAAAAACAAGGGGAGGAGCTATTATTGGAGCTCCGTTGGTTGTTATAGGTTCTCTTATGTTGGCTACTGGACAAGTAACAAAGGCAACCTCGATGATTGGTGGTATTACTTTTAAGGCTTGTTTATCTGCACTCAAAATGACAAAAGATACTTTTTCAAAAAAAGAAAAACAACCCGGGCAAGTTATAGCCAATTCTGGCCAAGTTCCAGAAAAGGAACAAACTATTAAGGAAACTCTGGAAAAATCCCAAGAACCTAAAGCTAGCTCTTTTATAAGGAAAGTTTTAGATAGATCTGCTAATGAGGCTCGAAAAGAACCGTTAAATGCATTAACAAGTACCGATGAAAAATCAAAACAAAATTTAAATCCGGCTATTTTGGCACAAATGCAAAACAGGCGTTGAAAATAAAAATGTTTATTGTTTTTTTAATTTATTAAACTAGGATTATCAAAAAAGTATTATATCAACTAAGTATATAAAATAATATAAACTGAAAAACTCTTCTTTCGTTTTATGTATATTAGATACTTTTGTAGGTATGATAAAATGTTCTGTCTAATATATTGATATAACACCGAATATAGTCTTGTGGAAAAATTTCCTTAGTGAATAGATATAGCATATAAGCTTGTTATATCACTCTTTTTAAAACGTCCATTATGATGTTTTCTGTAAACGTAAAAAAATATAAAAAAAAGTGTCTTATCGGAAATAAGACACTTAAAATTGTAAATCAGATTATTTTTAAAACAAGTTAAATAAACCGACAGGCTTTTTTTCTTCTTTTTGTTGTGTTTGAAGTCCCCGTTCGGTATATTGTTTTTTACCTTCTTCCAATTCTTGTGGCGTAGCTGTCGCTTCAATGGTATCCATTGCGCTTTTAACCGTCAAGTATAAACTTGAATCTACGTTTTTCACAGCATCCAGCATCCAACCATAGCAAACTGAAATATCCGGTTGTTCAACACCACGTCCTTCACAGTAGGATTTGGCCAATTGATATTGAGCATATCCTTCATTTTTATCGGCCCCTTTCTGATACCAAGAAACTGCCGCCGTTGGGTCATTAAAGCGTTCCCGCAATAAATCTCCGTAATATCCATAGACTTTGACTACATTTTGAGATGCACTTTTTTCAACGGCTTTTTCCAAAGTTACCCTATTGTTTGTTGTGATGGCTCGCTCTATCATATTTTCTGTAATACCATAGAATGTTCCATCCTGATTTAAACCAGAACCGGCAGATAAACGATTTTTTGTTGTCTCGCTATCATTGAAACCCGGAATGATCGGCAAAATTGCATTTTGTCTTTCCTTCAATGGGACGCTTGCCATAGCCGAGGTTGGTCGCCAAGCCATTACTTTCTTTTGTTGTGCAGTTAAAACAGGTGCTTGTAATGTAGCGGCGATTTTATCCCGCTTAGCAACAGCTTCCTGACCGACTTCATCTGAATTATAAGCAGCTAAAATACTATACCAAGCATAAGCATCTACCGGATTTTTTAAACGAGCATTTGTGGAACGTAAGTCTGCCCATTCTTTCTGAGCCGGTACATACCCTTGATTAGAAGAACGAGTGTACCATTTAACGGCTTCAGCAAAATCCTGAGGAATACCCCGACCGTTCAGATAGAATTGCCCTGCTTTTAATTGAGCACGCTTGTCACCTTTTAATGCCCCCATGTAATAAAAACCGAAAGCATAGGTATAATTGACCTCAGTCCCCGTTCCGTTTTCATACATTTGACCCAATTCGTAAAGGGCATCTTCACTGCCGGCATAGGCGGCTTTTTTCAAATAATCAAACCCTAAAGTTGCATCTTGCGTTAGCCCTTCACCAGCCAACGCCATTTTAGCTAACTGAATGGAAGCAACTGACACATTGGACCGTTCAGCCTGTTCTAAATAGGAAATTGCTTTGTTGGAATCTTTTGTAACGCCTAAACCATCCTTGTACATCAAACCTAAATAATATGTTGCTTTGGCATCACCTTCCTGCGATAGAGCAAGCATTTCCGGATAAGCGGTAGCATAATCCCCTTTGTTAAAGGCATTTACAGCCTCTGTTAAACCGGCAAAAGCCGAACAAGACAACGTTAAACTTAAAGCCACAGTTAAAGCAAATTTTATTTTCATAATCAAACCTCACTTTCTTTTTTAAACTTTATATCACGATTTTGAAAGGTTGTAAACTTTTTTTTTGAAAAAAAGAAAAAATGTTTTTTCTTAAATAAAATTCAAGTGTTTTTTTACATAAAGCGTAAAAATGACTTGACAATCATAAAAAAAAAGAGTAAAAGAAGTATCAGTTTTTTTGCCGCTGTGGCTCAGTGGTAGAGCACTCCCTTGGTAAGGGAGGGGTCGAGAGTCCGATTCTCTCCAGCGGCACCACTAAAAAAGTCCCGAGTATTCGGGGCTTTTTTTTGTGGTTTTAGTCGGTGAAAGGGACTCTCGGGGGAGGAGAGTCCGGAAACGGAGCGTAGCGTAGATGATGCCGTAGGCAGTCCCGAATTTATGAGGGATAAATTGTGCCTCAGCCAATTTACATACACCGATTGTGAAAAATCACCAAAATTCCTCCATTATCGGACTCATAAATACGATTTCTTTACAAAACAAGTTCTAATTAAAAATACTATCATGTTTTATATCCTTCTAATGTAAAATAATTTCCGTTGTTTCTCCTCCTTTAACAGAAACTTTTTGCATCAAGTATCCACCTTGCCATGCCTGTCCATTCGTCCAATGGACAGATGTAACTAAATAGTAAGAGCCATCCTTTATATCTTTAAACTCGAAGTGTCCTGTCGAATTACAAATAGCTGTTTTGCGTAATTCAAAATACCTCTGTTCATTTGGAACAAAATTATATTTCCGTGCTTGCCATCCCCAAAGATTCTGTCCCTTTTCAGCTGATCCATACAAGGCCATTATTCTCTCTGTCGCATATTCCGTCACTGGTGTTAACGATACCTCATTACCGGCACAAGTCACAACAGTACCTCCCGCTTGTCGTAAGAAAGCCTCTCCTTTAATTGTATTGTTACCTTTTTTTAATGCATTTTCCGCTTGTTTTTCATTAAATGGGGCTGTGATATTATAGGTTGGTACTTGTACACATGCTGTTAATAGAAAACCAATTGTTAATGTTGCAATTTTTTTCATAAGAATCCTTTCATTTAATCAGACGTATACATTTTTACATAAATCAAGAGGTTAAGTCAATATATTTTCCCAATTTTTCTTTTAAATCTTCTGTGATTTGAGTCCGATAAGCGCAAAGCAGCCCGCACCACTAAAAAAGTCCCGATTGTTCGGGGCTTTTTTTTGTGGTTTTAGTCGGTGAAAGGGACTCTCGGGGGAAGAGAGTCCGGAATCGGAGCGTAGCGTAGATGATGCCGTAGGCGGTCCCGAACAAAGCGAGGGATAAATTGTGCCTCAGCCAATTTACATACTGGCAATCCCCAACAGCGCTAAAATTCTTCAATTATCGGACTATTCCATTCAAAAAATACCATATTATAATTGTAATAACAATAAGGGAAACATATGTCAAATACAATAAAATTTCATGATATTTTTTATTATTTATCCATACCCCAATTATCCACAAAATGCTATTCACACCTAACAGTTCTAATGAGGTAAAAAGGGGAATAAATTTAGATAAAGGATCAACTATAAGTTTTATTAAAAATATAGGGTCCATAAACATTACAGGACGAAGGTCTAAACCAGAAACAACAGCCCAATGAAAAATTGTTGAGATTATAGAGATAATAAGTAGTATAATAAACCCAATAGTGTATAAGATTTTTTTACAAGTGCTTTTTTTCATAGCATCTCCTTTTTCTTTTAAG
>JAZLAQ010000008.1:0-2466 GCA_045613285.1 Alphaproteobacteria bacterium | reverse complement strand
AATTGTTGAGATTATAGAGATAATAAGTAGTATAATAAACCCAATAGTGTATAAGATTTTTTTACAAGTGCTTTTTTTCATAGCATCTCCTTTTTCTTTTAAGGATAGCAAAATTTCGAACTAATTACAATCTTATTTTTTTGCAATTTTTCTTTTAATTTTGGTGTAATTTGAGTCCGATAGTCGCAAAGCAGCCCGCACCATGTTTTAAAGCCCTCAACGAAATGAGGGCTTTTTCAATTCCAACATCAATTCGCCTGTATTGCCATTTGGCTCATTGTGTTTCATTGCTTTACGCATAAAAAATGTTCACTGGACATTTTTTATTTTGCGCAGTCTTTTGTTTGCAAATCATTCGGCAAGTCCGATAATTGACCTTTTAAAATGGGCTAAAATTCATAAATTATCGGACTGCTTTTTTTGAAAAAATTGACAATTAAGACCTTTTATGCTATAATTCAACTGCATTTAAAATTCAAACAAAAGGAAAAGTTATGGATATGGAATGGAGAAAGCCTTTTGGCTTAGTGATGAATAAAAATCAAATTCCTGAGCATCAACAATATCAACTTCGGTATACCATTAGTGAAAGTGTAGTAACTCCTCCTATTTCTGTATCCGATTATACTTTTAAGCGCATTGATTCAGATTTACTTATTGCTATTGATAATGACAATGTTGCATCAGTAAAAAAAGCCTTAGAGAAAGATAAAATTGACGTCAATAATTTATACGTTATTCCAGCTTGGGAAGTGCCAGAAGCAGGGGAACCTGTGTTCCAAACATTTTTGCACCGAGCTTTATGGGAGCATTCTGAAAATGTCTTTAAATTTTTACTGGATAAAGGTGCTAATCCTCGTATTAAGGGACATTGCCACGATACGGTTATAAGCAAGGTGTTTGACAATTGTCGTAAAGAAGAAGATTTTCTTAAATTTGGAAAAATGTTGGTTGATGCAGGTATGACTATTAAAGAAATACAACGCGAAGCAAAGTATAAAGATGATAAATCGGCTGTTGAAAAACTTATGAAATATGCCACAGACAAAAGAGAGTCAAAATTGATACAGAAAAAGAAGGCTGTTGTTCGTTCAACAAGGAATGAACGCATTAAAGATTAAGCAATTTTTCTGTAATTTGGGTCCGATTGTTAAAAATTGTTAAAATTCCTAGATTATCACACTGTTAAAATATTCTGTGTTTTATCGCCGATTAAGCAAGCGTGCCCTTACTTTTGACTTTTTAATTTGGTCTAGAGAAAAACTTTCCAACCAATTTGATTTTACCTTATTTGGAGCTATTCTATTTTCTGTAGAAGCAGATATCTGATCCAATATATTTTGTGCAGATGCAGAGGAATATGTATTTAAATCTTCCAATCCTAGCTCTGCTTCTGGACCAAAAAGTAAGGATAAATTTTGAAAATGCGTTTTATAATCTTCCAACCTTTCAGGACCATCCATTAAGCAGATATCCAGTACAAGCGGATTTTGTTCTTCATCGAAAACAATTGGAACATAATGTTGCTTCCACGTTGTTTTTGTTTCCAAACAAGTTATGTCTTGTCCATTTTCTCCCATAAAAACTGCAAAACATGCCCCTGGTACCCTTTCCAAAATTTTTCCTGTACGTTGAATGCAACCACTGGAATAAGTATCTGTATGCATATTTGGATCATTTTTTAATTCATTAAATAATCTTATAATGTCTGTATTTTTCATAGAAATTCTTCTCCTTGTTTAAAAGTATTAAACTTTCACTCGTTGCCCCATATTTTCATTCTTCCCTAATGATAGCAAAAATTTTTATGGATTACAAGGTTATTTTTGCCAATTTTTCTTTCAATTCTTCTGTGATATCAGTCCGATACTGCGTAAATCCCAACAATCCGGTGGATTATTGGGATGCGCAAAGCAATGAGACTTCATAAAAACGAGTTTGCCCCGCTAAACGCCGTTTTTATGTTAGTCGGAATTGAAAGCAGCGCGCACCATGTTTTAAAGCCCTCAACAAAATGAGGGTCTTTTCTTTTGTTTGCAATACATTTGGCCAGTCCGATAGTCCGATTATGAAAAATTACTCAAAATCATCAATTATCGGACTATTCCATTCAAAAAATACCATATCATAATTGTGATAACAATAAGGGAAACATATGTTAAATACAATAAAATTTCATGATATTTTTTATTATTTATCCATACCCCAATTATCCACAAAATGCTATTCACACCTAACAGTTCTAATGCGGTAAAAAGGGGAATAAATTTAGATAAAGGATCAACTATAAGTTTTATTAAAAATATAGGGTCCATAAACATTGCGGGACGAAGGTCTAAACCAGAAACAACAGCCCAATGAAAAATTGTTGAGATTATAGAGATAATAAGTAGTATAATAAACCCAATAGTGTATAAGATTTTTTTACAAGTGCTTTTTTTCATAGCATCTCCTTTTTCTTTTAAG
>JAZLAQ010000007.1:0-64881 GCA_045613285.1 Alphaproteobacteria bacterium | reverse complement strand
GTTGAAATGTTGGGCGTTTTGGCTATTATCGGTGTTTTGTCCATCGGCGGTATCGCTGGTTACACAATGGCTATGAACCGCTATCGTGCTAACGAAGGTTTGGCTGCTGCTAACTTGGCTATCGTTGAAGCTATGGCTCGTAATTCTAATAATTTTAACTACACTACTTTTGGTGATTTACCTGCTGGTGTAACTTCTGTTACAGCTGATGGTACAGCAACTCCGGCAACTGCCACTGTGACATATGCCGACGCTACTGTTGCTGGTATTGCCGCCGAAATTGGTGGTGAAAGAGTTGCTTGCGATGAGGCTGTATGTACAGTAAGTGCTCAATAAGTTATAAAGCTTATTTGATTGTAAAAAGACATCCTGTTTCGACGGGATGTTTTTTTTATTCCTGTCATTGTATAAAGTCCCCCGTCATTGTATAAGGTCCACCGTCATTGCGAGTCCGTCAGGACGTGGCAATCTCATAACATCCTTCTCCCGTCATTGTATAAAGTGCTTCGTCATTGCGAGTCCGTCAGGACGTGGCAATCTCATAACATCCTCCCCCGTCATTGCGAGTCCGTCAGGACGTGGCAATCTCATAACATCCTTCTCCGTCATTGCGAGGGCATTAGCCCGTGGCAATCTCATAACATCCTTCCCCGTCTTTGTATAAAGTATCCCGTCATTGCGAACGCAGTGAAGCAATCTCATAAAAGGCACACCGTCAGCGTCAAGAGATTACTTCGTCGCTACACTCCTCGTAATGACGGTTAAGGTCAAGAGATTACTTCGTCGCTCTGCTCCTCGTAATGACGGTGGAATAATTTTAAAAAAATAATTTTATACTTGCAATCTAAAAAAAATTATGTTACTTTGATAAAGTTGATTACTGATCTGGTATATATTTACGGAACTTGTAACAAGACTACCGAATGTAAATCGGATTTTAGGAATCAATAATTTCCTTATGTTATGGAAATATACGTCGTTTATGTTTACATATGAAAAACGCCCTGATGAAAATCAAGGCGTTTTTTATTCTTCTAACGACAACGTCTGTGTGTATGTTTTAACATATGCCGACGGACAGCATCATGACGCCGGTCGATATCACGTTTAATTTGACGTTTTGTCAATGGATCGATAACTGGCGTTACAACAACAGGTGCCGTCGTTGTTACTACAGTCGGTGTTGTCACAACAGGTGTTGGTGTTGTTACCACAGTCGATGGTGTAGTCGTGGTTGTTGTTACCACAGTCGGTGGTGTCACAACAGGTGTCACTGGTGTTACAACCACGTCCGGTGTTATAGCATCAACCACATGTGCCACAGAGTGGACAATTTCAGCAACTTGATGACCTTTGCTGGGTTTGTGATGATGATGATGATGCGGACGCGCTTCTGCTGCACCACCAAACAATACAGCTCCGGTTAAAGTTGCCCCCGCTAATAAATTTTTAATACTCATGGGTTACCTCCTTGTTAAAAAGTGTTATGGATCTTTATCCTTATACAATGTCATTATATCATATTTTTCTGACATTGTCAATATAGTATCATATAACACATTGAAAACAAAGAAAAAACTATACTATTTTTTTATTATATAAACCCTTTTTCTTTTGCTTTTAACAGAATTTGAAGCCGATTTTGAACACCAAAGGACCGTAATAATGCACTGACATGCATTTTAACTGTCGGTTCGGCTACACCTAATTTATGGGCAATTTGCTTATTTGATAATCCCAACCCCAGTTGTTGCAGGACACCCACCTGCCGTTGAGACAAAAAAATTCCGTTTCCCAAATCATAGTCTTTTTTTTGATAGGGTTTTGTTTCTGCTAGCATTTGGGTATCCTCCTTTCTGAATTTATGAATTTAATTCTGATTCTAATTGTTTAATTTTTTCTTCTTTATGGGCAATCTTGCGTGATATTAAATCCAATATTGTCTGATGTCCGTTGTCTTTTGCCCAACCTTCAATCATGTACAAAGCCTTTAATTTTTCTTTTTTTACTTCAATTAAAAACTTTTTCATTTCCATAGGAAACTCTTGCCAAGCTTTTTTAACTTCGCTTTTCAATAATTTTTTTTCTTCCGGCGTCAATTTATTTTCCGTATTCATTTCTGTTTTTGTCATTTTTCCCCCTTTTTTTTAACTAAAAACAACATTGAACAGGTATGAACGGAAGTCCGTTTTGTCAAGGGTTATTCTGATTTTTTTATCAAAACAAGCCTTTTAATCCCTGAATAGCACCCTTCGTTTTTTCTTCCAAAGATGCCTTGTTTTCTTGTATCATATTTTTAACTTCACTAATGCCTTGTTTGGTTAAATCTTTGACAGCAGTTCCCGTTGCCTTAACAGATTCCCAAGAAATCATATTCAAAATATCCGCTACAATTTCAGCGAAAGATTTATTTTCTTTTCCTTCACCGATTCCGGTTTTATGGATATCAGGCAACGGAATTGTTACCGTTTTACCAGAAACACCAAAAGAAGCATTAGTATCATTTATTTTTAAATCTTTAATAACAACTTTTTTACCACTACCTGACTTTGTTTTTTCAGCTGTTTTTGGGTTTTCTTTTTCTGGTATATTTTTCTGTTCTGAAGATCCCAAATACGATTCAATATTCTTTTGTAACTGACTGACATTTGTATCCAAACTCTTTAAGTCTTTCAATTCGGCAGATACCCCTGTCCCAACAATTTCCACCGAATTAACAACTATTTTATCCGTTAAAACAGACTTCGGTTCAAAAGTCACTAAAATTTTACCCAATTCAAAAATATTGTTATCACTGTACCCTTTGGGATTACCGATTTTTAATCCTAAAATTTCAACCCGACCGCTCAACAGAGATAAATCCACCTTATCTACATTTGCCGTTGTCTGTGTAACCTGCGGAACAACATTAACAATCGCTTTTTCCACTATCGTTCCTAAAAAGAAATACACACCAACAACCAAAGCTATCAAAATAATCAATAAATACACAAAACATTTTAAAATAAATTTTAATTTTTTCATTTTATATTCCTTTCTTTTTTTATCCATATAACATCTTTATTCTACTTTGCAAACTGTTTATCAAAATTACCACTGTTTGTTCGGGGAACAGATCGACCATTTTTAATATTTTCGATAATGGACAGTGCCTGTTGTACCGTATAATGGCGATAACAGAAATCTATTCGGTAAGCCCCCGCCGATAAATTTCTTTCCTTTGGTGGAACAGCAAAAGCCTGCTCCGATATAACAACCGTTTGACACCGTTCGGATATCAGACGATACTGCCCTTTACCGTTCATCAATTCGGTTTCTAAACGCTTTTTATCACACATCCGACAATCATTTTCCCGTACACAGTTATCCGATATAAACAGCGGAATATCCTGATACAAAACAAATGCTGTCTGTTTTGTCTTTTCGGACAATGCTTTAATATTATCACCGGTATCTTCCACCGAAAAAGTAATACGGGAAACACCGTTTTCCAAAGCCTGTTCAACAGCCTGCGTATTCATCATCGTAATTGTACTATCCAGTGTTACATCCACCGATTTAGGCAACAAGGCAAAACCAGCCGGATTTCCGATTTCCCATTTTTGATATCCCGCCGATATAAAGGAATCCACTGTTTTTTTCCACACTTGTTCCGGTCGCATTACCGCTGGCAGAGCTAACCTAATTTTATCTTTTGGTAATTTTTCCAAATCATGCGGTGTCATTGTTGATGTCAGAACAAATATCAACTCGTCAAACTCAGATATTTTTTCTACCAAATTCAAATCATCCGTTTTCATAATCCAAAGCGGTTCTGTTTTTTTCTTGCGTTTTAACAAAGGTGTATCTGGCAAGATAATTTTTTTCTCCGGAACACTGATTTTTCCATATAACTGCCGTCTTAGTTCGTTCAAAACAGAAGCCGGTACAAACAAATCATCCGGATTCTGTATTGTCAGTTCTTTTAAAGACAACTGTGTATCCCCTGTTTTTTCAAAAGCCTTTTGAATACTTTCAGAAACTTTCTGTACATTTTTGGCTTTCGCAAAACTTTCCTGAATTTCTGCAACCGCCCCATCCGTACAAGCCGTTATTTTATCTGGTTGGACATAAATACTAACTTCAATATCCGTTCTGTTTTTAAACTCATTCGGACGCGGTTTTGTATAAGGATAAGCCCCTTTAACCCGTGTAGAAGATGCTAAATAAACAACACTTCCTTTTTGGATAAAAGGATGCCGTGGCGGCAATGTCAATATAACAGTTTGTCCCGCCGGTACCTCAAAAACCTTTTTCCCGTTCACCGTCAACTTTTCTACTGAGAATCCAAACGGTTTTTCCTGACCGATAACATCTATCTGGACACCATCATAACGGGCAATAGATCGATTAGGTTTAAAGGTAATTGTTTGATTAAAAACTTTATCAACAGTGCCAATTTCCAATCCACGATGACCGACAAAATCAGGTTCTGTTACATCTTTTCTGCGCCCGTTAAAGTGCAGTTTTGTCCAAGGTCTTGCAAAAATCTGTTTTAAATTATCCGTCAGGCCTATATTCATTTTACCCGTATCTAAAATACGACGGTAATAATCCGTCACTGCCCCAACATACAAAGCATTTTTCTTACGCCCTTCAATTTTCAACGAAATTCCTTCCAATTTCAGAATATCTTTTTCCAGAGCCAAATCTTTCATTGAAAAGGGATGATATTGCCGACCATTCAGACGAAAGATATCTCGACAAGAATAGACACATTTTCCCCGATTGGCACTGCGACCGGTTGTTAAAGATGAAAACAGACACAATCCGCTATATGAATAACATAAGGCACCATGAACAAAAACCTCTATTTCCAATCCGGATTCGTTTTTAATATATTGTATTTCATTCAAAGACAATTCACGTGCCAAAACAACCCGTCGAAAACCCATTTTTTTTAGAGCCAACGCCCCCGATAAATTATGAACAGCCATCTGAGTACTGGCATGTAACTCCAAATTCGGGAATAACTGTCTGACCAATCTGGCAACACCCAAATCCTGAACGATAACGGCATCTACCCGACATTTATCACAAACCTTCAATATTTCCATCAGGTTCGGCAATTCGTTTTCCTGTATCACCGTATTAACGGTTACATAAACCTTTTTCCCGTTTGCATGGGCATAAGCCGTTATTTCATCTAATTCTTCAGGCGCAAAATTGACAGCTTCTGCCCGTGCCGAAAACTGCCGTAACCCCAAATAAACTGCATCTGCCCCATAATAAAAAGCACTATATGCCGCTTCAATATCACCGGCAGGTGCCAATAATTCTGTTTTCATTTAAATTTCCTTTATTATTCCTGTATCTGCATTTAATAATACTCGTTTTCCAACCGGAAACACAGATTGACCATTCCGATGTCCATAGGGAGCCTGACACACGACAGGGACTTTCAAACCACCGAAATAATCCGCTAAAACAACATCAATATTTTCTTTTTTTTGATTATCCGAAACACACGTAGAAAAATCCCCTAAAACGACACCGGCAACTTCATCTAAAACACCGGCTAATCGCAAATGAGCCAACATCCTATCTACTTTATAAGGTTCTTCATTAACTTCTTCCAATAACAAAATTTTACCGCTCATGTTAGGAAAATAGGGTGTCCCCACAAGGGATTCCAAAACAACCAGATTTCCACCAATCATAACACCTTCTACTTGTCCACCAACTTGCACGGATAGTCCGCTCCAGTTTAATTTTTGTCCGTTCAAAACAGTTTCAAATGATTTGATCAGACTTTCCGGAATATTTTTCCACAAAAAATTTCCCTGCATACCGGTATACCCTTCAACACCGGCACAAGCATATAAAGCCATTTGTAAAGCCGTCCCGTCACTAAATGAAAAAAATGGTTTTTTGTGTCGCCTAATTGACTCATAGTCCAATTTATCCAATAACCGAGGACTACCATACCCCCCTCGAATGGTCATAATGATATCCGTTTCATCATCTTCAAAAGCATCCATAATATCCTTTGCCCGGTCAGCATCAAAACCTGCCAGATATCTATCTTCATCCATGATATGGGTTCCCAAATGAAGCCGATATCCCCATCCTTCAAACCTGTCTTTCAATAAAGCAATTGTGGCCGGTGTCAATGCATTTTCCGGAGAAGACGGAGCAATCAAAGTCACTTTTTTCATAAAAAAAACTCCTAAAAGCAAATAAAAAGGTTGTCATTTTTTTATTATTGGTTTAAAATAGAATATTAGATATACTATCCTATTTTTAATTCATTGTCAATTTGAAACTGTATAAGGAGACAAACATGAAAAAACTTTTATTCGGTATTTCTTTAATTTTATTCAACACTCCCGTTTTAGCACAAACGAATGTACTTTTCCCTGAATTACAGGGACAGTTCAAAGTTACACAGCCGGTAGAGCAACCTCAACCGATTGTTTCGGAAGAGCCGACTGATATTCCAAAAGGAAAAATTGATTTATTTGTATCAGATTTTAAAGACAACGAAGAACCAATATTTGAAGAATTTAATTTATTTGAAGATAATCCCCTATCCGCCACAGATAATTCCACAAACAATATTGCTTCAACAAATTCTGAAACACAGGATATTTCAGAACAATCCGAAGATGAAAACACAACTGAAGAAACTGGGGATGAAGGAAATTTACAAATTGAAATCCAAAATGTAAACGCTGTTCTGCCTTATGCAAGAAATATGTCTTATTGCGGCGCCGACTTTGTTTTGACAAACAAGACAAACCAAACATTGGATGTTTTAACTTTAGAGGTTTCTTATAACGGTAACGCCAATTCTTTAACTTTTAACGGCGTTAAAAAGAAAGCAAAACAAGAACGTCCGTTTTTTATGATTGGTCCTGAATGCACTGCTATGGATGCTTTACCACAGTACGAAGTTAAAGAATGTAAGATGGGTAAATTATCTTTGGAAGCTTGTCAAAAACGTGTTCAACTTGTTCCGTTAAACCAATGAGATTTTGCTCAATTGCCTGTCTAATTTTTTTACTTGGACGAATCGGGATTGTGTCAGCCATGCCGATTTTGTCTGATTCTGATATTAAAACCTATCAAAAAATATTTACTTTACAGGAACAATCCCGTTTTCAGGAAGCAGAAAATCAGCAAAAAAAATTAGAAAACGATTTACTGACAGGCTATATTTTATATGACCGTTATTTTTCTTCTGTCTATAGGACAGGCAAAAATGAAATCAAAAATTGGCTAAAAAAATATTCAGATTTACCTTTGGCCGGTGATATCTATATTTTAGGAAAACAAAAAAAAGCCGATCTTCCTAAAAAAAAGCCTAAAGGGTTGTTCGGAGGACACGTCGGTACATGCTCTGCCGTTTATCGTCCAGAACCGATTGATCTGATACGAGATAACAGTTTTTCTTATTTATCTCTAGAACGTAGGAAACAAGCAAAAAAGATAATGTCTCAGATTTACCGCTATATTAATCGTGGTAAAACATTAAATGCCCGTCAACTCGTTGAATCCAAAGAAGCCCAAAATCTGTTTTCATACACCGATCATGATTCGGCGCGTACGGCATTGGCTTTTTCATATTTTATTGACGGAGAAGATGAACTAGCACTGTCATTTATTTTACAGGCGTTAAAACATTCCGGTGATAAAATTCCACAAGCTTATTGGGTGGCTGGACTTGTCAGCTGGCGTCAGGAAAAATATGAACAGGCCGGCCTCTATTTTACGCAAGCAGCAAACCACAAAAAGACATATCCTTTACTAGAAGCTTCTGCTTCCGTTTGGGCCGCTCGTTGTTTTTTAAAAACAGGAACATATGACAAAGTCCGCCCATACTTAGAAAAGGCTGCTAAATATCAACGGATATTTTACGGTATTTTAGCGATGCGCTTATTAGCTCAAGATCTAAACCATGTTTGGGATGAACCAGCACTCCCAACCGATGATGTCGGCGGAAATTTTTCACATCCGGCATTAGAAAGATATTATGCCCTAAAGCAAATAGGAAAAGACGAATGGGCAACTCAAGAATTATCAAAATTGTATTTAGAAGCCGATTCGGAAGCAAAAGGGATTTTACTGATGATTTCCCAGCAACAAGGGTTTGATGCCGATTTATTGGGATTAACCGGTACTTTAGGAGACAACAGCACCCGCTATCCAGCACCGAATTGGATTCCCAAAGACGGATGGAAAGTCGATAAAGCTCTTGTTTATGCCTTTGTCCGTCAAGAATCCTGTTTTAACCATCGGGCTGAAAGCTCGGCCGGTGCATTAGGTTTAATGCAACTGATGCCGGATACTGCCCGTGAATTAGCCAATACACTTCAATATCCTTATAAAAAACAACTGTTGAAAGATCCTGCCTACAATTTATCACTTGGACAAAATTATTTATTAAAACTAATGAATATGCCGGCGGTCGGGAATAATCTGATGTTTTTATCCGTTGCCTATAATGCCGGCCCCGGCAATCTCATCAAGTGGAAGAAAAAAATGAATTGTAATGACCCGTTATTATTTTTAGAAAGTATTCCATCCCGTGAAACACGCAGTTTTGTAGAACGAATTATTGTCAATTATTGGATTTACAGAACTCTCATGAATGAACCACTTCTTTCCTTGGACAGAACAGCAACCGGCGAATGGCCCTCTTATCAACTCATTGGTAGCTAGAATAATATTTTTCTGACTTGAATTTTACAAAAAAATATGCTAGTATAAGTGCACTTTATTTTTCAGAAGAAAGGGGCCAAATATGCAATTTATCAAAACGCCTGTCAAAGGAATGCCGGAACAATTACCGGAGGATATGGTTATTCGTGAATATGTTATGCGTTTAATCAAAGATACATATCGCACATACGGATTTGATTTAATCGAAACACCATTGATTGAGCATATTGAAAATCTGACGAATAAAGAAGGGGGCGAAAACGAACAACTTATATTTAAAATTTTAAAGCGAGGCGAAAAATTGGCAAACGCCACATCGACTGAAGATATGTGCGATTTTGGTTTAAGATATGATCTAACAGTACCACTGGCCCGTTTTTACGCAAACAATAGCGACAAATTACCGAACCCGTTCAAAGCTTTTCAAATGGGACCATCTTTTCGGGCTGACCGTCCGCAAAAAGGACGCTTTCGCCAGTTCACACAATGTGATATTGACATATTGGGCGATTCCTCAAATTTGGCAGAAATTGAATTGATATCGGCAACATCCGAAATGCTTTACCGACTGAATTTAGGAAGTTTCAAAGTTCGCATCAACGATCGGCGGTTGTTAAAGGAAATGGCTTTATTCTGCGGTTTACCAGAAGAAAAACTGGATATTGTATTCATTATTTTGGATAAGATGGATAAAATCGGTCTGGACGGTGTTAAACAAACTCTGTTGACAGAAGGATTTGATGAAGATTCCGTCAACAAATATGTTTCTCTCTATTCGGATTTAGGAGACAAACCGACATCAGTCGCCAATTATTTAGAACAAAAAGGATTGACCATCAGCGATACATCAATGATATCTGATTTGGATACAATTATTCAAACAACAACTCGTTTATTGGAAAATAAAGGACAAATTGTTTTTGATCCGACATTGGTTCGTGGCATGGGATACTATACCGGACCGATTTTTGAAGTTGAATTAGAAGCCTTCCATTTATCTGTTGCTGGTGGTGGCCGGTATGATAAAATGATAGGTAAATATTTAGGACGTCCTGTTCCTGCCTGTGGTTTTTCCATCGGTTTAGAACGAATTTTGGCTGTTTTAAAGGACAATAATTTTCAGGTACAAACACAAACGGAAAACACTGCCTTTTTAATTGATAAGAAAGCCGATAAATCAAAAATCGGTGATATATTAGCCCAAGCTAACACACTGCGACAGACAGGCGTTCGTGTTTTGGTTACCACTCGAAACAGCAATGCCAAATTCCAGAAAGAACAATTAAATAAGTCCGGTTATACAAAATTTATTGAAATTTTTAAAGATACTTTTAATGATTAGCACCTAAATTAAAAATTGTCTTTCCTTTTTTTTGGGCGTATTTCATTGAATCATAGGCACCGCCTTGTTCTGTTCGGACATAACAGATAACATAATCTGTGTTTTCAGCCATCCAACGGTTTCGTCGAAAAATACCAAATCGGGGCAATCCTTCTATACCATCAGGATAAAAGATTGTATCGTAAGCCCGCTGATAAGACTGATAAATTTCTTTATTGGTTGGTATGTTTGCTAATACTAAAGTAATCTGAATATGGGGGAAAAATTCCTGTTTTAATTTCTTTAATGTTTCCAAAACAAGCGAATCAAAACTCCCTTTACCACCACACCAAAAAGTATCGACCTGATGATTGACTATTAAATCCCGAATCTTATTTTCCAATGGCTCCCGTATCAAACCGGTTCCAAAGACTAAAAATCTATGTCCAAAGAAAGTACAAATTGCCAAAACTACCTCGCTTTCATTCCAAAGAACCCGCCGATAAAATCAGCGGGTGGATGTTCAACACTATGATTTATACGAAAAATAGTCTTGCCTATTAAATTAAAAACAATATTCAGCAAGCATCCACCCAACACATAGATGGTATGCCCGATAAAATACCAGAGAGACAAAAGTATCTCTGTTTTATCCGTATAAATCATAGGGCGTTGAAACCCACAACAAGAATCGGCTATTCTTGCCACATCAGTATAGATGATTTTCTGTTTTTTCGCAAGATATTTATTTTCCATACAAATCCCAACCTTGTTAAACAAGAACCCGCCGATTTAAATCAGCGGGTGGATGTTAGAAACTACAATCATCACGAAAAATAGTCCTGCCTATTCAGGCAAAACCCTATTTGGCAGGCATCCACCCTGCGACGAGTGAATGCCCTATGACAAAAAAGGAGATAAATCCCTCCTCTGCCCGTGATGATATTGGATTTCTAAATCCACACAGGGATGGGCAATCCCTGTAATATAAATTATAACCGATTTATTTTAAAATAGCAACCCCTATCCAAAATAAACCACCTTGTAAAAATATTTTCGAAATATTTTTTTAATACGAATGCACAGCAAAATGCCTATTCACTTTATGCATTATCTGATAAAATTCATCCTGAGTCTGGCACTTTGTTACCCGATGATATAAAGATTTGGCTTCCTGTTGTTGTTCAAAATTTCTTTTTAAGCTTTTCTTGGCCGTTTCCACAATACAGCTAGCTACTACCATCGCCGATAAATAAGGTAAAACACTTTTACTGGCACCAGGTGATGGTAGAGTAACTACCCAACTCATCCACAGTAAACTTGCTACAAAACTCATCCGAAACGTTCTTTTACGACGCTGACCGGCCTTCAAATACGAACGGGCTAAGTTTAACCGAATGGCCTCTTTTTTTTCCGGATATAAATAATGATAACAATTATATCTAGATTTTCGCACGTTTTCTTATCCCTTCAGATAATTTTGAACAGCAGACAGAACATCATTCATTTTTGAAGTATCGGAGCCACCGGCCTGTGCCATATCCGGTCGACCACCACCACCTTTACCACCAACGATTTCAGAAGCCAAACGAACCATATCAACTGCATTAAAACGACTTGTTAAATCATCTGTTACACCAATAACAACAGATACCTTTCCATCACAACCGGAAACCAAAGCCACCACACCAGAGTCGACTTTTTTCTTAAATTCATCAACCAATGGTTTTAATTCCTTGGCTGGTGTATCTGGCAGGACTTTACCAATAAATTTAACGTCTCCGACAACAACAATATCATTTGTCTGAGCCTGACTACCGCCCATGGCAACCTGACGTCGCAAATCTGCGATTTCTTTTTCTGCCTGTCTTTTATCTTCCATCAGCGACTTAACTTTTGCATGCATATCGGATAGAGAAGTTACTTTCAATAAAGATGATAAATCCCCTAATAAGTCTGCGTTTTCCTGCATTTTTTGTATAGCAGCCCGTCCGACAACAGCTTCAATACGTCGAACACCGGAAGAAACCGCCCCTTCCGACAAGATTCGGAAAGAACCAATATCACCGGTTGCCGACACATGTGTTCCACCACATAATTCACAAGACAGTCTATTCTCGCTCTGCCCCATGGAAACGACCCGTACAATTTTTCCGTATTTTTCATCAAACAGAGCCATAGCCCCCTGTTTAATAGCCTCTTCCGGAGTCATTAAAGTGGTTGAAACAAGTTCGTTTTGCATAATCATCCGGTTTACAAGGTTTTCTACCTGACGCAATTCATCTTTTGTCATAGCTTTGCTATAAGTAAAGTCAAAACGGAAATAATCCGGCGTTACCAAAGACCCCTTTTGGTGAACACTGTCACCCAAAACTTTTTGTAGAGCCGCCTGCAACAAGTGTGTTGCCGAATGGTGTCCCCGAATATCACTCCGCCGGTTATTGTCAATTTCAAATGTACCAACATCACCAACCTTTAAAGTTCCCATTTTAACAACGCCGATATGAACAATTAAAGACGAATCAGCCTGACGGACGGTGTTAGTAATTTCAACAAAAGCCTGCTCTGTTTTCACTGAGCCGGTATCACCAACCTGTCCTCCCATTTCGCCATAAAAGGGTGTCTGATTGGTAACAATGGAAACATTCTGTCCAACGGACACTTCACTAACTTCTTTTCCATCCTGTACCAAGGCTAGAATCTGCCCTTCTGTTTTATTTTCAGAATACCCTAAGAATTCTGTAGCCCCTAATTTTTCGGCTAAACGAAACCACATTTTATCATCAGCACTGTCCCCAGAACCAGCCCAAGATTTACGAGCTTCCGCTTTTTGTCGAGCCATAGCCAACTCAAATCCATCCACATCAACCGATATATTCTTTGCCCGCAAAGCATCCTGTGTCAAATCCAATGGGAAGCCATAGGTGTCATATAATTTAAAAGCAGTCTGTCCATTTAAAGAATCACCGGCAGATAAATGTTCCGTTTCCTCTGCCAACAATTTTAATCCTTTATCCAGCGTCTGTTTAAAGCGTTCTTCTTCTAATTTTAAGGAATCCGTAATCAATGATTTATTAGCTTCTAATTCCGGATAAGCTTCACCCATTGTTTTTATCAAAGACGGAACCAACTGATACATCAAAGGTTCCTTACATCCGATTAAATGTGCGTGACGCATAGCCCGACGCATAATCCGGCGCAACACATATCCTCGTCCTTCATTAGACGGCATCACACCATCTGCCAACAGGAATGATGTTGACCGCAAATGGTCTGCGATAACGCGCAAAGATGTTTTATGTTCACCATATGGATCAACACCGGCAATGCTGGCCGACTGTTCAATCAAATCTTTAAAGATGTCTATTTGAAAGTTATCATTGGTACCATGTAAAATAGCACTCAATCGTTCCAATCCCGAACCGGTATCGATACATTTTTTAGGGATTTCAATCCGCTGTCCATCAGGTAAATCTTCAAACTGGTCAAAAACTAAATTCCATACTTCAATAAACCGATCTCCATCTTCTTCGGGGGTACCTGGTCGTCCACCCCAATATTTATCTCCATGGTCATAAAATATTTCCGAACACGGTCCGCAAGGCCCCGTATCCCCCATTTGCCAAAAGTTATCTTTTGTTGCAATTCTGATAATATCATTATCACTTAAACCGGCTATTTTTTTCCACAAATTAAAGGCTTCGTCATCATTATGAAAAATCGTTACACATAACTTGCTTTTATCTAATCCGATTTCTTTTGTCAGCAAATCCCAAGCATAATAAATTGCTTTTTCTTTAAAGTAATCCCCAAATGAAAAGTTACCCAACATTTCAAAGAACGTGTGATGTCTGACTGTATATCCGACATTATCCAAATCATTGTGTTTACCACCGGCACGAACGGATTTTTGAACGGTTGCTGCCCGTGGGAAAGGAGCTTGTTCAGCACCAGTAAAGTAATTTTTAAACTGAACCATTCCCGAATTTGTAAACATCAGTGTTGGATCATTTTTCGGGACCAAAGAACTGGCCGGTACGATAACATGATCATTTTTTTGAAAATAATTGATAAATGTTTTTCTGATTTGATTTGTAATATTTTGACTCATTTTATACCTCTGATTGATAAACAAAGTGTCCGACCATCGGCCGGACACAAATTCTTGTTCCGGCAATTTCTTATTCTGCGGCGGCAACTTCTCCATCTAACATTTTTTGCGTTAAATCTTTTACATCATTCCGAATAGCTCGTTCAATTTCATCTGCTAACTCCGGATGCTCTTTCAAATATTGCTTAGCGTTTTCACGGCCCTGCCCAATTCGTTCTCCTTTACAAGAGAACCAAGCCCCTGCTTTTTCAACAATACCGGCTTTTACACCTAAATCTATTAATTCACCTGTTTTTGAAATTCCTTCACCATAAAGGATATCAAAATCAACCGTTTTAAACGGTGGAGAAACTTTATTTTTAACAACCTTGACACGGGTCTGATTACCGATAACATCTTCACGGTCTTTAATAGCCCCGATACGACGGATATCCAATCGAACGGAAGCATAGAACTTCAAAGCATTACCACCGGTTGTTGTTTCCGGATTTCCAAACATAACTCCAATTTTCATACGAATTTGGTTTATGAATATAACCAAAGTATTAGCCCGCGCCACCGAAGCCGTAATTTTTCTAAGAGCCTGACTCATTAATCGGGCCTGCAATCCCACATGAGAATCCCCCATTTCCCCTTCCAATTCAGCTTTTGGAACCAAAGCGGCCACTGAATCTACAACCAAAACATCAATAGTACCAGACCGAACCAATGTGTCAGCGATTTCCAATGCTTGTTCCCCTGTATCCGGCTGAGAAATCAACAACTCATTAATATTTACCCCTAATTTGTTTGCATAGACAGGATCTAAAGCATGTTCAGCATCAATGTAAGCACATGTACCACCTTTTTTTTGGGCTTCTGCCACGACATGCAAAGCCAAAGTTGTCTTACCCGAACTTTCTGGGCCATAAACTTCCACAATCCGACCCTTGGGCATACCACCAATTCCCAATGCCATATCCAACCCCAAAGAACCGGTTGAAATAGCCGGAATTTCAACAGCATTTCCCTGTTGTCCCAAACGCATAATAGACCCTTTGCCAAAAGCCCGTTCAATTTGTGAGAGGGCTGCTTCCAATGCTTTATCTTTTTCCATAACTTTTCTCCTTATTGATTTTAGAGGTTAAGATGTTGTCAGATTATACATGATTTTTCATTTGTGTGCAACTTCTTTTTTCTAAAAAAAATTAAAAAAACACTTTCTTTTGCGATTTTTTTTTGCTATACTTTTTTCAATTTCAAAAACATGAGGTTCAAATGAAAAAAATAAATCTATTTTTACTCCCTTTATTTTTATATGGATGTACCACATCACAGATGAATGACACATTTTATTTTGATAACAACAATCCGTATTACGAAGAAGATGATTCTTTCTATGTTGAAGATGATATTTATCCCGTTGAAGAATCGGATGATATAGCATTTTTTAACGATGGGGAACAAACAGATTTTATTTCTACAGAAGATGCATTTACACAAGAATCAATAGAACCTATTGTTTCTCCAACACAAAATAATGAACCACAACCAACCTTTATTCAACCGGCTCAACCGATACAATTGGAAGATGGTATTGTTATTGAAATTCCGGAACAAAAGGTTTATATTGAAGCACCGGCTCCACAGCCTGTTATACAACCGGTTGCCATTCAACCCATTATGCCTCAACCGACAACACCTCAGCCGATTGTCGCGCCCGCTGTTATGATAACTCTGCAAAACATAAATTATCCTAATATGTATGTACAATGCTTATCCACTGATACGATTTGTTTAACTAACTATCAACAACAAGGATATATTCGACTGCAAGACAAACCACAATTTGCTGGTTATCGGGAGGTTTTATCCCCAACGGATTATCCCGGACAGGGGCAATGGCAATACAACCATAATATTCCGCGGTGGTAAATGTTATCGGTTACACGTTCTGTTGCCTTTGCCGGCATTCATGTTTTAAAAATTGAAATTGAGGTTCAAATTACGAATGGTCTTCCGTCATTTTCAATTGTCGGTTTGGCAGATAAAGCCATTACAGAAAGTAAAGAACGAGTCCGTGCCGCTTTACATGCATTAGGATTGTCTTTACCAGCGTCCCACATTACAGTCAATCTAGCACCTGCCGACGTTTTAAAGGAAGGGACTCACTATGACCTGCCTATTGCAATGGCTCTAATGGGTGCCATGGGCATCATTCCGCCAGAAGAAATTCATAATTTTATGATGATGGGCGAACTGGGACTTGACGGTTCCATCAGACCAGTTTCCGGCATTTTACCAGCCGCCATCACCGCTAACCGTCATGAACTTGGTTTTATCTGTCCCGCTGGGCAAGGGGGTGAAGCTCTCTGGTCAGGCAATACATCTGTCTACGAATCAGGCAATCTTCTTACTTTACTTAATCACTTTAAAGGACGTCAACTTCTTTCACCGCCGATTCAGGATAAAAAATTGGAAGCCCCTATCCTACCGGATATGAAAGATATTCGTGGTCAAGAGCACGCTAAACGGGCCTTGGAAATTGCAGCAGCCGGCGGTCACAATCTATTGATGATTGGTCCACCAGGTAGTGGTAAATCCATGTTGGCATCCCGATTGCCGTCCATTTTGCCACCGATGAGCCAATCCGAAGTTTTAGAGGTTAGTCAAATTCATTCCATTGCCGGTCTTTTACACGACGGACAACTGGTAACGAACCGCCCTTATCGGAATCCTCACCATTCGGCCTCTACACCAGCAATGGTTGGTGGTGGATTAAAAGCCAAACCAGGTGAGATTTCTTTGGCACATCGCGGTGTTTTATTTTTGGATGAATTACCGGAATTTTCCCGTCAGACACTGGAAGCACTACGTCAACCAATAGAAACAGGTGTTGTTTCAGTTGCACGGGCTAATATGCATGTCACCTATCCGGCTCGTTTTCAACTGGTAGCAGCCATGAATCCATGTAAATGCGGTTATTTAGGTGTAGCAGGTCATGAATGTTCACGGGCACCACGCTGTGCAGAAGAATATCAATCCAAGATTTCAGGTCCAATGATGGATAGAATAGATTTACAGATTGAAGTTCCCCTCATTCAGCCTTGGGAGCTAGGGAATCAAAGTTCCGGTGAAAGTTCATCAGATATTCGAAAACGTGTTGAAAAAGCACATGCCTTTGCTGCCAACCGTTTTCATGAACTAAAAATTCACAATAATGCCGAGGCAGATGGTAGTATTTTAGAACAAATCGCCCCCATGACCAAAGAGGCGGAAAAATTATTAATGGAAGGAGCACGTAAAATGATGTTGTCCGGACGAGGATATCACAGAATGATACGCGTAGCCCGTACAATTGCGGATTTAGATGAAAATGAAATTATCCAAACTATTCATATCAGCGAGGCTTTATCTTTCCATCACTCCCACCGGTTCAAAAAAGATTGATTTTTTCTTTTTTTACCAAAAATAGGCTTGACACTTTTAAAAAGTTATGTTAGGCTAAAAGTATAAGGAATAAAAAAGTTTGACAAAAAAGGAGGTTTACCATGAAACAATTGAAATCTCAAGATTTTAAAAACAGTATTGTTTTTGATTGCGGTATTGAAAACCGTGATGAAGTCCGTGGATATCATAAGGGAACTTCTTTATCGGAAACACCAATTGCTCAACTAATTGAAGCACCGGATAAAAATATTTCCGTTCCGGATAAAGGAAACGAACGATAAAATGTAAAAAAGATGGCCATTCGGTCATCTTTTTTTATTGCATCTCAAATTATTATCAAATCAGCCCTAACCAGATACCTACTTCCGTATTATACACGACAACAATTGTTGTCAGATACATTGCAAAGCAACTCCATAACAATACCGGTACCATCAACCAAGCCGCTACTTTTGAAACCCGACAAAAAATTCTGATTGTCCAAATAATAAAAAATATCATAATCAAAACATCAAACCACGCTAAAATCGGATTTTTCAGATAAAAGAAAAAAAATGGCCATAACAGATTAAAAGCCAACTGCATAACAAAAGGCCTTGGCGATGCTTTACCCCATATTAACCAAGCCGAAACAGCCATCATAAAATACAATATAGTCCAAACAATACCAAACCACATATTTGGTGGTGTTAAATTTGATTGTATCAGTGAAGAATACCAAACCAAAGCATCTGGTGTTACAAATGTTCCACCAATATATCCAACCAAATTAGTTAAAAATAATAAAAATAAAAGACGTGTTGTTTTTTGTAATAAAGTACTATTCATTATAAAACCTCTTGAATTAAATCAGACAAAAGGGTTTGCATCATTCGTAAGTCCCGTTGCTCACCCAAATGATGGTTACTACCCTTCATTAAGGTAATACTCACATTTTGAGACGTCAACCTATCCTTTATTTTATACAGTCGTTGAATATCAACCCGATCGTCTTTATCCCCGATCATCATTCGGACGGGACCGTTAAAATCTATTTCTTTTTCCAACAGAAAATGTTTTTCCCCATCTTGAAATAATTTTTGGGTAAAGCAAAAGCCCATTGTTTCAGGGGACGGACCAAAAATATGCCCTTTAACAATTTCAGATTTAACATAATCAGGTAATAATTTATCCCAAACATACTGCGTAATATCAGGTGCTGGAGCCAATCCTAAAAAACCAACTACTTGTTCATATTGTTGTGCCAGATAAAGTCCTATCCAACCACCGATAGAGTTCCCAACCAGAATGACCGGCATATCTTGAACAGTTGCCTGAATAACATCCCACACATCCTGTATTCCCTGACCAACTGTGAAATCACTAGGATTTCCACCTGATTCACCATGTGCCGTATAATCCAAAGATAAGTAATGACATTTATACTTTTGAGCCACCTTTAATAAGGTATTTCCTTTGACACTATTACGTTGAGCAGACCAACCGTGCAGATAGACAACTGCTAAATTTTCGTTACCTTTTTCCCAAGAATACGCAATATCAGGTTGATTTTTTCTTTTAAGAATTGAATTTATCATTTTTTAACTTGCCTCTTTGCTAATAATTATATATACTTTTATTTAATTCAAATTTCAAGAAAAAATGAAAAAATTACACAACCTGTTTACTTTTATTTTAGATTTATTATGTCCACCTACTTGTCCGATTTGTCATCAAGAGGTTGAAACAATTCACACATTATGCTGTTCCTGTTATAAACAACTGAATTTTATCACTAGCCCCTGTTGTCAAATTTGCGGACGACCTTTTGAGTATGTTTCATCGGAAAACCTAATTTGCGGTTCTTGTCTAAAACAAAAACCGCCATTTCGGTTTGCTCGTTCCATTTTAGAATATGATAACTTTTCCAAGCAATTGATTTTATCTTATAAGCACGGGGATCGTACCAGTCATATACCGTTATTTTTAAAATTTTTAAATCAAGTATCTTCTGATTTATATAAAAATGTAGATTTTATTGTTCCCATACCGATACATTGGACCAGACGAATCAAACGCCGTTATAATCAAGCCGGTCTGTTAGGCTATGCTTTATCTCAAAAGATACATATTCCGTTTCGAACAGATATTTTACGCCGAATAAAAGCAACTGCCAGTCAAGGACATCTAACACCAAGAGAACGGGAAAGAAACATTAAAAATGCTTTTCGGGTTACAAATGCCAAGGCCATTCAAAATAAAACGATCTTGATTGTAGATGACGTTTTCACAACAGGTCTAACTGTCAGTACCTGTTCCAAAATTCTCCGCAAAGCCGGTGCCAAGGAAATTCGTATCTTAACCGTTTATCGAGTTTTAAAATGATATCTCTTTTAATTTCTCAACCAACGGTATATCGGCAGGGCAAAATTCATAATTATCCAATTCCGAAACAGATACCCAAGCAATCTGTTCATGGGCGTCCAATTTAGAAATCTGTGTATTCTGGCAGGTTGCCCAAAATGTATTAAAATGGAACGAACCGATTTCCGGATAAGTATAAGTCATTTCCATCAGGAAATCACCAACTTCAACAGGCATTTCCAATTCTTCCATAAACTCTCTTTTAATACAGGCTTGTGGTGTTTCACCATTTTCCATCTTTCCACCTGGGAATTCCCACAATCCACCTTGACGCATTGTTTTTTTACGCTGTGCAATCAGTATTTTTCCATCATGCACAACAACTGCCATACCTATTTCCTTCATCGATATTTTTCCATTTCCTGTTTAATTTCTTTTTGAATGAATGATGTAATGTTCGAAATATCGACCAGGACACCTTCTTTTATACCCCGTCGTTTGAATTCTACTTTTCCTTCAGCAAAAGAACGTGGTGCTACAACAACTCGGAAAGGAATCCCCATCAAATCTGCTTCTGCAAACTGGATACCCGCAGATAATCCCCGATCATCATATAAAACTTCAACACCGACATTTTCCAATTGTTGATAAATCTCATCAGCTGTTTTTTGGATTTCCGGATTTGCTCCACCCATAACGTTTAACTGAACCTGCCAAGGTGCAATAGGTAAAGGCCAAATTGGACCATAATCATCATGACGGACTTCAATAACAGAAGCCAACAAACGACCGACTCCGATACCATAGCATCCCATAATCGGCGTTTGTTCCTGACCATTTTCATCAGTGTACGTCATTTTCATAGATTCCGTATACTTGGTTCCCAATTTAAAGATATTACCAACTTCTATCCCGCGGGACAACCGTAATTTCTGCCCACATTTCGGACAAACATCCCCATCACGAACTGTGGCAATATCAACAATTTCAGCTTTCGGTATATCACGGGACAAATTAAAGTTTTTCAAGTGATAGCCTTCTTTGTTTGCCCCACAAATTAAATTATAACCCAAAGCAACCGATTTATCCACATATACCGGACAAGTCAGATTCATCCCACTGGCAAAGCCCGGAACAGCACCAACCGAATAAACTTCATCATCCGTAGCAAAGTTAAATAAACATTTTAAAACTTTAGCCAGTTTGCATTCATTTACTTCCAAATCGCCCCGTATCATAACGGCAACAGTTTGTCCTTTTTCTGTTGTATAAAAAACAATTTTTGCCATTTTTGATTTAGGCATACCGGTTAAAACAGATAAATCTTCAATTGTTTTTGTATTTGGCGTTTCAAATTCTTCTAAAAACTTTAATTCTTCTACTGGTACTGTATAATCGGCGACTGCCACTTCATCATTAGCATAAGTATGACAAAAATCACAAACAATAACTCGGTCTTCACCAGAATCAGTCAATAACTGGTATTCATGGGCAACTTTCCCTCCCATCATACCACTATCAGACTGAATTGAAACGACTTCCGGAACACCACAGCGGCGAAAGATATTATCATAAGCAATCGCACATTTTTCATAATATTCATCTAAATCTTCTTGCGATGTATGGAAAGAATACGCATCCTTCATCGTAAACTCCCGTACCCGTATCAGGCCACCGCGGGAACGCGCCTCATCTCGAAACTTTGTTTGTATCTGATATAACATAAAGGGATATTCTTTATAACTGCTGACCTCCGTTCTCGCCAAAGCCGTCACCCCTTCTTCATGCGTCATCGCCAACAACATATCATGTCCGGTTCTATCCCGAAACCGTAACAATTCACTTTCCACAGCATCCCATCTGCCACTTTCATCCCATAATTCACGAGGTAAAACAACAGGCATTTTCACTTCTTGCCCATCAATTTTATTCATTTCTTCACGAATTATTTTCTCAATTTTTTCCTGAATACGAACAGCCGGCGGCAACAAAGAATAAATACCATTTGCAACCGGACGAACATACCCGCCCCGTAACAGATAGATATGACTAATCAGTTGTGCTTCTGATGGTTTTTCTTTGTGTTTTTTTGATATCAGTTTTGATTGACGCATAACAAACCCTTTCGTTAAATAATGATAGGGCATTATACACCTTTTTTATTTAAAAGGCAATTTTATTTTGATAATTTTTCAGCAATTGCTTTTTCAATCAGTGTCGGTAAATTTTGATTTAACCAACTTTCTAAAGCCGGCGATAAAACAACTTCCGAATTATCAATGCTTTTTTGTTGATTTAATTTATCCATAACCTGTTGCGTCCGTTTTTGAATGATATCAGACAATTCTATTTTATTCTCTACCAAATCGCATCTCATTTCGGGAGTCAACAAAAAATACTCTTCCTGTTTACTATCTTTTTTAGGAACATCTGTAATAACTGATACGTCTTCAAAAAAAACTTCTTCTGTCTCCGTTATATCTTTCGATGATTCCTCTGATTGTTTTTCTTCTGTATCCGCCAATAACATTTGCCGAATTTCATTCAAGACAACATCCATCGGTAATTCTTCAGGTTCTGTTTCCTGCATATAAACTCCTAATCAATTCCATAACCGAACCACTTATTTTTGACACTTTCATAATAGACAGTCGGATCATAAGACTGAACATCCAAACCTAATCCTTCCGGATTCATTTTTCCAACAGTTGCCATCAAAGTAAAAGCTGACACGATTTCTTCCCGATGTGCTTTTACCAAAGATACTTGATTATCCAAATGTTCCTGCTCAGCATCCAAAACATCCAGAACCGTCCGAGACCCCACATTCGCTTCCCGAATAACACCATTTAAAGCAATTTCAGAAGCCTTAATCTGTTTTTCAATAGAGCTGATTTGTGCTTTAACAGAAGAATATTTTTCCCAAGCCGCTGTTGTTTCAGCCCGTACATCCTGCATCGTTTTTGCCCACAAAATACGGAACTTATTTTCCAATTGACGAGCTTCTCGAATATCAGCATATTCTTTACCGGACTGAAATAACGGAACAGTCAGATTTGCTCCAATTTGCCAAAAATCTGATTTTTCAACAGACAACTGTTCTTTTTGCCGACCGACAACGCCCCCTAGACTAATCAATGGCAATAGAGTCCCTTTTTTAGCTTTAACTAACGATTCAGCAGCATTTGTAGCATATTCGGCAGCTTTAATTTTTGGATTATTCAGCAACGCTTGATTAATAGCATCTTCTAAACTTTCCGGTGGTAAAAAAGCAATATCCCTCATATCCGTTAAATTGTGTGGTTCCTGTCCCACAACACTAAAAAAGTTAGCTTTTGAAATTTGCAACTGTCCTTCTGCTGCAATCCGTTGTGCCGTTGCCCCCGCTAGACGAGCCTCAGCCTGAGCCACATCCGTTCTGGTCAATGCACCGGCTTCCAGTTGTTTTTTATAGGATTCATAATGCTGTTTTAAAACTTTTTCATTATTGATTTGCAACTTCAAAACCGCTTCATCCCGAATAACATCCATATAAACAGCCGTTGCATCCAATAAAACCATTTGTTCCGTATTCAACAAATTAGCTCGCCCGGACTTAACATTATTTTCAGCGGACTTCACTGCATTAACTGTGCTCAATCCTGAAAAAACAGGCTGCGTAAAAGATAAAGAAATTTCAGACGGCGTCAAATAAGATTCCTGACTAAACAAAGCATCTGCATATGTATTCTCATAATTACTACGTGCCAGACTGCCTTCTGCCATTACTTTAGGACGGTAACCAGACTTGGCCTGAGCTACCGTTTCATCAACCGCCTTCAACCCCGCTCGATTCGCAGATAAATTCAAACTATTTTCATACGTATAAGCCAACACATCCGACAGCGAATCGGCAAATACAGCCGGCGAAAAAGCATAAACAGCACAAAATAAAGCAATAAAACTTGTTTTCATAAAGGACTCCTTAATCTTAAATTATCCCAAGAATAGACAATTTGAAAAAAAAATTCAAGTTTTTTCTCTTTTTTCTTGACTATTGATAAAAAAAATGCGATAGTAGTTTCGTTTTAAAGTGGCCGGTTGGCAGAATGGCTTATGCAGAGGACTGCAAATCCTTTTATACTGGTTCGATTCCGGTACCGGCCTCCAAAAAAAACACTATTTATAAAAAAAAGACTTGATTTTTTCATTTTTTTAGTGTAAATAGTTTTATATTGTTCCAGCGTAGCTCAGTGGTAGAGCAATCGGCTGTTAACCGATCGGTCGTAGGTTCGAGCCCTACCGCTGGAGCCATTAAAGAAAAATCCCTCGTTCTTTTGGGGGATTTTCTTTTTTAACAAAAGAGTAAAAAACCGGCATTTCTGCCGGCATTTTTTATTTATCGAGTTTTCGGGAAATCTAATCTGTATTCTAAAACCAACTGCCTTTTAATTTTTTTTCGTTCCTCAGTCGGTTTTTTCCATTCATTCAATGTCAATAATTTCAAATTAAGTTTTTTTCGTTCTTGTTCTTTCAACTTTTCATAAGCTTCATCAGAATACAACTTTTCATCTACATAAGTCCCTTTTCTGAACAATTTACCATTTTTAAAATACTCTTCATAAGGACCACAGAAAATATCATAGCGATAGAAACCTTTTTTCAACAACTGCCCATTTTCATGATAAGAAACATAAGGACCGTTTTTTCTACCCTGCTTATAATATTCTTTACGGCATAATCTACCGTCAAATTCATACTCTTCCGATACTCCTTCTAACAAATCATTTGCATAAGAAACCATTTTAAGAACTGCCCCGTTCGGTGCATACTCTATATGCAATCCATCTTTTTTCCCTTGTTTATAGTATGTTTTTTCCACAACCCGACCATTCGGATCATATAAACACACAGGACCATGCAATTGGTTATGTTCATAAGTCAGTTGTGCGAACATATTCCCTTTTTCGTCATATAGTTTTTCCACTCCATCTATTTCACCGGCATGATATTCTGTTTCACTACATAACACACCATTCGGATGATATTTTTTACCGATACCTTCTGTAACACCATCAACACAATGCATATCGGCAACCATTTTTTCATTTTCGTCATAAAATTTACACGAACCTTGGATTCTGCCTTGTTCATCTATTTCAAATACAGTTTTCATCATCCGACCGTTATTTTCAACAAAGCAAACTCTTTTTTGCATACTTACATCCCTTCAGCTAAAATTCGAACATATTTTATCATATATTTTATTATTTGGCAAGTTTTTTGTAAAAACATTTTCCATTCGTACAGATTTCTATCTTGCTTTTTTTTGTATTTTCTGATAAAATGCCGTCAAAAAGGAAATAAGATGTCAGATTTATCACATATTCGTAATTTTTCAATTGTTGCCCATATTGACCACGGCAAATCCACTTTAGCAGATCGACTGATTCAAAAATGCGGCGCTGTTTCCGAACGGGAAATGAAAGCCCAACTGCTGGATAATATGGATATCGAGCGAGAACGAGGCATTACCATAAAGGCCCAAACCGTTCGTTTAAAATACAAAGATTATATTTTAAACCTGATTGACACCCCGGGGCATGTTGACTTTGGCTACGAAGTCAGTCGTTCATTATCGGCCTGTGAAGGCTCTTTATTGGTTGTGGATGCTTCACAAGGGGTAGAAGCGCAAACTCTTGCCAATGTTTACAAGGCATTGGATGCAAATCATGAAATTCTACCCGTCATTAATAAAATTGATTTACCGGCTGCCGAACCGGAACGAATAAAGGCTCAGATAGAAGATGTTATCGGCATTGATACCACTGATGCCCCATTGATTTCTGCAAAAACTGGAATAGGCATTGATTCGGTTTTAGATACTATTGTCAACCGATTGCCGGCACCAACAGGGGACAACGACGCACCGTTAAAAGCAATGTTGGTTGATTCTTGGTACGACCCTTATTTAGGTATTGTTGTATTGGCCCGTATTGTGGACGGTGTTTTAAAAAAGGGTATGTCCATTCAGATGATGGCCACCAAAGCCGTTTATAAAGTGGATAGATGTGGTTATTTCACACCGAAAATGGTAGATACGGATGAAATCAAGACCGGAGAACTCGGTTTTATTATTTGCGGTATCAAATCTATTGGTGAAACCCGTGTCGGCGATACGATAACGGACGAAAAAAGACCGACACAAAAGGCTCTGCCCGGCTTCAAACCCAGTTTATCCGTTGTGTTTTGTTCTCTGTTCCCTGTGGATATGAGTGATTACGAATTATTAAAAGAATCTTTGGCAAAACTACAACTCAATGACGCCAGTTTTCAGTTTACACCGGACAAGTCCATGGCTTTAGGGCAAGGCTTTCGGTGTGGTTTCTTGGGCTTGCTTCACATGGAGATTATTCAGGAACGCCTATCCCGTGAATTTAATTTGGATTTAATCACAACGGCACCGTCGGTAGCATATAAAGTATACCTGACAAACGGGGATATGATGACAATGCATAATCCCGCAGATATGCCGGATGTCAGCCGTATTGCTCGCATTGAAGAACCTTGGGTTCGGGCAACCATTATGACACCGGATGAATATCTGGGTGGTATTTTGCAACTTTGTACGGAACGACGGGGTATCCAAAAAGATTTGACTTATGTCGGGGATCGGGCAATGGCTGTTTACGAACTGCCATTGAATGAAATTGTTTTTGACTTTTACGATCGATTAAAATCCATTTCCCGCGGGTATGCCAGCTTTGACTACGAACTGGGCGATTATAATGCCAGTGATTTGGTACGTGTCAACATCATGGTTCATGGGGAACAGGTTGACGCTTTGGCATTTTTAGCCCACCGTTCCCAAGCCGAAAGACGCGGTCGTCAGATTTGCGAACGCTTAAAGGATTTAATTCCCAGACACCAATTCAAGATTCCCATTCAGGCCAGTATCGGTGGCAAGATTATTGCCCGTGAAGATATTGCTGCTTTCCGCAAGGATGTGACAGCCAAATGTTACGGCGGGGACATTACCCGAAAACGGAAACTGTTGGAAAAGCAGAAGGAAGGTAAAAAGCGGATGCGTCAATTCGGACAGGTTGAAATCCCACAGAACGCCTTTATCCAAGCCCTCAAAATCGGGGATGAATAATTTTTCCCTTTAAATAAGGTTCTACATTCCTTTTTTCACATACAAAACCGGTACCAAAGAAATCAATACCGGTTTGTTTTTAATAATCCCGAGCAATACCCCCGACAATTATTAAATTATTTTAAAAAGCCGAACACGCACTACTGACACAAAGCGCGGCAGTCGCTGTAGCCGTCGTAGGCGTAGCGACCGACGTTGTCGACGCCCTCGTCGTCAGCGTTAGCGTAAACGTACCACGCGCGACAGGAATCGCCTTTGTCATGTCCCGTCCAAAATCCAATACCTTCTCTAAAGTATTGATAAAGGAGTCCATTACCATCCCTGTTGTCATAATATCTATTTAACCGTATACCGGCTATTTTCCCCGTTACCGGTTCCATGCCATTCCCTTTACACCAACTGTATGCACTCCACCAATCCATTACGGGACCCTTTAAATAAGCCCCAGCGTTAAAACCTCTGCCAACGGCGGTACAAACACCATTGGGATTACCACCTTTTGTATCATCACAATCTAATGGCTCGAACTGACAATAATATCCCAATCCGCATTCGTTTGTGGTATGGTCGGTACAGGTTTGTCCTTCTGTTGCCGGGGCACAGGCACATTCACCTTCCGCCAAAGCACCACTGGCACAATTACTGGCGATTAAAGTACAGGCATCCCCACCACCACTGGCAACGGCGGAACCGTTTAAGGCTTCGGCTTTACTTTTGTTCATGGCATAGGTATAGCCCGCTATCCCACCGATAGACAATACCCCGATAATTGCCAGAACACCTAGCATTTCCACCATACTCCATCCGGATTCGGTTATCGTTTGTTTATACGGCATTTTAATGTTTGAAAATTCATTATTATTTTTATATAAAAAAAGGTCGGCATAAACCGACCCTGCATCTTTTAATGTATTGATTATGAACGTGTTTTTACCTTACTTTTTTTCAACCATTGTTTTAATTTTTCAGCAAATGGGCCACCATTGTTTTTCCGATGTCCAAAATCGGCATTATAATTCGGGTGCTTGATAATAGATAAAGCCAATTTCTTTTTACCATACAAGGCAGCACGATCTTCTGGCAACAAACCATCTATAACTGTATAATTCGGATTCCAAGTCGAAAAAGAAACAACCCGTTCAGCTTCTTGCCAACATTCCCGTCCCATAAACAGATCAAAAGCCCGATAAACAACTGAAATATTGACCGTTTCCGTATCCAAACATTCTTTTATGCCTTCAACATCTGCACACCGCAAAGAATTCATATATTTTTGTACTTTAGATTTGATACATTGTTGCATTTTATTCTCCTTATTTTAAATATCAGACGAAAAAGAGACCCACACACTGTGTAGGTCCCCCTCATCTCAAAAAAACTTATTTAATTTTCTTTTCTCCGAAAACTTCATGTTTACGGGTTTTTTTGTCATATTTACGGAAAGACAGTTTTTCTGTTTTTGTCCGAGG
Source organism: Alphaproteobacteria bacterium (assembly GCA_045613285.1). GTDB lineage: Bacteria > Pseudomonadota > Alphaproteobacteria > CAAHEQ01 > UBA3637 > CALXZG01. The sequence goes on along the minus strand of JAZLAQ010000007.1, from coordinate 36,370 downwards.
ATTCTTTTTAGCTGTGTAGAAAGTACCTGTTCCGGCTTTACTTTCCAATTTGATTTTAACTGTTGTCGGTTTTGCCATAGTATTTTTCCTTATTCTGTTTAGTTAAACTGTGACCCAGTATATCGTTTTTTTTTATGAAAGTCAAGTAAATTTTATATCGGCAATGAAATTTCATATCCATCTTGTTCCAACAGATCCATTATCCGTATTAAAAAAGCCCTTTCTTTGTCATCAATTTTACCATTTGCCATAATTACCTCTAACACTGTTTCCAAAAAGGGCTGAACAACCTTTTGACCTTTATTCAATACATGAGATAAAGCCGAAGAAAAACAAACTTCATCCGGTGCCAACGAAACCAGATACTCATTCAACTCATCCTGTTCATAGGTTAAATCAGATGTTCTGGTTTGAATATATTCTAATACTTTTTCACGTTCCCTTTTATCACGATGACCATCCAATGCCGTCAGATACATCAGGACAACCATTTCATGAGAGCATCTTTCAATGACTAATTTAAAACCGTTTTCATTATTTAATGTTTCCTGTTTAGGTATTCCAACATCAACACCCAATCTATTTTGAATAAACTCACAAGGATTCGTATAAATATGACCACTGGTAATATCCCGTATTTCCCGAATATTGGAAACCTTGATCAAACGTGGCATACGAATATTCATAACCAACACATCCAAATAAATTTCCTTTTTAGACTGAATAACACGCCGTATCAACACATCCCGATTTTTTTCATGCCCTGATAAAGACACATAATCCATAGATACCAACAATGAAATACCACTTTGTTTTTCCGTTGATTCGTTTTCAATTTTTTGGATTGGTTCTGGTATTGCATTAATCAGGCAATTTTGTTGATTTTGTCCTAACAAAGAAACAGCATTTTGAATATTTTGTGTACTAATCATATTTTTTCCCCGCATTTTTAAATAGTTTTACAATAGCCAATGCCGAAGCCTGATATAAATCACGTCTCGCCAGAGAAACGGCCGTATCCTCTCTCATATATGTAGAACTGGCTAGCAGATTAACTTGTTCCGTTGTCAGTGCTTTATTTGTTTGTTTTAGTAAAAAATCTATCCATTTTTTCTCTGATAAAGAGGCAACCTTTTCCCGAGGATACTTTAATAAAGCCACCCTTTTCAATAAAACAGAAACCTGTCTGGCCATCAGAATTGTATTCTGACTGGATTTGTAAATCCGTTTTAATTTTCGTAAAGCATATTGTTTTGGTTGCTTTCGCCAAATGAGATAAGCAACAACCCCAATCATAATCCCAAAAAAAATACTACCGATAAGAATCATCCACCCAATTGCAGGCGGCCACCAAAAAGGTTCCACGGGGATGTGGATGTCTTTCAATCCGGACAAATCTATATTTTCCATTACAATCCCCCCATTTGAACAAACGAAATAATTTTCAAGATATAATCATCTGTTGTTTGTATTGATAAGTATCCCCAACTGTTTCTATCAACAGTCTTTTGTATCAAATCAGATTGTTTTTTAAATCTTTCGTGAAACTCATCTCGAGACCTTTGCCCCATCATATTGGCAACAGATACTTGAAAACCATCCGTTAAAGCCCAAATACCAGCGGGCATTTCTTGTTCCAACTTATCATAAACCTGTATCAAGGAAATTGTCCTACGAAAGCTGATTCGTTTTAATATTTCAATCGCACCTTCTGTCAAATCATGCATATCACTTAAAACAAAAATCTTAGCACCGATTTTAACTTCCTTTGCTAACTGAGATAAAGCATCTTCCAAAGTTGTTGAATCCGGCTGTCTCGGTATTGCACTACCACCGGCTAAAATATCCGACATCAAAGCCATTGATCCGCCATTGCTTTGCAAATCACTCTGTTTGATTTCGTTTTCCAATAAAACGATAGAACCAATACGATCTTGTCGACGTTCTGCCAAAAAAGCCAAAAACATTGCCAGACGGGCGACAATAACGGATTTAAAAACACCGTGGGAAGCAAATTTCATACACCCTCTTAAATCGCAGACAAAATAAACAGGTTGTTCTTTTTCATCTGTATATAATTTTGTATAAGGTTTTCCACCGTGTTTTGCTGTTGTTTTCCAGTCAATCTGCCGAATATCATCCCCTTGTTGATAGGCTCTTATCTCTTGAAAATCAAGACCTCTTGTCCGAAAGGGAGATTTTGCAGATCCGGAATGAGAATAAGCCTGGTTTCTGTTTTCTTTTAATAAAACGTCATAGGTCAGTTCTTTCACTGACAATAAACTTTTCTCATCAACCTGAACCGGACTTTGATTTTTCAATTAACTTTCCCTTTATGGTAATGGAACTAGCGCCAATAATTTTTTCAAAACATCATCTGTTGTCATACGGGCTGCTTTTGCTTCAAAAGACAAAATAATACGATGACGCAAGACATCCAAAATAGCATTTTGTATGTCAGACGGAACAACATAATCCCGACCTGCCAACCAAGCGGAAGCACGGGCGACCAAATCCAAAGCAATAGTACCACGTGGACTAGCGCCAAATTGAATAAGTTTTGCGACTTCTTCACCATAAGCAGCCGGTTGACGTGTTGCCATAATGAACTGGATTAAATATTCTTCCAATTCCGGTGACATATAGATATCCAATACTTCTTGACGTGCTTGAAAAATTTGTTCCTGTGTTATTTTTTCAAAATAAGCCGGTTTTTGTTTTTTTTCTTCCGATTGAACCAATTTTAAAATTTTGCGTTCGGCATCTACATCCGGATATTCAATTCGAATATACATCAAAAAACGATCCAATTGGGCTTCCGGTAAATTATAAGTACCTTCTTGTTCAATCGGGTTTTGCGTAGCCATAACCATAAACAAATCAGGTAACATATAAGTCTCATTCCCGACAGTTACTTGAAATTCCCCCATTGCTTCCAACAAAGCAGATTGAACTTTTGCCGGTGCCCGATTGATTTCATCAGCTAAAATCAAATTATTAAAAATTGGTCCCTTTTTAAAGGAAAAACAATTCATTTCCGGACGATACACATCACTTCCCGTAATGTCTGAAGGCAATAAATCCGGCGTAAACTGAATTCGTTGTGAACCAGCATCAATAACCCGAGACAATACCTTTATCGCCTTTGTCTTAGCCAATCCCGGCAGACCTTCTACCAACAAATGCCCATTACATAACATTGCCAACAATAATTTTTGAACCAAACTTTTTTGACCAATAATTTGTGTATTGATATAGTCCTGCAGCAATATAAATTTTTCTTTTACTGTACTCATAAAAACCCCAAATAATAATATTAATGAATAAGACACTTTGCATTATATCATAAAATAAAATTAAAAATCAACGCTTTTCTGGACAAATTTAATTTTTGTGATATAATTAAATTAAGAAGGGAGGAAATACCATGTTAAAATCCAAACAAAAAGAAGCGCTTGAAAGAACAAGGAGAAAGTATATTTCTTCCCATTCAAATCGTTTGATAACAAAACAAAAACAAGCAAAAAATCTGCAATTCCGACGACAGGAAGCATTACAAAAAATCCGTCAATCCAAAACCAGAATCAAAGAAGCAGATAAAAAAACAATTACACGGATTCATTCTGAAAAAAATCCGGACAAATTAAAAGAACAACTGGAACAAGCTCGAAAACAAGGCTTGGATATGGCTTTATTTGACAAAGATGCCCAACGATTAAAAAAAATGGAAAAAGCCCGCGAACGTATTCGGCAAAGTATTCGTGAACTGAACAAAAACAAAGCATCCGCTACAACAAAAGAGGCTGTTTCAGACATACAATCCGGCCATTCGGAAAGAGCTTTGCGAGATTTAAAAGAAGCAGGACAAGATGGTAGTGTTGGTAATGAAATAGCAGATACCAGTTCCGAATTGGCAAAAAACGCAAAAATCTTATCAAAAGAAAGTGGTAAACACTTTGATTCGGTTATGATTAAAATATTAAAAGAAAATTCCGTACCTGCCGACACTATTCACAAACAAAAAGAACAAGATAAAAGTGATAAAAACTTAGAGAACAGACAAACACAGGATACAACTTATCAACAAATGATTGCAAAAAAACTACAAGACAGAAAATTAAGAAATGCCTAATTTGTTTTCAAATGTTCAATAAAGGGACGAAATTCCTTGATTACTTGTTCATAAACTGTTCGTTTAAACGGGATAACCGTTTCCATAATCTCGTCTAAATCATACCATTTATAATCTTCAAATTCCTGGATTTTATCTGTTTTTAAATTGATACGACTTTCATCAGCCACCAATAAAAACAAAAACCATTTTTGACGTTGCCCTCGAATTGTTCTCTTTTTACGGGCTACTTCCGGCAAATCATATTTATACCATTGACGTGTGGATGCGATAAAACGAACATCTTCGGGATGCAATCCGACTTCTTCATGCATTTCCCGATAGACAGCCTCTACTGGTTTTTCTCCTTTATCAATTCCTCCTTGCGGCATTTGATATCGATAGGGTTGATTTTCCGAATGCATCCGAAGTCCCAACAGGACTTTTTTTTCCGAATTGATAATCATCATACCCACATTAGGACGATAGCCTTTTGTCACTGATAGTCTCCTTTTTACTTTACCTGTTGAGTCAAATAAATTGCATTCAAGATATCAATTGCCCGATCTAACTGATAATCTTTTTTATTCTTTTCATCTTCTTCCGCTTTATCCGTTTTTTTATTTTTCAACGTATCTGCTACCTTTTTACTTTTAATTTTATCTGTTTCAGACGCCTTTTTACCAACCTCCGCGGAAATGGCTTGAGGCAGATTATTTTCAGAGAATCCTTTTATTTCAGGCAATTCTTCAATATTTGCCCTCGGAATCACAATATCCGGTGTAATACCTTTTGCCTGAATAGAATTTCCCGAAGGCGTATAATAACGAGCCGTTGTCATTTTAATACCACCAAATCCCGGAATAGAACGAACAGTTTGAACTGAACCCTTGCCAAAAGACTTTAACCCAACCACAAGTGCCCGGCGATGATCTTGTAAAGCTCCGGCAACAATTTCCGAAGCAGAAGCTGAACCTTCATTAATTAAAACTAAGATCGGCAATCCCTCTGATATGTCACCGGCCGTTGCAGAAAAACGCATTGTATCTTCCGGTTTTCTGGAACGGGTGGATACAATTTCCCCTTCTGTCAGAAACAAATCGCAAACATCAACGGCCTGATCCAATAAACCACCGGGATTATTTCTTAAATCCAAAACAAAGCCGTGTATTTTTTTAGGGCCTATTTTTTTCATTAAATCCTGAACGGCTTTTTTCGTTTTATCGGCTGTTTTTTCACTAAAACTGACAATACGGACATAGCCGACATTTCCTTTTTCCTCATATTTAACCGGTTCAATCTTTATATTATCCCGTTTAATAGTCACATCAAAGGGTTCTTGTTCCTGACGGGAAATTGTCAATGTTACCTCTGTACCGATTTTACCTCGCATTTTTTTGACAGCTTCATTTAATGTCAACCCAACAACCGACAATCCGTCAATATGTGTAATGTGATCCCCTGTTTGTATCCCCGCTTTAAAAGCCGGCGTATCATCAATTGGAGCCATAACCCGAATAAAACCTTTATCCGAAGTAATTTCAATACCCAAACCACCAAATTCACCTTTTGTTTGTGTTTCCATTTCTTCAAAAGTTTCTTCATTTAAAAAGCCGGAATGCGGATCTAATGCTGATAACATACCGTTAATAGCATTTTCCATCAATTTTTCGTCATCTGGTTCTTCCACATAATCTGACTTAATTGCATTATATGTTGCCCCAAATAACTCCATCAAGACATATGGATCTTTTTGTTTTTTTACCGGTTCAGTCTTATCTTGAATATCGGCAAAAACCGAAGATGACAATAATAACCCCAAAACAATCCCCGATACATATTGAAAATATTTCATAACCCCTCCATCATTTAACAAACCAAGGTTCTGGGTCCACAGCCTGACCACCTTGTCGAATTTCAACATAAAGCTCTGACTTTTTATTTCCCATTTGCCCAACAGGTTCTCCTGCTAAAACCGTTTGACCGACAGAAGCATAAACAGCATTCATACCAGCCAGCAAAGATAAATAATTATTTCCGTGGTCCAAAATAACCAAAGAACCATAACTTTTAAAAGGACCGGCAAACAGAACCGTTCCGTCAAAAGGCGCTGTCACATGGGCAGATAACCGTCCGGATATCGTAACACCTTTTGTGTGTCCACCACCAACCATTTGAGTTCCGAAACGCGTCGTAATTTTTCCACTAATCGGATACGGTAAACGGCCTTTTATTTTCGAGAAATCAGATACATTTGTTTTTGTTTGTTGAATCGTTTTTTCAAAATCAGGCCGATTTTCCTGCATATACCGAATCGCTACTTGAGTCGCCTGTTTTTTTTCTTCTTCCAAACGATTAAGTAAATCCTTTAAATCCTTAGCCTGACTTCCTAAGTTTTCAACACGCTGTTTAGCCTGTTGTTGAGAAACTTGATATTGAGCCTGTAACAAATATTTTTGTTGTAATAACTTATTCATTTGTTCAGTTTGTTCTGACAATTGTAACTGAGCCGATTTAATCTGAACAATTTGTTCTTTTAATTCTTCCTGTATCTGGGATAATTCAGACAAGTCATCCCGTGTCTGTTGATTAATACCGTTTATAACAGGCAAACTGTATCCCATAATCATCTGACTACGAACAGTATTCAAAGGCGTTTTATTTTGTATCAAAGCCAACTCTTTCGGACGCAAGGCCAACGTCTGAAAACCAGATATCAACCGTACTTTTTGTCCTTCTGTTAACTTTAATTTATCTTGCAACTCGGCTTGACGACTAATAATTTGTTCCTGTCTTTTTTCCAATCGTGACAAATCATCTTCTTTTTCTCTCAGATTTTGGGCTAACCGGACCATTTGTTTCTGAACACTTTTAACCTCATCAGAAACTTCATCGGCCTTCCGACTGATTTCTTTTTGAGCTTTTTGTTCCTGCTTTATTTTTTGTTCTAATTGATGCAAATCTGACTGAGTCGGTGCAGCACCAACCGAAAAAGTTGTCATCAATAACAAAAATAAAACAGGAACCTTAATCACAACTTACCCCTTTTTAATCAAAGAATGTCCAGTCATTTCTGGTGGCTGTGTCAATCCCAACAAAGACAATAATGTCGGGGCAACATCGCACAAGCGACCGTCATCCAACTTAACATCGGCCGGACCATTAACCAAAACAGCCTTAACCGGTGTGGCCGTATGTGCCGTATAAGGAGTTCCTTTAACCGGGTCTTTCATCTGTTCGGCATTACCGTGATCTGCTGTAATAAAAACAACACCACCCTTTCCCCGAACGGCATCAACGACCCGACCGACACATGCATCAACAGCTTCAACAGCCCGAATCGCGGCATCCAATACACCAGTATGACCAACCATATCACCATTTGCATAATTGACAATAATAACATCAAATTTATCTGACTGAATAGCTTCAATTAATTTGTCAGTTACTTCATAGGCGGACATTTCAGGTTTTAAATCATAAGTTGCCACCTTAGGACTGGGAATCAAAATTCGTTCTTCATTCGGGAACAACGTTTCTTTTCCACCGTTAAAAAAGAAAGTTACATGGGCATACTTTTCAGTTTCAGCGATCCGCAACTGTGTCAAACCGGCTTCAGCCACAACTTCCCCAAATATATTTTTTAAATCTTCCGGCGGAAATAAAACCTTTAACCATTGATTATGTTCGACAGAATATTCCGTCATAGCAACCGCTTCAGAAAAATGAACCACCCGACAACGTATAGCCAATTCAAAATCAGGTTGTAATAACATACGTGTTATTTCTCGTGCTCGATCAGATCTATAATTTGCCATAATGACGGCATCACCATCCTGCATACCCTGATAATCTCCGATAACAGCCGGTAACATAAATTCATCATACACCTGTTGATTATACGATTCGGAAACAGCTTGTTCTGCTGTTGCAAAACGGGGGGCATCCGCATCCACTAAAGCTCTGTAAGCTTTATCCACCCGTTCCCACCGGTTATCCCGATCCATCGCATAATAACGCCCACCCAATGTTCCTATCGAAACCAAAGGTAAATTTTCAATATCTTTTTCTAATTCTGCCACAAATCCTTTTGCCGAATCCGGCGGTGTATCCCGCCCATCCAAGAATCCATGAATAACAACTCGAACACCAGCGTCACTTAAAATACGCGCCAGTGCAACGATATGACTTTGTTTAGCATGAACACCACCAGGTCCCAGTAACCCCATCAAGTGGCAAACACCATTATTTTCTTTTAATTTGGCAATCAAACCTGCCAAAACCGGATTTTCCGCCAAAGAACCATCCGAAATAGCCGAATCAATTCTCGGCAAATCCTGCATGACAACACGACCGGCTCCTAAATTAGTGTGTCCAACTTCCGAATTTCCCATTTGTCCATCAGGCAACCCCACATTTAATCCAGAAGTTTGTATCATTGCCGTCGGATAGTTTTGTATCAGATTATCCCAAACTGGCGTTTTTGCCATTTCAATAGCGTTATTTTCTTTTTCCGCGCGATATCCCCAACCATCTAAGATACAGAGAACAACGGGTTTTGGTCTTAACATTTCTTATGCTTCCTTTCTTTTTTTTACATTTTGCGTTTCGTTCGTGGGCTATTATAGACGAAAAAATTAAAAAAGTGTATTCTTTTTTTAAAAAAAACGTGCTTTTTTGAAAAAAAAAGTGTATAAATGAATTATTCGGTTTAACAAAAAGAAAAAAGAGAGGTTTAAAATGTCACTTTTAACATTCTTACAAAAAGTTTTTGCCCCTAAAAAAAGAATTATCGGTGCAACTGATTTACGACGGGCCCTAACCAATAATGAATTTGTCTTTTATTATCAGCCGGAATGGGATTTAAAGACCGGTTCCGTCCGTGGAATAGAAGCTCTTATCCGCTGGGAAAGTCCCAATGGAATTATCCCCCCAAATGAATTTATTCCTAAACTGGAAGAAACAGGCATTATCAATGACTTTACACCTTTTTTATTTAAACAGACATTTAAAGATTTAAGGACTCTCCGCGATAATGGATTTACAGACTTATTTTTGTCCATCAATCTATCGGCGTCACAATTACGAAATCCGTCATTATTGACATTATTGGATGAAGCAATGGATGAATTTCGTATCTTACCCGAACAATTAGAATGCGAACTAACAGAAACAAATGCTCTCAGTAAATCCGGTGTTGAAATTCAGACATTAAAGAATTTAAAGAAACAAGGGATTCGTATTTCCATTGACGATTTTGGTAGCGGTCATGCATCATTAAACTATGTTAAAGATTTAGAAGCCGATAAATTAAAAATCGACGGTGATTTTATCAATACGCTTTTTGATAAACAAGCCAATCAATCCATCACCCGTATGATGATTGATTTAGGACATGCCCTAAATCTACTTGTATTGGCCGAAGGAATTGAACGCCCCGAACAAGAACAATGGCTGAAAGAAAATAATTGCGATTTCGGACAAGGTTTTATTTTTTCCCGTCCATTACCCTTACCGATGCTCCTATCTTTTTTAAAACAACAACAACAAACCAATGAACAAAAATCTGAATAAGCCCGAATTGTTACTCCCTGCCGGTTCTCTGGACAGGTTAAAAACGGCTTTTATGTACGGTGCTGATGCTGTTTATGCCGGTATGCCGACTGTTTCTTTGCGCAACAAGACCTCTTTTACCTTACCGGAAATGAAGCAAGGTATTGAATATGCGCATTCAATCGGCAAAAAAGTTTATCTGACTATCAATTTATTCACACATAATAGAGATATTCCAAATCTGGATTTTTTCATTGAACAATTAAAAGAACTCAATCCGGATGGTGTTATTGTAGCAGACCCAGGTGTTTTTGCCCTTTTAAAAGAACGTGTTCCACATATTCCTCGCCACATTTCTACACAGGCCAATGTCTGCTCTTCTTTAACGGTGAGTTTTTGGAAAAATCAAGGGGCTTCTTTATGTGTTCTCGGTCGAGAGGTGCCTTTATCTGAAATACAAGAGATTCGACAAGACCATCCTGATATCCGATTAGAAACATTTGTACATGGAGCTTTATGCGTCAGTTACTCAGGTCGATGTCTTTTATCTAATTTTATGACAGGACGCAGTGCAAACAAGGGAAATTGTGCCCATACATGCCGGTGGCGATATAAAACCTATCAAGATTTACCTAAACAAAAACCGTCGGATGATACTACTTATTTTATTGAGGAAGAAAATCGCCCTAATCAGTTTTTGCAAATTGACGAAGATGAACACGGAACTTACATTATGAACTCTCGTGATTTATGTTGGCTTCCTCGTTTAAATGAAGTATTACCCGTTGGAATAGATTCTTTTAAAATAGAAGGTCGTAATAAATCAGAATACTATGTTGCCATCACTACCCGTACATACAGACAAGCCATTGATGACTGGTTTCAAAATCCGTCTGATTGGCAGGCTGATAAATATATGGACGAAATTATGACACTGCAATCCCGTGGATACACCGTTGGATTCTTAGACGGAAATGCAGGACCAGAAGCACAAAGTTATGATGTATCCGCCAGCACCGGACAATGGCGTTTTGCCGGCGTTGTTCGTCGCCATCAGGATAACTTTTTGATTATAGAAGTAAAGCACAAAATTGAAAAAGGGATGATATTAGAAGCTCTTTCACCCTCCCAATTTTCACCAATAAAATTAGAAATTACAGAACTTTACAATGATATTAACGGTCAAGAAGTTTCCAGTATTTCTTCAGGTCGATTGGGACAATCCATTCGGGTGCCTGTTTCACAGGAAATTTTATCTTTACTCCCTCCCTTATCTGTTTTACGCTTCAAACTTCCTGAAAACACTTAAATATTTTTCAAAAAAGTAAAATAAAGTGTTGCATTTAAAAAAAAAGAGTGTTATATTGACTTGTGTCTTTAATTAAAGGAGTATTATTCATGACGAAACACATCTTCAATGACGAACACATTCGTGTTGCTGCTTATTATATCTGGCAAAAAGCCGGTTGTCCGGAAGGCCGTGAACAAGAATTCTGGAACTTGGCTTGCCAAGAATTGTATGGTTTAGAAAAAAAACCGGTTGCCAAAAAGGTTGTAAAATCTTCTTGCAAGAAGATTTCAAGTAAATCTTCTTCTTTGAAATCAGCTTCTCTTTCCGTCTCTATGGAACCGATGATTGCAAAAAAAGAATTGGTCAAGAAAACTTTGGTAAAGTCTGTTTTGACTGACAAATTACCGGCTAAGAAAGTATCAGCCAAACCGTACTACGGCGTAAAGAAATAAGTTTTTTATTTTCTCTAAAAGGGGCGGGTGATTGTACCTGCCCTTTTTTAATCAATAGGAGTTTTTATGGATAAATTAACAACATATTTACAAAAAGGAAACCCGGTAACAGCGGGAAAGACGACTCTTCTATTTTTAGGACTGTCTCTTTTATTTTCAATAGTTTTTTATATCCTAGGCAATATAGCACTTAATCAACCGGAAACACAGGTTCTTTTTGATTCTATTCCCGTTATTGAAATACAGGACAAAACTGTTAAAAGCCCTGCTGATACTGTTTTTCAACAAGAACTTCCCTTAAATCTTGTATTGGAAATCAACACAAAACAAGATGATTTTGCTCTTCCTCTTGAACGGGATGGTTTGTTCTTATCAAAAAAGAAATTCTACATCAATTATCAAAATCAACTACAGGAAGCAGATCTCCCTGTACAAGAAACAATCATTGACAAAGAATTTTTATCAGCCCTTTTTCAAGAGGCTTTTTTAAATACCGTTGGTGCATTTTTTGTTCTTATTTTTACAGCACTTTGGTTAGGATTATGGCTAACTGTCGGCTTAACACGTCTTTTCGTATGGAGTATTAAGATTCCGTCAGATAAAATTCGTATAAAAAAAGCCGCACAAATCGGTTGGTTTTCTCTAATTACATTAAACTGTATTTTGTTTACTGTCGGTTCAGTTATTAATTTTTGGTACTGTATTATGTGTGCAGGTATTATTGCCACATTCAGCCTAATCTATATCAATAAACTGCAACAGACACCACCTAAAATAGAAGAATAAAAAATAACACCGGTTTTCCGATTATTTTTTGTTTATTTAAAAACACCCCTGATAAACAGGGGTGTTTTTTATTACAAGAAGAAACCTTTATAGTCCATAAACATCAATACATCTTTGCCCAAAGACAATATAACTTGTTTCTCTATTTTCTGCAAATTTAACACGAGAAATCCGACCGTCTTGGACAGCATCTAAAAATCTGTCTTCCCCGCCTAACGGCAATCCACCAAATATAAAGGGGAATAAATAATTAGCGCAAGACGTTCCTTTTTTAAAACGTGTTGCTCCAAAATCAACAGTTGATATATCCGTTGTATGAGCCAAACTTAATTCATGTCTAACACATCCGCTCAATCCGAACATAGCCAAACAAATAGCTGTCAATAAAAATGTTTTTTTCATATTTTTTCCTTTCATTTAAAATTAAAAACTAAATCTCAGACCAACCAAAGCGTCTAAATTGACTGCTGCCCCTTCATCAAACAGATATTTACCGCGAAGCATACCTTCAGCAGATACTTTATCCGTGATCGCATAACTGGCACCACCGGCAATAGAAACGCCAAAAACCGTTTCCGAGGCACTATAATCTTCTACGGACAATTCTGTATTAAATAATCCCAAGCCAGCACCAATAAACGGTGTCCAAGGACCTTTTGTTTGAATATCGTAATAACCGTTAACCATAAAATCCATTTGACTGTAATCCAACGATATACCGTACTCTTCAGCAACTTCCCGTTCAAAGTGATAACCAATTTCGGCATCTAAACGAATATTATTATTCAGATACATACCGGCAGCAACACTACCCGCCAAGCCAAATCCGGATACATCCAGATCCCCTGAATCCAAAAAATTCACATAACTGAACCCCAAACGAGGTGTCACATAGAATTTATTAGCATTTCGATTATGTTTTCCTGATTTTCTGGCAGAAGTCCCTTGATAACGAACCTTTGACTGAGCGTTGCTACGGTAAGCCGTTTTTGTTTCCGGTTGTCTGGCCTGCGTTCTTTTAACAACTTGCTGTTGATATTGCGGACGCGTGCCTTGTGAAGCATAGTTCCAACCGGCTGCATGTACTTCACCAACGAAAGCAACACCCAATAATAAAGAGAGTAAAAATCCTTTTTTCATATTTTTTCCTTTCATTCAAAATTAAAAACTGAATCTCAAACCAGCCAATGCATCTACATTCAAGGCATTTTCTGTATGGAATAAGTATTTTGCCCGTACCATACCTTCAGCAGCGATAGCATCCGTTATCGGATAGGTTGCACCACCGGCTACTGAGACACCAACGACCCGATCTGTATCAGATTGTTTGTCTGCCGTAAATTTAGATTTATACCAACCGGCACCAACCCCAACGAAAGGAACCAATTCCCCATCTGTTTTAATATCATAATAACCGTTTAACATAACATCTAACTGTTTATAATCAACATCAGAACCGAATTCTTCCGCAACTTCACGTTTACCATGATAACCGACTTCAGCATCAACACGGAAGTTATTACCCAGATAAGCCCCAACCGCAATATTACCGGTTAATCCCAATCCGTCAAAATCATCTTCACCGGATTCTAAAAAGTTTACATAACTTCCACCAATCCGTGGTGTAACATAAAAAGTTTTTTTGCATTCTTTTGTTTTTTGAACAGCAGGTGCCTTTTTATATTTTTGGATAATTTCATCCCGACTTTTTGCGTTGTAATTTTCGTTAATCTGTTCGGAAGCCATCCCGTCAGCCAAAACCTGACCGGACAAAGCCATTCCCAGTACTAATGATAAATATAATGTTTTTTTCATATTTTTTTCCTTTTCAGTTAGAATGCATATTTCAATCCGGTTTTAATATTCGTATGGTTTTCTGTTTCCATGTAATGCTGAACGGCACCATAGATATCCATATTCCCAACCGTATAATCAAAACCAAAGGTTGCCACCCCACGATAATCTCTTTGTTTATCATCAAAGAGGTTAAACGTTCCTTCCATACCTTGCATGCCCAGTTTAATGTTATACGGATCAGCAAATTCCCGATACATCATAACACCGGCGTTCAGGTTAAACCGACTATCATGTCCCAAACCGAAATCTTTTGTAGCATACAATCCGATACCGGCTTCAATGGATAGATTATTATCCGATTCAACAGTCAGGCTATAGGCTTTATTATCTTCACCACCCTTTTGGTTATAAGCAATGGCATTAAATTCGATTGTCGGAGCCAATTCAAATCCGGCGACAGAAATCGGATAGCGAGCTTCATTCATCAACGAAACTGTCCGTTTTTCAATATAGCCGTTATAATTTGTATTGTCATATCCCGTCCGACCATAATGACCACGGGCAAATCCTACGGCCGGCGTTGTAATCAACTGAACACCGCCTTGCATATAACTAATCGGCATAGCGACTTGATACATTGTATTAGTCCGACTGTTGTTATGATCATCATCCGTCCGGAGATTACTGACCGACATAGCATAACCCACCTTCACCCGTGGTGAAATACGTTTATTAGCCAAAGCGAAAGAAGCATTACTGGATTTATTATTCCGGAATGCGAATTGGGATACCTGACCTTGTGTTTCAAACAAAGCAGACTCATTATTGGCAAACATCGTTTTATTCATAGCCAAATTCATTTCCCGCATAACTGTCAAATCTTCGGATGCAAAGCGATTGAAGTTATCCAATCCTGTCATACCACCCAACGTATTTTGGAAAGCATGAACCGTTTCAGCCCCTTTCAGAACATCAAAGAACTCTGTATTATTCGCCAAAGCATAGTTGTTTTCCAAGAATTGAGCCAAAGACCCGTTATCTGTCAACTCATTAAAGTTCCGGCGTGTCATAACGATATCCATTCCGTTTTCATTGGAAGTATTTTTAGCCCAATCGGCGGTAAACATAGCCGACATAGAACCAATCCCCAAACGGGATGTATCACCGTTACCGATAACAGCTCCTTCCCCCCGTCCGACAGATACATATTTATCTTCATTTGTGCCTTGAACCAAAGTTACACCACCCAAGACATCACCAACAACCTGTGTTCCTTCTGCAGCAAAAACACCGCCTGTTTCTGACACATAATTAACACCCTGATTCAAAACGGTTACCGGTACTGATAATGTTGTATCTGACACAACCGTACTTTCTAACTTATTATTGTTCGGGGCAATCTTATCATTATCCGTTACCGATGACAAAGAAGAACTGACCTTTTGCGGATTTTCATAATCCACATATCCGTTTTGATCTTTTTTATAAACGTACCCAAAGGCATCCATATTATAGGCACCTTTTGTGTCATGAATAAGACCACCACCGGCGTTCATAACATCACCATCATTTGCATAATCAATATAAGCTTTATCTCCTGAACGAACAATCTCAGGGTCCTTATCCTCTAGTTTTTCTTTCAGTTGGATAACACCACTGTTATGCATGGTCGAATGCTGTCTAATTTCGGCAACAACGATATCTTGTGTTGTTGATTCATCCACATTAACCGTATCCATCAAATGAATATCCCGATATCCTGTAGCATACAAAGCCGTCACATTATTTCGATTTTCACCGATAATGGTTATCGTCCCTTTGTTTTCAACAACACCACCGTCATAGGCAACCAAACCGGCAACCCGCCCATTACCCGTGGCATTAATTACCATATGACCCTTATTCAAAGCATAGCCATTCGTTGCAAAACCAATGGCATCAAAAGGCAGTTTTGTTGTCGTTCCATTCAAATTGGTCACATCAATTGTACCGGTACCCAAAGTTGTCGCAATATCCCATTGAACAGGTTTCTTTTCCGTTCCGTTAAAAATCCAGTTATTCAACGGTATAGTTTTGTATGTCTTAACAATGCCGTCTGTTCCGACAGAGGCCGTTGTCGAATCCAAAACGATAGTACCTGTTCCACCTAAACCGATTTCAGTCATATCCGTTTGAACATAGGCTCCCCGATTTTCAACATCTGTTTTGCCCCCCTGAATATTTGCCAAAGGTTCTTTCGGGGCACTTGGATTATTTTTATCTGTTTCCAAACCATCACTGTCAACTTTATAACTTTCTGTCCATGAGGTTGGTATATACTTATCATTTAGTTTATCATAAGCATCCGATAAAATGGCATTGTTATCCCCATAAACAGCATCGGATTCATTTTTACCGGAAGCCTTACCATCAAAAGTTTTATCATTGATATAAATAGCTCCGTTATTATAAACCGTTGCGTATTGACGTTCCCGTTTAGTGGCGTGATGAATATCACTGCCATTGACATAAGTCATATCCCGATATCCGGTACCATACAATCCGACAAAACTACCCTCTTTACCGGTAAAGTAGATTTCCCCATTATTGATACCGACGCCACCATCATAAGCCAAAATACCTACACTACGGGCTGAACCTGTGGCGTTACCCGTTTCATCGGAAGTAATAATTCTAATTGTACCATTATTGACGGCAACACCATTTGTTACCATACCGGCAATATCATACGGCAAATACCGACTAACCCCATCCAATCCGGTTTCAACATAGATCCCCTGACCGGCTGATACATTTTGGGCATTGATGCTAATCGTACCATCATTGATAACCCGACCAATTCGGAAATCACTATTAACCACAAAAGCCGACGGATTAACCGGATCCAAAGTCAAAGATGAAAAATCCATTGAATTGCGAATGCCGATAACATTTGTTGTGGTATCTTTTTCATCAGCATCCAATTTAATATCTATAATACCGGTATTATAGAAATCATTATTTCTTGAATCCTTACTATATCCAGCCGAGACAACATCTACCCCATAGATTAAACCGGAGCCTTTCATGTCAATTGCAATAATGGAACTTTCCTTTTTATTACCGATTGTACCATTGGAAGATTTGATTAATTCCTTTCCAGTATCCGAGCTATAGGCTAAATCCATACCCACCATTGTTCCAAAATAAGATTTGCTTGTTTTATTTGTTGACTTGATAGTGATGTTATTTAAATTGTTAATTTCCGTTCCACTCATAGCCTTAGCATAATCAGCAGAAGAATCACCATCCATATTAATAGTAATCAAACCCTTATTATAACCAAATCCGCTTTCAAAACCGGTAATAGTTGTTTCTTCACCATTTTTCAAAGTAATAGTCGTCGTACCGGTTTCACCCTGTCCACCACCAACAGCCTTGATAACACCGTATGCCCCATCCTGAACAATAGAAATTTCCCCATCATTTCTGGCTTCACCGGATATTCCAAAGACATCAATCCAGACACCATCCCCTTTTGTGTTAACATCAATCCGACCACCTTCATAATTATCGGCAACCAACTTGCCATTAGATGAAAAAACATCTATGTTCAAATTACTGACATCGGTATCTATTCGAATAGTTCCTTTATTACCTAAGGTCTTACCTAAATTTGTTCTCATAATGGATAAAATACTACTACCGAAAACTTCTTTTACTGTATCCGAAGACAAATTAACGGCAATTAAACCTGAATTGGTAATAGACCCTGTATTATTCCGCATAATATAACTGGACAACGCCAAATTAGACTGTCCCGGTTCCAAATCCAAAACGATACGCCCCTGATTATCCAGCGTTGTATTCACCTCTCCATGCATAGCCGTCATAAAGGCATAGTCCCCTGTCAATTTCAAAGAATCTCGAACAGGGATGTACGTACCGGATGTTTCATCAAACGTATTCATAACCCAAGACTGTTTATTATCGTCATAAACGGTTGTTCCTAAATAAATCATCCCTTTATTGGTGACACTTCCCCCTTGTCCGGCGGACATAGCATAAATACCACCGAAATCACCGGTTACACCTTTTGTCATTGCTGAGCCGGTAATTTGAATTTTTCCTTCATTCAGTAAAGTATTATTGGCTTTTTCACCATACATACCCCGCACAAAATAAGGCATTCCTTTAACATCCAAAGAAATCAACCCCTGTTCTTTACCGGTCACCTCATCCTTTACATAACCTTTATTGGTCAATATTGCGTCTTGTGATACCTGCATGGCATTAAAATTCAAATTAGCATCCGTCCCTGAATCGGTTCGAACCAAAGTAATAGCACCGTTATTGACTAATTCTTGATTACTGAACATGCCGACGACATTACCAACAACGGTATTAACCGTGTCCAGATTGGAAAAGAATGTCTGTATCAAACCATTATTGACAATATCGCGTTTTAAGGCGTACATACCGTATAAATCTTTTGTCTTTTCCTGAGCATTCAGCGTAATTGTTCCGTCATTAATTAAATCATAGCCAGTATCAACCGGATTACTACCATTTTCCCAATAACCGACCGCTCTCATTCCATAAGAATCCGATACAGATTTTGTCGTCAATTCAATGTTTCCGGCATTATAAATGGTTGCACCGGCAGAGGCCAGCATACCGGTCACCCCTTGACCGGCACTCGTTTCTTCTGTCAATGATATTTCCCCTTTATTGGCCGCCGTTGCAGGTGTGTAAACCCCACTATCTTCTCGAACACCGACACCATTTGCCAACATTCCGACCATTTCAGTATCAGATGTACCGACAATGACACCACTTGATGTATTTTCAGCACTCCCCCCCAATTCAGCAACCATACCATATCGTATTTCAGGTGCCGCCGTTACGGCAAGTGTCGTTAATACCGTACCACTGGAAGAATCAGACAAATCAATCGTTGTTTCATTTTTACTGTCCCCGGTATTAAAATCATCTCCCACCGGTTTTACACAGGTTCCCTCAACCAATTTATATCCATCATCACAAATACATTGGATACCAGCACCCGTTTCAATTTTTCGACCACCCAAACAATCATTCTTAGCCATATTTTCCATACAGGTACCGACGGCTGGATTCCAAACATATCCAGTCTGACAATGACATGTTTCTCCCATTAAACAAGCGGTACAAGCGGCTGAACCAGCACTGCTTTTACTACCTTCCGGACAAGCCTGACAGGTATCTGATGCCGGCCCAGAATATTGATTTTCAGCACAAAAAACACATTTTTCACCGTCAAAGTATGTACCGGCTTCACAATCCTCAATCGTAATTTCCGAATCGATCGGCCCATCGGGATCATCCGGATCTTCGCCACCTGTCGGCGGAACATCACAATTCGTTCCTGAATATCCATCCTGACAAACACAAACGCCATCTGAACAACTACCGTGTTCTCCACATTCAATACCGGCACAGGCGTCTACTGGTGGTGGGGGCGGTGGATTTTCACCACCACCTTCACCACCATTTTCTCCGTCGCCACTGCTTCCGCCACCACCGCCGCCACCGCCGGCAATAGCAGCCACAGCACCACCAGTCAATAAAACAGCACCAGCAGTATTCATAGCAATATTCGTTGTAGACATACCCGCTTCAACTGGTATTCTTCTGCACAAAGAATTATCCGTTATACCTTTATTCTCACAAAAAGATTTTTTTTGTCTGTCTGACAAAGCATCTATACAGGCATGGTCCTTATCCGCACCAATGGCTATCAAGGCATTATAAGCCGTCACATTTTTAGTTTTGATTGCCGTACAAAGTGCGGTATCACCTTTTTCATTAACAACATCAACAGAAGCAATACTTTTCAATTGTTCCAAACGGGAAAAATCACCCTTCGCAGCTGCCGTCAAATAAGCCTGATACACTCTTGAAGATTTAACTGAATGACTTTCTGCCCATACAGCCCCGGAAAACTGACTTGCAAAAAAACCAACAAGCAACGAAGAATAAACGATTTTTTTTAACATATGACACCCTTTGTTTATGAATAAAATACTATACCATAATTTTGTATGATACCGAACAAAAAAAGCAAATGCAAGTTTTTTTTACATTTTATAATATTTTTTTAATTCGGAAAAATATTGATTTTTTTTTAAAACTTTGGTTAAATTCTATACGAAAGGATTTTTTATGCAAAAAAAGTACTATCATTTTATTTTTTCCATGGGTGGGGCTTGTTCCTGTGCTTCTGTTTTAATTCGTAAAGGACTTCGTAAATCATCCGGTCCTTTTGACTGGATTGCCGGTTCGGATTTTATTGCCCGATCCGAATTTTTATCGACAAACTTTGCCCACTTTATAGACAAAGGTGACCTGATATTTAAAAATGAAAATAACGGAGATAAAAATAACTTATGCGATGTCTATCTGAATAAACGAAATCAATTGATTTTTAACCATGATTTTCCAACTGGTACTCCGTTCAACGAAAGCTATCCGATTGTCCGTCAAAAATATGAAAGACGAATTAAACGTCTGTTCGACAATATCAAAGCATCAAAAACTGTTTTATTGGTTTTCATAGAACCCCCTGATCAAAAGAAAAACTTTTCAGCATCAGAACTGACCTCCAGCATGGAAAAAGTACGAAATGTTTTTCCCAATTCTAAAATCGATCTTTTATATTTAACTAATTGTCCACCATCACAAACCAAAACAGAGTATATCAGTGATAATATCACCCGTATACATGCCTATTACGCGTCTACGAAACAAGGAGCTCGCCCGTACGCAATCAATACAAAAAAACTTAATCGGCTAATAACACCCTACCGGCTAAAGCAACCTTTAACTGATTTAATTTTCTGGTGGACAAAAAAGATACTTATCAATCTAATACCAAATAAAACTTATCGGAACAGACTCAAAGATAAATATCATTATTAAGGATGATAAATTCGTCCAAAAGCATTACAATTCGGACAAACAACATCCCATTGTTCCGTCAGATGCCCACAGTTATCACATCCCCAAGATAAATCTTGTTGAGTCGTCAAAGATTTTTCATCCCATTGTTTGGCTTCTTCTTCATGATGCCACCCTTCCCGTTCAACCAAAGCCATCATTCTGGCGACTTGTCCTGTCAACGGATATGCATTTAAATATTGTGTTAAGTATTCTTTGGCGACACCCCATAACTCATTATTCATAGCGATTTGTGCCAAAGCCATCAGAGAAAACTTATTTTCCGGATTATTTTTGACCAATTTTTCAACCCTTTTCATTTGCGTTGCCGTTTTTTCATCAGATATTGTTTTTTCAAAATCCGAAAACAAAGCCCAACAAGGATCATGTTCCCAAACATTTGTTATCACAGACAATGCTTTCGCGGGTTCCTCTTTGATATAAGCCAAAACGATAGGAATATTTTTAGGATTCAATTTATAGGCATCCTTAACACGTCCCAATTTCAACAATAGTAAAGATTTTCTGTCTTGATATGTTTTTTTATCCAGACATTTGTTATCCAATAACCAATCAAGTGTTTTCAATGCTTCTGACCAATCATTCAACAGAACCTGATTTTCCCATAAAGATTCCCAAACCCAAATTTCATCCGGATGTTTTTGAATAGCTTTTTGCAAAAGCCGATTAACTTCTGTTAAATCTCCTTTTTTTTGGGCATACTGCGACAAACCTCGAATTCCGGCCAACTCAGTTCCTTCCCGATGTAACAATTGCTCAAACGTATGCGTTGAAGGATCCAACAAAGCCGTTAATACAATATTTTCATTTGACTTTTTATCAAAAAAACTGTTTTTTTGCTTAAGTAATTGCTTTTTTATCTGGCTATTCTGATCCAAAACAGTACGTAATGCCAATAATAGGAATGTTTCTTTTTGATTTTGTCTTCTTTTCTGATACCAAGTCTGACATCCTCTTATCCAATGGAATGGTTTTTTCAACAAACATAATAAATAACAAAACAGAACCAAACAAACCAATAAAGTAACCAACGATGTCTTAACTTGGAATCCAAAGGCTGTGATTGTTATCATCCATGTGTCATGAACCATCAAAAATCCGGCAACAATAAAACTGATTAAAATAGAAATAAATTTCAACATGACTTATTCTCCTTTTCTTTCGAAAGATAAAATCAACTGTTCTGTTGCTTCTTGTGCTTTAATATATTCTGTTGCCAACTGAACAAATGGCGTAAAATCCAACTGTATTGACTTTGGTAATTTTTGTATCATTTGAATTGTTTTTTCGAAATTCCGAACTTCCAATGCATTTTCAGCCATAAACATAATATTCTTTGGCGTCTGTTTTTTAGGGTTTATACGTCGCACTTCCACAATCATAGAAGCGACTACTTTCGTATACGCCAACCATTTGGGATTATTTTCTTTATAATAAGTCATTAATGCTTTTTTCTTATTGGCATAGAAAACCTTGTTTAAATCCAAAAACGCCTGTCCATTTGTTAAACAAACTGGCATAATATCATTTAACAATTTTTTTTCCTGACCGGATAGATTTATCTTCAACAACTTTTGCAAATCCAAAAAGCAAGATTTACCCTCATTTAAATTATCCCTTAATTGCAGTATATCCCGAACTTTTAAATCTGATTTTTTATTTTGTGTCAGTTCAACCGGAGAAACAACCTTGGGCATTTCCTTTGCTGGATTCTTTTCTTCAATCACAGGTAAAGCATCTTCTGTTGTAGTTTCAGATACCTTACTTTGCATGTTCAAAGGCGGATAATCCATCCCCATACTTTCGACAGAATCTGTTTTTGTTTTTTGGGGTTCTGGTTTCACTTTTTCAATTGTTTTTTCAATCTTAACTTCTTGTATAGCCACTTTTTCTGGGAAAGACATTTGGGCTTTTTGTTCATTTGTAAACGTCGGATGAAAATCCTCTAACGGCGTATGCAATTGATCAATCAACACCCCTATAAAAACACAGATGAAAGATAAAATAACCACAATAAGTGAACGAATAAAACGCTTTACCGAAATTGTTTTTGTTTTAACTTCTTGAACCGGTATAGCTTCTTCTTTCATTTCTTTTTTTTCGGACATATAAACCTCCTTATCTCAGAATTTACGTCTATTATACCCGAAACCAAAACTAAAAATCAAGTATTTTATTTTTGTTTTTGAGGAACAAACATTAAAGCTACAGAATTGATGCAATATCTCACACCGGTTTTTGTTGGACCGTCACAGAATAAATGTCCTAAATGAGAACCACACTGGCGACAAATAACCTCATCTCTTATCATAAAATGACTAAAATCTTTCTTTATAACCAGCGTTTCCGGCAACGAATTATCAAAGGCCGGCCACCCACATTCAGAAGAAAACTTGTAATCGGATAAAAATAATTTCTGACCACATGCCGCACATCGATAAACCCCTTTTTCCGTATTGTACAGATATTCTCCGGAAAAGGGAGCTTCTGTTCCACGCCCCCGCATGACCCAGTATTGATCAGGTGTCAATTTTTGTTGCAGAAAAGTTTCTTTATTAATTTCCACACAACGACTTGTTTTTTCCCCCTGCTTTTGCAAATACTTTTGATGTTCATGTTCAGCCGGATAAAAAACGCTTTTTTCTCGAACAACTGTTACAATCGGCTTTATAAAATACTTTTGATTTTTTCTGATACTTTTTCTTATTTCTTTTTTTTCTGCTTCATTCTGGTAAAACAAAGCTGACTGATACTGCGAACCGATATCAACACCCTGCTTATTAAGCGTTGTCGGATCATGTATCATAAAAAATATATCTAATAATTCTTCCAATGATATTTGTTTTGTATCATAAATAATTTTAACAGCTTCTAAATGACCGGTTTTATCCGAACAAACATCTCTATAAGTTGGATTTTTTAAATGACCGCCGATATATCCGACTTCTGTTTCTAAAACACCATTAACTTTATCAAAAGCACTTTGTACTCCCCAAAAGCATCCGCCGGCAACAATAATTTCTTTTTTCATCAGACACCTCCTCTTATCTAAAAAGATAGGCACATGTCTGTCAAAGGCAAGAAAAAATCAACCAAAGCAGGTTTTATCTGGGGCGACAACCACAATAATTTTGCCGATAAAGATTCTTTTCTTTGGCCAAGCGGTTAGCTTTTTCTTCCCCACCGTTTTTTCGCCAGTTTGTATCATCATAGATTATATTTTCCGTCTGACCTGCCAATTGTCCTGCCCGACAAACCTGTTCAAAATCTTTGTATCTGGAAATTCCCAAAACGGAAGAAAATCGAGTAAATCCGTGTTTTTTTGCATATTGGGCTGTTTTTTTCAACCTTAAAAAGAAGCATCTATCACACCGTTTTCCCCGTTCTGGTTCATTTTCAAGACCAGCTGTTTCCCGTTGCCATATTTCATTATCATAGGGTAATTCAATAAAAGGAACTCCCAGCTCTAAACATACTTTTCTATTTTCTTCACACCGTTTTTGATATTCCGAAAAAGGTTGAATATTAGGATTATAAAACAAAACCGAAAAATCCATACCGCTTTGATGTAAATCCTGAATAACACCAACCGAACAAGGGGCACAACAAGACAACAATAGTAATTTTTCTTTTTCCATAAGCAGATTATATCATAAGCCACGTTTTTTTTCAATAAAAAGTTACAAATTTATCGAACCGTTTCCAATAATTCTATTTTAAAATTAAATGAAATTACAAAAAATTAATTTGATAAAATCATTCGGACAGAGCTAATAAAATAAACCATCAATAAAATACAACTATATGAAAATAAAATATTTAGTCTCATATACACCCATTAAAGGACCATTAATTGCTCCCGAATTTTCGGAAGCATTTTTTTTAAGGCAAAAGTTTGCAAAAAATATCCTGTCAACTTTAATCCTAATTGAATATCCATATCTGTTGCTTCTGAATTACACCATAAAAAACGGGGTAGCAATAATAACTTATCATGATATGGTCTTCCTTTTTCCCTACTAACGGCCCGGCCTGTTTTAGGAGATACATAAAACAAATCATCAGAATTCCCTCCGCCGGCACAACAAGAGGTATCCAAACCAAAACCGATTTCACCTAATAATTCTTTTTCCAACAGAACATATTTTTTTAAAAAATCCGTCTTTGACAAATCATTCAAAAAATCCAAAACGGAATGATATAAATCCGAAAAAATTTGTCGTTCAGGTAATAACTCGTGCAATAATAGACAGATTGATAACAAACAAGCCAGTCTTTTTTTATCATCTAAAAAAGGAATACTAAAAGATGTAACTTCTTCCAGATAGAAAGTTCCCATTTGTTCTGCCAATCTGGCCCGCCAACGGACAGAAACCAGTGTTCCGATTTCAGGAGGTTTTTGTTTCTGATAGACTCCTAAATACCGACCGTTTTTTTCCGTCAGTACCGATAAAATACAAGATCGCTCCCCCAATCGTTTAGACGACAGAACTAATCCTTTTTCTTCGGTAAACTCAGGCATTAAAATCCAACCCCCAATCCGAATACTGACTGGGATCTTCCTGCCAGTTCTCCTTAACTTTAACAAACAGGAATAAATGTATTTTTTGTTCGAATAGCCGTTCTAATTCCATTCGTGCAGCTAATCCGATTTTTTTAATCATTGAACCGCTTTTTCCTAATATAATTGATTTTTGTCCGGTACGTTCCACATAGATTGTTTGTTCAATTCGAATACCGTTTTTTTGCTCCTGAAAAGAATTCGTTTCCACAGCTAAAGTATACGGTAACTCCTGTTGTAAATGCATAAACAATTTTTCTCGTGTAATTTCTGCAGCAAACAAACGATTAGGTAAATCAGACAACTGATCGTCCGGAAACATCCACATACCTTTTGGAGCCAATGACACTAAATAATTTTTCAATTCTTCCGTATTTTCCCCTGTTTCGGCCGACACCATAAAAGTTTCCGTAAAAATCGGATATTGATTTAATTCTGCAATCAAAGGTAATAATTTATCTTTGGCAACCAAATCTATTTTATTCAAAACCAGAATACATTTTTGTTTATTTTTTACCAAATTTTGAATGATATTTTTTGTATTTTTATCTATACCTTTACTAACATCAAGCAATAACATTCGAATATCCGAATCTTCTGCTTCCGTCCATGCTGAAGCTACCATAGCCCTATCCAAACGTCGACTGGGTTTAAAAATCCCCGGCGTATCAACTAAAATCAGTTGCGTTTGTTCATCGACCAAAATCCCCCGAATACGGGATCGAGTTGTCTGAACCTTAGGCGAAACAATAGACACTTTTGCCCCAACCAACCGATTAACAAGCGTTGACTTACCAGCATTTGGTGCGCCCAGAACAGCTACAAAAGCAAAATGTTGTTTATTTATATCCATTTTTGTATTCCTTCAAAAAAGTTTCGGCTGCCGCCTGTTCTGCCAATTTTTTATTATTTCCCGTTCCGACAACCGTTTTTTTACCGACAGTTACGGAAACAGTAAACACGGGCTGATGATCTGGACCGGACCGTTCCAATAACTGATAGACCGGTAATTGTTTGTGTTTTTTTTGTGCCCATTCCTGCAAAGTTGATTTTGAATCCTGCGGTATTTTAATATCCGCGCGTATCAAAGGCATCCAGATTGGCTCCATAAATTCTTTAACGATATCCAACCCCTTATCCAAATAAAGTGCAGCCATAACCGATTCGCATAAATCCGACAAAACAGAATTGTTATGTCTTAACTCATCTTCATTTGTATTCATCAACACATCCAATCCGATTTGTCGTGCTACATCAGCTAAAGTTTCTTCCCGAACCAGAGCAACAAAACGTTTTGCTAAAGCTCCTTCTTGTTCTTTTGGGAAAATGCGATATAACATTTCCGACACTACCAGACCAATAACCCGATCACCCAAAAATTCCAATCGTTCATAACCGGCCCGTTTTCCGTTACGGGACAATTGCAATGCCTGATTCAATAATTGTTTATTCTGAAATAAGTTTTGAATATCTGTCATTATATAATCCCTTCAAAGAAACGGTCCAATCGCAGAGACTCTTTCCACTTCCAAAATTGCCAGACATCCCCTTTCCCGTTATTGGAATAAAAGATAAATCGAGCTTTTCCAATTAAATTTTGGAAAGGAACAAAACGGAACCAGCGACTATCCTTGGAATTATCCCGATTATCCCCCAACATGAAATAATGTCCCTCTGGTACAAAAAACGCTTCCGTATTATCCTGTATTTTTGTATCTGATTGTTCATAAATCAAATGTTCTGTTCCATTCGGCAATATTTCCAGATATTTTGTATAATGAACCAGTCCTTCGTCTTCAATTGTCCAATCTTCTTCACCTATTTTTTTCCGTTCAACCACTTTATCATTGATAAACAAGCGACCGTTTATCATTTGCACTTTATCCCCTGGCAATCCGATAACCCGCTTAATATAATCAACACTATTGTTTGTCGGCACCTTAAAAACAACCACATCCCCCTGTTTTGGTTCATTTGAAAAGATACGCCCTTTCGGAATAATCGGCAAAGAAAATGGGAAAGAGTGTTTGGAATACCCATAATCATATTTTGTTACAACCAAATAATCACCAACCAACAAAGTCGGCACCATAGAACTTGACGGAATATTATACGGTTCAAATGCCACTGACCGCAAAAATAAGGCAATTAGAACAGCCCAGAGTATCCCTTTTAATTCCGAAAACCAATTTCCTTTTTTTTCTTTTTCATTTACCATTGAAATTTTATCCTTTTTCTGATATAATTTTTTTATTGTATATTTATAACACAGAAAGAAAAATTTGTCCATGTTAAAATTTAAGAAAATGAATTCAGATGGAAAAGCCCGTCGTGGAGAATTACAAACCGCCCATGGTTCTATTCAAACACCGGTGTTTATGCCGGTCGGTACAGTTGGCACGGTAAAAGCCATGACACCAGAAGCCGTCCGTCAAACCGGTGCGGAAATTATTTTAGGGAACACCTATCACTTAATGCTTCGTCCAACGGCTGAACGAGTAGCTTATTTTGGAGGCTTACATAAATTTATGAATTGGCCTCATCCGATTTTAACAGACTCAGGCGGGTTCCAGGTTATGAGCTTGTCCGGACTTCGTAAAATTACAGAAGAAGGTGTTGCTTTTAACTCACATATCAGTGGCGAACGATTTATGCTGACACCGGAACGATCTATGGAAATTCAGTATTTATTGGATTCAGATATCACAATGGCATTTGATGAATGTGTTAAATATCCCGCTGAAAAGAAAACCGTTCAAAAATCCATGGAACGTTCTATGCGTTGGGAAGAACGATCTAAACAGGCTTTTAAAGATCGGGACGGATACGGTCTATTTGGTATTGTTCAAGGGGGTATGTATCAAGATTTACGTGAAAAATCCATAAAAGCTTTAACAAATATCGGATTTGACGGATATGCCATCGGTGGTCTGGCGGTTGGCGAAGGACAGGAAATTATGTTTCAAGTATTGGATTATACAGCCTGTGCCTTACCCGAAGACAAACCACGCTATTTAATGGGGGTTGGTCGTCCGTCCGATATCGTTGGGGCTGTTTATCGGGGGGTAGATATGTTTGACTGTGTTATGCCTTCACGGTCTGGCCGCACTGGACAAGCCTTTACCAGTCATGGTGTTTTAAATATGCGCAATGCCTGTCACATAGATGACAAATCCCCTATAGATGCCGAATGTACCTGTCCAACCTGCCAAAATTACACCCGTGGCTATATCCATCATTTATTCCGAGCCGGTGAAATACTCGGTAGCATGTTATTGACGCAACACAATATCTGGTTTTATCAAAATTTAATGAAACAAATTCGCCAAGCAATTGAAGAAAACCGTTTTACGGAATTTCATAATCAGTTTATGGAACGTTATGCTCATGACCGAAAAATGTAAACAATCTCCCTATCAATACCATAGACGGACTTATGAAGGTCTTGCTCCTCTTGTTAAAGAAGTTCAGGGTATTACCGAAAAAGCATTAGGCAGTCGTGGTTTTACTGGAATGGACATTTTAACTTCTTGGAAAGACATCGTCGGGGCGGATTTATCCCAAGGTATCACGCCTGAAAAACTGACATTTGAACGGGATAAAAGAACAAACGGAACTCTGTATGTTAAAAGTGTCGGCGGTGCTTTTGCCATGATTTTTGAACATCAAAAAAACCGTGTTATAGAACGGATAAATTGTTTTTTTGGTTATCCGGCTGTTGCTCAGATTAAAATCAGACAAGGGGCATTAAAATTAAAACGACCGATTTCAAAATTGCAACGTACTTTAAATGCACAAGAAAGAAAAGAATTAACAGAACGGGTTTCTTTAATTACAGATGAAAACTTGCGCGAACGAGCCTTCCGACTGGGTCAAGCCCTTTTACTTAAAAAATAAATTCAAAATCTGACATCAGGCTTCTGTTTTCAATAAAATTTGCTATTTTTTTAAAATTGTGTTATACTGTACCTAATATAGGAGGGATTATCTAATGTCTGTTAAAACATACCTGGCTTCCATAGCTTCCGCTGTTATTACTGGTACCACATTAGCCCAAACACAAGCAGTACAATCAGAACCTGAACCAATACCCCAAATACAAGAAAATACTTCCCAAACTGTTTTGGAATCAATGACTCAGGAAAAAACAAATGTCCAAGATAAACTTAAATGGCAAATTCGCAAACCTCTATCTGGTGGACGCGTTCTACGACAAGATGTTGATTTAGATACAGCCCTAAAAAATCCCGATTTCAAAAATCATATCTATATGTCAAATCCTTTACCAGGGCCTTCCCCATTAAAAATAGCGATTATGAACAACGATATGGAACTTTTGGATAAATGCCTGACATCCGGTGTTGATCCAAACATCGGATTTTATCAGACCGGCAATGCAGATGAAGACAATACACGTTCTCCACTGGCACAAGCTATCAACAATTACACACTTTTAAAAAGGAACGGATACGCTACTGATATTCAAAAAAAACAAATTCAAAAACTACTCAATGCCGGCGCTAATCCGAATATTTCTATCATATCCGGTGAGCGGGAAACACCTTTACATGCCATGGCTAAAATCCGTGATTCGGAAATGATAAAACTGCTGATACAAAAAGGGGCAGACGTTTCGATTAAAAATCAAGGAAAAACACCTCTGGATGTCTACCAAAGTGATATTTACGAAGCCTATGGGGACAAACCGGTTTCATGGCGTAATGAAAAGAATGAAAAAACCATTCAATCCCTAACACCAAAAGGTTTTTTAAACTTCAATTTGTTTGATAAAAAATCCCGATAGTTTATTCATCATCATGTTTGGTAAAATAAACTTTAACCGCTTTTACCAATGATTCAGCCAAAGATTTCCGATAAGATTCTTTCTGCAGATTTTTATCTTCCGTTTTATTAGACAAGTAGCCCAATTCCAACAGAACAGAAGGGATACTGGGAGATTTTAACACAACAAAACCAGCAAATCGGTGTGCCTTTGGAACCAACTGGACTTTCTTTTTCATTTCATCTACAACGATTTCCGCATAGATGGAAGATTTATTCATCGTATCCGTTTTTTCCAGATCCAACAATACGTTTCCGGCACTGGGATCTATATCGGACAAATCAATAGCCGTACTGATATCTGCCCGATTTTCTCGTTCAGCCAAAGCGGCAGCCTCTGCGTCCGAAGCCCGCTCTGAAATAGTGTAAACAGACAACCCTCTTGCTGACTTATTTTTCGCACTATCCGCATGAATTGAAATAAACAAATCTGCTTTGGACTGATGGGCTTTTTTAATCCGTCCCCGCAAGGGGATAAAAACATCTTTATCACGGGTTAAAATGACTTTATAACCTTCTTGTTCCAATAATTTTTTTGTTTCTTTTGCCATTTTCAAAACTATGTCTTTTTCATAATAACCGGAATTGGAAATAGCCCCAGGATCCTGTCCCCCATGACCAGGATCCAAAACAATAACTTTTTGCATTTTTTTTACGGGAGACACACTTTCTGTTTTTTTATCAACAGAGACTTTTGCCTTACCTTTTAAGGATAAATCCAACACGAACCGCCACTCTTTACCGCTTTGTGGTTTCAAGATAAAATGATTCTCAGACACTTCATTTGACGGTAATTCCAACACAATTCTGGATACCCCTTTTTCAGGAACTCCTGTCCGAACAGCATTCACAAACGATACCGGTGTCGGTTTTTTTAAAGTAGTCGAAAAATCGATTTTAGGAAAATCAATAACCAGTCGCGTCGGATTTTTCAGATGTGATACAACAGGTGAAACTTCTTTTGATAATTCTGCCACAAATCGAACAGTATTTTCTGCATTGGCAGCCAACCGTATATCTTTAATTTCAGCGGCATTTCCAAACAGACTAAATGACCACGTCATCAGTATAAAAAGTAAAATCTTTAAACATTTCATAAAAAAGTTACCTGTCGATTAAAAAAAACTTGCTTATTTATTCATATAACGATATAATACAAAATGCAACCAAAAAAAGCGGTTGCCCAAATATTTTTTTAAAAACGGAGAATTTAAAATGTCAGACTTTTTCACTTACATACCTCTTTTCAAAGGTGTCTCTCTGTTTTTATCGAGCTGTCAGGGAGACAACTTCCCTGTGAATATTAAATCAGAATTAAAGGAATTACATAAATGTCAAAACAAATGCTTATTGATGCGACACATTCCGAAGAAACTCGTGTCGTGGTATTGGAAGACGGGAGATTAGAAGAATTCGATGTTGACACGTCTACAAAAAAACAAATTAAAGGGAATATTTATTTAGCAAAAATTGTTCGGGTCGAACCATCTTTACAAGCCGCCTTTGTTGAATACGGCGGAAATCGTCATGGTTTTTTGGCTTTTGGTGAAATTCAGCCGGATTACTATCAGATTCCTGTTGCTGATCGTGAAGCCATAAAAGCACAAATCAAAGCCGAAGCCATCGCGGAAAAAGATGAACGGGAAACAGAAGAAAACGAAGATACGGAACAAACAAACGACATTGAGACAGAAGAAATTATCCGTCCACGTTCACACTTTTACCGCCGATACAAGATTCAGGAAGTGATCCGTCAGGGTCAGGTTATGTTGGTTCAAGTTGTCAAAGAAGAACGTGGCAATAAAGGGGCAGCACTGACAACCTATTTATCTTTGGCCGGCCGATACAGCGTTTTAATGCCCAATAATGCAAAGGGGGGTGGTGTATCCCGAAAAATCAGCAACGCCAAAGAACGCAAAACATTAAGGGCTATTGTTGACAAACTGCCAATACCTGATGGGATGAGTGTCATTATCCGCACCGCAGGGCAAGGCAAGACAAAATCTGAAATCAAACGGGATTATGACTATTTGATGAAAACATGGATGCAAATTCGTAAAGATACACTGGCATCCATTGCCCCAAAGCTAATACATCGGGAAGGTGACATTGTCAAAAGATCTTTGCGGGATGTTTTTACACCTGACACGGATGAAATCATTGTTGCCGGCGAAAATATTTTCAAAAGTGCTAAAACTTTTATGAAAATTTTAATGCCATCTCAAGTAAAAAAAATAAAGCTGTACAAGGGCCACTTACCGTTATTTCAGGAATATCAGGTTGAAACACAGTTAGAATCCATTCACAGCAATGTTGTTCAGTTACGTTCCGGTGGTTATTTAGTAATTGACCAAACCGAAGCCTTAGTTGCCGTTGATGTCAATTCGGGACGTGCTACACGGGAACATAATATAGAAGAAACCGCCTTACGGACAAATTTGGAAACCTGTGATGAACTGGCTCGCCAATTGCGGTTACGTGACATGGCAGGTTTAATTGTGATTGACTTTATTGATATGGATGAAGCCCGCAATAATGCAGCTGTTGAACGCCGGTTAAAAGAAGCTTTAAAGAAAGATCGGGCCCGTATTCAAATCGGCAAAATCTCAGGGTTTGGTTTAATGGAAATGTCACGTCAAAGATTGCATTCCAGTTTCTTGGAAAGCAGTTATCGGGTATGCCCACACTGTGGGGGAAAAGGCATGGTTCGTTCTGTTGAATCAAGTGCTATGCATGCTTTACATATATTGGAAGAAGCCGCTGCCCGCAATACCAAGACAACTTTGGTAATGTCTTTACCGTTGACTGTTGCTGAATATGTTTTAAACATTAAACGGTCAACATTAAACTCTATTGAGGATAGATATCAAGTTCGCTTACAGGTTCAATCCGATAGCACTTTATTAAAAGCATCCGGTTTCAAACTGGAACGTTTGCGTGACAATGGGGACAGAACACCGATTCAAGTACCGCCGGCCACATTCCGCCCTGATAAAAACAGTGATAAAGCTCAATCCATTGATGCGATTATCAAGGCGACACGTGAAGAATCTACCGAAAGTGAAACAACGACCAATCGGGAACATAACCGTCATCATCATAAAAAGGATTGGAAACGGAAACAAAAGCAATTGGCTGCGGAACAGGCTGCATTAAATGATCAGCACGAAGCCGATAAAAACAAGAGCAAGGATGAAGTGAAACCCGAATCCACACCGGAAAACTTCACGATTGTGGAACAAGCATCCTTGACTGAAACTGAACAAACAGAAACAAACAAAAAAAACGGCAAGAGTAAATACCGGGATCGTAAAAGAAAAAAACAAGGACGGGGGAAAACATCCCAACCGACCGAAAATTTGCCGGCTGTTCATACCGATAAAGTACCGGCTAAGATTGAAGAAAATCCTGTACCGGCCATTATTGAAAAAGAAACAAAACCGGAAAAACGGGGTGGTTGGTGGAATCGCCTGATGGGTTGATATTATTTTTCGAGGATACCTTATCAAAAACCACCGACCTTTTCGGTGGTTTTTAACATAACATTATCCTAAAATCATTATTGTATTCTAAACCACAACTGGCATACGACAGATAGGATTTTAAAATTTAATTCCCACTTTAAACCTCTCCTGTCATTACGAGGAGCAAAGCGACGAAGTAATCTCTTAACATTCCCCCTCATTGCGAGGGCATCAGCCCGTGGCAATCTCTCAACAGATTGCTTCACTGCGTTCGCAATGACGATGATTCAACTGTCATTACGAGGAGCAAAGCGACGAAGTAATCTCTTGACATTCCCCGTCATTGCGAGGGCATCAGCCCGTGGCAATCTCTCAACAGATTGCTTCACTATGTTCGCAATGACGATGATTCAACTGTCATTACGAGGAGAAATGCGACGAAGTAATCTCTTGACATTGACGCCGTATTTCCAAAAGATTGCCACGGGCTAACGCCCTCGCAATGACGAGAAAGGGGGATTGCTTCACTGAGTTCGAAATGACGAAGTAATCTCTTGACCTCTCCTGTCATTACGAGGAGTGCAACGACGAAGTAATCTCTTGACATTGACGCCGTATTTCCAAAAGATTGCCACGGGCTAACGCCCTCGCAATGACGAGAAAGGGGGATTGCTTCACTGCGTTCGCAATGACGAAGTAATCTCTTAACACCTGTGCGGGAATGTCATCCTCGGGCAAGCAATAACGCAACCCGAGGGTCCACCAAACACATAAAGTCCTTGCAATATTCCAGCCCAACGGAGGACTTTATCCCCGCAGGTCACACCTTTACATACAATACGGATGCCATTTGACGGACGTACAAGTCGTACCTTCAATTTTTCCACCATATGTCGGATCTACACCTGTTCCAACAGCATTTGTACATTTGCCATCACACTCACCACTCAACCAATAATTGGCACCAGAACCAAATTTACCAAGACACGATGTTGGTGCTGTATACTTCGGATCTACCTTATACACAGGTTCTTTTTCTCTTTCACCATTGTTCCAACGTTCAACCTCTGCATCGTACCTTTCATCATAAGCTGCAAGCGTCCGTTTTTTTGCGGCATCAAAAGCGCTTTTTTCAAAGTAACAGAAACAGCTACCCTTTGATCCTAACGATTTACCTTTGGCATTACAATAGCTCTCTGCACTATACCAATTCATCGCTTTATCAACCAATGGCTCACATTTACCTTTTTCTTTATCTTTATCAAAGTTACAATAGGTATCTGGACCGGCACATTGTCCTGCTTCCGTACACTCATCCCCTATGCATTTAGAATAACCTTCTTCATCTTGCTGACAACACGTTGTTTGATTCGATTCAGCATAGGTTGCATCTGCACAGCAAGTACCTATATCAAAATACGTTTTATCTGCACAGCATGTACCTATATTCTTTCCAAAATACGTTTCATCCGAACAACATGTGAGTTCATTCCCCTTATTAATAAAATCAACCTGCTGACAACATGTACCCAAAGGTGCCTTTGCAACACATTCTTTATATGCCAGTTCGGGATCTACGCCTGGACGCGGATCTTCCGGACAGACGAAGGCATAATCAGAAAAGCTACAACATTGTCCTGAAACACCAAAATATCTGATTTCCTTTGGTTTGCCATCTTTACACTCATTACACTTACCGTTTTCATCACATCCGTTTGGACATAACGGTTCATCCTTCTTACAACCGTTTTTGACATTATCACATTGATCTCTGTAAGTGTTTGTTGCCGGATTACAGCAGGAACCGTTAAAGCATTCTTCTCCAGGTCTACAACACACATCGCCACAGACCTCTGCACCGACAGCCTTACAACATGCTGCTAACGAACTTTGATTCTTGTTCAGCGGAATATCGCCAGGCTTCCGACCTTCACAGGTATGACAAGCATTATCTTCGAATTTAGAACAATGATCCCAATTAAACCAAGTTCCTCTCACAATAACCGAATTTTCACACTTCCGACCTTCTGGACAATCCCAACAAATTTCCTGACAACCAGTAGTACTGGCACCACCATCCTCACCACCGTCATCATCGTCAGCACCACCACCTGGCGGTACATCATCATCATCGTCATCATCATCGGTTGAGTCATCACCCGGCGGTACATCGTCATCATCGTCACCTGGCGGGATGTCGTCGTCATCACCTGGAGGGATATCGTCATCATCGTCACCTAACGGAATGTCGTCATCGTCATCCCCCAAGGGTACATCATCATCCGTCGAGTCATCGTCGGTTGAATCATCGTCGGTTGAATCATCATCCGTCGAGTCGTCGTCGGTTGAGTCATCATCCGTCGAGTCGTCGTCGGTTGAGTCGTCATCCGTTGAATCATCGTCATCATCATCGTCATCCGATGGTTCATAGCCACAGCTTTCATCCGATATACATACACCATCCATACAGCAAAGTCCAGCCGCCGTTGAACAAGTCGCTCCGTTCTGGTCGGTATTGGCTACACAAACATTGTC
>JAZLAQ010000006.1:0-11449 GCA_045613285.1 Alphaproteobacteria bacterium | reverse complement strand
ATATTACCAACTTATTTAATTTAAAAAAATAAGTCAAGAAAAAAATAAAAAACAGCTTGTATTTCTGTCAATTTTTATTTTATGACATAAATTCATCAAAAATAGGCATACTATATTAAATCTAGACGACCGTCTAGATTTAATATAGTCATTTTGTGTATATCATACTGAAAAATAGATACTATTATAAAGTTTTAAAATCATCGTTTTATATAAGAAAATGCCCCGTTTTTAAATGATTTTTTAATTAAAAAAACTAAATACGGTAATGTTTTCCCTTTCTGTTTTATATCATGGCTAACATAGTTAAGCAATTTCATAAAAGGATACGGTGTTGAGGTTAAGAGATTACTTCGTCGCTATACTCCTCATAATGACACTAAGCCCCCAGTCATTGCGAGCCCGATAGGGCGTGGCAATCTTGTGAAAGAAAACACTAGGTATCAAGAAATTACTTCGTCATTGTACGCCTCGTAATGACGGTTGAATTGAAAATCATACAAAAATCCCCTGCACTTGGCAGGGGATTTTTATGGCCTTTAAAACCTTTTTTTATTTTTTAGGTAATAAAACTGTTTGACCACCCATATAAGGTTGCAGAACTTGAGGTATCCGCACAGAACCATCAGCCTGTAAATTATTTTCCAAAAACGCTATCAGCATGCGTGGTGGGGCTACTACCGTATTATTAAGTGTATGGGCAAAATACTTTTTACCATCTTTGCCGGCGACACGAATTTTCAATCGACGGGCTTGGGCATCTCCCAAAGTGGAACAAGAACCAACTTCAAAGTATTTTTTCTGACGCGGAGACCATGCTTCAACATCACAGGATTTAACTTTCAAGTCTGCTAAATCACCCGAACAGCATTCCAATGTCCGAACAGGAATATCCATAGAACGGAACAAATCAACAGTGTTTTGCCACAGTTTTTCATACCAAGCCATACTGTCTTCCGGTTTACAGATGACAATCATTTCCTGTTTTTCAAACTGATGGATACGATAGACACCACGTTCTTCTAAACCATGAGCCCCTTTTTCTTTTCTGAAACAAGGCGAATAACTGGTCAATGTATAAGGTAAATTAGCCTCAGGAATAATTTGATCAATAAATTTACCAATCATGGAATGTTCTGAAGTTCCGATTAAGAATAAATCTTCCCCTTCAATTTTATACATCATGGCTTCCATTTCGGCAAAACTCATAACCCCTTCCACAACCTGAGACCGAATCATAAACGGCGGGACACAGTAAGTGAATCCCCGATCAATCATAAAATCACGGGCATAAGCTAAAACTGCCGAATGTAATCTGGCAATATCACCCATTAAATAATAAAACCCGTTCCCAGCAACACGTCTGGCACTATCTAAATCAATACCATCAAAGGATTCCATAATGTCAATATGATATGGAATATCAAAATCCGGAACAACTGGTTCGCCATACCGTTCAACTTCTACATTTTCAGAATCGTCTTTACCAACAGGAACAGAACTGTCAATAATATTCGGGATAACCATCATACGATTCCGAATTTCAGCTTGTAACATTTCCTGTTCAGCCTCTAAAGCAACAATTCTATCCCCAATGGCTGTACTTTCTGCTTTGATGGCTTCGGCTTCGTCTTTTTTCCCCTGCCCCATCAAAGCCCCAATTTGTTTGGATAACTTTGTGCGTTGAGCCCGCAATCCTTCCACTTCCGTAATTGCAGCTCTATTTTTCTTATCCAAATCAATCACTTCATCAACCAAAACCAATTTTTGGTCCTGAAATTTCTTTTTGATATTTTCTTTTACAAAATCCGGATTTTCCCGTATCAATTTAATGTCTAACATATTTTCTCCTTTATATAAACAATGACACAATATTCAAAAAAAACGGATATAAAGTCCCGATAAACCAACCGATAATACTTATACCCGAAACCTGTGATAGTAATAATACACCAAATAAAATAAAAAATCCATACTTTTCTGTTTCTTGATAACGAATTGCATATTTTAAAGGTAATAAAGACAGTAAAATCCGTCCTCCATCCAATGGTAAAATAGGCAGCAAATTAAATATGCCGATAACCAGCGACAGCATAATGCCATGGCCTATATTTTCAGCAAACCATTGAATAAAAAAACTATCTGGTAAAACTGATAAAACAATTTTTCCGACAAGGGCAAAACAAATAGCTAACAATAAATTAGATATCGGTCCGGCAATTGCAACCAGTCCCATATCACGTTTAGGCTTGCTTAACCTTCCAACAGACACCGGAACAGGTTTTGCCCACCCAAATAAAATTGGTGATTGTGCAATAAATAACATCAGAGGAAGTAAAAGACTTCCAATAATATCAATGTGAGCAATCGGGTTTAAGGTTAATCGTCCTTGTTCCAATGCAGTTCTGTCTCCCAGTTTCAAAGCCATATAACCATGAGCAACTTCATGAACGACCATACACAAAATTAAAGGAATAATCCAAGTTGTTAATTCAAAAATCATAATAAATTACTTGCCTTTTCTAATCGCTTGATAGATTCATCTGATAAATCAGGAATAACAGAAATTAAATCCTGTGCTTCTTCCAAAACACCGGAACAATGTAGAACGGCATCACATCCGGCAGTCATCATTTTAACAACAATTTCCTGTTCCGTTCCATATTCTTTTAAAGCCCCCATTTTCATATCATCACAAATCAAAAATCCATCAAAACCGATTTCATTACGGATATAAGAAATAACTTTTTTGGACAATGTTGCCGGTAACTCTTTATCCAAACATTCATAAATAACATGAGCTGTCATCCCCCAAACAGGTGTTTTTATTTGTTTAAAAGAATAAAAATCTGTTTTTTTCAACACTTCTAAATTTTCACGAACAATAGGTAAACTTAAATGGGGATCCACCAAAGCACGCCCATACCCTGGTATATGTTTAATAACAGGCATAATACCTTGTTTTAACATTCTGTCAATAACCAACCGCCCTAATTGAACAACAATATCCGGATTATTTGAAAAACATCTGTCCCCTATCATATCATGAACACTGTCTGTTAAAACATCCAGACAAGGCCAACAATCCACATTAACACCCACTGTTTTTAAATTTTTAACTAGAATATCAGTATGTTTTAAAGCTTCTTTTTGAGCCTGTTCCGAATTTATTAAATACAAATCACCGTATGTTTTTGCCGGCGGTAATTCCATCCAATAAGGCTGCTTTAATCGCTGAACACGTCCGCCTTCCTGATCAATCAGAACAGGAGCATCAAGACGACCGACACATTTCCGAAAATCATCTGTTAAAGCTTTTACCTGCTCTGGCGATTGAATATTGCGTTTAAATAAAATCAAACCCAAAGGATTTTCACTCTGAAAGAACTCCCGTTCTTCCGCCGTCAGTTCTGTTCCCTGACATCCGAATATAACCGCTTTTACTTTTTTCATAAAAAGATACCCGTTTATTTACTTACTTTTACCGGTACACATTCTTGCTTTTTAGATTTTAACTTTTCACATAAAGCATTAGCCATATCCCGTGTTGCGAAATAACCAACCTGCAATCTGTAAAAAGTTCCTTTACCAGCTATTTCTGCTGACACAACACTATGCGACATATCCGATAACAAGGCCTTGTGTTTTTTTGAAACATCTTGCCACAATTTTTCTGCCGTACTTTGTTTGGTGGTAGATATCAACTGAACACGCCATTGTTGTTTTTCTGTGACAATCACTTCTTTTTTAGGGGCTTGTTTAGGCAAAACCAAAGCTTCTTTTTTAGGCATTGGTTCTTTTTCCAATTCTTTTACAGGTTCTGTTTCTATTTTAGTTTGATCATCAGAAAATTGTTCCAATATATCCGGTAAAACAGGCTTTTCTGGTTCAGGAAATAAATTTTCAACCTTTGTCGGAATATCTTCAGAATTGATAACACTATATACCAACTTATCCTGATTAGGTATTTTCATTCCACCGGGCTGTTCAGGCTTGATTTTTACCGGATGTGGTGTCGCTGTAATTGTTATAATCTGCCCACTGTTATCATCCCCATCCAAAACAAATAAAAGCGTAAAAACAACTACCAAAACAGAGATAAAGAAAGCAAAAGCAATCAAATGCCATTTGAAAAATTTTTTTCTTTCCGTCAGTGCTTCAACCGTTTCATTAAAATCTTTTTGGTTAAAATGGTACATTTCCGAATCATCCGATTCAATATCATTTCCAGAAAAAGTAGGTTCTTTCCGACTAATAATATTATCGGATAATGTTTTTATTTTTTCAAATTCATCCATTTTTAATCCTTTCTTTTTTGTCAGTAAACACCTTTTAAACACAAAAATCAAGTTTTTTTTACATTTTTATTCTTTATTATACAACTTGACATTTTACATCCCGTTATGATAT
Source organism: Alphaproteobacteria bacterium (assembly GCA_045613285.1). Lineage (GTDB taxonomy): Bacteria > Pseudomonadota > Alphaproteobacteria > CAAHEQ01 > UBA3637 > CALXZG01. The sequence goes on along the minus strand of JAZLAQ010000006.1, from coordinate 7,039 downwards.
ACTCATGTCGATAAAACAAGGAGTCTTTCATGATTACGGTTCAATTAATAGCATCAACAAATCAAGATGTTACAACACTTTCTTCCCATGCTGCCAAGGTCTGTTATACAGCAGATGTTCCCCAAATGGGATCATTAATAGACGTACAATCCCGTTTATTTAATCCGGGACATCATACAACGATTGAACATAATCATTTTACGTTTAATTTAGATGGTCTTTCCGTTTCTTCAGTTGTTTTCGGAATTCATCTAAACAGTCCTTATTATAATTCAGATCAACGATCTGGTCGTTTTTCCAAAATGTACCAAAATCCCGATATGAATGAAATTAAAGACTATTTAGAAACATTTTATCCTAATGAACCAATTCAAAAAGCTCTTTCTTTCATTGAAAAAGGTATCAAAATTTATCAAACAAATTTACCAAAAATAACCGAATTAGCTGAGCAAGCCATCCGATCCGAAAGACCTTTAGCAAATGATAAATATATCGCACAGAATTCACCTAAATTTGCACAAGAACAACTGCGCGTCTTTTTATCACAGGTAATGCCGACTTCATTAGATATAACTTTAAATACGTCTGCTTTATGTGCTTTGTGGCAGGTTGCTTGGTCCCCTGAAATGCGTTTAATAACAGACAAAATGCGGGATTCTGTTTTACAGGAACAGCCTGAATTATCTTATATGTTTGAAGAAAAACACCGTCAAAATCGTGATTGGTCCCCTTACATGTTTTTAAAACAACCTTCGGTTAAAACAGAACCAACCTGTCGCCTGTTATCTTGTGATGTTTCACATGAAACACCGCAGGGGAAAAATGCCGTAGATATTTTACAGTTTTCACCTTTTTCTATGAATCAGAATACATCTTGTGTCAAAACAGAGGTTGAAATATCTTGTGCTACTATGGGACAAGACCAACGACATAGATCAATCAAACGATCTGAACCTGTCATCACTGGGAATTTTTATATACCTCCCTTGTTAAAAATGGCAAATTTAGAACAGACGGCTCAGGATTACATGAAAGATTTTGCACAACTACGTCAAGAATTATCTCCTGCCTTGATGACAACACTAACCCCTTATGGCGTTATGGTTAAATATGAAAAGAATGCAAATTTAAACGCTTTGTTGCATGAACAAGGAAAAAGGCTTTGCTGGTGTGCTCAAGAAGAAATTTCTGAAATTTCCCGCCAATTACGGTCTGAATTATCAAAGGTCAATCCGACATTAGCAGATAAACTATCCCCACCATGTTATTATGGGACCTGCCATGAAGGTGTTCGTTTTTGTGGCAGACAATGTAATAAAAAACTGGTACCTGATTATTTTATCAAAAGACGTGTGTAAAAAACATTGACTTTAAACAGATAAAAGAGTATAATTCCATCCATATTTTTTGGAGGTTTTATGAAACAAATAGAATTAGATAAGTATTTTAATCCGCAAGAAGCTGAAAACAAGTGGTATCGTTTTTGGGAAGATGGGCGTTATTTTCACGCTGAAAGAGATGAAAATAAAACACCATATACAATTATGATTCCACCACCAAACATTACCGGAAAATTACATATTGGCCATGCCTTGAATATGACTTTACAAGATGTAACCATTCGTATGAAAAGAATGCAAGGTTATAGTACGTTGTGGCTTCCCGGAACAGATCACGCCAGTATTGCTACAGAGGCAAAAATTGTGGATATGCTTAAAAAAGAGGGAATTTCAAAAGATTCTCTGGGGCGTGAAGGCTTTTTAAAACGGGCATGGGAATGGAAAGAAGAATATGGTGGTACAATCATCAAACAACTTCGCAAGTTGGGATCTTCGTGTGATTGGGATAGAGAACGCTTCACACTAGATGAAGGTTTAAGTAATGCCGTCCAAAAAGTATTTATCGATTTATATAACCAAGGACTTATTTACCGGGGTGAAAGATTAGTCAACTGGTGTCCTTGTTGTCATACTTCTATTTCCGATGCCGAGGTTGAATATGAAGAAGAACAAGGATCGTTATGGTATGTTCGTTATGATTCTCCAGATAAATCCTATTCTGTAGAAGTTGCTACAACACGTCCTGAAACTATGTTAGGGGATACTGCCGTTGCCGTTAATCCAAATGATGAACGATATGCTCATATGATTGGAAAAACAGTCGTTGTACCAATCGTCAACCGTGAAATTCCCGTTATTGCCGATCCATTTGTTGAAATGGAATTTGGAACAGGAGCCGTTAAGATTACGCCAGCACATGATTTTAATGACTTTGCTGCCGGAAAGAAGTTTAATCTTGAAATGATTCGGGTTATCGACGAAAACGGGTTAATGTTACCTTTGGTTGAAAAATACACAGGTATGGATATTTTAAAAGCCCGCGCTTTGATTGTTGAAGAATTAAAAGCGCTAGGTAACTTAACAAAAATTGAACCTTACATGCACAAAGTGGGAAAATGTTACCGGTGTCATCAGACTGTAGAACCAATGATTTCAAAACAATGGTTTGTTAAAATGGAATCCTTAGCAAAACCGGCTGTTGATGTGGTTAAAAATAAAGAATTAGAAATTATACCGGATCGGTTTGAAAAAATTTATTTCCACTGGATGGAAAACATTCAGGATTGGTGTATTTCACGCCAATTATGGTGGGGACACCGTATACCGGCTTATTATTGTACAAAATGTAAAGCTATCCATGTTGGTAATACAATTCCAACACATACCTGTTCCTGTGGTAACAACCAATGGGTTCAGGATGAAGATACTTTAGATACTTGGTTTAGCTCTGCATTATGGCCTTTTTCAACTTTAGGGTGGCCTGAAAAAACAGAAGATTTAAAATATTTTTATCCGACAACAACACTTATTACCGGAAGTGATATTTTGTTTTTCTGGGTTGCCAGAATGATTTTTTCTGCCTTGAAACAGACAAATGAAATTCCATTTAAGCGTGTTGTATTACACGGTCTTGTTCGGGATGCTTTAGGGCGAAAAATGTCTAAAAGTTTAAATAATGGCATTGACCCGTTAGAAGCCATATCAGAATACGGTGCAGATGCATTACGGTTTTCTTTAATTCAAGGCTTATCTTTAGAAACCGATATTAAATATTCTACTGATAAATTAGTAACCGCAAAAGGCTTTATAAATAAATTGTGGAATTCGGCAAAATTTGTATTTAGTGCAATTGCTGATATTGATTTAACAGGTTTTCAATCTGAAAAACGACAACCGGAAGATAAGTGGTTGTTAATGAAATTGGATGATGTTATCAATGCTGTTACAACAGAATTGGATAATTTTGAATATGGTTTAGCCTTACAAAAATTATATGATTTCTTCTGGAATGATTTTTGTAGTACCTATATTGAAATGGTTAAACCAAGATTATCTGAGGAAAATACAGATTCTCGGGTTGAAGCAGCACATACATTGTATACTTCCATTGTAACCATTTTAAAATTATTACATCCGTTTATTCCATTTGTTACCGAAGAATTATATTCCAAACTGGATAATTCGGATCCATTAATTATTACACAATGGCCAAAAGCGGTAAATGAAAGATTTGATGCTGATTTTGAAAACATTGAATTATTAAAACACTTTATTACAAATATCAGAAATGTTCGTGTCAATATGAATATTCAACCGAACAGAAAAACAAATTTAATATTTGTAACAACGGACAAAGCTGACTTCATTCAAAACGCAACACCCATTTTGAAAAAGTTAGCTTTTGCAAAAGATGTTTTGATACAACCTACAAAAGAAGGCATCCCTTTAAATGCTATTTGTATAGAAAAATTATCAGCATCCGTTTACATTCCTTTTGAAGATTTAGTGGATATTGAAGCAGAAATTAACCGTTTAACTGCTGAAAAAGAGAAATATCAAGCTCTTATTGAACGAGTGGATAAGCAATTAGCAAATGAACAATTTGTTTCAAAGGCTCCTCCTGAAAAAGTAGAAGCAGAACGTCAAAAACGTGATAATTATTTAAAATTATTATCTTCTACAGAAGAACGTTTAAAAGAATTAAAAAAATAATTTAAAATAAAAAACTGTCTTTAAAATAAAGACAGTTTTTTTATATCGTTGCATAAATTTGTTCCAAATGTCCGCAAGCTGTTTTTAATTCTGTCCAATTTCTGATATTTAAGGATAAAACAGCACAATCTGCCGGTTTTAACAAACGAATATTTCCATTATCAGCTATGACCCCTAACGTCTGTTCTAACCCTGGATGATGCCCAATAACCATTATTCTTTGAAAAATTTCATCTGTTTCTTTAATAACATCCATAATTCGATAAGACGGCGCCAAATACAATGTTTCACGATAAAATACGGGAACTCCTTTAAAAACCGTTTTTAATAGCTCAGCTGTTTGTTTTGTTCTGACTGCTGTCGAACAATAAATACAATCAGGCCGAATTCCTGTTGGTAATTTAAACTGTTCAGCTTGAATTAAAACGTCTTTATTTCCTTTAAGTGACAAAGGCCTAAAAAAATCATTAATTTCTGTTTTTTTAGACTGACCATGCCTCATCAAATATAAATATTTCATTATTTTAAAGAATCATTTAACTGTTGATTGATTCTTTCATAAGGATCTTTTCCATGAAACCGATCAGATGCATTTTGTAATTGATTAGAAGCTGCATCCGATATTTTACCAGCTGTTTTTGAAATAAAAGTTAAATGACTGGAATAAAAAGATAACTGTCCTTTAAATTTTTCATATGATTCTTTAGGAGAAATACCCAACAATAACCAAACTAAAACCAAAAAGAATGATGTATAAACAATAAAATAAAACATAAATTTAAAAAGACTTTTTAACATTTTACTTTCTCCTTATAAAGTGCTATACTCTATTATAGTCATGAATATAGTACTCTGTCAAGATAAAAAAATTTTAATAAAAAGGAATAAAACTTCTTTATCCCTTCGTTTGTCTGTTAACCAAAGGGGAAAAATTATATTGTCTATACCTTTATTTTATTCTGTTGAAAAAGCACAAAAATTCTTATTACAACATATTGATTGGATAGAAGAACAATTATCCAAAAGAAAAAAAAACTTAGTTTTCAAAAATGGAGATCCTATAACAATTTTAGGAAAAAAATTAACTATTTTACATTCTCCTGTTCATAAAGAAGGTGTTAAAATGTCTGATAATTTTTTATTGGTTGGTGGACAACCGGAATTTTTAACACGTCGTATTTTTGATTTTATTAAAAAAGAAACTTATACCTATATTGATAAAAATGCCCGTATTCAAGCTGATAAATTATCATTAAAAATTAATAAAATAACTTTAAAAGACACAATATCTCGTTGGGGAAGTTGTTCAGGTAAAAAAAACTTAAATTTTTCTTGGCGATTAGGAATGGCTCCCTTGTATGTTTTAGACTATATAATTGCCCATGAAGTTTCACATTTAAAGGAAATGAATCATGGTCCTGACTTTTGGAAAATAGTTTCTCTTTTAACCGACAAACGTAGTGAAGCTGAAATCTGGCTTCGTCGAAACGGAAAAAATCTGTATTAAATATTCTTGTGAAAAAATCCCATAAAACTGAGTTATAACTTCCTTTTTTATAAAAAATATGATATAATCCATATTTATGGAAACTCAAGAAAAAACAATTTTATCTGTCACAGAACTTTCTTTATCTTTAAAAAACTGTGTGGAACAGGTTTTTAGTCATATATCTGTTCGTGGCGAAATTTCAGGACTTAAAAAAGCATCCTCCGGCCATATTTATTTTTCATTAAAAGATAAAGATTCTGTTTTATCTGCTATTTGTTGGCGTGGTCGCTCACCACAAACAGTATCGGCTTTACAAGAAGGATTAGAAGTCATCTGTACCGGAAAATTATCCACCTATCCCGGTCGTTCAAATTATCAGATGATTGTGGAAGAAGCAGAACCTGCAGGAATAGGTGCTTTATTAAAATTATTAAATGAACGGAAAGAAAAATTAGAAAAAGAAGGTTTGTTTGATACTTCTCACAAGAAAAAAATACCTTATCTACCACAAACAATAGGTGTGATTACCAGTCCGACAGGTGCCGTCATTCGAGATATTATGCATCGATTAAACGACCGATTTCCCTGTCATGTTTATCTGTGGCCTGTTTTAGTTCAAGGTGATGGAGCTTCTGAACAAATAACAACAGCGATTAAAGGATTTAATAATATCACTGCTAACGGACTAAATACACCCGACGGATTTATTCCTCGTCCGGATGTTTTAATTGTTGCACGGGGTGGTGGCAGTCTGGAAGATTTATGGTGTTTTAATGAAGAAAATGTCGTTCGAGCCTGTTTTGAAAGCAAAATCCCAATTATTTCTGCCGTCGGTCATGAAACAGATACAACACTAATCGACTATGTTTCTGATTTACGGGCACCAACCCCCACAGGAGCCGCCGAAAAAGCTGTTCCTGTTCGTCAGGATTTAATTTTAAAAATCCAGTCACTCAATTTTAGACTTACAGAATCACTGTACCGTAATTTAGAAGAAAAAAAATTAAAACTTAATTCTATTGCTAAAGGAATGCCAAACTTATCCGAACTGATAGAAAACTTCATTCAAAGGCTAGATGACAGATTCGAACGCTTAAATCAATCTTTTTTAATGTTTTGGCAGACAATCAATATGCGTTTTAAAACAGATTGTAAGTTATTGAAATCATTTTCATATCATTCAATTTTACAGCGTGGTTTTGCCCTTATTTCAACGCCCTCAGGACAAATTATCACACAATCTCACGACGCCAAGGCTGAAAAACGACTAATTATTTCATTTTCTGATGGTAAAATTGATGTCAGTCCCACTTTAAAAAAATCAAACAACAAACCTATAAATAATTTTCAAAAGGATTTATTTGATGAAATGTAATTACAATGTAAATACAAAATCAAAAAGTAAATACATTGTAATTACAAAACATAAAAGTAATTACAAAATAATAACATTATTAATATATACATATTTTATAATTATATTTTTACCTTTTTCATG
>JAZLAQ010000005.1:0-7552 GCA_045613285.1 Alphaproteobacteria bacterium | reverse complement strand
GCCAAAAATGAAAATGTCAGTGAACTTGAAAAAGTTGAATTAGATACAATTGGTGGTCCAAAGGGAAATACGGCCTTGTGTCAGGCAGTTGAAAAAAATGATTATAAAGTTTTTTATATTTTAAAAGAATTAGGCGCGAGTACAAATCATCCTTGCGTCAATCGATTTTCACGAAATAAGATCAATCAATTTAATCAAAATTATTCCCGATGGTTGCGGGATATACGAGAAGGAAAAATAGCCGTTCCCATAATTGAAAAATCAAAGACGGCTGCGACGGGTTTATCCACCGGTGCCAAAATCGGAATAGGTGTGGGAGCGGTTGCCCTTATCGGCGGTGGTATTGCTTTGGCTGCCGGTGGTGGTGGCGGGGGAAGTGATAACAAGACCCCTATATGTTCGAACGGATATTTTTTACAGGATGGAAAATGTGAACCGAATGACTGTACAGGGTATGATTTGATCTCTTGTCCAACGGGGGGTAATTGTTCACAATGTCAATCAGGAGAGAATATAAAATACACGTTTAACGGATGTCAGAGTGGATATACACAAAACGGGAATACTTGTACGCCTAATGCATGTACGGGATATGATTTAACAAGTTGTCCGGTGAATGCGACGGGATGTAGCGAATGTCAATCCGGTAGCACGCGAAAATATAAGATAAATGGCTGTAAAACGGGTTGGGAAGGTGATACATGCTCAACGCCGACGTCATGTCCATATAATACAACAACATGTGGACAAGGCTATCATGAGACAGGAAATACCTGTCAATCTGGTAATATAGTGTATAAAGAATGTGCATCAAATGATTGTACGGGATATGATCTAACCAATTGTCCGACGGGTGGTAACTGTTCAAGATGTCAATCCGGCGAGACAGAAAAATATAAATTAAATTCTTGTCAAAGCGGATACACGCAAAAGGGAGATACTTGTGAACCGAATGTTTGTAGCGGTTCAACCTCACATGTATCTAATTGTCAGACAGAAACGACTTGTATATCACCTGAAGGGACATATTATACCTGTGCGCTATGTAATAATGGGTATACATTATCGGGGAATGAGTGTCTTCCGGCTCAATATAATTGCCCTGCAAATACGTATGGTGTAGATGGAGTTTGCTCATCATGTCCGGCAAATTCTACGGCACCGGCAAGATCTGACAGTATTGATGATTGTCAATGTATAAGTGGTTATACACGTGTCGGAAATATTTGTGTGACACAATCGGCCTCAGAAACAACCAGAGCAATTGCTAATACGGAATTTTTGAACTATTCAAAATTTAAAAATACGGCGACATTATCCCCGATTAATGCAGATGAGGCCTATGCTAAATTTATTCGTTATAATCCCGAAACTGGTCTGTTGGATTATAGTGCTTTGGCACCTGTAAAAGTTATCGTTGAAGACACAATTGGTGAAAAAAACTATAAAGGTGCACCAGAAATAGTTCATTCAGCCATCAATTACGCAACAACAGAAAACGGTGCACGGGATTATTTGGATTCTTGGGCAGATGGGGATGAGGGGCCTGTTAATGCGTTTGCTTCAGCCTCAAAAACATTCTTAGGAACCGATATGTCTTATCCGTTTGACCATGGGTTGGCCAGTGCCTCAACCATTGCAGCAAAATGGAATGGAAGCAATGATTATTGGGGGGTTGCCCCAAATGCATCTGTTTATATGGTTTCTATGAGCAACCCTTATGATATTAATTTTTACGACACCGGTATTGAAAAAGGGGTTCGGGTTATTAATCAGAGTTTTGCTCAAACTTATGGATTTGATACATCAAAAAACCGTCGATATGAAAGCGGTTATACATTGGATACGGCCTTAAATAGTTTATATTATCCGACTTATGTCCGAAAAATGGAAATACTGGCAAGAAACAATGTCGTTGTTGTTAAAAGCGCCGGTAATTATTATGATATGTCCGGTCCGACCTTTGATCACGCAACCGGATCAGGTAATAAGGTATGGACGGATTCTGATGGCAGTACCTATAGTATGAAAAATCTATTTATTACAGCGGTTGCTTCAACAAACGGAGATACAGGCAATACCTTACATGCATACTCCCATTACTGCGGTTGGGCACAAGGGTGGTGTTTGACTGCCCCTGTGGGAACTAAAACAGCAAATATTGAGGCGAAAAGTATTGGCTCAGTATCAATATTAGGTACAACCAAGTATTATGTAAAAGAATATACAGAAGGGACTCAAAACTATTCCGGCACTTCCAATGCGGCGCCGGTGATTTCGGGATCGGTGGCTTTTTTAATGGGGGCGTATCCGTATTTAAAATCGCAGGATATTGTGGAAATTCTTTTCCGAACCGCCAACAAAAAAGTGTTTGCAGACGGAACATGGACAAATGACGGAACTTGGACAGATAGTTTTGGTAATACTTATAATACCAGCAGAATCTATGGCCACGGTATGGTGGATATAGGTGCGGCGACAGAACCGTTGGGGGTAATGTCTCTGCCGACCTCAACGGCAAGCACGACAAGTATGGGCGATTTGAATGCAATTAGCAAGGCACCGATAAGCGAAACAAAACTGGCTCTGCCACGTGTTTTAAACCGTAGTTTGAGTGTTGCTCTGCCCGAAACGATTATGGGATTGGATGATTACAATCGTCCTTTTGCCGTTAAAACAGGAAACCTGATTACACAGGCGCATCGCACGGATGAATCTTTCCGCCGACAATTCCGTTCTTTTATGAATAATAATACAATTAACACCAGTGGCGTTGATGACAAAATGTTATTTTCTTTCAGTTCATCCAAGACAGATGAAAATCTGTTAGGTATGGGGATATTGGATATCCAATATCGGTTCAATGATAAATCCATGATGAAATTTTCATATCGTTCAGATATATTGGAAGAAGAACAATCATTTGATCAAGCTTTAATGAATCCCTTTATGGATATGCGTGAAAGCTACGGATTATCACAGCACTTTGATTTAACAAAGGATTTATCATTCCAATTTGGGACAACCTTTGGAAAAAACGGTTTTTATGAAGGCGATGAAGATTTAAATGAAGAATTTAACCGTTCGGTTTATGCCTTTAATTCCGAGATGGAATATAAAATTAAACCCGACTTAAATATTCGTTTGGTTGGTGGTGTGTTACAGGAAAAAGAAGCTGTGCTGGGTATCAATGGGACGGGTGCTTTGGGCACGGATAACGGCAGGACATACTTTGTCGGAACAGCCGTTGAATATACCCCGATAAAGTTATTAACCTTATCGGCATCCTACTACTATGGACACAGTCATGTTGGTAAGACGGACAGCATTGTTTCATTTGGTGATGTCATAAGCGACAGTTTTGCCTTAGATGCCCGATATCAGATAAGTGATAATAACCTGTTTGGAGTGCAGTTTGCCTCGCCTTTACGGATAAAAGAAGGACAAGCTTACTTTAACATACCAACAGGTCGTGATGCTTATTCCGATACGGTTTATTATGATAAATTGAAAGTTGGTTTAAAACCGACAGCCCGCGAGTATGATTTAGGTCTGTATTTCAGACATAAAACCAATCAATATCAGTGGAAAGGTGAGTTTATGACCCGCTTTAATCCGGATCATATTTCTGGGATAAAACCTGATTACAGACTGATGTTTGGGCTTAATTTTGATTACTGATATTGTGTTTAGGCAAAACATCCTTTTTTGGCAAAATGGATGTATATGGATGTATTTGGATTTTTTTGCATTCCCTTTTTTTGCATCACAATTTTTGAATTTTGTTCATTTTTGAAAATTTTTTAGACCAATTTGATAAAAATCATCCAAAATCTACCCGAATCGGATTCGTTTTTTAACTTGATTTTGGAAAGATAAAGATATAAAATGTATTAAAGTAGTTAAAGATTGTTTATGCTAAATGGTTCAAATAGGGATTATCTGGGGCGAGTAGTATCTGTTATAATGGATAGACCTATGGGCTCTAAACACCCTAAACATGGTTTTATGTACCCTGTAAATTATGGATACATCCCAGATACAATTTCTGGGGATGGCGAAGAATTAGATGCCTATGTTTTAGGTGTTCAAGAACCTCAAGAAAAATTCACAGGAGAATGTATTGCAATTATTCACAGAACAGATGACGATGATGACAAATTGATTGTTGTTCCAAAAGGAATGAATCTTTCTGATGCTGAGATAGAAAAACAAGTTCAATTTCAAGAACAATGGTTTCATCACATCATTATCAGAAGGGAAGTAAATGATGCAATTAAAAATTCGTAAGGCTATCCAAAAGATGCCAGAGATATAAAATCTGCCCACTATCATGCTTACCAAGCCTGTTATCGAGGATATTCACCTGATGACTTTCTGGATAATATGTCTTTTGGTGAATCGGTGATAGAACGAACAGCTAACTGCTATATTCTCAATAGAACATAATTATTTTTTACAATCATTCCAGTTTTTAATCAGACCTTCAATAAATACCAAATATAAAACAACCGTTGCTCCGGTTGTTTGAATGCAGGTATCAATGAGACTTTGCAAGCTGTATGAAATACCTTTCATGAACAGCGAGCATTAGCCGGAATTGTTTATAACAAAACATAAGGATTAAAACATGGAATTGGAACCGATTATTATTAACTCAAACTTCTATCCCATCCCAGAGGATTTAGATGCTTTAAAAGAATTAGAAAAAGTCATGACCTATATCAATCAACCCATTAACAGCAAATTATCCAATTTGTTACAGGTCTTATGTGCCACAAGCAATAAGCCTAAAATGGTTGAATATCTTTTAAAACAAGGGGCTGACCCATACTATATGGATATCAATGCCAAAACAGCTTATGATTATGCTTTGGAAAATAAGTTCCATCTGAAAGAATGGTTGTTCATCTTGCTTAATCAGTATCAAGTGCATTTTAAACCCAAAGATATCTCTGAACGGCAAGAGCTTGTCTTTTCTCTTATTCAAACTGAGATTGTCAAGCATGAAATGTTAAAGTTTGAAGCGAAAGAGCGGTTGTTAAATGTGTTAGATGAACTAAGTGTGTAGGAGTTTTCAAATGATGACAAAGAATAATTATTTTATAGATGATATTGATGACTTAAAGGAAATCCTTTCTGAAATAACGGATATCAATGCACCGGTTAATGCCAATCAAGCGACTTTGCTTCATGTATGCTGTATCATGAGTCCCGATACCGAACCGATTGAATACTTGCTTGAACAAGGAGCAAATCCTCATATTAAAGATAAGTTTGGTTTAACCGCCTTTGATTATGCTATCCGAAACCCCAACAAATTAGCCGCTATTCTCAATTACTTTGCATTAAAATGAAAAGGATAGTCAGAGTTAGATACTCTAATTAAAAGCATTCTAAAAGTTCGCTTTAATTGTATATAATAAATTTAAAAGAAAATCCCCGGCAAAATAATCATCTATGATGTCGTTTTTTGTTAAGAGCATAGTCTTATATTCAATAGTCTTTCTTGTCTCTTTATCTAAAATACGATGCTCTGCTTTGATTTCAGGTGTATTGTTGTCTAATAGACATATTAAGTCATCCACATTCACTTTTACAATGGATTTTACTTCTTTATCTGAAGCCAACATATTAAAATCCTGTAAGTCAAAGTTGACTGGAATGCCATAGATGTGTTGAAATTCTCTTAATTTATAGTTTGCAGTTAAGTCCTTATTTATTCGACGCACGCCAATAAAATAGGCATTATCTATAATTTCTTTATCTAAACCTAATTCTTCTTTTGATTCCCGATATAAACCGTCTAAGGGTGTTTCGTTGTCTTCAATATGACCACCAACAGCAAAATCTATATAATCTGGTCTGTCAAAGCCATAGCTGTCTTTGGGATAGATTGTTTGAAAGAAAATTGTTTTCTGGGCAGGATTATAAACAATTCCTGTGGCGACTTTATGCCAATATCCTTTGATATGAGCTTCTTTTTTATCAACAGGACCAATATATATCATATTCTTGTCGTATCTACTAATCATTGCTTACTTCCTCCAGTATTTTTATATCTTTTCTGCAATGAATAAAGCAACTATAGTATAATTTTTTATAAAAGTAAAACCATTTTAAAACGCAAAAATTAAAAATTTGTATTGATTGGTATTTGTTTTAACCTTTGTATGCATATAGGTAGAGGTTGAAATGAACAATTATACTGAATAAGCATAGCCTCTCATTGGCTCTCGCATGTAAAGGCTCTTGCAAAAAAACACTCCATTAACGATATTGCATTTAATTTTGATGACTGGGATGTGCCGGTCGGGCTCCCGAGATGGTGGCGGTGTGGATGGTCTAATTCAACTTCCGGCCCTAAGGGCAGGTTTAGGTGACTTGATCAAGTTGTAATTGAAAGGAAAGGCTTTCAATTAAACGATACAACTCATCAATTTCTTTGATATTATTAGCTCGGTATTCGCTAAGCACGCTGTACCAAAACATACAACTCCCATTTCGGGAGTTGTTTTTTATTTGTGTTTCAAGCCTTTGTGGTGGTTCGATAATAGTTCTTTTTTGAAATGGTCTCATCATATGCTATAAATTAGATGTATTTATTTTAGGGATATTTTATTGTTTTCAATGTGTTATAAGTCTTTTAAAAATTTTATTCAGAAACATAAAAAGTATTTGCGTTTTAAGAAACTTTTGCTTAATATTGTATGTAAGTATCATTTTTATATGGGTATTATTATGCAGTTTTTGATTGTAATTTTATCATTATTTTTATGTAGTTATAAGGCACAGGCTGACGTCTTGACCATGTCACAAGTATATCAATTGGCCAAAAATGAAAATGTCAGTGAACTTGAAAAAGTTGAATTAGATACAATTGGTGGTCCAAAGGGAAATACAGCCTTATGTCAGGCAGTTGAAAAAAATGATTATAAGGTTTTTTATATTTTAAAAGAATTAGGCGCGAGTACAAATCATCCTTGCGTCAATCGATTTTCACGAAATAAGATCAATCAATTTAATCAAAATTATTCCCGATGGTTGCGGGATATACGAGAAGGAAAAATAGCCGTTCCTATAATTGAAAAATCAAAGACGGCTGCGATTGGTTTATCCACCGGTGCTAAAATCGGAATAGGTGTAGGAGCGGTTGCCCTTATTGGCGGTGGTGTTGCTTTGGCCGCCGGTGGTGGCGGAGGTGGTGGTAGTGGTGAAGAAGGCGAAAGTTTACCTCCGGTTATTGAATCTTGTCCGGATGGTTATTTTTTGATTAATGGTGTTTGTGAAATAAATTCTTGTACTGGTTATAACTTAACCACTTGTCCGATAGGTGGTAATTGTTCGCAGTGCCAGTCGGGTAATACAACAAAGCATAGATTGGACAGTTGTCAAAGTGGTTATACCAAAAATGGAGATACTTGTGTAGCGAATACTTGTACCGGTTCAATCAGTCATGTTCAAAATTGTAAAACAGAAACATCTTGTACTTCATCTTCAGGAACTTTGTACACTTGTACCGTATGTAATGACGGGTACAATTTATCTGGAA
>JAZLAQ010000004.1:0-22196 GCA_045613285.1 Alphaproteobacteria bacterium | reverse complement strand
TGTATCAACGGGAAATGCCACATTACCCAGTGATGTAAAGAATGAAACATCAGCTGGAACGTTTTCATCTATAGAAGTCTATGATGATAGTTTTGGAATAATTGTAACGGGTGTAAAAGGTTCTGTTTGTGAAAACCTGATCAGCGTAACAGCCAATAAAAACATTGTAATGGCAAATGAGGCTGGTGATGATTTATTGGAAGGCGATTGTTCCGATGATGAACTCAATAATGTTATGTTCGTGTTTGAATATGGAATCGGTGGTGCCAGTGGCGGTTCTGCCGGTTTTTGTGCTAATGGAAATCCATATTTGTCCTACAAGGAGGAAATAGGGGAAGATCCATGTGAAACGGGTTGGTCTGGGACATCTTGCTCCTCTGATGAAGAATGTGTCAGTGAATACAACGAAGACGGATGTTGTCATCCGGATTTAAATATTTGTATTAATTACGAATGTCGGGAAAATCCGGAAACAGGAGAATGGGATGATTGTGCCTGTCATGATCTAGAAGCAACACAATGTACTCAAAACAATGAATGTGCTTCCGGTGAATTTTGTAATTTAAAATCATATATGGGGACAGATTCTTCATCTCCCACACATGGGGTTTGTGAGGCAACAGGTCCTGTAACAGAATCACAAGGTTATATTTATCCCTCAAGCGAATTGAATATGACTTGGTGGGCTGCTGATAATTGGTGTAAAGCAATGGGTGCTCGGATGGTAAGAATGGACGATTTTGACGATCTTTTTGACTATTGCTCGATGTCTGATGATTCTGAATATTGGTATAGTTGTCCTGAGTATATGGGTGATATTTGTAATTGTTCCCCATGGCTTGCTGATCATGAATCAGATGACGAAGCGTGGCGTATACATCCGATCGGCACTCGTACAATTGATTTAAGAGAACGTTCAACCGCCGGTTATATGCCGTTATGTGTGGGTAATTAATACAGTGATGTAATTCGTCATAAAAAATCCCCCATCGAAATGACGGGGGATTTTTTATGACGGAAAACTCCCTAATTATTATCCTGCAAGAAACTAAAAACTTCTCCCCATAAATAAACCCGCCTTCTCAGACGGGTTTTTATAATTCTACATAAAACCGTTTATTTTTCCAAGGATTCAATTTCTTGTTTAACGGCTAATTTTTGTTTTTTATATTCCTGAATTTTAATATCGTCAGGGGCCGGACGGGCCAATTCTTCCGCAATCTTATTATCTAGTTCAGCATGCTTTGCTTTTAATGCTTCTAAATGTTTTTGTGTTTTTTCTGTCATAATTCATTCTCCTTGTTACATATTATAATATAGTGATTATTATTTCAAATGCAAGTATTATTTTTCACCAACATAGATTCCCAAACTACGGGCGGTTTTAACCATCGCCCCATCCGGATTGACCGGTGAATTGGCTAACTGCAAAATAACATCCAAATCCTCATCTTGAATCCGACCGTCTTTTTTAATAACGACACGATTATTTTTACCTTCTGCCAATAACTCAATTGCCCGAACGGCAAATTCGGAAGCCAAAATTCGATCTTCCGCAATCGGGGAACCGGCCCGTTGCATATGTCCTAAAACATTCGCCCGAACATTAAATCCCTCTTCAGATAATTTTTCGGCAAAATATGCGGATACACCACCAAAAGTCCGACCATTTGTCGCAAAAGAAAATTCACCATCCGGCTTTTTAATACCTTCGGCAATAACAACCAAAGCATGTTTACGACCGGCTTCAAAACTTTTTTTCAAACGGGCAACAACACCCTCGTATGTATACGGGATTTCCGGTATCAATGCAACATCGGCAAATCCGGCAATAGCAGATTCCAAAGCTAAATGACCAGCACCCCGTCCCATTACTTCAGCGATCAAAACACGGTGATGACTGGCGGCCGTTGTATCCAATTTATCCAACACTTCTGTCACAACAGAACGGGCTGTTGAAAAGCCAATAGCCAACTCTGTCCCTGGGGCATCATTGTCAATCGTTTTAGGAATCCCAATCATAGAGATACCGGCAGCCTTACAATACTTACTGACGATAGCCATAGAACCATCTCCACCGATAACAACTAAAGCAGACAATCCCAATTCTTCAACCCCTTCTTTAAAACGGGCGTTCAATTGTTCGTCCGTCAATTCTTCTACTGTTCCGTCTTCACGAGTTACCTTATGTGGATTCCCGGAATTATTTGTTCCCAGCATAGTCCCACCCAGAGTTGCAAACGGAAATTCAAAATCCGCCATTGTCAACTTTTGATACCATAAGGGACGAACGAATAAACCATCTGTTGCATTGTGGATTCCATAAACTTCCCAACCACGGGTCAAGGCACTAAACACAACGGCACGAATAGCCGTATTCAATCCGGAACAATCCCCGCCACTGGTCAAAACACCGATTCTTTTGATATTTTCAGACATACAAAAATCCTTTCTTTAAAATAAGTTTTGCGATTATACTCTTTTTTTATTTTTTTTACCACAAAAAAATGACTTATAAAGTAAAATTCTTTCCCAAATAAGTTTTTCGCACACTTTCATCGGCAATAATTTCCTCCGGTGTTCCTTGTTTCAAGACAACACCGTCATGCAGAATATAAGCTCTGTCAATAATACTCAACGTTTCACGAACATTATGATCGGTAATCAGAACGCCGATACCCCGATTTTTCAGTTGTGCCACTAAATCTTTAATTTCCCCAACGGCAATCGGATCAATACCTGCCAAGGGCTCATCCAATAGAACAAAAGACGGACGGGATGCCAAGGCCCGTGCAATTTCCAACCGTCGACGTTCTCCGCCCGATAATGCCCGAGAAGGTGAAAAGCGTAAATGTTCAATTGAAAACTCTTTTAACAGAGAATCCAGTTCTTGTTCAATTTTTTCTTTGTTTTTTTCAACTACCTGTAAAACAGCCCGAATATTATCTTCAACATTCAACCCCCGAAAAATAGAGGCTTCCTGAGGTAAATACCCAATACCAAGTCTTGCTCGCCGATAAACCGGAAATTTTGTAATATCAATACCGTTCAGCGTAATTTTTCCCTTATTGGGCGAGATTAAACCGGTTACACAATAAAAAGAAGTCGTTTTACCAGCTCCGTTTGGCCCTAATAAACCAACAGCTTCTCCCAATTGGACATGCATGGAAACATCCCTCAGAACAACCCGTTTTTTATAACTTTTACTAATATGAGAAATAACCAACCCTTTTTGTGTTTCTATTGCCATTTTTTATTTTCCCTTCAATTCTGACGGTATCAGTGTTCCTTTAACCCGGCCACCGGACTGCCCTTGTTTTTTAGGGGTTATTTTACTGACACCCGTATTCAAATTAAGTGTTGCCGTTTCACCGGCGATATGATTTTTACCCTGATACAGAATGACATTTTCAGACATAATAATTTCACCTGTCTGTGGGTTATAAACACCTTTATTTCCAGTTATTTTATGTTCTGGTGTATAGGCTATTACATTTCCAAAAGCCTCAATTTTATCCACTCGGTTATTTGGATTTTGCTCTTTCGTCAGGTAATGCAGAACCATTTTATCCGCTGTTATAGTTTTACTACCTTGCGTGACAACAACATTTTTTTGTCCTGTAATTGTTTGATGGATTTGTTCTATTTCCAACCCGTCTTCTGTTTGTATTCGTACATTTTCACGATCCTGAACAATTGTTGTATCTGTTTTGTTTTTAAAAATTATTTGATTTCCCGAATCTGTCATCTTAAAACCTGTTGCTTTTAAATGACCGGCCGGACCGTCAATGGTGATTTTTTCATCACTATAAATTTCTCCGGTTTTGTTATTACAAGTAACCGAACGAGATACAGCCTCATAACCACTATCAGTAGTAACTATCACTTTATCTTCAAACAACATATAATCTTCTTTTTGATAGAAAAGACCATAAGGTGTTTTTCCCGTCAAATCAATCCCATTTTCCATTTGATAAGTTGCAACTGGCTTATACATCGTAATAATTTGTTTTTCTATATCTGTTTCCAAAACTTTTGTAGCAACAACAGTCAAAGGTTGTTTTTTACTGTCTTGTGAATAAAATCGGACTTGTTCCATATCCACACCAACACCTTGTCCTTCAATCTCTTTCGGTGTTACCAAAGAAAATTGTTCTTTTTGTGGTGCAATTAACGAAGGCCAAACCAACATCAAACTGGCAAATAAAAAAGCAAAAACAGGTAACCCACGTTTTAAAATTAAAACCCGTCGTGTATGCAATTTTATTTTAAACAATCGTTTTGTAAACACGTTTTAGCCCCTCAAACAACACCCGCCTGCAACAAATGGTGAAGATGAAGTAACCCCAAAGGTTTTCCATCAACATCAACAACAAAAACATTTGTGATTTTAGAATTATTCATAAATCCGACAGCTTCACTTCCCAATAAATTAGGCGGAATAGTTTTAGGATTTTTTGTCATAATATCCCCAGTCTGACGAACAATAATATCAGCCGTCATATGACGACGCAAATCACCATCCGTAATAACACCGATCAGGATACCTTGTTCATCAACGACCCCCAAACACCCCAAACTTTTAGCCGTCATCACAACCAAAGCATCTGACATTTGCATTTTAGGAGAAACAATCGGCATTTCATCCCCTTTTGCCATGATGTCAGAAACTTTTAATAATACATTTCCCAATTTTCCGCCAGGATGTCTGTCATGAAACTGTTCTTTTGTAAACCCTCTCATTTCCAATAAAGCCACCGCCAAAGCATCCCCCAAAACCAAAGTTGTTGTTGTTGATGTTGTCGGTGCCATTCCCAAGGGACACGCTTCAGGTGCCTCTTTTTTATTAGGTATCAACAAAACAATATCAGCCGCCTGTGCCATCGAACTTTCCGAATTTCCCGTGATTGCAATCATCGGAATACCAAACCGCCGAGAAAAAGAAATAATATCCCCCATTTCACGACTTTCTCCAGAATTAGAAATAGTCAACAAAGTATCATTTTTTGTCAACATCCCTAAATCACCATGACTGGCTTCGCTGGGATGGACAAAAAACGCCGGCGTTCCGGTTGAAGCCAATGTTGCCGCTATTTTTTGACCGATGTGTCCACTTTTTCCCATGCCCGATATAATCACACGACCTTGTGTCTGAAACATCATTTGAACAGCCTGCACAAAAGCATCCCCCAAGTCGTCTTGCAACAACTTTAAGCCAGTCATTTCGGTTGAGAAAACTCGTTTCGCACAATCAATAACTTCTTGCGGTGTCATTATCTGTCTCCTTTAATGATTAAAAATATCCGGTTCATCAAAATCCAACAAATCTAATTCGGCACGAACAGGTAAAAATGCAAAACATTTCTGTGCCAACTCAAAACGCCCTTCCCTTTTTAATAAGATATCCAGTTTTTCTTTCAATTGGTGCAGATACAACACATCCCCAGCGGCATATTTTTGTTGCTCTTTACTCAGCTTATCCGCCCCCCAGTCTGATGTTTGCTGTTCTTTGCATAAAGTCAATCCCAATAAATCAAAACACAAAGATTTTAAGCTATGTGACGGACAAGAAGTCCGACACAATTTAGAAGCTATTTTTGTACAATAAACCGGTTCAACAACAACCCCTAAGTCCTGTTTGATTTTAGCCACATCAAATCGAGCAAAATGAAAAATTTTCAAGATTTTTTTATCTGTCAAAAGTTTTATCAAATTCGGACATTTTTTTCCTTTTTGAATTTGTACCAACCAGACATTTCCCTGTTCATCACCTACTTGAACCAAACACAGCCTATCCCGATGTAAATTCAGTCCCATTGTTTCCGTATCTATAGCAACAGCTTTTCCAAAACGGACACCGGTTGGTAAATCACCTTGATATACATTTATTTTTGGCATGAACAATCCTTTCCTTAAGAGATGACTTCCTTTTTTATACAATAACAATTCACAAAAATCAAGTATTAAAGAATATCAAACGGAATTTCATCCAAATAAATCGGATAAGGGCCACTTTATTTACACTTAACCTGAATATAGCCATTTGATTTATTGTATGTCTTACACGTCACATTTTTAGGATGTTTACCCGTTTCCTTTGCAACACGTTCTCTTTCGGCTTCTATCCGTTCCTGCAAACGTTGATCATTATTAGCTTCTATCTGTCCGGCCGAGATTGAACGCGTCAACATTGCTTCTTGTTCTTTTAATTCTTTTTGATGTTTAGCTTCCTCAATTTCTTCATTCCCGATTTTATAGACACAATCCCATAAAGCTTTTTTATCTATATTATTCGAGCCCCAATAATAATAGCAGGTTTCATTTTGATTTTTTATATACGCATTCAACGAATCAGATGAACGAAAACTGGCATTTGAAATATAAAAATGATTAGCCTCCATCACCTTATCATAGAACATTTGACAATTCATATAATCCTGCGTCCCGGCTTGAAATCCTAATGTTTGCAAACATTGATTCTTTAACGTTTCCCGCATTCTGTACTGGGCAGCAGCTCGCTCTTCCGGTGAAACACATCCACACAACCCCAAACAAATCAAAAGTACACCTAATTTTTTCATAATATTCTCCTTTCTTCAAAATTTTACAAAATTTATTTGATTATTTCAATATTTTTTTATAAAATTTTTATTCGGAGATCAAAATGGAACTAATTTTACCAACGAAAGAATACTGGAATTCATTTAAAGAATGTTTAAAAGACTTTCAAAACAATCCAACCCCCTATGATATAGGGGCTGTAAAAAATTCTTTTGACATATCTGATTTTGAAAATTATAAAAAAGAAACAGAGAACAAACACCTTGAAAAAAATTTATCGGAAGGCCGTTCCCCCCATACAACTTTTTGGGCCATTCAAAATGGTAACGTTGTCGGTATTTTAAATCTTCGACACCATTTAACAGATGCTCTAAAAATACAAGGAGGAAATGTCGCTTATAGTATTCGTCCGTCTGAACGTCGCAAGGGCTATGCTTCTCAATGTTTAAAATTGATTTGTGAATATGCGTGGGATAATTTTAACATTTCGGAATTATTAATTACCTGTCATGAAAATAACTTAGCTTCACATAGTGTTATGAAAAAAATTATGCAAGAGAACGGTGGATATGAAGACTCTGATACCATTTCAAACAACCACTTAGTCAAACGTATTTGGATAAAGACAAAAAACTCTTTTGACAAATAAACTATTTTATGGTATACTATAATCAGGTATAGATAAAGGAGGTATCTTCATGTCCGATTTTAATCGTCCTGCCGTATTGCCGGCAAAAGTCCGCAAAAACCCGATACCCGAACGGAAAAGATGGGAAACATTGCAATACATGCGATATGCTCTTTTTTTGCTGACGCAGAATTTACCCAAACCTTGGCCAAATGCCATTCGTCAAAAAATGACAAGTATGGACGAGCAAATACAATCTGATAAAAGGTCTAAAAATGAAGATGGTCCTGTTATTTCTTACGGAAAAGATGTTATTAAAAATATGTTCAATCAAAAACAGTCAGATTTATCTTTTTATTTGTACTCATTTGACGCTAATAAAATATCCAATTTATCTGTACGGGAAAATGCGGTAAATGCCTACCGATACACACATGAAAGGGCGGTACGGGCATTTGGCATGATCAAAGATTTTATCCAAAATGAAATTCAAAAACAGAAAGAACAACAGATCCGTTGCCAAATTGAAACACCGGTTCAAACAAGTGTTGCTTATTTACCTGGATTTGAAAATCAGGATTTAAATCCTGTAGAAAAACCACATAAACCGCAAAAGATAACTCATGCACAGGAACGCATTGTTTTCGAAGATGCTGGTCATATGGGATACGTGCATCAATAAAAAACTTGATTTTTGAATTTATTTTTTATATACTTCCCCTATATTACTTTTATAGGGGATTTTATAATGATTAAATTACTTTCTTTTTTGACTGCTTTAACCTTATCTGGACGTGTACTAGCTAATCCCGCCTGCGCTGTTTGTACAGTCGCCATTGGTGCTTCTTTATCTATTGCCCGTAAATTAGGGGTAGATGATTGCGTTGTCGGCGTTTGGGCTGGTGCCATGTTGGCGATTGTCGGCTATTGGGTTATACGTTGGTTTGAAAAAAGAAACTGGCATTTTCCCCATCGAGATTTCTGCTTAATGGTAATGTCTATTGCTTCTGTTGGATTTATGTATATGGGGGATTTACATTACGACCCAACGGTTTATCTGGGCTTTTTATACATTGATTCCTTTTTGTTTACAACAATTTTAGGGGCTATTACGTTTATTTCAGCCATGAATTTTTATGAATGGATGAAAAAGAAAAACGGGGGACATGCACACTTCCCGTTTGAAAAAGTCGTTATCCCCGTTTTGTCTGTTTTAATCGTCAGTTTACTATTCAACTATTTTCCGATTTGCAACTGCCACGGTTAAGATTTGTTACGATAGTATTCGTTTTGATTGGCAACCGTTTTTAATAATGTGCCCAACCGAATATTTTTGTTGAATTCAGCAAAAGCATTAACATCTTTTGGAAAGCATTTTCCACCATATCCTGTTTTACCATCAGGTCCCGGAACATGTGTATAGGTTTGCCCAATATAGCCACTCAAAAGGAACCCCTGTCTGACTTTTTCATAGTCTGCCCCAGTATTCTGACATAATTCGTATACACCGTTAAAGTAAGTAACAGCAACGGCTCCATAGACATTGTGTGCATATTTTGTAATTTCTGCTTCTAGATTATTCATATAGATTCTTTTTTTAGACGCAAAAATAACATCTAAAACTTCACATGCCCCTGTAATAATAACATCTTGGGAGCAAAAATCAGGATATGCCGTTCGTTCAGTTAAAAATTCCGGCATAAACAAAACGAGACGCCCCAATTCCGCCGTTAAGGAATCACAAGTACCTGGCAACAAAGTCGTCCGAATAACAACAGGTGCTGGCGGTAAATCACGAATAATCGACTTTAATAATGTCAAGTCCTGCGTCCCATCTGCCTCTGTCGGAATATGAATTCCGATAAAGAAAACAGAACACCCAGTCAAATCGTCATTTAATCCTTTCGGCGGATCAGAAATAGCTATCTGACATGTTGTATGTTCTTTCAACCACCGACCAAAAGTTTCACCGATAACACCATAACCAATAATACCAACTTTAATTTGACTTTGTTCCATTCATTAACTCCTTCTTTTCCTGAATAACCACATCTAACGGCTTTCCCGTTTCTTCCGCCTCAATAACAGCACTAACTTTCCCCAACCCCGGAGTAGATTTAACAACCTGTACCACATTTTGTAAGGCGCCTGTCAAATACGGAATATTTAAAGATATCAGAGCAACACAAATTTTTATCAGTATAACAATAACTAACGTTGCCCCAATTGTCAGACCAACCCCACGGGCAATACCACCTACAAAATTTAACCAAATAACCCGACCGGCACGATTAAAGTTTGTAATATAATCCCCTAATCGCATCCGTTCAAATAAATAAGCCATTTTTTCCAGTTGAGAATACCTTTCTTCCGGTGTCATTTTATCGAAATTTTTAACCGGTTGTTTTTTCTTTTTTTTTAAGAACATTTAAATAACCCTTATTGATAAAAAACCTGTCTGTTTTGTGTTGCCGGCTTACGTTGAACATAGTCCCGTTCTTCCATACAGGATTCATAATCATCATAGGACATAGACCAATCGGCCGCCACAGAATTAACATATACCGGTTGAGCTCCCGGCATTGGACGGAATTGAGCCCATATACCACTATCCGAATCATTGTCAAAACGCAATTCTAAATCCGGTGGCGTTCCCCAGCCCCATGGCATTCCCGGCCACTCATACGGCCAGTAATCTGCTTGACTTAAGCAATAGTTATGATCACGGGCAAACCAAACCGCTCCCGTATTAGGTCGTTCCCAATAAAAAACTTTTTGACCTCCACCACTACAAGCTGTCACACCAAACAAAGTCAAAGACAACGCTAAAATCAAAAACAATTTATTTTTCATGTTTCCTCCTTAAAAATCCAAATTAGCATAAGTTTCTGATGGTATTATACCCGCTATTTTATCCGAAAGTAAAGTATTAAATGAAGGACGGGACTTAATTTTTGAATACCATGTTTTCATTTCCATAAAATTATCCCAAGAAATTTCCCCTAAATAATCCAGAACAGACAGATGTGATGCCACTGCTAAATCAGCCATAGATAGGTTTCTACCACCTAAAAAATTTCGTCGTGCCGTCAACCAGTCTATATACTTAAAATAACTTTTCATATTATCACGCGCAACCCTTATCATCAAAGAGTTCGGCGGAACACCTCCGGATTTCATTGCTTTATAAACCCGTTCACTAACCAGTGGTTTAACGACATCAGTATAAAAACAAGTATCAATCCATCCTGTTATTCGTCTGATTTCAGCCCGCCCCTTTATCGTTTCCCCCATTAACGCAACAGAAGGGATTAATTCATTGATATATTCACAAATAGCATTATGTTGTAAAATAACATCTCCTTCTGGTTCAACCAAAACCGGTAAATCCCCAACCGGATTTAGTTTTAATAAACTGGCTCTGGGTTGCCATGGAATTTCATGAATCAATCCATAAGGTATCCCTTTTTCAAACAACATCAAACGAACTTTTCTAGAAAACGGACAAAGCGGAAAATGATAAAGCGTCCGACGAGAGGGGGAAGTCATTTTTTATCCTCCTCGTATTTTTGGGACAATTTTTGTAGCTCCTCCGACAATTTATCAGATGGGGAACTCGGTTGTCCTAATCCCAATTTTTTTAAACTTTCTTGTGTTGCTTGTTCCGGATGAGCCAACAACTGACGTAGAACCTCAACCAATTTGTCAACCGTACAGTTTTCTTGTAGTAATTCCGGAACAACCTCTTTATCAACTAACAAGTTCAGTAAATTGACAAATCTGATTTTAAGTAACTTTTTAACAATTACACCAGTCAAAGGACTGACTTTGTATGCAATTAAATGTGGAACGCCTGCCATAGCTAATTCAACACTGACCGTACCAGAAGCAGCTAAAGCTACATCAGCCGCCGCAAAAGCATCATACCGTTCTTTTTCACCGGCTACAATAACATGCGGAACGGACCAATTTGATAAATGTTTTTTGACTGTTTCAGAAACTGTTTTAACAGTCGGAATAACAACAAATAAATCAGGAACATATTTTGTCAGTTGTTCTACCGTATCCTTAAAAACAGGCAATAAATATTTAATTTCATTTCTGCGACTACCCGGTAATAAACACAAAACAGTCTGATTTTCTGATATACTATACTTTTGTTTAAACCCGACTTTATCTCCTTTATCAGCACCACCTTCTACAACAGGATGACCAATAAACGTTGTTGGCATACCATAGGGCTCAAAATACTGTTTTTCATTTGGCAACAAACAAAACAAATGATCCATATACTGCCCAACGGTTTTTGCCCGTCCTTTTTTCCAAGCCCAAACCTGAGGGGCAACACAATGAACATGCGGTTTTTTATAACCGATGGCTTTTAATTTTTTATGCACCCGAATGGAAAAACTGTAACTGTCAATTGTCATAATAATGTCAGGCTTTTTTTGTTGAATATCTGTAGCAATTTCATTTAGGTGTTTTAATATTTTAGGGATACTTGGGATAACTTCCATAAACCCCATAACGGCTAAATCTCGAATATCAAATAAACTATTCAATCCTTCCAAAGCCATACTTTCACCACCGACACCATAAAAAACAACATTTGTTCCTAATTGTTTTTTCATAGAACGCATCAAACGGGCTCCTAGTAAATCTCCCGAAGACTCACCGGCAATTAAATAAACTTTCAAAGGTTCCATTGCTCCCCCTTTACACCCATAACAAAAATGCCTAACTTATCCGCTAAAGCAATCATTTTTTCCGATTCTGCCAACAAAGAAGAACCTGCTTCAACGGCTATCCCCTTAAAACCTGCGTCAAAAATAGCCTGAACCGTTGCTGGTCCGATGGTCGGTAAATCCACACGCCTATCTTGTTGAGGCTTAGAAACTTTAATCAAAACACCACCGCCTCCTTTTCGCCTTAAACCAGCCGTTCGCTTGATCAGCGAAGCTGTCCCTTCTATACCTTCAACCGATAAAACCAAGCCATGCTGAACGATAACAGCCTGACCAACATCAACTTGCCCCAATGTTTTTGCAACCTGAATACCCCGCATAATATCGGCTGTATCTTTCGTATCAGGTTTTATCTTTCCATAGATACCCTCAGGAGCAACCAACTCCGGCACAATACTGTCAGCTCCTACAACCTGAAAACCTAATTTTTCAGCTTCATGTAAGATAATTTCCAATAACTGATTATCCCCTAATAATTTAAAACCAACCTTTACTAACAAAGAAAAGGCTTTTAAATCAGGCATAATTTCCGAAATGGAAGGACGCCGTACACCTCCAATAAAAACAATTTTTTTAACGTTATTTTTCTTTAACAACCGAACAATTTTTCCAACCGAGCCTAAACGAACAAAAGCACCTGGAATACCTGTTATTAAATCTGAATCCGCATGTCCCTTCAAACCGATGACAAACAAAGGGATAGCCTGCTCTTGGCAAGCCTTTATAACTGACTTAGGTAACGTTCCGTTTCCAGCGATTAATCCGATTTTCTGTGGTTCTTTCTTTTTCATTTTAATCCGGTTGCAATATATTATTTTTAGATGGATTTTTAACAAATTGGATGACTTTTTGCACAAAAGGATTATTCATATAGACACCATTCTGTTCCAATTCGGCAATCCGATCAGCAAACAATTTTGTATCCTCTTTATTAAATAATATTTTATAGGCTTTTTGTAAAGTCATAATATCTTCTTTAGCAACACCGGCCCGTTGTAATCCAATTAAATTTAAACCACTTAACCCACAACGCACTCCCCCCATAACTAAACCATAGGGAATAACATCACGGAAGATTCCAGCCATACCACCAATCATAGCCCCTTCACCGATATGCGTAAATTGCAAAACAGCCGCCAAACCGCCAATGATTGCCTTATTTCCGACTTTAACATGTCCTGCCAAAGTTGCATTGTTACTCATGACAATATCATCACCCAAAATACAGTCATGGGCAATATGACTGGCAACAAGGAACAAGTTTCTGTTACCGATTTTTGTAAATTTATTATCTACTTCCGAACCGACATGCGCTGTGGTATGTTCGCGGAAAGTGTTATCATCACCAATTGTTAAAGTTGCATCTGGGGCATTACTCCGCTTGTGTTGTGCCAATAGACCCAAAGCAGCAAAAGGGTAAATTGTATTCCGTTCACCTAATGTTGTGTAACCGTCAATCACGACATGAGAAATCAAATGCGTATCAGCACCAATTTTTACATTCGGACCAATCGTACAATAAGGTCCGACAATCACACCATCAGCCAGTTCGGCTTTCGGATCAACAATGGCGGTAGGATGAACATTAATCATGGGGGAACTCTCCTTTTTTTTAAGATTTTTTCATTACCATAGCACTAAATACAGCCTGAGCGACCAATTTTCCATTGACATAAGACTCTGCCCGAAATTTAAAAACATTTCTGACAGCCTGTTCTTTTTTGACTTTCATTTCCACAACATCACCGGGGATAATCGGCTTTCTAAATTTAACATCATCAACCGTCATAAAGAAAACGCGACAACCGTCTTGTTCTTCTTTTGGGAAAGAAGTTACCACAATCACACCAGCGGTCTGAGCCATAGCCTCAATCTGTAATACACCTGGCATAACCGGATTTTCAGGAAAATGTCCTTCAAAAAACGGTTCATTAAAAGTGACGTTCTTAACACCAACACCGGATTCCCCTGGTATAACGTTTTTAATGGTGTCTACCAACAAAAACGGATACCGATGGGGTAACATTTTCAAAATTTCATTAATACGGATTTCCGGTATCATATTGGCATTTTCTTCTATATTTTCAGTCATAATATTATCCTTTCTTTCTTTTCATCATTTTATCGGCCAACCAAACTTTCCACGAAAATTTAGGCTTACCATCTTTATTTTGAGTCAATTTTTTAACAGCTAAAACCTGACGCATAAACTCTTTATGTGGAACAGCTGGAGATCCCATCAGAATAACCCCGGGCGGAACTTCACTCATAATACCAGATTGAGCTCCGATTTGGGCCCCTGTTCCGACCTTTAAGTGACCAGCAAAACCGGCCTGACCACCGGCAACGACAAAGTCTCCAAATTCACAACTGCCTGCAATACCGACCTGTGAAACTAAAATACAGCATCGACCTAATTTAACATTATGGGCTACCTGAACCAAATTGTCAATCCGAACACCATCGCCAATAACGGTATCACCCATAGCCCCTCTATCCACACAGGAAGAAGAACCTATTTCAACATCATTTCCTATAATAACACGCCCCAATTGCGGTACTTTCTGAGGTCCCGTTGCCGGTGACATAGCAAAACCAAAACCATCCTGTCCGATATGACAACCGGCATAAATATAAACTTTATTTCCGGCGATACAATGGGAAACCGTTGCATTTGCTCCGACGGTACAATCATCCCCCATTTGAACACCTTGTTCAATAACAGCATTTGGCTGAATATGACATCTGGCACCTAATTTCACACCGGCTCCAACATAAGCACCGGCTTCAATCCGACATCCTTCTCCTAGAGAAGCGGTTTCATCAACATAGGCTTTTTCCGAAATAAACGGGGTAATTTGTCTGGGGTAAAAAGCACTTGCAACCAAGCCATAAGACCGATGCGGATCTTTTGAAACCAAAGCCAAACAACCGGCAGGTACCAAATCTAAAAATTTTTCCGGAACGATAACAGCCCCCGCTTTCGTATTTTTCAGACTTTCCCGTACTTTTGGAATAAATGCCCAAGAAACATCTTCCGGACCGGCTGTATCCAACCCAGAAACATCTTTAAATGTTTTTGTAATATCTGTTCCTTCAGGAAAAGAAATTTCACCTATTCGGGCAATTTCTGCCACAGACAGGCAATCTGTTTTTTTAAAAAAGCGGGGGTCTGCCATGATTATTGTGCTCCTACTGTAAAGTTAATGGTTGCCGGATCAGGATAAGCCACCGGTTTTACTTTTTCATTCAGTGCTTTGATAAAAGCATCCGTTAAATCAGCTTTATCATTAGAATAAACAGTAACTTCTTTACTGATTACAATATCAGCCCGGGCTTTATCTGCTACTTCTTCAATGGTATTTTTGATACCTTCTTGTACTTTCTGAGCCGTTAAACGAGTTGCCATAACGATTTGTTGAGCCTGCAACTGATATTTTTGTTGCGTTTCAGCAACTTTTTTCTGTAAAGCAAGAGATTTCTTTTTGAAATCAACTTCTTTCAGTTTACTTTTTTGGTCCATCAATTCTTTTTCTTCTTTTTGCAGTTCACCGGCCTCCAATGTCAGCTGAGCCTGTAATTTTTCTTCATATTTTCTTTGTTCTGCAAAAATAGATTTATAAACTTCTGCTTCTACCTGTACCCGTTCAAAGTCAACAACCATTGTCTTTGTTGTACAACACATTGTTTTGCAGATACCTACAGCCAACAAGACTGAAACAGCAATTCCTCCTAACAAAACAATTGCTTTTTTACCACAACTACATCCACATGCGCATTCTTGTTTTTGTTCTTTTTTTGTCATAATTTAAAATCCTTTTCCAAAGTTTAACCGAAATATTCTTGTTTCATCATGATCGGCCTTCATGATGGGATATGAAAAATCAAGATTAATCATACCCATTGGTGATTGCCACAGGATACCAGCCCCTACGGCCATTCTTGTTTTACCGGAATAAATCATTGTTTCACGATCATAATTATCCGGTTTCCCAATCCAACCCACATCCGAAAAGACTTTTCCCTTAATACCCATTTCCTTGGGAAGTCCTACCGGAAAAACTAATTCTGCCGTTGCCGTTGCATACCAATTACCACCCAAGGAGTCATCTGTTGCACGATCTCTGGCACCGACACCACCATATTCAAATCCTCTCAGGGAAACATCTCCCAGATAATATCTATCATTGATACGTACATCCTTACCACCGTATCCCCAGATATAACCACCGTCACCCCGAACGGAAAAGACCACTTCTTCCGCAACCGGATAATATTTAATACCTGTCAAATTGACACGCAAGAATTTAGAATCCCCCCCTAAACCTGCCCAGTCAAATCCCAATGTCGCATAATAACCGGTTGTTGGATTGATACGGCTGTCCCGTTTATCATAAATTAATTCCTGTCCAATCATGGAAACAGAATTTTTACCCTGTTGTTCTTTAATATATATAGATGCATCACTGTCAATATCATTAACATCATCCTGACGTAAAGTATAACGGGCGGTATGCCGGAAGTTATCCGTATAATCCCATCCGAAACGAACCGTTCCACCGGTCGAAGTATAACTGTAAGAACTTGAATCTTCGTTATCTCGTGTGGTATGAAAAATATCAACACCGGCCGTCAGATTTTTATCCATAAAATAAGGATCCGTTAAACCAATGGTATATTGTGTTTCTTTCTGAGACAACATTGCATTGATACCAACAACATTACCCGTTCCCAAGACATTGCGTTCTTGAATTCCTGTTTCAAACATCATCCCGTCATAGGAAGACCAACCGATACCGATACTGAACGCACCGGTTGATTTTTCCGCCACATCCAAAGCAATATCTACCTTTGACGGATCTTCTGTCGGGATTGTTTTCAAGTCAACAGCAGAGAAATAATCCAAATTTTCAACTCGCTGTTTTGACCGTCTTAAACGGGCTGCATTAAAGGCATCTCCTTCTTTAATCCTGAATTCCCGACGGATAACCCTATCCAAAGTTCTGGAATTTCCGTTGATTTGAATTTTATTCAGATAAACCTTTGGACCTTCCGTTACTTTAAAAGTGACAGCCATCACTTTATCATCATCATTTTTTTGGAATTCCGGAGATACTTCTACAAAAGCATATCCTTGATTTTCAATTTCAGCCGTCAAAGCATCAACTGTTTTGTCAACAGCACTGACATCAAAGTGCTGTCCTTCTTTAAATGTGATTAATTTTTTCAGTTCTTCTTTTCCCTGATATTCCGGTAAAGAAATTGAGATATCCGTTTTACCAAAGTTAAACCGGTTGCCTTCATTAATATCAATATTGATAACAAAACCAGATTTATCCGGCATCAACTCGGCAGATGCGTGGTTAACATGAAAATCAACATACCCCTGTTCCAAATAGAACCGCCGTATCAGTTCCTGATCATAATTCAAACGATCCGGATCATAAGTATCCGTAGAGGACAAGAACCGATACCAAGCCTTTTCCTTTGTCATCATTTTTTCTTTTAAGGTATCTTCCGAAAAAGACTTATGACCTATGATATTTATTTTTTTAACAAGTGTTTTATTACCCTCATCAATTTCAAAGACAACATCCACCCGATTTTGATCTTTTTCTATAATTTTAGGATTGACTGTTGCCCCGAAACGACCGTTACGTTTATAAACTTCTACTAACCGAGCAGCATCACTTTGAAGTTTTCTTTGCGTATAAACAGTTCTTGATTTAAGCAAAACTTCTGTTTCCAGAATTTCATCATCCAAGGCCTTATTACCTTCAAAGTAAACATTTTGTACAATTGGATTTTCAACCACCTGAATACGGGCAATACCATCTGTCATATTGACCGATACATCCGAAAACAATCCGGTCGCGAACAAAGTTTTTGTTGCCATATCCAGATCAGAATCGGAGACGTCTTGTCCTTTATCAAATTTCAGGTAATTCATAACCGTTTCATTTTCAATCCGTCGCGTTCCTTCAATGGATACCTCCTTCAACGGTTCAGCCAAAGCCGGTGAAACAAAAACGGTACATAACAGACAAGTTAAATATTTTTTCATCCGAAAATCCTTTGCACTAATCGGGGAATATCTAAAAAGAAAGTATATCCGACCAGCCCCATCAAGACAATAAAACCAAACCACATCAACCCGTTTTGCAGGATTGCCGGCAACGGACGTCTAATGATAGCCTCAATACCATATAAAAACAGATGTCCACCATCCAACAACGGGATAGGCAACAGGTTCATTAAACCAACTGCCAAGGATATATTAGCAATAAAAACGATTAGAGGCAGAATTCCACTCAACAGAGCATCACCCGAAGCTTCGGCAATTCCCAAAGGCCCCCTCATTTCTTTTGGCAATCTACCATGTCGGATAATCTGTCCCAAATAGATCAGCGTATCTTTTGTTACCATACCGATTTGCTGACCGGCAAGAGAAACAGATTCCCAAAACCCAATGTCATCCCGAAGCGTATAGTAATCTTGCGAAGCTCTTACACCAACCAAAGGTGCATCATAACCGTCCTCATATTTGGGCTGAACTTTAAAAGTCAGAATTTCATCCCCACGTTGAATTTCCAAATTCAAAGGTTCACCGAATTTCAAAATTCTGACCTGACGTTGTAAATCTGAAAATTCAGATATACTTTCTCCGTTAATGGACAAGATACGATCATCTTTTAAAATACCGACTTCTTCGGCGGCAGAATCCGGAATGACTTCACCAACAACAGGTTCCACTTGTCCAATACCGAAAAAGAATATCATACAAACCAGAACAATAAAAGCAAACAGATAATTTGTTGCCGGACCGGCAAAAATAATTGATGCCCGTTTCCAGAGTTTTTGAGCCATAAATGTTTTATGTCGCAGTTCTTCAGGTACATTTTCGGTTGAAGATTTGGAACTGGCGGCATCTTCATCCCCCAGCATTTTAACATATCCGCCCAAAGGAACAGCACAAATTTTCCAACGTGTCCCTTTTTTATCGTTTCTACCCCATAGTTCTTTACCGAACCCTAAAGAAAATTCAGTCACATGCACACCACACCAACGTGCGACACAGAAATGGCCACCTTCATGGACGATAACCACTAAAGATAAAACAAACACAAACCCAAACAGATACACCAATGGCAACAGCATATTAACCACTTCATATATTGTAAAAGCAATCGTTTCAATCGTCGTCATTTTAAATCCTATCCGTTAACAAAAAACAAAGCCAAAGCTGTTGCGACAGAAGCAAACATCAACCCGTCAATTCGATCAAAGACACCACCATGCCCGGGGATAAGATTACTTGAATCTTTCAATCCCAATTTACGTTTAATGGCAGATTCAAAGAAATCCCCGACTTGGGCAATAACAGCCAAAACACCAGCTGATCCGACTAATTTCAGAATGAAATCATCTGCCGGTAATAATTTATAAGCTTTCAGATACAAACCAAAGACATAGGCCACAACCATAGCGAAAAAGATAGCCCCGAACAAACCAGCCCATGTTTTTTTAGCACTGATTTTCGGTGCAATTTTCGGCCCACCAATGGTTTTACCAAAGACATAGCCGCCGACATCTGTTGCCCAAACGACAAAAATCAACCACAAAACGATTTCACGACTGATATTTTCCTCCACATAATAGATATAACCCAAAGACAGGATCGGCAGACAAATATACATCACACCACCGGCATATTTAATATTTTTTGTCATCAGGAACACAACCGATGTCCCCACCAGTATCAACCACAAACAAAAGGCTGGATTAGCCTCAGTCATAAAGGCAACCATACCGGCAGTCAAAGCAGTCACCAACTGCGTACAACTACCCGATTTTTGGAACATTTTTCCCCATTCCCAAGCCATAATCGTACCAATAACGGCCAACATCATCGGATAGACAGGGATATTATAGTTTTCATAGATTGTTTTACCGTACACAATCGGTCCCAAAACAACCGGTACTAAAACAAGGGCGGACACCAACCGCAAGAATAAATTTGAGTGCATGACAAAAAATCCTTTCTGTTATCAACAAATGACTATTACAGATTTTCATTAATTTGTCAAGAACTATCACACAGGCACTTTTGTTTTTTGGAATTAAAAATACAATCATAAATATTTCTTGACATTTTTCGAATAAGTACGTATGATAAAGGGGCTTTAAAATAACGTACGAAAGGATAAAAAAATGGCAGAATTAAAAGGTTCTCAAACAGAAAAAAACCTGATGACCGCCTTTGCTGGTGAATCACAGGCTCGCAACAAATACACATATTATGCTTCCAAAGCAAAAAAAGACGGCTATGTTCAAATTGCCAAGATTTTTGAAGAAACAGCCGCCAATGAAAAAGAACATGCCGAAATTTGGTTCAAGTTATTGCATGACGGACAAATCCCTGACACATTAACAAATTTGGCAGATGCTGCAGAAGGCGAAAATTACGAATGGACAGACATGTATGCCGGTTTTGCCAAAACCGCCCGCGAAGAAGGTTTTGACAAGATTGCCACATTGTTTGATTTAGTTGGCAAAATTGAAAAAGAACACGAAGAACGTTATCGCAAGTTGTTCAAGAACATTCAAGACGGTATTGTCTTCTCACGGGACGGCGATACGATGTGGCAATGTTCCAATTGCGGTCATATTGTAATTGGCAAGAACGCTCCTGAAATTTGTCCGGTTTGCTCTCATGCCAAAGCTTACTTCCAAATCAAGCCTGAAAATTACTAAGCTTGAATGGTCATCCTAATTAAAGTAAAAACAAACCTTTTAGGATGAACATACAGGAAAATAACAAACGAAAATACCCCGCTCAAACGGGGTATTTTTTATCTGATTGTTACGGTTGGCAGGTACCATTATCCCAACTATCGCCAAACCAAGTTCCACCACAGGATTCACAGGATGCTTGATACACCAAAGCTGATACATCCACCTCACTGCAAGACTTACAAATACCATAGGAACTCGTTTCTTTATAAACCGTACCATCCTTTAGAATAATGGATTGGCTGTTTGATATCCCAACCGTCCCTGGTTCGCAATAATAAGAATATCCCCCACCATTGTGCCGATTACAATAATAACCTGTATTTATTGCCCCATAAGCTGTTTCATTCCCTGTCTGACCATTATAATCACAAGGCAAACATTGGGGATTGGCGGGGTTATTTGACGCCAATAATGGTCGGTCTAATGGGCACTTACATTCATTCCCGACCAACACAGCATCCGGATCAGTACAAGCGGGGGCGCACTGCCATTTGGACACCTTAACCAAATTCGGACACATATAACAGTGATAAACAAGCCCATTTTGAATAACACCAGTAACATCCTCACAAGCAACACACGTTTTTGTTTTAGTATTATAAATTTCACCCTCTGGACAACAGGTTGTGCCATTACAACACATTTTAACACCATCTATTTCCTGCATATCATATCCTGAACGCGTATAACAACATCCTCCATTCCACAGAGCATCATTTCGACAGCATCCATATCCATCCAAATAAGTTTCATTACTACTGCATTGAACTTCACAAATCCCTTTTGCCGTATTACATTTATAACCTTTATCTAGATCTCTACTGCAATCACTAGTGGTTGAACAAGCACGATCCGTACAAACTTTTCCACCATATATACCGACACAATCACAGGAATTGGTTTGATTATTCCAACTCCCTCCATTTTCACAATCCAGCGGGGCATTTTCACAACGGTCGCCATAGTGGTCCTCACGACACACACACGTACCCTCTTCACATACACCGTAAAATCCACAACCACCTTCACAAATTAAATTACCATCTATGTCCGTCTTGCTTAAATCCCTGTTGTACACAAGGGTTAAAGTATTATCATCTTCATAACAATCTGTCGCTGTCAATGCTGTGGTACTATCATCCACAATCGCTCGTATTGCCGACACACCACCAACTTTACCGATAATCCCCTCGCAAACTTTCTGATTGACACCACTTATCTTTATTCCAAATTGGGTATCTAAATCCACCACATCACCAGAAAAAGTTCCATAGGCTTGTTCATTCTTCTTATTATAGGCAGATAAACTCATCGGACGGCGGTTCCGAATTTGATTACCGATTGTATATGCTCTCATATAGGATGCCTCTTCTAACTTATCCACCCAATGTTTGCTCATCGTCAGCTGATACGCCGTTATACCTCCTACGGCAATCACACCCATAATCGCCAAAACACCAAGCATC
>JAZLAQ010000003.1:0-49509 GCA_045613285.1 Alphaproteobacteria bacterium | reverse complement strand
ACCAGTTTTTTTATATTTTGGACTTTTTCTTTAAAAAGGTCTAAACATTAATAACAACAAAGAAAAAGTAATCTTTTTAAGGCTTCTGAAACCAATCCAAAAATTTACATTTTATAAGCCGGGCATAAACGTTGGTTTATGCTAAAATTGAAACGTGAACAATTTTAACAATTAACAAGGAGTGTCAAAATGGAAATAAAAGCAGAAGATTGGGGTAGGATTTTTGAAGATTCAACTCGTGAAAACTCAGGAATGTCGCCTGATTCTAATCAGTGGCAATATAATGGGAAAGATGTCGATTTATCCTCTCTTCTGGAAAGATCGTCACTTTCAGAGTTAGAAAAAGCGATTCAAACAGCTGATGTTGATAACAGTGAAATTTTTGATCTTATTGATAAAAAGCTTACACCATTTTTGACAGACGAACTTACCGGAAGTAACCAACAAGCGCAAATATCTTCTGTTCTTGCTGCTGCTTATAAAAAACTTTCTGACTCAATTATACTTTCCCAAAATCGTGCAAAGGAAGGGCAATATGCTGGCAATGCCTTATATTGGGCAGCTGTGGCATCAAATTTAGATCCACAATACAAAGGAACACTGAATAATATGAAAAGTTCTGTTACGAAAGAAATGAATTTAGGACAGAATGAAGATAATGAATATACTACAAGTGTTTTAGGAACCCTAGATGCTATGGGACAAATGCGTGATTCACAAGATAGTCAACTTGATACTGCATTTCGGTCTACAGAGGTATTTCGTAAAAATTATATGTCTGAATTGATACAATCAGGAAGCAAGGCGGCCACACAATATCGTGCTGACGAGGAAGAACGTAAGATGGAAGAACATAAATCAAACCGGCAATTATTGTCTGAGCACTCCAAGAAGCCCAAGGAACCTTCCTTTATGGAAATGGTAAATTCTGCCAAAAATTTAAATGATGTCAGTGAAGCAGATTTATCCACTGAAATGGGGAAGGTTGGGAAAAGTATTATCGATAAATATGCCAAAATGCCATACTCAGCATATACTCCAGACGATGTTAAAGCCTTGGAAGGTTTATCGGATAAAGGATATCCTCGGGCTCAGGAATTTTTATCTTGGTACTATGAAGACCGTGGACAATATTCAAAAGCTTTTGGTATGGCAGACAAACTGCGGAGAAATCCTTATTCGGACGAAGCGTTTCAGGATGCCGGAGCCGAACGTGTTAAGAAACTTCTTCCGATGGCAAAAAAAGAGCAGGCGCTGAAAAATGGAGGAAGGTAAAATTTTTAATCCATTTTTTGTATTTAAACCTCGATTTCAACCAAATCGAGGTTGTTTTTTACTCCCTGCCCTTGGGACAGGTTTTGAATATCACATTTACTAACCTTTGTATGCATATAGGCAGAGGTTAAAATAAACAATTACACTGAATAAGCATAGCCTCTCATTGGCTCTCGCATGTAAAGGCTCTTGCAAAAAAATACTCCATTAACGATATTGCATTTAATTTTATGACTGGGATATACCGATAGGGTTCCCGATGTCCTCTAGATGGCAGGTAGGGCTCCCGAGATGGCAGTAGCAATAAGCGTGTTATAAGAACATCTTTTTACATCAAAAATAAAATTGAATAAAAAATGCTCATTTTATCTCTTTAATTTCTTTTGTTCCATAAGCTTTGTAGCCAACCAATGTATCAATAAAATCAGGCAGTTCTATAATAACTCCATTATCATCGTATATATTTTCAACATTTGTACTAATAAATGTTCGCATACTCTCTCTTAACAAGCAATGTCCCCAAAAATAAAAACGAGTTTTTGAGTCTTTATAAATTCGTTTTAATAAAATTTTTCTTTCACTATAAATACCTTTAGCGTTTATATAATCAAAGTTTATCGGCATACCCTTTTTATCTTCCCAAATAATGGCTCCATACCCAGGCAAGTCAAAATCATCGTCAATATCATCCTCATCTTCTATCACTCTTATATTTTTATTTATCGTGATTTTAAATTCTAGGGTGCTATCATTGTCAGTTGTATTTAGATCTAAATTATCTACATTCCAGTTGTTAGACAATATGGGTCTATTATTTTGAGCTATTTTTTTTAGTTCAGAAATTTCATCTTTGAGTGTTTTTTTCTTTAAGACTACGGTTTTTATTTTTGAATTTTTTGATGATTTTTCGCTAATGACTTTTCGTGATAAGTTGTTTGTTGATGATGTGAGGTGTGTTTTTATTATCAAAACAATTTTTTTTATTAATTTTATAGGTAAAACAATGGATAAATAAAAAATACAACCAACTAATGATCCTAATATTAACAGAGAAACGAAAGAAATATTTTCTTCTGTAGATGCAATAATAATACCTAATAATATGCAAAATACGAAAAATTTATGCCTTTTAATAAAATTCATGGACAGTCCTTAAAATTTTTATGTCTTAAAAAAATATAAACTAAAGATGAATAAAAAGCAACTTTGATTTTATGAAAATCGAGGTTGAGGACGTAAAAATAACATCAAATTTGAGTCTGAATACATCTTCCTCTCTCTGGGATAAAAAATTGACATCCCAAGACAGAAGCATTGAAAACAAAGGCTTTTTTTTAATATGAGTCCGTGTAGGGCTGAAAAAAGAGCGTTTTGAAAAACACTGTACACGGACCGATATAAGTGCTTGGAAATAAAAGAACAAGTCGCCTCTTCAGACGACTTGTTCAAAATGGTGAGGGATACCTTGCCGAACGCGAGCTAGTATCCTCATTTTTGAAGTTCTATCTGTTTGTTCTTTATTAACGGAGTAGCAAGTTGTTCTTGTTTAGCGATGTGTTTCTTGTGATTTTTTGAATGATTAGTCGCATATACACATCCACCCGTAAGGGCCATTATACAAACGCCAATAATTGCTAATCCGATAAGTGTATCCCGAAAATCTGTTGCCTTTATTGCCCTGAGTTTCATATCCGTATCCGCCATCTTCATAACTTCTTTAATTTGTTCCGGTTCCAAATAATCTCTCATATCCATGACTTTTCTCCTTTTTTACAACAAAAGATATGCGCACTATACCATATCCAGTCATATTTGTCAATTTTTTTAAATAGGATTAATTTTTCAATTTATCCCTCGTTCTTCGGGACCGCCTTCGGCGTCTACGACGCTATCGCTTTGTGAACGAACCCTCTGGTTTCGGCCCCATCACATTTCCCCATTTATAAAAAAAAACACCCCAAACGGGGCGCTTTTTATAAAATGGTGAGCGTGCTGGGATTGTAAATTGCGGGGCAATTTATCCCTCGTTCTTCGGGACCGCCTAAGGCGTCTACTACGCTATCGCTTCGTATCGAACATTTTGGCTTCGGCCCCATCACATTTCCCCATTTACAAAAAAACCGCCCATAAAGGACGGTGTTTTTATAAAATGGTGAGCGTGCTGGGATTCGAACCCAGGGCCACCTGATTAAAAGTCAGGTGCTCTACCAGCTGAGCTACACACTCAAAATAACCTGATGTCGGGGAGTATATCAAATTGTTTTATCCTTGTCAAGAACTTTTTAATTTTTTTTGTAATTTTTTTTAAAAAGGCCTATTTGCTAGAATTTTCTTGCACAAAAAATGATTTTGTGATATAGCAAGAGCATGAAAAAAATAGGCATATCTTCGGATTTTTTTAAAATAATAGCACTGATAACTATGACATTGGATCATTTTAGCAGTGTTTTTGGGGTTTGTGATCTGCTATCCGATACAGTTGGTAGAATGGCTTTTCCAATTTTTTCGTTTTTGGTTATTAAAAATCTGCATGAATATCATCCGATAAAAAAATACTTGATGCGTTTGGGGATATTTGGCGTGTTGACATCGGCTGTTCTATATATATTTAATCCGGAATTAAAAAATGTTCTGTTTACGTTTTTTTGGGCAGTTTTATTTATTTCTGTTTTA
Source organism: Alphaproteobacteria bacterium (assembly GCA_045613285.1). Taxonomy (GTDB): domain Bacteria; phylum Pseudomonadota; class Alphaproteobacteria; order CAAHEQ01; family UBA3637; genus CALXZG01. The sequence continues at coordinate 45,561 of JAZLAQ010000003.1, read as the reverse complement.
GAGTATTTATCTCTTCATATCCGTACTTTATTTTGGCAGTGCTACTTATCAGGATTATTGTTTTTATTACTTTGCCCTTTTATCCTTCGGGCGGATTATAGTATTTTTGGTTTTTTCTTTTTAATGGCGTTATATACTTGGTTTCGGTTCCCGACTAAGTTAAATTACGGGGCTGTTTTAATAACGGGAATGGCAATGAATTTTATTGGTGTATTACCGGTAGTGTTCACGTTGTTGACTCTTGTTTTTTTGATGTCATTTTGCCATATTTTAAGTGGGAAAAGATTGATAAAGTGGTGGGTATTTTATGTTTATTATCCTTTACACTTGCTTTTTTTTCATGCAATAAAAATTTTATTTTTCGGATAGGAGGTTTTTAATGAAAAAATTACTTTTGATTTTATGTTTTGTTCTGGTATTGCCTGCTTGTAAACAGGATATGACGATTCGGGGTAGGGAATATATTTTGCAAGATTATCCTGATACAGAAGTCCTGTTGGGGTTTGATGCACATGAAAATCGATTTTATGGTGAAGTTGTCAATCGCTACTTTGGAGATTATAATTGGGACGGTGCTGAAAGTTTAAAGATGCAGGTACAGGGGGCTACCATGATGATGGGAAAACCAACCGATATGGATTTTGAATATCAATATTTGCAGGATTTGGCTTTGGTCAATCGGATAAAAATCAACCCGACCGACATAGTACTTTATCTGTCGGACGGGCGGACGTTGACCTACAATCTTAAAAAAAGTCTTTAATTATTTCCAGTAATCGTCAATCCATAAGACTGGTTGTGTGTGCTTGTATAATTTCTTGATGCCACGTGGATATTTGGGACAAGATTTATCTGAACACCAAATTCCTTGACGGGCGTCGGCCATTCCCGGTAAGCCGTGGAAAGCAATCATTTTTAAACCCGCCCAGTTTGGTATTTTAGGCATTTTCCACCACCGGAAAGGCATCTTGGGCAGACAGTGAAAGCGGAAAGAACAGAACCATTTTTCCGGCCAGAAATTTAAAGATCCGAATTGTTCAATGACCTTGGCAGACAGGTATTCCTGAGAAGCTGTATAGTATTTTTCAACAACTTCCACCGGATGTTCTTCAAAGTATTTTTTGACAAATCCCAGCGTTCCGACAACCCAAGAGTAGCAACTTGCCTGTCCGACATGATTACCTTGTGTATTCCAATCATTTATGATGTAGAATTTATCCTCTTGTGGATATTGGAAAAATTCATCCAGATTGCCTACAATTAACGAGTCTAAATCGAAGAAAAAGACGCGTTGACCGTTTAAATCACCCAGATTATCATCACATAATCCTGCTTCTTTACGATAGGCATATTTATTTTCTTCTGGTTTGACGTTTAAATGAGTCATCGGTTTAGCAATAACATCCTTATCAAAACCTTCTGCATTGTCCGTAAAACAGTAAAAATCAATCGAAAAAGATGTATTTCTTTTGATCATACGACATAATTTATTGACATCATCAGCTGTATATGCCGTTCCCCATTTAATACAGATTACATTATATTTTTCAGTCATAAGTACCCCCATTCATACATTGTTATGAAAAAAAGTCTAACATATCGTCAGACTTTTTTCAAGAATAAAATTAGATTCGGACCAAATGAATTTCAATTAAAGGTTTTTTACCATAAAATTCATTTAAAAAACGCCGAATAACAGAACGTGTTGTTTGATCAATCTGAGTATTAGATTGTTTTTGTTCTTCAGGCATTTCTGTAATAGCGTTTTTTATTAAATCATTCAATCGTTCTTTATCTTCTGCACTCGCATCAAGTAGGCCGAAGGTCGAGAGTTGTGGTTCGCCCAAGACTTGTCCTTGCTTGTTAACGACCAGTGTTACAACCAGAGAACCATCATCCATCATTTTACGGCGTTTACGGATTACTTCGGCATCCAGATGAACAATCTGCTTTCCGTCAACAGCCAAAATACCGGTTGGAATTGTTCCTAAAATTTCAGGTGTACCATCCAATTTTAACACTTCACCATCTTCTAATGCAAAAGCATGCATAGCACCATATTTTTTTGCCAGATTTGCATGACCTTCCAGTTCCAAAGCTTCACCATGAACGGGCAGGGCGATTTTAGGTTTTAAAAGGGTATAAATTTCTTTTAAGTCATCGCCTGAATAGTGTCCTGATACGTGGACTAATTCTTCGCGGTCTGTGATGATTTTGACACCTTTTGCTTTTAATTTTCGTTGTAGAAGGGCAATGGCTTTTTCATTTCCCGGTATGATACGGGATGAAAAAATAACAACATCGTCAGGACCAAAGAAAACTGAGTTTTTCTGTGGTGTCAAAGTCGCTATGGATGACAGGGCTGATCGAGATTCTCCCTGACTGCCGGTACAGATAAACAAAACACTGCCGATGGGTCTTTCCAAAGCTTCCCGCTCAGATAGAAATTCGGGAATGTCCTGAAAATAACCCGTTGAACGAGCAGCGGCATCAATTCGCCATAAACTGCGTCCCATCAGGCATACATCCCGTCCGTTGGCAACAGCAGCCTGATAGATGCTTTTGACTCTTGATACATTGGACGCAAAACAAGTAACTGCCACCTGTTTATCAGGATATTCTCCGATAAGTCGTTTCAAGGTTTCCTGTACATCAGCTTCGTTTTTATCAGTTTGTTCCCCGAATACGTTTGTTGAATCACAAACAAGAGCTAAGACGCCTTCTTTACCGATTTCTTTTAATGTATTCGTGTCCATCCCTTGGTTTAAAATAGGATCCTTATTCAGTTTCCAATCCCCTGTATGAACAACAGTTCCTTTGGGCGTTCGGATAGCCAGTGCATTCGGTTCCGGTAACGAGTGATTCATGGATATAAATTCAACTTCAAAAGGGGGTAGGTCAATGGTTGTTCCTTGTTCTACTGTGATGACTTCCGTTCGTCCTAACAGTCCGCCTTGTTCTAATTTATCTTCTATCAGCTCACGGGCAAAAGGGGTGGCGTAAATCGGACACAATAAATCCCGCCATAAGTGGGGTATTGCCCCAATATGATCTTCATGAGCGTGTGTAATGACTAAACCGACAATGTCTTTTTTCTTGTCAGCAAAAAATTTGGGGTCAGGTAACAAAACATCGACTCCTGGTAATCCGTCTCCTGGAAAACCGATGCCACAATCTACCAATAGCCATTTTCCTTGGTATCCATAAGCAAAAAAGTTCATACCGATACCCGTTGAACCGCCGATAGGTATGAAAATCAGGTTGTCTGAAGGAATTTTTATATTTTCATCTAAAGTATTCATTGATTATCCTTAAAAAATACATCTCCGACAATAATATTTTGAATGGTTTTGTTCGGAGTTTCCAAAACCAGTTCCCCTTGCGGGCTTATTTCCTTGAATATACCGATTATTTCTGCATTTGGTAGGTGTACCTGAATTTTCTGACCGATACCAAAAGCGTAATTTAACCACTTGTTTCTGATGGTTTCAAAACCTTGTTCCTGAAATAATAATATGTTTTTTTTCAGGTTTTCTAAAATGCTGTCTGTCAGGGTTTTTAAATCGATTTTTCCTGCTAAATGTGTTGTGGCATATATAACCTGTGTTGTCGGGGCAGATACAACATTAACACCAATGCCTATAATGACAGAGTTATGTTCTGTTTTTTCTAATAAAATACCGGCAACTTTAGCTTTGTTTATCAAGATATCATTCGGCCATTTTAAATATGGATGAAAATCGGATAGAGATTCTGCTACTGCTACGCCGGATACAAAAGCTAATAAAGGGGTTGTGTTCCCAAAGTCGGGAACAACGGCGGATAGGTACAGGTTACCAACCGGACTTATCCAATGACGTCCATGCCTGCCGTATCCATCCGTTTGTTGGCGGGCAATGATGACAGAACCTATGGGTTTATCTTGTGCGATTTTGTTTGTGCTTGATACACTGTCAAAGTAATACGTATGCCATTTCATATCAGAAAAGTAGCATATTTTTTGAAAATAATCAAGAAAATACTTGATTTCATATAAAAAGACAAGGTATAATAGAATATCATTTTAACGGGAAGGAGCCAAAAATGAAAAAAAGTATTTTGTTGGGTTGTGTTGCCGGTGTCGGTTTGTTGGGGATGTCGGTGGTATCTTATGGGAATGTTGTCGTACCGGAAACAACAACTGTAACAGAACAGGATTTTGAAAAAATCATTGAAATTTTCTTCGATGCAGATGATGTTAAAATCGAGAAGAAAGGAGAAAATTTTGATGCTACCATTACTTTGATAGATGACGAAAAACCTGAAAATGCAACGATTCAGACTGTTACTTTTATACCGGATGGTACTTTTGGTGAATATGCACAATATCAAGTTGACTTGTCTGTACGTGAGGCTCTGAAGGAAATATTGGATGAGCTAAACGGTAAAGTCACAATCAGTCTCTATCAGGATATGGCAAAAGTCATCCCTGAAAAACAATTTGTTTCCAATCGTAATTTAAAAATTAAGGATTTGAGCGTCAATATTCAACAGGAACAGGGTATTGATACACCGTTGGCTAATATAAGACAGGGGGGTGTTTCATTTGCAGATATAGCGTTGAATTTATCGTCTCAGCCTGTGTTAGGTGAAAAAACAGACATAGCTTCATCCATGGATATTTCAAGTTTTAAGATTTTTGCAGATAATATCATCTTAAATATACCTAAAATAACAACTAATATGATGGCCAAAAAAGCCCCAATGACGGTTGATGAGTTACAGCAAATCTTTGGTGCGGAAGAAGTCGTGTCAGCTCTCAGTATTCCGACAATAACCATATCAAGTGGCGGGGATAATGCCTTACCGATGTTGATGGCCAAATTGGCAGGAGAGTATACGTATGGCGATGGTAAGATGGATTTTTCTTATGCCATTACGGACATACAGACGGTATTTCCGTTCCCGCCACAATTTATTCCGGAATCTGTTGAAGTAAATGTCAGCTTGACAGATTTAAATCAGGATGTTTTGTCCCATATATCCCAAGATATGTCGGAAGAAAAAAGTAAAATTGTTTTTGATGAGTTGATTAAAACAACGAATGTGAATATTAATAAAATAGAAGTAAAAAATAAATTGGCTGGTATTTTGTTCCAAGGTCGCAGACAGTTAGATAAAAATGATATTTTAGCCTTTGATGGTACTCTAACTATTACAAATTTAGATGTATTGTCACCTGAACCTAAGGTAGATGAGCAGGCTTGTAATAAGGCAAAGGTTGATTTGGCTCAAAATCCGCAGGATGAATTCTATCAAAGAATTGCTGAGGTAGAATGTACACCGCGGGGTGGGGTACTGGATTTTGTTCGGGAATACCTGAAACCTGAAAACAGATTTATTCAGGATGATGGGACAACCAAGGATATTATTCATATTCGTATTAAAGATAATCAGGTTTTCCTGAATGATAAAAAAGTGTATGAATTTGGTGATTTCGTTGCAAGACAACAAGCCAATGAAATTTTACAGGCGGCAAATATGACGGCGGTTATAGCAATGGTTGAGACAAGAAAAGCTGAATACTATACCGATCTTAAACCTGATAAAAAAATAGAGGGCGTTTCCAAAATTGAAGCGGATACAACCGGTAATACAATTATTTATTTAGAAGCAGGACAAGAGGCCTTGATAGAAGAAATGAAAAAAATTGCTGAGGAACGAATCACTTGTTCGGATAATGTTTGTAAATTGAAAGTGTAAAATATGACGCCTGAAGAATTGTTTGAAAATTTTTCGTTTTTAACCGAGTGGGAAGATAAATATCGCTATCTGATAGAAATGGGGGATAATCTTCCCCCCTTTTCCGAAACGGATAAAAACGATATAAACAAAGTTGACGGTTGTATGTCTCAAGTGTGGTTTACACACCAAATAGAAAATGAACGGTATTACTTTAATGCGACCAGTGATGCTCATATCGTCCGGGGATTAGAGGCTGTTTTGCTGACACTTATCAACGGGAAAAGGGCAGAAGAAATTCAAAATATGGATATAGCAAAATGTTTCACTGATTTGGGATTGGAAGAACATATTTCTCCGACTCGGCGGAATGGTTTTTTTGCTATGATAGGGCGAATAAAAGAAACAGTACAGAAAAAGGATAACGCATGAAATTTTTAGATGAAGCCAAAATTTATATTAAGGCTGGTGATGGTGGAAACGGAGCATGTTCTTTCCGTCACGAAAAGTATTTAGAATTCGGTGGTCCCGATGGTGGGGATGGTGGTAAAGGCGGTAATGTCGTATTTGTTGCTGTTCAGAATTTAAATACTTTGATAGATTTTCGGTATCAGCAACATTTTAAAGCCCCTCGTGGAATTAACGGAATGGGGCGTTGTAAAACTGGGGCTTCCGGTGATGATTTAGTGATAAAAGTTCCTGTTGGGACAGAAATTGTTGCAGACGATAAAGTAACTGTCTTGGCGGATTTGATGCATGATGGACAAACCTATTTGGCTGCCCGTGGGGGACATGGTGGACGTGGTAATGATTCTTTTAAAAGTTCTACTAATCAGGCACCGGAACGGGCCGATCCAGGTGAGCCCGGTGAAGAATTGTGGGTTTGGTTACGATTAAAACTGATTGCCGATGTTGGGTTAGTCGGTTTACCAAATGCTGGCAAGTCTACGTTTTTAACGGCTTTGACACGGGCTCGTCCAAAAATTGCAGATTATCCGTTTACAACTCTACATCCGAATTTAGGAGTTGCCACTGTAGACGGACGGGAAGTCTTATTGGCTGATATTCCTGGGTTGATAGAAGGTGCATCGGAAGGAACGGGACTGGGAACACATTTTTTAAAACATGTGGAAAGATGTTCGGTATTGATACATCTGATAGATGCTACAGCGGAAGATGTCGTTGAATCTTATAAGATTATTCGGACTGAATTAGAACAGTATGGTCATTCTTTAGGAACAAAAAAAGAAATTGTAGCTTTAAATAAAATTGATGCTTTGACACCGGAAGAAATTGAAAAGAAACGGAAAAAATTACAAAAAGTTGTATCGGATACCGTTTTTACAATATCCGGTGTTTCTCATCAGGGATTGACAGATTTATTGCGTATGGTTGTTCAATATACACCTAACAGAAGAAGGGATTCGGATGGCTGATAAAAAGGAAATAACGGAGTATCAATTCAAAGGGATAAATCCGTTATCTCCGAAGAGGGTTCTTGTTGCCAGACATCATTCAATGAAAAAAGATCTGTATACTCAGGAAAATCCGTTTCCGTATATGTCCAGCCCACAGCCGATAATACAGAAAAAAACTGAAAAAGATACTCAATTTCCAACACTGCATTTATCTACAAAAATAACAGATAATGGTTTTATTAAAAAGGATAAAAAATGGTAGAAAAAATTAATAAAAAGGTTGTAAAGAAAACGGTTAAGAAAGTTGTTAAAAAAACGGTAAAAAAAACAGCCCCTAAAAAGACAGTTAAAAAGAAAAATAAAGAACAAACAATTTTAGATTTTGTTATCAAAAAATTGGATGATGGTAAAGCTGAAAATATTGTTTCATTGAATATCGGTGATAAATCGTCTATGGCGGATCATTTGGTTATTGCAACGGGAACGTCTACTCGGCATGTAATGTCTTTGTGTCATAATTTAGCGGTTGAATTGAAAAAGAAAGGTTTTTCTGTTCCTTCAGATTATCGGCAGGGGGATGGTAGTTGGGTCGTACTGGATTTAGGTGATATTATTATTCATACCTTTACGGCGGAGATGCGTTTATATTACGGATTAGAAGAATTATGGCATTAAAATAATTTTTTTAAAAAAAAGTATTGACAATGCAACTTATTGGTGTAATAATGCACTTGTTTATTGGTGGCGTAGGGAACCATCAATAAATAGAGAAAGACAGGGTAAAGCAATTTATTTTGCTTTACCTTTTTAAATTATATAATAAAAACAATTTATTGTTCCTTATGGAATAGACCCTGTTTGACTTTTTTATGATTCGGTGATATAATATTATTGGTTGGGGAACCAATCAAAAAAGGAGGAAACGATATGACACAGAAAAAGAAACAAGATGAAGTCAAAAAAAGGCAAAAGGCTCTTTTGCGACGTTTAAAGTGGAAACGGAATAGGATTATTGGTAAAACCCGTCAATTTATAAATCGGACAACGCCCAAAACACAATTTGGTAAGACAGCCTATACGGCGATTATTACAACGGTTTGTACATTGTTGGTTACTTCTTTATGGCCGATTCCATCTCTAAAAAATAAACCCAAAAGGCCAATGCCGAACAAAGTATCCCAAACATTGATTTGTGAGGATTGTGGTAATATTGCCTTCATCAAAACGGATAATGGGAAAAAGATAGATAATGCGACTTGCATAGATTGCCAGATTGTCTATCGAGATATTACCAATTTTGGAACCGAAAAACAAAGGGAGTAGGTTACCGAACCGGATATTGCCGGCGAAACTCATAAAGGGTTAAGGCGGCTGCATTGGATACATTTAAACTTTCAATAGCCGGATTCATCGGTAATTTAACGCAATAATCACAATTTTCTTGTGTCAACCGTCTCATTCCACTTCCTTCAGAACCCATAATAAAGGCGCATTTTTTTGGTAATTTTGTTTCATTGATGGATTGTTTGGCATAACCATCTAATCCGATGCACCAAAAATCATTTTTCTTTAATTTTTCTATGAAACGAGATAGGTTTGAAACACGAATAAACGGTATCAATTCCAAAGCACCGCTGGCAGATTTGGCTAAAGTTCCGTTTTCTTCCGGTGCGCCAGCTTCTGGAACAATGACAGCATCAGCATCAAAGGCAATCCCTGATCTTAAAATGGCTCCGATATTATGTGGATCAGTTACTTGATCCAATATCATAATTAAGGAGTTTTCCTTTTGATTTAGAAGGGTTAAAAGGTTATCTGTTGTCATCTGTTGTAAGGGGAGACAACGGGCAACAACTCCCTGATGTACAGCATCACGTCCGACCAGATTATCCAAAAAATCCTTGGTAACAGAACGTGTTGGAACTGTTTTGGGAATCTGATTTTCCGGAAAGGAACCGCGTATATAATAAAATTCTGTAATTTTTCTATTTTTATTTTTTATAGCTAATTCAACAGGATGACGCCCATAAATCAAAACGTCTTTACCGGATTGTTTATTGTTGGTTTGTTTGGCCATGATTTTTCCTTATTTAAAAATTGTTTTTAATGAAATCGGATTGGTTAAATTAAAAGTTAGGTTTAAGGGGGTCGAGGTTAAAACAGACTCTTGTAAAGCTGTCGGTACGGTTTTTTGAATGGATTGATAATAGCCGGCGACTGCTTTTAAAAGTTCGATATCTGAAATTAATACGTTGCCCTTATCAAAAGGATAAGAAATCCAATTAGATAAAGTTATCTTTTTATTTGTATTTATAGGGGCTAAAAATGCTTGAAATCGTATAATTTCTTTTTGATTTCGTATCAAACGTGCTTGAAAACGGATAAGATTATTTTGTGGATGTAGAATTATTTCTAAATTTCCTTTGAAAATATCTTGTTTCAATAAAGCCATGGTTTCCAAAGGTTTCATTAAAAAGTCATTTGGTGGATTAAATGATTGAAAAATAGGAACAAGGTTTTGGTTCTTTTGTTCGGTTAAAGTTTTTGCTATATCAGCAATCAAACCGGATAATCGAAAAGAAATTTCCTGTTTAGACAAGCTGATTCCAAGGCGGTCCGTTTGCATCCTGATAGGAATTTTAGAAAATACAGGTTGATGAAAGACAAGACCATTACCACTCCATGAACGAGACACAGTTTTATATGATAATTCTTGCTCTGATAAAGAAAGTTCTTTTTGATAGATTGAAAGTATATTATCAGTTTCGGCTTGATAGTATATTAAATATAGGATGCCAATTGATAAGGTTAAAATAAAACAGAATAAAAAAGTAAAGTGTTTCATCTTTTCCTCTTATTTTTTTGGTGTAAACGATTGTATTAGCAAAAAACCTTGAACTTCATCTGGATTATTTCCCGTCCCGATGTAAGAAAAAGTACCTTCTGCGATACCCCATCCGACGGATAAATTTTCTCCTTCGGCACGCAAAGGCGTTGGCAAATCTACTATGACTTGATTATCAGATAATAATTCAGAAATATGTATCAATACTTTCCCCTGAATAGGTTGTTTTAATAATCTTGCCGTTGTCAGAAGGTGTGGTATTTCGTCTAATACGATCAATTTGTTTTCCTGAATTCTTGCTTTTGATGATTTTGCTGTTTCCGGTTGTTTTACTGGTAATTTAGTCGTTTTTGTTTCTGTCTTTACTTGCTCTGATTGAGCTGAAACGATTTGTTTTACCTCTGATTTAACAGGGGTGACTGTCATAACCGGTGTACTGTTTTCGTGTTTGATAGTTTTTGGTAGAGGAATGGAAATATCCGGATTATTTAGTATATCACGTACTCTGGAAGAAGATGGTATTCGTTTTACTTTTATACTTTTTTGAGACAGATCTATGTCTGCAAAAAAAGAAATATCTTTATTTTCAGGATTTTCTGTATGAGATCCGTATAATCGAATTTTTTGAATTTCCGGACAGACGGATTTCGTCTTATTAATAGCATCACTGATTAAATTCTGTTGAACTGTTTCGTCTGAAAATAGGTCCGGATAGTCTGTTTTAATCAGCATCCAAAATGGATTACACAGAGTAAAAGGTCCATAAGTATTATCCGTTAACCTTATCGCTGTTGCCCGTCCGATAAAGGATATCTGTCCTGTGGTATCTGTTCCCAAGTCAAAAGTCATATGTTGCTCTTCTTTGTTACTGAGTGTCAGCTTTTTTAAGGGCACTTGGCGGAATAATGATTCAAAAGGATACCCTTGAATAAAAAAAGCATTGATTTGTTCCATTTTTTCGGTTTTATGATCCTGAATAACAATATATGCTGGTCCGGAGATAAAACCATCGATACATTGTCCTTCTATATATTTGATGAATAAGTTGGAAATATCTTTATTTGTTAAATAATGAAAAGAACATTGACCGTCTGATGTGGATAATTTTACATCTTGTATATTACCTGCCCAAGCAGATAAATTAAAAAATAAAATCAAAATAGAAACAAACAAAAATACTTTTTTCATATTTTTCAGTATAGCTGAAAAAAAAGCATCTAGCAACCCTTTTTTAAAAAATACTTTACAAAAATGAGATATCGTGATACAATTATACATATAGGAGGTTAAACATGGATAAGAAAAAAGCTTTAAAAAAAGTAGGAAGTATATTATTGGGACTACTTATGGCTCCACCTAAACTGCTCGCCTGGGTGCTTCGTCACAAAATTATGACGATTTTTATTGCCGGGGCTTCTATCTGGGGATATAACAAAGTCAGTAAAACAACAGATACTGAATCCTCTATGGAACAGAAGGCTATATTATTGCATAAAGCAATTAAAAAGCTTCAACCTCAGCATGCCGGAAAAGTTTCAGACGGAGATGTTTTGTTTATACCCAAGATTCACGGAGATGTTGAACAGATCCCTGGTGCGAGTGATGCTGTCGTTATACAATCGCAAACGAACAAAAATGAAGTTGTTCATACTGTTATTGATATGCCTTTAAATCAAAACAAAGAAGATGTTATTACAACAACGGTTGGGACTACACAGAAAAAATTTAAAGAAGATACAAGTCCTACCAGTTCAAAAGGGGCAGATTCAATTTTATCCAGAAAACCGTTATTATCTACACCTGAATACGATATGGTAAATAAGGATGGTAATCGGGTGGCACCTGCAATAGATCGGTTGCCGATTTTAATTAAACAAAATGCAATTGGTAGTGGAAAGCCAGAAAAATCAGGTTTGAAAACTCTTTTAATTTATTCTGCCGAAGATACAAATCGATTTTCTGTTGTTCATTTGGGATACCATAAAACAGAAAGTCAACAGAAACGCGAGTATAAATTATACTATTCAATGCCGACATTAGATAATGTTCAAGGGGCTTCAAAGTCACGTTTTAATGTTATTTTCCCAGAACCTGGTGTACAATTAGGGATTCAAACAGATGGACAAAAAGTAGATTTACCGGAACCAACAGATAAAGTACCTTCTATCATTTTGGATAATAAGGGTGGGATTTCTGTCTTAAAAGTTGATTCTTTTGGGAAGATATTATCAGCAAATCCGCAGGAAAGTAAAGAAGCTGTTATGCGGGCAGGTAATTTATTAAAAGCAAATGCTGATATAATAAGTGAAACCTTTTTAACCTATCCGCAGGAAGATTGGTTGAAAGCATCAGAAAAAGTTTGGGAAAAAGAAGAAGAGACTACAAAACGACTGAATGTTCCGCGTCGTCGTAAAGTTAGACTTGGACGTTATTAATCAAAAAGGAGGAAAATAAAATGAAAATGAAATCAATTTTATTCGGCTTATTTTGTTTGGGAATGTTGGTTATTTGTTCCGAAACTGTTTATGCAGGTGGAACAACAGGACAGAGTTCAATAACAAGTTTTAGTACTGAAGTTGGGGATCCAGGTGCCGGAAAAGGAAAGCAACTAACGGTTGGTTCGTTTTCTACGGTATCGGAAGCCTATCATGATACACTGGATCGAAAAAAAGCTCCGTCCGGTCGTCAAGGGGATAAGAAAAAACAATAGTCATCTGACCTGATTGATGACCTTTCCTTGGATAAAGCACAGAATGTTATCCCATGTCATTTGGTTGATTCTGTTGATGGCATCAATAGAATCAAAAGCGATATGTGGTGTTGCAATGACATTTTTAAATTGAAGCAATTTCAGATTCATTGCCGAATCTAGTAGAAAATCAGTATCTGTGATGTGCTGTGTTGTTAAAATATCATCATGTAACAGAAAATCTTCATTTTCTAAGACATCCAGTCCTGCACCACTGACGGTTCCATTTTTTAGAGCTGTATAAAGGGCTTGCGTATCAATCAAATCCCCACGGGCAGTATTGATAATAATTACGTCCCGTTTCATTTCCCGAAATGCTTTTTTGTTTATCAGATGATGATTTCTTTTTGTTGAAGGAACATGTAGAGATATAATATCACTTTTTTTGAATATTTCTTGTATATCAGATACATAAAATTGTTTTAGATTTGACTTTGGATATAGATCATAGGCTAAAACGGACATACCAAAACCTTGGGCAAGTTGTATCATGTGCTGTCCGATAGAACCCGTTCCGATGATTCCGATGGTTTTCCCAAACAGATCAAATCCCATATAGTTTTTTATATTGATTCTATTTTGTTTCATATCATTTTGGGCTGATATAATTTTCCTTGAAAAAGCTAAAATTAAAGAAAATGCAAACTCTGCCACTGTAACAGCACCATAGTTTGGTACGTTTTCAACGATAATTCCTCTTTTTTTGCAGTATTCTAAATCGATATGATTAAAACCGGTTGAACGTGTTGCAATCAGTTTTAAATCGGGAAACAAGTCTAGTTTTTGAGTTGATAAAATTTCCGAGTGTGTAAAACAAGAAATAATCTGACAATTTAAATAAGGCCTTAAATCACTTTTGGATAAAGAATTTAAGGTTTTATTTAACAAAATAGGATTGATTAGATTATTTGGATGTTGAGATATAAATTCATTTAACACGTTATCCGAATCAAAAAAAAGAATGTTCTGCATAAAAAAATCCCCCTATTTCAAATAGGAGGAAATATTTTTTTTACAATCTATCCCCAAGATGTAACCGTTTGATGTGTGGCTACGAAAATTTCATCAACACGACGCATCGGAACTTTATATGCCCGAACAACATCTTCATTAATAAAATCCAACTCCATAATGGCAACTTCCGTTGATTCAACCAATGATTTTTGAATAGTAGGATTAATGTAATCCAGTATAATCGTTTCTTTGGGACGCCTTAAAAACAAAGCATTATTTCTGCCATCATACATAACGGCAGCCCGTTCTGCCTCATCTTCCCGTGCCCGTATCAGGATGATAAAAACCCCTTCTTTTGTCGGCTGGATATAGTAGTTTCTATTATTGAGTATAGACATATTTATCTGGATTTTTTATCGGTAAGGCTTTTTTTAGTTGTTTCATTTAAGCGGGCCGGCCCTAAGACAACTCCTTGCGGAGTAAGACCTAATTTTTTTGCAGATTCCAACATTTTTTTATACATTTTGCTGTTTTTGTTGCCCAGTAAAATCAGCATATCATCCGGTAAACCGGCAGATACCAAATCATTGACATCTCCTGAAATAGTTTTTTTTGCAGAACATTTTTTTAAAATTGACATAAAATACCTCCGTTTTATTTTTACAGTTATATTTTACTTTTTTATGTAAGGTTGTCAAGGCGTTTTTTATATTCCTTGACTTTTTATTGATTTTTTTGTATATTCATCTGAAACAGAAGGATACAGTTATGGCAGAAAATTTAACAGATATTGTTTCAAAACGTAGAACATTTGCGATTATTTCACATCCGGATGCCGGTAAAACAACACTGACTGAAAAGTTATTGCTGTTTGGTGGTGCGATAAACCAGGCTGGTGCCGTTAAAGCACGTGGTGAAAAAAGGCGAGCTCACTCAGACTGGATGAAGGTTGAACAGGAACGGGGTATTTCTGTTGCTTCATCGGTTATGACGTTTGAGTACGGTGGTTGTACTTTTAATTTGTTAGACACCCCGGGGCATGAAGACTTTTCAGAAGATACTTATCGTGTTTTGACGGCGGTTGATTCGGCTGTTATGGTGATTGACTGTGCTAAGGGGATTGAAACGCAGACAAAAAAATTATTTGAAGTTTGCCGTTTGCGTGATATTCCGATCATTACTTTTATCAATAAACTGGACCGTGAAGGACAGGATCCGTTTGCATTGTTGGAAGAAATTGAACAAACGTTGGCTTTGGATGTTGCTCCGGCTGTTTGGCCGATAGGGATGGGGCGAGATTTTAAAGGATGTTTTGATCTGCGACATGACAGACTGAATTTGATGGACCGCACGGGGGACAAGTCTTCTTTGCCCGTAACAGGCGAAGTGATACAAGGATTATCAGATAAAAAATTGGATGAAGTTATTCCAGAAAATCAAGTATCAAAATTGCGCGAAGATGTTGAAATGGTTCAGGCACTTTGTAAACCGGTTGATAAGCAGGCTTATCAGGAAGGTTATCTGACTCCGGTGTTTTTCGGTTCTGCCGTCAATAACTTTGGCGTGCGAGAGTTGTTGGATGCTTTGGTAGATTTAGCTCCCAGTCCCAGACCTCAGGAAACATCTGTTCGTCCTGTTGAACCGGTTGAGGGAAAAGTATCAGGTTTTGTTTTTAAAATTCAGGCAAATATGGATCCGAAACATCGGGACAGAATTGCCTTTATGCGTATTTGTTCCGGTCATTTTAAACGGGGGATGAAACTAGTCCATTTGAGAAGTAACAAGCAAATGATATTACATAATCCGGTTATGTTTTTGGCTCAGGATAGGGAATTGGCCGAAGATGCTTATGCTGGGGATATTATTGGATTACCGAACCATGGTGGTATGCGAATCGGGGATACTTTTACCGAAGGTGAAGGATTATCATTCAAAGGGATACCGTCTTTTGCTCCGGAATTATTACAAAAAGTTCGTGCCGTTGATCCGTTAAAGGCCAAGCATTTAGGGCGTGCTTTAGAACAAATTGCGGAAGAAGGGGGGGCAAGTGTTTTTAAACCTAATATCGGATCTGATTGGATTGTCGGTGTTGTTGGTGCTTTGCAGTTTGAGGTATTGGCTGACCGTATTCGAACCGAATTTGATGTTCCGGTGATTTTTGAACCGACAAGTTATTACACGGCTCGTTGGGTGAGTGGGGAACAAAAAGAAGTTGAAAAGTTTGTTTCTAAAAATACGGGAACAATGGCACAAGATCATGATGGTTTCCCTGTCTTTTTGGCTCGAAACGCATGGCATTTGGGTAAAGCAGAAGAAGATTTTCCGAATATTAAATTATTAAAGATAAAAGAATAAAAAAAGCTTTCTTTATAATTTTAAATTCGTTAAAATCAATATATAAAAAAGACCGTTTAAAAACGGTCTTTTTTATATGGCGATCCCGGCAGGATTCGAACTTGCGACCCACAGCTTAGAAGGCTGTTGCTCTATCCAACTGAGCTACGGGACCATATGTGCTATAATATACTAAAATTATCCTAAATGTCAAGTTGTTTTTAAAAAATTATCTAAACTCTTTCCTTTTCTGAAAATTGCTTCGGCTAAATTGGTTTGTTTGTTTTGAAGTGTTGTTAAAACCAAGGTTGGATGTATTGTTAAAGGTTTTCTGCTGTTCATTCGACCACGAATGATAATTCTTTTTGCAGGTTCCTTTGCCTTGCCGGCAATGGGTATAATTTCAATTCCCCCCAGTTTTCCGTTTAAAACAGATAAAATAACTGGTAGTGATTCCGGTCTGTGAATAAGTGTTAAAGTCCCTTTGGCCCGAATGTGACGTAAGCAAAACTCCAACCATTCCCGAACACTGATTTGTTGTTGGTACGCTTTAGCCGTTTGTTTATCCATTCTTTTAAACGGTTCGGTATAAAATGGCGGATTTGTTACAACATGGTGAAATTGTCGACCATGAATAGGGGAAGGACGGTTTTGAATATCAGCTTCTATGGTTTCCAAATTAAAATTATTTAGGACAGCATTTTCCTGTGTTAGTTTTAATAAATCTTCCTGATAGTCTAAAGCTGTTAAATTCAAATGCTTAATGCGGGCATTCAGACAAGAAACGATAACTCCATTGCCAGTTCCTACATCCAGAATAGTTTCGTTTGCCTTTGCCTGAACGGCAGATGCCAACAGAACAGAATCGGAAGTAGCTCGCAATCCTTTTTGATATTGCTTCAAGCGAACCTGTCCACCCAAAAAATCATCAATACTGAATGTCATAAGCTACTTTCTTCTGAAACGCATCAACCGTTTTTTCTGGTTGATAATAAAATGATACTGAATAAAAGCAAGACCAAATAATAAAG
The DNA here is from genome assembly GCA_045613285.1 of Alphaproteobacteria bacterium. Lineage (GTDB taxonomy): Bacteria > Pseudomonadota > Alphaproteobacteria > CAAHEQ01 > UBA3637 > CALXZG01. Next base: position 28,509 of record JAZLAQ010000003.1, on the reverse strand, counting down.
GTAAACAGACTTCACCACTCTCTTCTATTATTTTTAACAACCACAGAGTCATTTCATTCAGACGTTCTCCGGTAGCCTTAAAGTAATTGCTGGGTAATCTATCGGCACATTGGGAAAACACCCCAAGTCCTCCAAAGGTCGCAATTGTCCAGTATAATGGGTTAAATGTGAAAAAACCCTTTATCATTCTTGGTAAATATTTAATTAAAAGCCATAAGGCCACAAACAAAACTACTGCAACAATAATACCGGCAATTATTTTTTCGGATAGAGGATTGTTGGGATTTGTAAAAAAACGGATTTTAATGGCAGTTGTATCATGTTTTGTCAACCAGTGTTGAGCCCCCATCTCCCGTAACAGCGTTATCAGCCATAAGAAAAGAAAAGCAAAATAACTTTTTTGTTTGCTCGTTCCGATAAAATCCCTCCAGAAGAACAGAGCAACAAAAATTCCAATGCTGTAGGCTAAATAAGTTATATAATCCAAACCACCACCAACTTCATAAAAAACAACGGGATTTTCTGGATTCGACAACCAACCCACCCAACCACTGGTGATGATAAAAAAGAGGCTGAATAAAATCGGTGTGTAAAATTTCAAAAGTATTGTCTTCATTTTTTTATTCCTTTACCACCAGTTTAGAACATATTTTTATATGCGTCAAATAAAAAATCACAATTCTTGTACCAAATGATATATTTTTTCTTCGGCTTGACGTAGGCGATGAACTAAGTTTTCATGCAGTTGATAAAATCCATCTCCACGTGCATAAATAGCAAGTGCTATTGCGTCAAAGGGATTATAAGCCAGTCCTTTTGCAAAGTTCTTAAAGTACACATAATCAAAATCTGAAACACATCGTAAAGTCCATTTATCCGGATTGCCGGGGGTATTGTATCTACCGATTTGACCAGTCCAACTGGTGAAAAAAGCCTGAACACGATTCGCTGGTGAAGCTAATAAAGCCCCCCACTGCATTCTGACAAGTTGTGATAGTTGTTTTAAATCATCATTATAATGAAAGCGTAAATCCGATGCTAACATCCATGCAAATTGTACTTTTCTGTCAGGGGATAGGCTGTCAAAAAACATTTGAACGGACGGGGTGTCATGTGTGTCTAAAACGGCTATGTCGTTTGGTTTTGCGTTCTTTAAATGATACATGTGTTGCCAATCTGTTGGTTCAGCAAATTGAGCAACCAGCAATCGTCCTAGTCCGAATCGTTCCATAACGCTATCCAATTCCGCTGGACGTGAACCGATATCTTCTGTATAAATATCCTGAACAGTCAAGTTGTGTTTCTTGGCACAATTCAAAATAATTTTTTCGGTAATATCTCCGAATTGTTCAATATTGTTTTTGGTAAATTTACCCAGTACCGGATGATTTGGGGAACTGTACAGCCGACCGCAGTCATCTGGATTGCTGTCCGAAATCACAAATGGATTGACAAAACCGATATAATGATCAATACGCAGACCGCCTCTGGCACCGGTCATTGTTTTATCTATGATATTGTACCACACTTGACCGGCTGGTCCTAATTGACCGTCTTGGGTAAACAGTAAATCTGGATTAAAGACCGGAAAATGCCAATTTCGGGCATGTGGGCAAAAGGCATCTGCCGGTGATCCTAAAGAATATCCTTCTAAAAATAAATCACTATTTAAATCAGGTGTGTCATTTGGAATTTTGACCTGTAAATCGGTAATATAGTTTATGGCTGTTTGATTGGTAAACTGATTAAAAATATCCTGAATAAAATCATCATAAGATAGTTCTGTCTTACTGTTTTTATAGGCTTCCTTTAATGCTCTTTCATAATTTCTTTCCACATTGTTAAAGGATATTTTTCCATCTGTTTTAGGGGTATTATAAATATCAGTGAGTGTTTTTTGGGAAATCAATCCCTGTTCTGCTAGTTTTTCTAACGGTAATAAAAAAGGATTTGGTTTTAAATCGGACACATAAGGGGAATGCTTTGTCTCCGGATAAGTTTTCCCCATGGGACCTAATTGTATTTTGTCAAAAATACCGCCAAAGAAGTCAATAATCTTATTTGCTCCAGTACCATAGGCCGATCCGATACCTGTATCTTTATAGGTTGTTTCCGGTGGCATACAGGGAGCTGGTAATCCCAAAGTAACTTCTTTATTTAACACTTGATACCCTTCACGGATGAGGGGTTTATAGTCATGCCACAGTTGTTTTAGTTGTTCTAAAATTTGTTTTTTTCTGCTTCCAAGGAAAGGAATATGACTGTCCGTCCCGCCGGTTTTTATAATGTGATAATTATCCGCAAAATCAAGAATGGTTTTAACCCAATAATCCGTATCGGTAGTTGGTGTTCCTCTGTTATATACCTTGTCAAAGGAATCGGATAAAGGCTGTTTCAAATTGGCATAAAATATTTCCGCTCCTTCTATCCCTTTATTGTGTAAAGTTGTTAAAAAACGGTATAAGAAGTCCGGACCGGAACCGGATATTTTGCCGTCTAATTGGATACGATAGGGATGGGCAAGGCTTAAAAAACCAAACCCGTGTTTTTTGAACTGCGTAATGACATCATCCAACGTATGCCAAAAAGCAATTTTGGGGTCATCCGCTAAAATTGTTCCGATGCGTCGAAAGTAATCCCAAATAAAAGCGTGTTGCGATGTATCCTTAATTTTACCACACAAATATTGTGGTGTAATGTATACCAAATAGCTTCCAAAACCGTTTTTCATAAGAGGGTGTTGGGATAAAAAATCCTCCATTGAAAAATCATCATTCGGATATTTTTTGTGGAAAAATTCAAAAATTTGGGGCAGTGCTTTTTGTCTGAGTTTTCTTAGATCACAAAACCATTGATTATATTCTTTGTCAAATGGATTAATACCATAATGCAACACTTCAAAATCAATCGGACGCAACATGGTTGTATCAAAGTGAATTAAGCTCAATTCACAGCCTAAAACAATACGAATACCCTGATACTTGTCAGGATTTTGGCTGACTTCCTTAACGATTGTTGGTAATGATCCTAAACCGTCATGGTCTGTTACGCCTAAAATCAGTGTTTGATAGCCATATTTATTTTTATAGGAAATGGCATTTTCTAAATACGATAATGCATCTAATTGTCCGTCGGATGCTTGTGTATGGGTATGCAGGGTAATCAGTCTTTTTTCATCATCAAAATCATGCGCTTTTAATCCTGATAAAGTATTTTTTAATTCATCCGGTCCCATAATGACGGATAAAGATTTTGTGTCTGTGATACCTAATCCATCGGCTAATGCCTGTAAATATTTTTTATCTGTCATACATCCTCCAAATCCAAGACGCCAGCTTCCGAAATATAATCTTGCCCACATAAATTACCTAATGTAAAGGTTAAACCGGGGATACCAGGGGTTAAGGGGTTGATAAAACTGGCATGACCTGTATCAATAACTTTTATTTGTCCGTCTTTTTTGGAAACCATAAAATTACCGCTATTGATATCGTTGATATAGATACCCAAACGGGCTAAATCAGGGATAAATTTCTTGTGAAAATCATGGAAATTCGGCAAAATGTCTGTAATAAAATCCCCTTTTTCTGCCTGATATAAAACAACTTCATGATTGAAATTATAATAAAGAATATCAGATACATGTGGACAGTTATTCAATTTTAAATAGAACTCCAGGATTGCATTGGAATAGGTGGAATCTGCCCGAATAGCCATATTTTCATGTTCTTTACGGACGCGGTCATTTTTGGTGTTTAAGAATTGGTAAGGGGATTCTTTTAAAATATAACTTCCTTTTCTGTTTATTTTTATTTCAAAAACCATCTTACTGGAAAAAGGATTACATAGGAATGTAATTTGATAAATTTTTCCATTTTGTTTGATTTGAAAAGGTTTGCCACATTTTTTTTGTAATAAATCCCGTAAAAAATCACTTTTTTGGGAAAAGTTAAACCAGTCTATTTTTTTTACTGCCGGAAAGGCTTCCTGAAAATCAGGTAAAGAACATTCCAGTTTTTTGATATGCTTGAATGTTTTAACAGCGGAAGATGTATTTATTTTTTTAACCAGAGTCAAAAAAGATGTTTCATTTTCAAAAATATCAGGGATTGTTCCCATCCTGATTTTACCGAAACGCTGTTCCAGTGTCCATGGGTTTAAATTCGGCATAATTTTCAGGATATCTTCAATTCGTTCGGCCATAGCGAAATAATGGTTGATATAATTTGTATAGGCATCCCGATAGCGATACAACCAATCCCATTTTTTTTGCTTTGTTTTGAAACTTTCTGTTATTAAACGATAAGCCTGTTTATTGTCCCTTGGATTTTGAATGACTGTTGTTAAAAATAGATCTAAAGATTCTCCATCCTTTAACAAACGGAATAAAGTTTTTTCTAAATGTTCATTTGGTTTTTGTATATCAGATAAGATATCTAATATCCGATTTTTTCTTTTTGTCATTTCAAACCCCTTTTCCTCAAATTAGCATACAACTTTTTATATTGCAATACCAAAATGTGAAAAAAAACATTTTTATCTAGGTAAAAAGAAAATAGTAATAATTAAAGATGAATTTATAGGGAAATTTCTTTCCGGTTGCAAAAAAAATAAAAGTCTGATATAATCTTCTTCATGAATACATTGTTTGAAAAATTGACAGACAAACCATTAGCTGATAAAATGCGTCCGCAGAATTTGTCAGATGTTGTGGGACAAGATCATTTACTGGGAGAAAAAGGACCGTTATTTCGGATGATACAGTCCGGTCGGATGAGTTCTTTTATCCTATGGGGACCACCGGGGTGTGGTAAAACAACGATTGCCCGCATTTTAGCCCAAGAAATAAACCTTTATTTTGAATCATTATCTGCTGTTTTTTCAGGAGTAGCAGACCTGCGAAAAGTTTTCCAGGAAGCCCAAAATCGTCGTCGGATGGGTAAAGGGACTTTATTGTTTGTTGATGAAATTCATCGTTTTAACCGGTCTCAACAGGACGGGTTTTTACCCTATGTGGAAGATGGTACGATTGTTCTGGTTGGGGCTACGACGGAAAATCCATCTTTTGAATTGAATGGCGCTTTGCTTAGTCGTTGTAAAGTTTTTACAATGAATCGTTTATCTGACGAAGCCTTGGATAGGATTTTAACTAAGGCCGAAACAATTATAGGTTATTCGATACCGTTGGATGAAGTTGGAAAGAATTATTTGAAAGCTCTGGCAGATGGGGATGGTCGTTATTTTGTTAATTTAGTTGAAAGTGTTTTTCAATATGCTTTACCAAATGAAATATTGGATAAATCTAGCTTAGAACAATTGCTCCAAAAACGATTGCCAAATTATGATAAAGATCGAGAAGGACATTATAATCTGATTTCGGCTTTGCATAAATCTTTGCGTGGTTCTGATGCAGATGCCGGTCTTTATTGGTTGGCTCGTATGGTACAGGCTGGTGAGGATATGAAGTATATTCTAAGGCGTTTAATGCGATTCGCAACGGAAGATGTCGGATTAGCAGACCCTGGTGCTTTGGTTCAGGCCCATTCGGCTTGGGATTCATATGAACGTTTAGGTTCCCCTGAAGGAGATTTGGCCGTAGCAGGTTTAGTTGTTTATCTGGCAACAGCACCTAAGTCCAACAGTATTGAAGCAGCTTGGATTTCGGTACAAAAGGTAGCAAGGGAAACGGCAACCTTGATGCCACCGATGCATATTTTAAATGCTCCGACAAAATTGATGCAGGATTTAGGCTATAATCAGGGGTATCAGTATGATCCTGATACAAAAGACAGCTTTTCCGGTCAAAATTATTTTCCAGACGGTATGAAACGACAGGTATTTTATAACCCAAATGAACGAGGTTATGAACGGGAAATTAAAAAAAGAATAGAATATTGGAATAATTTACGTCAAAAAATTCAAAATAAAACTTGATTTTTGTTTCTAAATGTGCCAAAAAAGATAAGAGAGGTATTAAAATGGCCATAAAAGTAGTTCAGGTTCAGGCACAAGACAATGATATACGATTGGATAGATGGTTTTCCCGTCATTATCCAGATTTGAAAAATGGACAGTTACAAAGACTGATACGTTCTAAGAATATTAAGGTCAATGGAAAAAAAACGACAACCTCTTATCGCTTATCAATAGGGGATGAAATTAGAATACCTCCTTTAACTATTTCTGAAAAGTCGGATTTGCCGGTAGATATATCAAAAGCGGATATCGAGTTTATGAAATCTCTGGTTATTTACAAGGATAAAGAAGTAATTATTTTGAATAAACCTGCCGGTATTGCCGTCCAAGGGGGAACAAAAACAAAAAGACATATAGATGGATTATTGGATGCTTTGCGATTTGATTTAAATGAAAAACCGCACCTAGTTCATCGTCTGGATAAAGATACCAGTGGTGTTCTGGTTTTGGGACGAACGGCAAATGCTGCCGCTAAGTTGGCAAAATCCTTTAAATCGCGAGAGGCTCAGAAAATATATTGGGCTGTCGTTGTCGGTAAACCAAAACTCAGAACAGGTAAAGTTGATGCTCCGCTTTCTAAATTATCCGGTGCCGGTGGCGGTGAACAAATGAAAATCGATTTTGAAAATGGTGATAAGGCTCAGACGCTTTATCGAGTTATTGATTCTTTAGGTAGAAAAGCGTCCTGGCTGGAAATGAGTCCTTTAACCGGTCGGACTCATCAGTTACGTGTACATGCTGCCGAAGCCTTAAATACACCTATTATTGGTGATGGTAAATATGGAGGAGAACGGTCTTATGCCGTTGGTATAGATAATAACAAAAAATTGCATTTGCATGCCCGTGCAATTCGAATTCCACATCCGACTAAAGGTGTTATAGAAGTGTGTGCTGATTTACCAGCCCATATGGAAAAGACATTTGACTTTTTAGGTTTTAATGAAAAGGATGCCGAACATCCGTTTGATTTTTTTATGAAGGAGATTTAACATGAAAACATTCTTAAAGATTTTTTTGGTCCTTTTTGTTTTTTTGATATTTGGTATTTTTATTTTTGTTTTTACATTCAATTTAAATAGTTATAAGGATTTGATAGCTGAAAAGGTATCTATTGCTTTAGGACGATCGGTAACGATTGGCTCTATGGATATGAAATTGGCGATGGTACCGACAATTAGAATTAGGGATGTTCGCATTGAAAATCCGGATTCTTTTTCAGCGGATAAACCTTTTGTATGGATATCAACCGGTGATGTGACAGTCGCATTGGCTCCGCTTTTATCTGATCGTATTGAAATTCAAAGTATTGATTTGGGTAAAACGATGATGAATTTGATCCAAAACGGTAACAAAAAGAATTGGATATTCCCTAAAAAAGAAAATGCTTCTTTACCTTTAGAACAAAAAAATAAAAATTTTTCTATTCGGGTGGATAATATTACAGTTCAAAAGTTAGATATTCAGGCAATAAATGAAAAGATGACGCATAATTTATCCTTGAATAATGTATCGTTTAAGCAGTTAAAAGTTTTTTCTTTCAACTTTACGGCAGATAATCGGACATTTAAAGTTACTGGTACGGTTGATGATTTATTGGAATTGGTACAACAACAACCAGATTATCTGTTTAATATCGAAATTTCAAATGCTGATATTTCTGTCAATTTATCCGGTAGTATTGGTGATACAACTAAGTTTGAAAATTTACTGTTGAATACCAATGTGACGGTTATGGATATCAAAAAAAGTTGTGAAAATTTTGGTATTAAAAATGCTTTAATTCCAAATCAAAAGGCAAAATTGGAGGCTGTTTTTCAGGGAAATTTAACCGATTTTGAAATCACAAAATTAAATTTTGCTTTGGGTGGTAGTAAATTATATACCAATTTAACCGGTTCGGTTAGAAATTTAGAAACAACCCCACAGGTTGATTTAAAAGGAACCTTGGTTTTATCGGATATGACGTTGGGACAATTTTGGCATTTGAAACCATTTTCCATGGATATAGATACAACCCTTATGCTGAGGGAGATTTCACTACATAAACTTTACTTATCAGCAGAACGTTCTGATTTGTTGGCAGAAGGTAGTTTGCTTTGGCAAAATGACAAACCATTATTGAAATTAGGTTTTAAATCCGAATATTTTGATATCCATGATTTATATCAGGAAGTGAATACAGGTTATGCCATGCCTCGGGTTAAGCATACAAAAGTAAAAATGATACCAAACGGTTATATAGATGCTTCATTTTTGAATTATCTAAATGCGGATGTTTCGTTTAATTTACCACACTTGAAAATTAGTGAACAAATTAAAGACTATTTAGGTGTATCCGGTAAAATTAAATTATTGGATGGTGTTTTAAGTACTGATGATGCTCAAGTTTCTTTTTTAGGTGGAAATGTATTAACAGATATTGTAGTAGATGTCAGAAGCCAACAAACAAAATATGATACGAAAATCCGATTTTCCGATATAAAACCTGATTTTGTAAAAAGTATTTCAAAGTTTATACGGGGAGGGACTGTTGATGGATATTTGGATTTAAATGCACAAGGGAATACAATCCAAGATATTATAAAGCAGTTAAATGGAAATGCTGAAATAGAATTTTCAGATGGAACCGTTATCAATGAAAAGTTCAATGAATTGCCCAGTTCTATGGGGGTTTCACTTCGTACACCAAATATGGTTGCACTCTCCACAACAGATTTGGAAAGTCGCATTTTATGTGGGGCTGTCCGTTTGAATATTCGGGATGGTCGTATTATCAGTGATGATACAATCGCTTTAGAAACATCTACAATCAATTTTTTAATTGGTGGCGATATTGATTTGACGACTGAAAAAATGAATGTATCATTACTTCCTTTCTTTCCTAAACTAGGTGATTTATCTATATCGCGACTTATTAAAATCGGTGGCACATTGCTGCAACCGAGTGCTGCCTTAAATCAAGATGAATTGAAAAAGCAAGTTCTTCAATTCGGTATTAATAAAATTTTTAAGACAGATACGTCTAAAGCAGAAAAAGAAGAGTATAAGCCTTATTCGATTTGTCAAAATATTTTAGGGCGTTTAACGGTTGCTCAACAAAAGGAAAAAGAATTAAAAAATCAAATGATACCATTACCTGATTCAGTTGTAAAGACTTTGGAAAAACAACCTGAACAATCTCCTCAGGAACAATTTAAGGATCAATTGATGAATTCCTTGTTCCAAGTATTGCAGTAGTTTTTGAATTATGCTGATACATATACGTGTCTATGGTCGGGTTCAAGGAGTCGGATTTCGAGCTTGGACCTGTCGACAGGGGGAGAACCTGAATCTATCAGGATGGGTTCGTAATCGGATGAACGGTTCAGTTGAGATTTTAGCAGATGGTTCTAAACAAGAAATAGATGAATTTCTGATTTTGTGTCGTCGCGGTCCTTTGTTTGGACGTGTGGACAGAATAGAACCTGTATCTGTTCCGGATGCTCCTGTTTTACCGATAACATACGGTGTTTTTACAAGTCAGGCAACAGTATAGATTTAAATGTTTATTCTAGTTTGAATTATTACGCATCTGTAAAAAACTACTGATGATATTTTCATAGTAAACAGTAACAGAAGAAGGAACCTTTAAAACGGTTGGCGTAAAGTTCCAAATGCACTGAACACCACACTGAACAACATAATCGGTAATGGATTGTGCATATTGTGGAGGAACAGTTAAAATAATATTTTTGATATTAACCCGGGATATCAAGTTTTCAAGTTTATTTAAGGGAAAAATTTTCTTTCCGTTCAATGTTTTTCCGATTTTTAAGGGATTATTGTCAAATAGTGCAACAATGTCAATGCCATAATCTTTAAAATCAGAATAGTTTGCTAATGCAGAACCTAAATTACCGGCCCCGATGACAAAAACTTCTTTTCGTTCGGTGAATCCTAATTTTTTTTCAATCTCATTTTTTAATTCTTTTGTCGGATAACCGAAATTTTGGCGCCCAAGGACACCGCATAAAGCGATGTCCTTGCGAACCTGTGAATTATCCAATTTCAGTAAATCGGCAATTTCAAAACTGGAAATATAATCCTGTTCTTTGACTGTATATTTTAGAATACAGTGATAAAGTGTCAGCCGATGTATGACTTTATTGGATAATTCAGTCATTAATATTTACCTTCATAAGCATCAAGATAAATTTGTTTGATATCCGACATTAACGGATAAACCGGATTGGCACCTGTGCATTGGTCATCAAAGGCCAAGCGGACCAATTTATCCAAGTTTTCGTTAAATGTCTTTTCATCAATACCCCATTCACGGATGGATTTGGGCAAGCCGATTTTTTCTTTCAAATCAGCAATTGCTTTAATCAGCAATTCAACTTTTTCGTCATCGGATGCTTTTTCATCGGCCAAATACAACACGTGAGCAATTTGGGCATAACGCTTTTTAGCTTCTGGTGCTTTGTATTGTGGGAATATTGCCTGCTTTTTCGGGCAATCCGTTGCGTTAAAGCGAATAACCTGACAAATCAATAAGGCATTTGCAACGCCGTGCGGAATGTTGTACATCGCACCCAATTTATGTGCCATAGAGTGGCAAATACCTAAGAAAGCATTGGCAAAAGACATACCGGCAATAGTAGCCGCATTATGCATTTTTTCACGGGCTTTCGGATTTTTAGCACCTTCTTCATAAGAAGCCGGCAAGTAACGGAAGATTTGCTTGATGGCTTCCAATGCTAATGAGTTTGTATAGTTCGTTGCCATAATGGATACATATGCTTCCAAAGCATGCACCAAAGCATCAATACCGCCGGCACATGTTAAACCTTTGGGCATACCATCGACAAAGTTTGCATCAATAATAGCCATTTTCGGTGTTAAAGCATAATCTGCAATAGCATATTTAACATGTGTTTCGTCATCTGTGATGATTGAGAACGGTGTGACCTCGGAACCTGTTCCAGATGTTGTCGGGATACAGACTAAATCTGCCTTTTTACCCAATTCAGGAATTGAACAAATTCTCTTTCTGATATCCATAAAGCGCATGGAAATATCTTCAAAATTTGTATTGGGTTGTTCATACATCAACCAAATTACTTTGGCCACGTCCATAGGTGAACCACCGCCTAAAGCAATGATTAAATCCGGTTCATAAGGACGCACCATGGATAAAGCCTGTTCTACAGTTGATAAGGTCGGATCGGGCTTGACATCAAAGAAAATCTGATAATCAACATCAATTTCTTCCAATGTATCTGTAATTGTACGCACAGCCCCTGAATCAAACAAGAATCTGTCTGTAATAATAAAGGCACGTTTTTTACCTTCAAATTCACGCAAAGCCAAATCGGTTGAACCGCGTTTGAAATAAATTTTCGGCGGGACTCTAAACCACAACATATTTTCTCTCCTTTCTGCAACTGTTTTATAGTTTACCAAATGTTTGACGCCGACGTTTTCGCTGACTGAGTTTCCACCCCAAGAACCGCAACCCAATGTCAAAGACGGTTCCAAACGGAAGTTATATAAATCACCAATACCACCTTGTGAAGCCGGACTGTTAATTAAAATACGACCTGTCGGCATTTTTTGTGCATATGCATCAATGCGTGTCTGATCACGTTCATCTGTGTATAAAACAGATGTATGACCCAAACCACCCAATGTGACCAAAGCCAAAGCCATATCTGATGCTTGTTCAAAGTTATCGGCACTGTACATTGTCAAAATCGGGGATAATTTTTCATGCGCATAAGGATTGGATACATCATAGGATGTTTGTTCCGAAATCAACACTTTGGCTGTTTGCGGAACTTCAAAGCCAGCGAGTTCTGCAATTTTCCATGCGGGTTGACCGACGATAGCTGCATTGACTGTTCCTTTATCCGTTAAAATGATTTTGGCCAATTTGTCAGATTCAGCCTGATTCATCAAATAGGCCCCACGATAGGCAAATTCTTTCTTGACGGCTTCATAAACATCTTTGACAATAATGACGGATTGTTCGGAAGCACAAATCATACCGTTATCAAATGTCTTGGACATCAAAATGGAAGAAACGGCACGCACGATATCGGCTGTTTCATCAATGATGGCCGGTGTATTACCGGAACCGACACCCAAAGCCGGTTTGCCCGAAGAATAAGCAGCCTTCACCATCCCTGGACCACCGGTAGCCAAAATAGCCTGAATTTTCGGGTGTGTCATCAAAGTTTGAGTTAATTCCAAAGACGGTTCATCAATCCAACCGATAATATCTTTGGGAGCACCTGCTTTAATGGCGGCATCCAACACAACCTTTGCAGCGGCAATAGTGCTGTTTTTAGCACGCGGGTGCGGTGAAAAGATAATCGCGTTACGGGTTTTTAAGCTGATTAAGGATTTAAAAATTGCCGTTGATGTTGGGTTTGTTGTCGGAATAACACCCGCAATTACGCCCAATGGAGAAGCAACAATTTTTGTTCCATTCACTTTATCACGACTGATGATACCACAGGTCTTTTTATTCTTATGTTTATTATAAATATATTCAGAAGCAAAATGGTTTTTAATGATTTTATCTTCCAAAACGCCCATACCTGTTTCAGCTACGGCCATTTCGGCAAGATCAATCCGCATTTTATCAGCAGCTGTTGCAGCAGCTTTAAAAATAGCGTTTACCTTTTCTTCCGAAAAAGTTGCATATTGATTTTGGGCAATATGCACCCGTTCAATCAAAGATTCCAAATCTTCTATTGTTTTGACTTCACTCATACTTTTTTCCTTTCTTCTAGTGATTGTCCTTTTTCTCCATACGCTTTAACTTTCTTAAATGCATCCTTTAGTGAACCCAAACAGGCATTCCCAGCAATACACCCACCCGGGCAACACATAACTTCAAGTAAGTTTCCGGCTGGACATTTTCCTGTTTTAGCATACATTTTTAAGTCACGAATGGAGGCTTTGTCTAATCCGTTGATAATAACGGGTTTGACAGCATCCTTTTCACCTTGCCAGGCAACCTGAACCGAATGGGCTACGCCACCTGTCAAAGCAAATTCACGGGCTTCTTTGGAACTGTTATATTCAAATTCCTTTTCTTCACAGGTATCTAATTCTATACCCATGGCAATTAAAGTTGCCCCTAATTCTTCAAAATTCATGATGTAATTGACATTTGAATTGTCAAGTACTTCCCGCCGTTTGGCAAAGCATGGGCTGACAAATACTGTTACGGCATCGGGATATTCTTTTTTTACTAATTCGGCCGTATAGTACAATGGTGTATGTGCATCGGATACGTACGGCTTAATCTCCGGTAAATGTTTTTTGACTAATTCATTATATCCAGCACAACAAGAAGTTGTCATAAACGGAGCCCCATTTTCCAAACGTTCTTGGAAATCTTTAGCTTCAGTTGTAGCCGTGATATCAGCCCCTTGAGCAACTTCATAGACCTTTGAAAAACCGATTTTAATGAAGGCATCTTGAACCTGTTCCGGTGTACAAGGTAGGTGCCCCATCAAAGCCGGTGCAACTAAAGCAATAACCTGTTTGCCGGCTTTTATGTTCTTTAATATATCAATAATTTGCGATTTTGGGTGAATAGCTCCAAACGGACAGGCAGATACGCATTTCCCGCAAGAAATACATTTGTCTGTATCAATACGGGCATATCCGTTTTCATCTTTGACAATAGCCCCGACCGGACAAACATTTTCACACGGAACAACTGTCTTGACAATAGCTCCATAAGGACACGCTGACATGCAAAGACCACATTTTTTACATTTTGCCGGATCAATAACGGATTTACCGTCAACATGTGAAATAGCTCCAAATCGACAGGCATTCATGCAGGGACGGGCCACACAGTTTTGGCACAAATCCGTTACATAAATACGGGCGGATGGACAGCTGTGACAGGCACTTTCCACTACCGTCAACGGATTGGGATCTGGTTTTTTTCTTTCCAATGCCTGCTTAGCATAATCAGATAATAATGTTCTTTCATCATCTTGTTCAATGGAAAATCCTAAACCGGCAACCGTTCTGGCACGTAAAATTCCCCGTTCTTTATAGGTACAACATCTGAAAGGAACTTCTGAGCCTTTTGGACGCATATCATAAGGAATTAATCTGGTGTTTTCAGAAAAATCATTTGATAAAAATGCTTTAATTAAACGGACTAATACTTCCCGTTTTATTCGTTTTGTTTCTAATTCTAAAGTGCTATTCATTTATTTTAATTTACTTTCAATAACTTTTGTTACTTTTTCTAAACTGGCTGATGATATAATTTCATCATCCACACAAACATAGGGTGCTTTTGAAAAGGCGTCGCTTTGGTTGCAGGCACCTAAACATCTGACGGATTCAACCTCTATTTTATCAGCATATTTCTCCATTAAAGGAGCCAACATGGATTTAACAACATCTCCACCCATAACAAAGCATGTTGTTCCTTGACAGATTTTTACTTTAATTTTTGCCATTTTATCCTCCTATATATAATGTATGACAACGTGTTTAAAATACTTTTCTTCCAAAACTTTTTTAATTTTTTTGATAACGGTTCTACGGACTTCAATTTCAATCGGCAGTGTTGGATCATAATGCGCCTGATTAAGCATAGCCCCAACCATAAACTCGATAATATCAGACCCAAGCAGGAACTCAATCAGATAACCAGCCGCATCTTTGTGTTCAAGTTCTTCATGCTCTAAATATTCCAGTGCTCTGGATAAGGTTAAAATACCTTCGGTAACTAAGTCGATACCATTCATCTTAGCAATTGGCGGTAAGTCGCCAGATTGGATTTGCTGTAAGGTAGAAATTTCCCTTCTGAGTTCCCTGGAAATAATATTTGCCGTTGTTCCTCCGCAAATAGCTTTTTTCCCCGAAAAGAAGCCAAAGGATAAACAGTATTCCCGATCTTTAATTTTGTTATAGGGAGGACCCGTAAAAACCAGTGCTTTTCTCGGATTTCTGAAATATAAAACAGCACATGAAATATCGTCACCGGCATGTGATTGTGGTTCAACAGATAAAGATTTCTGGATTATTTGTTTTGATAGATCAGTACTGGATACATTCGGGGATGTTCTGACATAATTTTTAACGAAATCAATCAATCCCTTGCGTTGTAGACCAAAGGGATATTCTTTTGTTCCGGTTCCTGCCTGTGTAACACCGTCCGAACAAAAGATGATACGATCCCCGACTTGGGCAGTAAATTTATATAAATGTAGATGTCTATCCGGTGATTTTGGAGAGACAATAATTTCGCTTTCCAAAGGAATCTCTTCCCCGTTTCTTATCAGCAGAAAAGAGGGATTTCCTTCTTCTACTACCCAAACGCTACCGTCATTTCGGCAATCAATAGCAGAAAAAGTTGCATAACTGATTTTTCTGACCTGACAAATAGGGAGTGAATCTATAATAATTTGAGCCGCTTTTTTTATGGGGATATCTTCTTCTATAAAACGTAATAACATCGTGGATGTCATACAGGATAAGATATTTGCCTTTACACCACTTCCTAGACCGTCTGACAAAACGGCTAAAACGCGTTCTTGATTATCTGCACGTTTTGAAACAAAATAATCACCAAATGCATTTTGTCCGAATTTTTTTACTTGTGAACAGTCTATATCAATGAACATTTATTCCTCGCTGATATTATATTCATTGGCAATCGTGTTTAAAATTGTTTCGGTTTCAACCATGTGTTCACCTAATAAACATGCGATTTGTTGAACTGTTGAAATATTTTTGTCAATAACCTCTTTGGCTTTACGGGCTACGATTTCACGGGAATGATTGGCATTTGTCATATCCGTAATGACGGCACCGATACTGACGGTCATTTCAATCGGAAATACATTTAAATCATAAATTTTACCCTGATATCTGTAATTTTCTTTTTGTATTTCTTTTCCGCCCATTAAAACAGAAGAAAATATCTTGGATGCATCAAAGAAAGATAAAATGGATTGACCATTTAACTTCTGTGGGTGGGATAAATACAGTTCCTGGTTATCACGAACAAACATTTTGATAAATGCTTCATTAACCTCTAAGATATTTAAATCTTTATCCATCATGACCATTGCGGAAGGAATGCTTTTCAACATGGCAGTTGCTTTTTTAGCAGCTAACTTGCGCATATAAGACACGCACATAGACGGTTCCGCATTTCCATTTAACAAGGCACGTCCCATATCCATACAGGTTTGATAGCCACATCCTGCACAGTTTAATTCATCCTCCGGAGAATATTTTCCGATTGTATGTAATGCATTACGAAGTTCTTCTAAGGTATATGTTTTTTGTGCAACAGGTTCAGGGGTGTATTCTTTGGATACAACGACTTCTGCTTTTTGAGGAATAGCATCTCTTTTCTTTAAGTGTTTAAAAATCCTAGATATATTGTTTGCATCTGACATCTGTGCAGAAATACATGGACCGTGCATGCAACCGCCCAAACAGGCCAAAGCCTCAATAAAAACTGGGCTTTTTATATACTCTTTTGAAAGAGAATTAACAGCTAAATCAAACGCTTCCAGTGAACAAGCTGGACATAAGTGAACCTTTTCCTTTACACCGACTTTGCGAATAGTTTCAATCATCCCGCCATCCATAGGATATAAACTACCTTCACAAGCCACAGAAGGAACAAAAGTTTCACCGAAACAACCGCCTTCTTCTATTTTTGTATCACTTTCCTTTAACCATATTTTTAATTCTTCAAAAGTTAAAGCAAAATCAATTAAATCCTTATGTGTATCAGATTCTTCTTTTTTAGCAATACAAGGACCAATAAAGACAACGGAAATATCCTGACCAAAATGTTCTTTTAATAATTTAGCATGCGTTAATGCCGGAGATGCTAAAGGAACAATATACTCTGCTAAATGCGGTTTATAAAGACGGATATATTTGACGATAACAGGACAGGCACTGGATATCATTAATCCTCTATCCATATTGTTCAGCAAGCGGGCTGTTTCAATAGAAACTTCCTGAGCCCCTAAAGCTGTTTCACTAACCCCTTTAAAACCAAGTTTCTTTAAAGTCGCAATTATCTGGCGTGAGGTGCAAGAAAAAGAAGCACGCCAACTGGGGGCTAAAGAAACATAAACACTCTTGCCAGAATTTAACAATTGCCGAACGCTTTCAACATCATTTCTGACTCGTTTAGCGTGGCTGGGGCAGGGAGCGACACAACGCCCGCAACCAATACATTTTTCTGGTAAAACACAGGCATGTCCCTGATGAATCCGAATGGATTTTACAGGACACCGTCTGACACATTTATAACAATCTTGACACTCATTGAAAAGAGTATAGACAACAGCATTCTTATCGGTCATAAAGTCTCCAAAATCTGTATAAGTTCATCTTTTGTCGGACGGGCATATTTTTTGTCATTGATAAAAATATTCGGTCCCCCTTGACATAGTTCAGAACATCGACAGGCTGACAATTCAATTGTTGCATCCTTTTTATTTTTTTTAATATAATCCTCTAAAAAAGACAGCGTGCCATCGTTTCCGCGAACGTAGCAAGAAGTTCCTAAACAAACTTTAATAACAGTCATTTTACCTCTATATTGTGATTTTTTTCACAGTATAAAGAAAAATGCTGTATTTGTCAAGTATAAATTTAATTAAACCTGTTTAATTTATTGTGTGGTCAGATTAAAAATTTATAAAAATAATACGGAAAAGAGACGAATTTCTTCAAATAGGATTTGAAAATATTGTATAAATCCTTGAAAACCATAGCATGCATAAGCGAATAACAACCCATATACGATTAGATTTGCCCCCGGTAAAAATAAAATGGAAAAGAAGCGTCCCGCTGCATGAAAATCAGTTTGTCCGACATGTAGTTCATCTAAAGTAGAAATTAAATGAAAACCAGTCATTACACCGAAAACTAACCAATAAAAATCAGGTGGTATCTGATTTGCAAAGGCATAAACAAGTCCGCCTAAAATAACCAAACTGGCAGAAGTAGGAAAAAAATAAGGGGCTAGATAAATTAACCAGTTTCCACGACCTTTAAAAATAAAATTTCCGCCGACACCCCTTTGAATATTGATATCTTGAGGAGAGTGAAAGGTTAAAATGGCAAAAATCATATGTGTTACTTCATGTTCCAAAATGGCTAGAAAAGAACCGCTTATTCCAGGTATTAATAACCATAAAACAATTGTAAACAACAAAGGAATAAAAAAACATCCCAGAACATTTAAAGTCAGACCCTGATATAATATTGTCATATCTGCTTTTAAGGCAGGTAGGATTATCAGTATCATGCCTAACGCTAGTGGCCATTTGATTAAAGCCAGTAAAAAATTAAAAAAACGTTGCATTTTTTTATTCCCAATTAAAAAAAGTTTTATTTTTTTTGTTTCTTCTGATACAATACCCTAAAATAAATTAAAAAGAAAGGATTTTTATATGAATATTGTTATTTTAAGTCTGTTGATTGTTTTGTTGGGGTTAGTTTTGTTTATGATGGTTCGTGTTTTATTGTTGGAAAAACAACCACATATATCGGATAATCTGGAACGTTTGGAACGGATGATACATGCCGATACAAAAGATTTAAGGCAGGAATTAGGGCAGTCTTTATTACAATTTAATGATTCGATACGTCGGGCTGTTGAGGAACGACTGGATACGTTACGGGCTGAAAATACAGCTAAATTGGAACAAATGCGGGCAACGGTAGATGAAAAATTACATTCGACGTTGGAAAAGAGATTGGGCGAATCGTTCGCATTGGTCTCCGAACGATTGGAAAAAGTTCATCAGGGATTGGGGGAAATGCAGACGTTGGCTTCCGATGTTGGCGGTTTAAAACGTGTTCTGACAAATGTTAAAACACGTGGAACTTGGGGAGAAGTTCAATTGGGTAATTTATTGGAACAGATGTTATCTCCAGATCAGTTTGTGAAAAATGCTCATATTAAAAAAGATACAGCTGAAGTTGTTGAGTTCGCTGTTAAATTACCGGATGGAGATGTCCTTATTCCGATAGATTCCAAATTTCCGATAGAAGACTATGAACGATTGGTTCAGGCCAGTGAACAAGGTAATCCTGAAGCTGTTGAAACAGCAATCAATGAATTGGAAAAACGTATTAAACAGGATGCTAAACGGATTTCGGATAAATATATATTACCCCCCAAAACAACAGATTTTGGTATTATGTTTTTACCGACAGAAGGTCTTTATGCCGAAGTGATGCGTCGTCCGGGGTTAGCTGCCGAATTGCAGAATAAGTATCGGATTTGTGTTGCCGGTCCCAGTACGTTAGGGGCTTTTTTAAATTCTTTACAGATGGGATTTAAAACATTGGCAATTCAAAAAAGATCCGGCGAAGTGTGGCAGGTTTTAAATGAAGCTAAAACGGAATTTGAAAAGTATGCTTTATGGGTTGAAAAAGTAAAACGAAATATTGAACAAGCCCATAAAACATTGGATGAGGCTGAGACAAGAACGCGTGCTGTCAATCGTAAATTACGTTCTGTTGAAAGTAATATAACAACGGTGGCTCAGCCCACGGCCTTGCCACCGGTTTCTTCTGTTTTGATTGAGGAAAATTAAACCCGTCCGTAGTTATCTTCTAGACGAACAATGTCATTTTCATCTAACGAATCTCCTGTCTGAACCTCAATGAATATGACAGGTGTTTCTGTTCTGTTTGCAATACGATGCAATTGTTCGGCTTTGATGAAAATAGGTGTATTCTGTTCTGCAACAAAAACTTTATCATCTAAAGTGATTTCTGCCGTCCCCTGAACAATGATCCAATGTTCATCCCGATAATGATGCTTTTGTAAAGATAATTGTTGATTAGGCATAACACAAATTCTTTTGACGATATATGTTTCCCCTGTCGCGATAACTTCCCAAGTTCCCCAAGGACGGGTATCTTTATCGCCTGTTTTATAAGTAATTGTCATAAGTTTAATCCTTTCTTTTATATCAGTCCCTATCTTAAAAAGAAATAATTTTCCTGTCAAGTAAAAAAAAGACTTGATTTTTTTTATAAAATAGGTTAAAAAGCACTCCGTGGTTTTTAAGATTATTTTTAATGAAGGAGAATTAAAATGCCATCAGTAGTAAATGATTCATGCGTTATGTGCAGATCTTGTGTAGAAGTTTGTCCGGTTGGTGCTTTTCATGATGCCGGTACACAATTAGTTGTCAATCCAGATGTCTGTATTGATTGTGGTGTTTGCGTTTCCGAATGTCCGCAAGGTGCGATTCAACCGGCTGACGAAGCAGATGCAAAATGGGTTGAATTTAATGCTCAAAAAGCGGCTGAATGTCCGGCTGCCTAATTAAGGGATTACAAGGGAAAAGGTCCTGATATCAGGACCTTTTTTTATCAAATGACGATATATGTTGCAACATCTGAAAATATTGAACGGGCCTCAAAGGTTATACAACAAGGTGGATTGGTGGCTTTCCCAACCGAAACAGTTTATGGGTTAGGGGCTTCTGCGTATAATGCACGGGCTGTTGCACGTATTTTTGAAGCTAAGAACAGACCTAATTTTAATCCCTTGATTTCACATATAGCAGATGTGGAAGTTTTAAGGAATTATGCTTATACAGACAGCCGTGTTTGGGCTTTGGCAAAGAAATTTTGGCCGGGGGCTTTGACATTTGTTTTAAAAAGACAGGATATGTCGCCTTCTTTGGATTTAGCCTGTGCCGGTTTATCAACGGTTACGGTTCGGATGCCAAATCATCCAGTGGCACTGGATTTAATTAGTCGCTCAGGTGTGCCGATTGTGGCGCCCTCAGCGAATCGTTCCCAGAGTATCAGCCCCACAACTGCAGGGCATGTATGGGACAGTTTGGGTGAACGGGTGGATATGATATTGGATGGGGGATCTTGTGCCGTTGGTGTTGAATCAACGATTATTGATTTGACCGGACCACATGTTGTTTTATTACGGCCGGGTGGTGTGGCAAAAGAAGATTTGGAAGACTTTTTAAATGAACCGGTTTTGATGTCGGCAGGGAATCCTGATTTACCCAGTTCTCCAGGACAGATGTTGAAACATTATGCACCAAGTCATTCTTTTCGCATTAATGTTATTCAACCAGAACCTGATGAGTTTTTTATCGGTTTTGGTGATATTGGGGAGGGGGCTCCTTTAAATTTAAGTCCCGCCGGAGACTTATGCGAAGCCGCCAGTCATCTGTTTGATTATCTGCATCGGGCTGATGAACAGACAGTGTATGCAAAAATTGCGATGGCTCCGATACCGGAAAAAGGATTGGGGTTGGCTATAAATGACCGAATCCGGCGGGCTTCTTATAAAAAATAGAATTAAAGTAAAGTTTTTTCTTGCAAAAATTGTTATTTTTTTGTATTGATATTCCTATATAAAAATGAAGGAGTATTTGAAATGGCAAAAAAAATTAAAGCAACAAAAAAAATAACGGCAAAACAGTTACAGGAACGCATTGAATGGCATGTCAAGTATTCCTTGTCTAAACGTGTCTGTGAAGCTCATAAAGAGCATTTGTTTTTGGCATTGGCTATGGCTGTTCGGGATTTATGTATTGACAATATGTTTGAAACAGCTCGTCGGCATCAGTCCAAAGACAGTAAACGTGTTTATTATCTGTCATTAGAATATTTATTGGGACGGTTATTGCCCAATAATTTGTTTAACTTCGAAATTATGGATTTATTGGATGATGTACACTTGGATAATCCAATACCGATAAAGGAAGTTTTAGATTGCGAGTATGACCCAGCTTTAGGTAACGGCGGTTTGGGGCGACTGGCTGCCTGTATTTTGGATTCAATGGCAACTCAGGGCCTCCCGGGGTATGGGTATGGTATTAACTATCAGTTTGGACTTTTTAAACAGTATTTTGAAAACGGCTGGCAAAAGGAAAATGCCGATTCGTGGTTGGAACGGTCTTCCCCGTGGCAAATTGAGCGGGCTGATCGGGCTCAGTTGGTCCAAATCGGTGGACGGGTCGTTTTTGAAGAAAAAGACGGACATCGTGAACCTCACTGGATTGATAGTAAACAGATTTTAGGGATTCCTTTTGATATGCCAATAGTTGGTTTTGGCGGTCAAACAGTGAACTATTTGCGTTTGTTTTCTGCTCGTTCAACAAATGTTCTGAATCTGGAAACTTTTAACAAAGGGGACTATGTAGAGGCAGTAGAACAAAATATTAAAGTTGAAACAATATCAAAAGTTTTATATCCTTCGGATGATGTTGTAGAAGGTAAATACTTACGGTTATTACAACAATACTTTTTTGTTTCATGTGTTATTTCAGATATTTTAAGACGTTTTTCAGAAGAACATGTTGATTTTGAACAGTTGCCGGATAAGGTTGTTATTCAACTAAATGATACTCATCCGACATTGGCTATTGTTGAATTGATGCGGTTACTGACGGATGTATATCGGTTAGATTGGGATAAGGCATGGCGGATTACACAAAAGACAATGGCATACACCAATCATACATTATTGCCTGAAGCTTTGGAAAAATGGCCCGTTTCTATGTTTGAAAAATTATTACCCCGTCATTTGTTGATTATTTATGAAATTAATGATTGGTTAATGCGTCAGGTTATGGATAGATATCCTGGTGATACATCAAAATTGACAAGGATGTCTTTGATTGAAGAAGGGGCTGAAAAGAAAGTTAGAATGGCAAATCTGGCTATTGTCGGTAGTTTTTCTGTTAATGGTGTGGCGGAAATACATACAGAGTTGCTAAAACATAATTTGGTTCCTGATTTTTATGAAATGTGGCCTGAACGCTTTAATAACAAAACAAACGGTGTAACTCCGCGACGTTGGTTATTGGCTTCTAATCAGCCATTATCACGTTTTATTACAAAACATATCGGCAGTAAGTGGGTTACTGATTTGTCCGAATTAGAAAAATTGGCTCCGTTGGCGAATGATGTTAATGCCTTGGATGAATTGAATCAAATCAAATTTGAAAATAAGAAGAAATTGGCTTCTTTGATTGAAAAGACAACAGGCGTGATTGTTTCTCCGGATTCTATTTTTGATTGCCAGGTCAAGAGAATTCATGAATATAAGCGTCAGTTATTGAATGCGTTACATATTATTCATCAGTATCTTTCAATCCTAGAGGACGGTGTTCAATTACCGGTACCACATGTTTATATCTTTGGCGGAAAGGCAGCTCCTAGCTATGAAACAGCCAAGTTAATTATTAAGTTGATAAACAATATTGCGACTATTATCAACAATGACAAGCGTATTAAAGATCAGATAAAAGTAGTCTTTATTCCGGATTACAAAGTTTCTGTTGCCGAGGTTGTATTCCCAGGTTCTGATGTCAGTGAACAAATTTCAACAGCAGGTTTTGAAGCATCAGGAACCAGCAATATGAAATTTGCTATGAATGGGGCCTTGACCTTAGGAACTTTGGATGGGGCGAATGTTGAAATTTTGCGTGAGGTTGGGAAAGATAATTTCTATCTGTTTGGGTTAACGGCAGAGGAAGTTCATGATCGCATGATAAACAGTTCCCATCATCCGTGGGATTATTACAATCAAAATCCGAAGATTAAACGGGTTATGGATTCGTTGACATCCGGTCTATTTACACCGAATGAAAATAAGGATTTGTTCGTCCCGTTATTCCAAAATATTATGTTTAAAGATTATTATATGTTATTGGCGGATTTCGAATCGTATGCAGAGGCACAGGAAAGATTGTCCAAGGATTACTTAGATAGACGTTTATGGGCCCAAAAGGCATTGTTAAATATTGCACATTCAGGTAAGTTTTCAATCGATAGAACAGTCGCCGAATATGCCGAAGATATTTGGAATGTCAGCAGTACAGCGGGGAATTGATATATGGAAAAACCTACAGAAGATAAAAGATTTTTTGGTCGTAGAAAGGGTAAACCGATTAAGGGTTCTCGTTTGAATCTGATTGAAAATTTATTGCCGAAAGTAGTATTGCCGAAATCGGAAAGTTTTTATGATTTTTCACAATTATTTGGTATAACGCCGAAAGAAGTCTGGTTGGAAATTGGTTTTGGTGGTGGTGAACATGTGGCGGAGTTGGCCAAGATATATCCGGATATTGGTATTATAGGTGCTGAACCTTTTATGAATGGAGTCGCATCTTTATTGGCCCATTTAAACGGTTCTCATATGAAACAGGCAGTCCATAGTTCTTTGGAAGAAGGTCGATCGGATAATGTTCGAATATGGCCGGATGATATTCGTCCTGTTTTCCCCTCTTTTTCAGATGGGTGTTTTGAACGGATTTTTGTTTTGTATCCTGATCCGTGGCCAAAAGCCCGTCATGCCGAAAGACGCTTTATCAATCAAAGAAATATACCGGAATTGGCACGAATGGTTTCAGATACCGGTGCTGTTTATGTGGCTACGGATGTAATCGAATATGCTGAATGGGCTGTTGAACAGATGGCTTTATCCGGTTTGTTTGAACAGATTCATCCTGACACGTCAAAACCACCAGTGGACTGGGTACCAACTCGATATGAAAAGAAAGGAATTGCAGCCGGGCGAAAGCCGACATATCTTGTATTTCGTAAAAAAAAATCATATAATAAAAAATAATACTTGACGAATGATAAAAAATAGGTAAAGATAAACAAAAGATAAGGAGAACATACTATGAACTATAAAACATTAAATATAAAAGACGGTAAAGAAATTGTTATTTCAGGGTCATTTACATTCCGTGATCATGATACTTTTTTTGAAATTGTGTCTTTAATTAAAAGTGCACAAGATAAAAAAATAGTTTTTAATATGCTGGATTGTGATTTTATTGATTCAGCTGCTTTGGGTATGTTTGTAATTGCCCATGATGAGGCTTCTTCAAAAGGTGTCACCTTGACTATCAAAGGCGTTAAAGGAAAGGTTAAAGACGTTATGTATGCTGCTCGGTTTGACAGCTTATATACTTTTGAAGAATAAGGTATTTTACTCACTTATCGGTGAGTAAGCAAAAGTCCCCGCAATGAAATTAGTTATACAACGTGTTAATAAATCATCTGTCTCGGTATCGGGACAGGTGGTTGGTTCTATCGGCAAAGGTCTATGTGTCTTGACCGGAATATCACCTACGGATACGGAAAAAGATTTAGATTATATGGCTTCAAAATTGGTTAATTTGCGTATTTTTGAAGATGAGGCCGGAAAAATGAATTTATCATTGTTGGATATTGGTGGTAGTGCTTTGATTATTTCGCAATTTACTTTGTTGGCGGATTGTATTAAAGGGCGACGTCCATCTTTTACAGGAGCAGGGAATCCTGTAACAGCAGAACAGTTATATCTCTTGTTTTTGAAAAAAGTGGCAGATTTAGGTGTATCTGTTGAAAAAGGCATCTTTGGGGCAGAAATGCAGGTATCTATTGAAAATCAGGGCCCGGCAACATTTATTTTGGAGACACCGATTAAATGACAGAAACAGAACTGACAACTTTGGAAAAACAGGCACGTGAAAATTTGTCTCTTTCACCGAAACGGTTGGCGACTTTTTTAAAGCAGGCTATGGCGCTAAGACGTAACCTGAAACTACGGCAAAAACAACAGGCAGAAAGGCGTCAAAAATGTATGCGTTCAAAATAAATGGTGGTCGTAAATTAAAAGGAAATGTTCAGGTTCGCGGGGCTAAAAATGCGATTTTACCTTTAATGGCAGCGGCTTTATTGACGGATCAGCCGATTATTTTGAAAAATATTTCTTATTTATCGGACGTTAAAACACTTGCCGAATTATTGATCAGTATGGGGGCCGATGTAGAACAAAAAAAGGATTCTATTGTTATTCAGGCTAAAAATATAACCAGTACAACGGCGTCTTATGAATATGTTTCCAAAATGCGGGCGACTTTTTGGGTATTAGGACCGTTGTTAGGGCGTTTTCATGAAGCAAAAGTATCGCTCCCCGGTGGATGTGCTATTGGGGCAAGACCGGTTGATTTATATCTTGATGCGTTGGAAAAAATGGGGGCAAATGTTGGTATTGAAAACGGCTATGTCGTGGCGAAAGGTCCTTTAAAGTCAGCTGAAATTACTTTTCCGAAGATATCTGTCGGTGCAACCCATAATACGATTATGGCAGCGGTTTTAACCCCAGGTAAAACGATTATCCATAATCCGGCACTAGAACCGGAAGTTATTGATTTAATTAAACTGTTACAAAAAATGGGTGCCCATATTGAAGGTGTCGGTACACGAACATTAGTAATTAAAGGTGTTGAAAAGTTAAAAGGGGCAACACATAAGGTGGTGTCTGACAGAATTGAAACGGCTACTTTTGCGGTAGCAGCAGCTGTTACCAAAGGTGAAATTTTTATTGAAGGTGGTAATCTGTCTTTAATGCAGGCTGTTACGGATACATTGCTTCCCAGTCGGATAGAGTTAGAACAGACAGAAAAAGGTGTTTACGTCAACGCAAAACATGCCAAATTGACGGCTACGCCTGTGATTACATCGGAATATCCAGCTTTCCCGACGGATACACAACCGTTGTTGACAACGATGTTGTCTTTGGCTAACGGGGAATCTTTAGTACGGGAACGTATTTATGAAAATCGCTTTATGCATGTACCGGAATTGAATAGAATGGGTGCGAATATTAAGACCATAGATAATATGAGTATTTTGATAAAAGGTGTGCCTGAATTATCCGGGGCGATTGTTACTTCTTCCGATTTACGGGGAGGGGTCGGTTTAGTGATTGCCGCTTTGGCCGCTAAAGGGGAAACGATTGTTCAGCGGGTTTATCATGTAGATCGCGGATATAAAAATATTGAGGAAAAGTTGTCAGAACTGGGGGCTGACATCGTTCGTTTTAAACAATAAAAAATATATTTTCAAGTTTTTTAAAATAATATCTTGTTGTTTTTGTTGTAATATTTTTAAAAAAAATAAAAAATATTGACAAAATAGAAAACTGGGGTAAACTTAAATTATCGCAAGGGAAGGCGATTGTTTTAATTTTAAACTAAAAAGGAAAATAGAAAAATGACAAAACAAGATATCGTAAAATCGATTCAGGGTATATGTGTAATTGCTAGTGTTTTTTCAGCAGCTGGTTGTGCAAGTATTCGATCAGGTATTAATGAAGGATACAATGCAACCAAAACAGTTGTGAAGGATGTGGGTTCTTTTGCTAAAGGGACAATGGAAACACTGCAACAGAATCCGACGGCAACTTGGGCTATGGTTTCCGCAGCGGGTATTCTCTCTGATCATAAGATTGCCAAAGATGATAATAAAGTTCGCAGAACTGCAATCAGAAGTCGTGAAAAAATCATGGAAAAAGGTATTGAAGCTTGGAAAGAAGTTAAATCAAACGAACGTGAATAATTTTATTGATGCTCTGACAATAAAAAACCACCGGTTTTCCGGTGGCTTTTTTATATCCGATATTAATTCCATGTTTTTGGATCAACACAAATGACTTGTCTTGATTCCCATTTATCTCTTGGAAATGATATATCGTCTTCACATCTGACACGTGCTGGGTTTCCGTTAATATTTACCCATGGCCAGAACCGATTATCCAAGCTTAATTTATCATCACATATTCTACCACGTTCTTCTTGTCCATTTTTATAATCACCTGTAAACGTTGCTATAATCAACCCCTGCGCCTGACACCAATTGTTTCCGCCATACCAAGTCAAGTCAGAGCCAATTGTTGCGATACCGATTGTTTGTTCATAATTATCCTCAATAAGGGCACATCTGCCTGAAATTCCTCCAGTTTGGTCAGCCCCTATATCACAGAAACAATCCCCGTTTTGCTTCTGACACCATTCATTACAATCACTGTTATAATTGCACTGTGGAACGGATGTATCACGACATTCATATCCATCACCGTCAAAATTTTCCCCACAAATAGCCTCGCAGTATGGAGCTAATGAACAGTATTTTTCACCACTATCTTCATCTTCCCAACATTCTTCTACAGGACATTTTGCGAGTTCTTCATCTGTCTTGCAGACATAGGAATATTCTTCGGTAGACTCATTGTATTCTTCTGAACAGATACCTGAACACACCTCTGCAAGGGAACAGTATTCTTCACCACTATCTTCATCCACCCAACAATTTTCAACGGGACAATCCATAGCGGAAAGTACACAATCTCCTTGAACACATCTTTGACCATTTTCACAGGCCGGATCACAACCGGATTCATTTGTATCACCACTTCCGGTACTTTCTTTATTCGAATCAAGGGAATCATTAAACACAAAGGTTATCGTATTATTATTTCCTTCTGCACAGGTGGCTTTATCTAAATAACTATCCCCCAAATAAATATCGGAAGCATTAGATAGCCATTGATCCTGTAAGTGTTCACAAACGGCTTGTTCTATACCACTGACTTGGATACCAAAGAAGTTATCGCCATAATCGTTTTCAGATAAGGATACCCCATAATCCCCGATTTTCTGACCTGCATATTCTACCAATGAGGTCGTACCTCTCGATATC
>JAZLAQ010000002.1:0-9980 GCA_045613285.1 Alphaproteobacteria bacterium | reverse complement strand
CATAAGAATCGCCAAAATCATCATAAAAGACAAACTCGACATCACTGGGATCAGTGCAATCTCCGTCTGCTATCCCATTTACAAGAATTTGATTTAATGCACTGAAGTTCATATTCTTTATGTTTTCACATACACCGTCTTCTACACCCTGAACCGTAATACTGAAACGATCTTCTGTTCCGCCAAAATCAACGTTGTAGTCATACGAATAACTGGCAACCTCATCACCATATTCATCTAATGTAAAATCACCGTTTAGCAACAATCCTTGCGATGCCGTTACTGCCATCATAGATACTTCGCTAACAATCTCATTGGCATGATATTTGTTCATTGCATGGGTATAACCCACAATTCCCCCAACAGATAAAACCCCAACAACTGCCAGTACCCCCAGCATTTCTACCATACTCCGGCCGGATTCGGTCGTCGTTTGTTTATTTTGTATTGTATTTTTTATATTTTTATCCATTGTTTTATCCTTTCATGTATATCAATAAACGGTCGTCTAGATTTAATATAGTATACCTATTTTTGATGAATTGGTGTCATAAAATAAAAATTGACAGAAATACAAGCTGTTTTTTATTTTTTTCTTGACTTATTTTTCAAAATTAAATAAGTTGGTAATATATTAAATCTAGACGACCGTCTAGATTTAATATAGTCATTTTGTGTATATCACACTGAAAAATATATACTATTATAAAGTTTTAAAATCATCGTTTTTAAATAAAATAACTTCATACACCCGTCTGGATAAAAAAATGCTCCACCAAATAGGTAGAGCATCTTCATTTCTATTCAATTAGACCAATACATCAAAAGTGATTGTCTTATCTCCTAATTCTTCCGTCGGAGCATCTACCGGAACAGTGCCAGACAAAGCGGTTGCCAAAACCTGTTCCATAATATATTCTCGATGTTCTTCAACAGCAGCCTTAACCAAATCCGAATCAGTACGGTAAGCCAACGTAATTCTATCAGAAATATCCAGATTCCGTTCTTTTCGGCGGGATTGTATCATGCGAACAAAATCGCGAGCAATACCTTCTCTCTCCAAAACCGGATCTACAACGGTATCCAACTGAATAACAGCCGTATTATCCGGCAGAGCCTGCCCTGTTAGACCGTCTTTCAAAACCAAACGCAATTCAAATTCTTCCGGCAACAGAGTCTGTTCGGCGATAGCCAGTGTTCCATCCGAATTGATAGCCCATTGATTAGCCTTATTAGCCGCCATAATAGCCCCCATAAAACGCCCCAACCGTTTTCCGATTAAAGGTGTTTTTAAATACAAGAACGTATTAGCAACAGCCGAAATATCCGTTTGCAAGAAAACATCTTTTACATTGACTTCATCTTTCAGAACATCAACAAAAGTTTTTAAAATATCGGCTTTTTTACCAGCAACCGTCATAGATTTTAACGGTAATCTGTTTCTAAGTTTATGTTCCTCACGAATAGATTTTGCCGTTGAAGAAATCTGACGCACCAAATCCATCTGAGCAATCAATTCCTGTTCATCAGCAATACCTTCTGTCGTCGGATAATCCAACAGGTGTACCGATTTTTCTCCAGTCAATCCCCGATACACAAATTCGGCCATCATCGGCATTAAAGGAGCCATAATTTCAGCCAATGTTGTCAAGACTGTATACAATGTATTAAAGGCATTTGTATCCGTTCCGTCCCAGAATCTAGCCCGACTGCGTCTGATATACCAGTTATTCAAAATATCCAAGAAATCAGCACAATCATTACAGGCTACATTCATATCATAAGAAAACATTTTTTCTTTGACTTGATTGACCAACGCCTTTAATTTTGCCAAGATATATCTGTCTAACACATCGGTTGAAGATGTAATTTTTTCTGCTTTAATTCCTTCCGCATTGGCGTATAAACAGAAGAAATAATAAGCATTCCAGAACGGCAACACCGCCTTACGGGCGGCCTTAGCCACTTCTTTACCTTCTTTATCAACCTGTGCTTGCCCTGCTTTAACCGCTGGAGAAGAAATCAAGAACCATCTAAGCGCATCAGCTCCAATTGTATCTAATACCTGATACGGATCCGGATAGTTCTTTAACTTTTTAGATAATTTAACCCCACCCTCTGCCATCAACAGACCGGTTGCTAAACAATGCTTATACGCCGGTTTTCCGAACAAAGCTGTTCCCAGAACATGCAAGGAATAGAACCAACCACGTGTTTGATCAATTCCTTCTACAATAAAGTCTGCTGGAAAGTGTGATTCAAACCATTCTTTCCGCTCAAACGGATAGTGAACCTGACCTTCTGGCATAGAGCCGGATTCAAACCAACAGTCAAAAACATAAGGAACCCGTCGCATCATTGTTTTCCCACTGGGATCATCCGGATTCGGATAAACAACTTCATCAATATAGGGTCGGTGTAAATCTGTCACATCAAAACCTGTTTTCTCCTTAATTTCAGCAACAGATCCAAACACATCAATTCTTGGAAAATCCGGATTATCCGATTTCCAAACAGGTAACGGGGCACCCCAGAAACGATTTCGTGAAATATTCCAGTCCGGAGCCGTTTCCAACCCTTTCCCAAAACGACCGTATTTAATATTATCCGGTGTCCAGGTAATTTCCTCATTTGTTTTCAACATATCGGATTTAAAATCGGTTACTTTCACAAACCAAGAACTCATAGCCTTATAAATCAAAGGTGTATCAGTCCGCCAACAATACGGATAACTGTGAGTAATTTGTTCTTTTTTAACCAACTTACGTTCTTCTTTCAGACGGGCAATAATCGGTTCATTAGTTTCAAATACCTGTTGCCCTTGATAATCAGATACTTCTGCCGTAAAACAACCAGCTTCATCAACCGGACAAATAATCGGAAAATCACGATTATGGGCAACACAAATATTAAAGTCATCTTCACCAAATCCCGGAGCAATATGAACAATACCTGTACCGTCTTCAACCGAGACAAAATCACCAGATAAAATCCGGAAACAACCTTTTTCTTTCAGATCCGTAAAATAAGGGAACAAAGGTTCATATCTCATACCCACTAATTCAGAACCTTTTATCGTTCCGACCTGAGTCGCATGCTGCAGCTGTTGCTTATACTTACCTAACAAAGCTTCAGCCAAAACATATTTTTCACCAGCTTCTTCCATAATAGCGTAATCAATATCTGCCCCAACCGCCAACATCAAGTTAGACGGCAATGTCCATGGCGTCGTTGTCCAAGCCAAAATATGCATACCGTTTTCTAACTTAAACATAACGGTAATGGCGGTATCTGTTTTATCCCGATAAGCCTGATTGACCTCAAAGTTTGAAACCGGTGTTTGTGCTGCCCATGAATACGGTTGAACCCGATATCCTTCATACACTAACCCTTTATCATAAAGGACTTTAAAATTATGGATAACCGATTCCATAAAGGGTAAATCCATTGTTTTATAATCATCATTGAAATCAACCCAACGACCGATACGCTTAAACATATCCACCCAAATAGAGGAATATTTCAAAACATCTTTCCGACAAAAATCGTTAAATTTAGCAATACCATATTCTTCAATGGCTTTATGACCGGAAACTCCCAGTTGTTTTTCAGCACTCATTTCTGCCGGTAATCCGTGACAATCCCACCCCAAGCGACGTTCTACCCGTTTACCGTTCATTGATTGAAATCGGGCAATAGTATCTTTAACATAAGACACCATAATATGTCCATAGTGTGGCAAACCGTTTGCAAACGGAGGACCGTCATAAAACACAAATTCATCCGCACCAGCCCGCTTTTCCATAGACTGTTCAAATATCTTTTCTTCTTCCCAATAACGGATAATATCTTTTTCCATTTCCGGAAAAGATAATTTAGACGATAATTCGGGATAATATTTAATTTTGTTATTCATGTTTTACTTCCTTTATATTAAATTGATAAGAGTCAGTATATCAAATTTTTCATCAAAAAGCAAACACTCTTTCCTATTTTTTTATTATTTTCAAAATTGGTATCATCTTCCAAACAGGAGCAACACGATCAATTATAATTTTGAACAATTTTAAACATAAAAAAACCCCGTTTCGCGGGGTTTTTTTAAAATTACATTTTTCAGATTATTGAGCAGCAACAACCGAAACAAAGACTTTATCGTCTTTTTTACGTTTGTATTCTACAACACCGTCTGCTGTGGCAAACAAAGTATGATCTGTTCCCATACCGACATTTTCACCGGCACAATAAACCGTTCCACGTTGACGAACGATAATATTTCCGGCAACAACAGCTTGACCACCGGATTTTTTCAAACCCAAACGACGACCTTCTGAATCACGACCGTTTCGTGTACTACCACCTGCTTTTTTATGTGCCATTGTTTAATCTCCTTATTAAATTAAGCCTTGATATCCGTAATTTTAACAACAGTTAAATGTTGTTTATGGCCTTTTTTCCGTTTATAACCGTGACGACGGATTTTTTTGAAAACGATAACCTTTTCACCGCGTGTTTGTTTAACGATTTCACCGGCAACGCTAGCTCCTTCTACAAAAGGAGTACCGACTTTATCACCAGCCATCAAGACTTCACCGAAAGAAACCGCAGAGCCGGCTTCACCATCTAATTTTTCAACAACAATAACGGAATCTTTTTGAACCTTATATTGTTTTCCGCCTGTTTTAATTACTGCAAACATGTGTTTTTATCCTTTACTGACATAAAATAGGGCTTCTTTATACAATATTTTTTATCATTTGTCAAGCAAAAAAAAGACCTATTACATTCTTTTTTGTTTTTATTCATTTTTTGCTGGACATTTTTGCCTATTTTTTTTATCTTATTGGATATACCAAGGGGGTAGATATGAACAAAAGCAAAAAACATAGTTTAAAAACATATTTATTTACGGGCATACTGGTTACCGCCCCACTAGCCATTACTTTTTATCTGGCTATTGAGTTATTTTTATACATAGATCAAAACGTCACTGCTCTAATACCGGACAAGTACAATCCGGAAAGATATTTTTCCCACGCCTTACCGGGGGTAGGTGTTTTATTGCTATTGATTTTTTTAATTTTAGTCGGAATGCTGACAGCAAACTTTATCGGACGGGCTTTTATGAAAATCGGTCAAAGAGTAATCGGCCGTTTGCCTATTATCTCCGGCATTTACAGTGCTTTTAAAAAGATTTTTGAAACACTTTTAGGATCCGGTAAGAATACAGCTTTCCGCCAACCGGTATTAGTGGAATATCCACGTAAAGGGATGTATACTATTGCTTTTTTAACAGGTCCGGTTTATAAAGAGATACAAAAACATTCTAAAGAAAAACTGGTCAGTATTTACGTACCAACAACACCAAACCCGACATCAGGATTTTTAATTTATCTGCCACAAAAAGACATCACTCCTTTAAAAATCGGCGTAGATGAAGCCTTAAAGATAATTTTATCCACCGGTATTATCAATCCGGATGATAA
This sequence comes from Alphaproteobacteria bacterium, assembly GCA_045613285.1. Taxonomy (GTDB): domain Bacteria; phylum Pseudomonadota; class Alphaproteobacteria; order CAAHEQ01; family UBA3637; genus CALXZG01. The sequence goes on along the minus strand of JAZLAQ010000002.1, from coordinate 4,494 downwards.
AAAAGATACTTTATCATCCCCTGTCAAGGCAAAGAAGAAATAAATTCTTTAATAGCCTGAAAATCTCTACCGGTTGCAATTTGACGCCATTGTTTAGCATTTGAACAACCATGAAACAATCCGGCAATATGCGTTCCGATAATGGATAATTTATCTTGATTTTGTTCCAAATACGGCAGAAAGGATTCAAGAACTTCTTTTCGCGATAAAATCGGATGCGAATCCTGATAGAAGCGCCCATCAACTTCTGCCATAGCATACGGATTGCCATAAGCCCATCGTCCAACCATTACACCGTCAACAAAATTCAGATGATGCTCTGTCTCATCCCAAGACAATACGTTTCCATTGATTGAAATCAACATATCGGGAAAACTTTTTTTCAAACGATAGACAAGTTCATAATTTAAAGGTAGCCGTTGTCGATTATCTTTAGGGGATAAATTTAATTTTGCCTGCCGTGCATGAATAATTAAGTGCCGACAGCCAGCCTTTGCCATTAAATCTGCAAAATAAAGAAGTTCCGAAAAACCATCTCCTCCGACATCAGCCAAAGAAATTCGCGTTTTAACAGATACTGGCAAGTGGGACTTTGCCTGCATTTCACACACACAGTCCGCCACAACTTCGGGCGTTTTCATCAAAATTGCTCCAAACCGCCCTGCTTGAACGCGGGACGAAGGACAACCGGCATTAATATTAACACCTCGATACCCATAATCTTCCGCCATAGAGGCACATTCAGCCATTAAATTTGGCTCACTTCCCCCAACCTGTAAAATCAAGGGATTTTCCGCCGGATGAAAATCCAACAGTTTTTTTCTATCGCCCAATATCAAAGCAGGACAAGCTATCATTTCCGTATACAGGACTGCCCGCTTACAAATCAGTCTTAAAAAATATCGAAAATGTTTATCCGTCCAATCCAACATCGGAGCCACCGATATTTTATCCGCTAAAACTTTTTTTTCTTGTATTTTATTTATCATAGCATTATAATAGCATAGAATTAAAAAAAAGAAAAGGAGATAATCAATGATTTTAACGGCCATCGAATTAGAAAAAGTCCAAACCTACCTACAACAATTGTTTTGGAATCCTGAAATAGCAGTTCGCCCTGGCGAAGGTAAAGATGCACCGGCTGAAGTTTATATCGGCAAAGAATTCATTGGCGTTATTTACAAAAATGATGATGACGGTGAAATTTCGTATGACTGGAATATGTCCATTTTATCCGATGACATAGAAAAATTTTAACTATTTTTATTGAAAAATATCAAAATGAGTCATATATAGACGATGTCCTTAAGGATTTTTATCGGGGGAAAAAAATCTTTCTGGACTTAAAGGGGGAAAGGAACAGAGTGGTTTTACCACTCTGTTTTTTTATTTTATCGGGATGCTTGTGATTTTTTCAACATAGACAAATCCAAATTTTGTTTTTGTTCAGGCATTCCTTTACCCATATAGGCCGCTTTTGCCAACCGGTCTTTCAGCCCTCCCTTACTTTGACCGTCCTGTGCCGAATTCTTATTATCAGCCCCTTTATCCAAAACTTTTTTGGAGGCCTCTTCCAATCCCTTGGAACCGGTTGCCAAATGTTCACTACCTAAACCGGCCTTTACGACATTTTGAGCAACATCACTGTTTTGCATTTTTTCAACAAGATTTTTAATTCCACTGGACTGTAAAGAATTTTCTGAATCTTTTAACAAATCCTTTCTACCATCTAAACCATCCGATCTATTCATAACCTTTCTGGCGACATCGGACAATTCATCAATACTGACACCGGTTTGACTTTTAATTTCTTCCTTAGCAACTTCTTTTTCAGCATCTTTTTTGGTAGTTCCTTTTTCAACCATAACTTTAGCAGTTTTTTCATCCACCTGATTATCGGTTTTAACAGCCTCAATTTCTTGCTTTGTATTTTCTGTTTCTTGATCTTTTGACATGGAAACACCCCCTATATTTTAATGATACCACAAATTTTAAAAGATGTCAATTTTTACATAAAAAAACCGCCCCGAATAACAGAGCGGTTTTTGAAAAACCAAGCAAAACTTATTCAGCTTTTGGAGCTTCTTCAGCAGGTGCTTCAACAGGTGTTTCAGCTTTTTCTGCTTCTTTTTCAGCTTTTGCTTTCTTTTGAGAAGCACGTTTAGCTTCTTCTTCAGAACGGGCAATATTTACACGAACTGTTTGCATTACATCCGGATGCAAAGACAACGTGACATCAAAGATACCCAAGTTCTTGAACGGTTGGTTCAAGTTGACTTGATACCGTTCTACATGGAAACCGGCATCACGGATAGCTTCACAGATATCCCGCATTGTAACGGAACCGTACAATTGTCCCGTTTCAGCAGCCTGACGAACAATAACAACGGACAAGCCAGCCAATTTTTCAGCCATAGCTTCTGCATCTTGTCTTAATTTCAGGTTGTGTGCTTCATATTCTTTGCGTTTTGCTTCAAACAAAGCCATATTGTCTTTTGTTTTACGCAAAGCCTTTTTTTGAGGCAACAAATAGTTACGGGCATAACCGTTTTTAACATTAACGACATCACCCATTTGTCCCAGACGTTCAATTCTTTCTAATAAGATAACTTCCATAATGAACCTCCTTAGTCGCTGATAAACGGCATTAAAGCCAAATAACGGGCACGTTTAATGGCACGGGCAACACTGCGTTGGTGTTTTGCACAAGTAGCCGAAACCCGAGACGGAACCATTTTACCGCGTTCTGTCACAAAGCGACTTAATAATTTAATATCTTTATAATCAATTTCGTCTGTTTTATCAGCACAGAACTGACAAGATTTTTTATGACGATAAAAAGAACTTTTCATTTCAGCCATGGATTATTCTCCTTTTGCGATTTCAATTTCAAATTTGTCATCAGCTTTGGCTTTGCGGGATTTTGTTTCCAGCATAGCGGAAGGACCTTCTTCCAAAGCCTTAACTTTAACGGTCAGATAACGCAACAGATTTTCATCCAGACGCATTAAACGTTCCATTTCAACAACGGCATCTGCCGGAGCATCAATGTTCATCAAAGTATAATAACCTTTACGGTTTTTTTGGATTTTATAAGCCAATGTACGCAGACCCCAGTCTTCGCGTTTTGTTACTTTACCGCCTTTGGCTTCAATAACGGCGACAAATTTTTCTGTCAATTCGTTGACTTTAGCAGGTGTTAAATCCTGACGGGCAACGAAAACGTTTTCATAAAAAGGCATTTTAACCTCTCCTTTTGGATTATCTCGTTTCTGTTTATGCGTTTGGTTCCCTATGAACCGACACCCGAAACATAGCCCCCGTCCGATTTGCAGGAGCAAGGATTTATCGGATGGCGGGGATTGTATCATATTTTTTTCAAAAAATCAAGTCTTTTTTATCATCTATTGAAACAATCGACATTCACCTGACTATCAGGGTTAAATAACAATGACACATCACCGTCATTACGAGGAGTGTGGCGACGAAGTAATCTCTTAACCTTAACCGTCATTACGAGGAGTGTAGCGACGAAGTAATCTCTTGACGCTGACAGTGTACCTTTTACGAGATTGCTTCACTGCGTTCGCAATGACGGGGGAGGATGTTATGAGATTGCCACGTCCTGACGGACTCGCAATGACGAGGGAGGTATCGTCATTACGAGGAACAAAGTGACGAAGTAATCTCTTGACGCTGACGGTGTGCCTTTTATGAGATTGCTTCACTGCGTTCGCAATGACGGGGGAAGGATGTTATGAGATTGCCACGTCCTGACGGACTTGCAATGACGGTGGACCTTATACAATGACGGGGAAGGTATCGTCATTACGAGGAATAAAATGACGAAGTAATCTCTTGACCTTAACTGTCATTACGAGGAGTATAACGACGAAGTAATCTCTTGACGCTGACGGTGTGCCTTTTACAAGATTGCTTCACTGCGTTCGCAATGACGGGGGAGGATGTTATGAGATTGCCACGGGCTAATGCCCTCGCAATGACGGTGGACCTTATACAATGACGGGGGAAGGATGTTACGAGATTGCCACGGGCTAATGCCCTCGCAATGACGAAGCACTTTATACAATGACGGGGTACTTTATGCAATGACAGGAATAAAAAAACATCCCGTCGAAACAGGATGTCTTTTTGCAATCAAATAAGCTTTATAACTTATTCTGCTTCTGGTAATATGGAGATCTTGGCATTTTTATTGATGTCCCTTGCAATCTGTGCAACATCAGGGTCACCATATGTAACTGTCGCTGTTCCGTCTTTATTAGCTTCAACAGATGTTATACCTGTCGTCAAACCACCAAAATTCTCTTCGTAGTCAAAATCGTCTTGTTCACGAGCCATAGCTTCAACGATAGCCAAGTTAGCAGCAGCCAAACCTTCGTTAGCACGATAGCGGTTCATAGCCATTGTGTAACCAGCGATACCGCCGATGGACAAAACACCGATAATAGCCAAAACGCCCAACATTTCAAC
>JAZLAQ010000001.1:0-47804 GCA_045613285.1 Alphaproteobacteria bacterium | reverse complement strand
ACGGTCGTCTAGATTTAATATAGTGTGCCCGTTTTTGATAGGGTGAGGTTTAAAAATAAAAAACACCAGAAATACAAGGTGTTTTTTATTTTTTTCTTGACTTATTTCCTAAATTTTAATAATGTGATTATATGTGCAATCTAGACGACCGTCTAGATTTAATATACTCATTTTACATATATCATACTGAAAAATAAATACTATTATAAAGTTTTAAAATCATCATTTTATATGAAAAATCCCCGTACAAAATACAGGGATTTCTTACAATATAACAAAAAATTTTCTTTTATGACCGTAAAACGGCACCGGTATTTCGTGTTACCATATTCACAATCTGCGTGGACAGGGTTTCAATTTCCGCATCCGTTAAAGTCTTATCCATTGGTTGAATGGTTACCTGAACAGCTAAAGACTTTTTACCGGCTTCCAAATGTTCCCCTTCATACACATCAAAAACGGATACATCAGCAATCAAATCCCGATTCACATTTTGAATAGTGGATATGATTTTACTGGCTTCCACACCTTTATCCATAACAAAGGCGAAATCTCGTGTTAATGGCATTAAAGACGAAACTTTCAACTCTTTTGCCATTTTTCCTTTCTGCTTCGTTGGAGGTACTGCATCCAAGTAAACTTCAAAAGCACAAACAGGTGTTTTAATATCAAAAACCTTCAAAATCGCTGGATGAATCTCGCCAAACACAGCCACGATATTTTTACCCAACTGAATGCTACCGGAACGTCCCGGATGATACCAAGATGGTGCATTCTTGAAAATCTGCAAATTGGCCGGTGCTTCAATGGAAGCCAACGCCGCCAGAGCATCTGCCTTGGCATCAAAGACATCTACGCAACGCCCTTGATCCAACCAATGTTTCGGCGAAAAGTCCCCTGCCCGCACGCCACAAGCAACCAATCTTTGTTCCCCTGGCAGGTCAGAATAAAATTCCGGACCAACTTCAAATAACTGAACATCTTTAAAACCTTTATCCTGATTACGCTTAACCGCCGACAATAAATTCGGGACAAGGCTTGGTCGCATTTCATCTAAATCAGAAGCAATCGGATTTGCCAGTTTAATACCCTTGCTGTTAAAGTGTTTTGCAAGGCGTGAATCCATAAATGACCATGTCAAAGCCTGGCATAATCCACGACCAGCCAAAGCACGACGAACGGCAACTTCCCGCTTCTGGTTCGGCAATAATGACCCTGTCGGCAATACATCCGCACGCATAGGAGCCTCCGGCAACGTATCTAAGCCATAAACACGTACAATTTCTTCCACTAAATCAGCAGATAAGCTGACATCATGAATACGCCAAGACGGAACAGTTACCTGATTGCCATTCACCTTAAATCCTAACTTATTCAGTATATCCGTCATTGTTTCAGTCGGAACAGACATCCCCGTCAACCGTTCAACAAGATCAAAATCAAAGTCAATAACACACTGACAATTCGGTGTTTGTCCAGCAATAACAATATCAGATGCTTCCCCACCACACAAATCCAAAATCATCTGTGTCGCACGGGCATTATCATCAATAGCTGATTGCGGATCTATCCCCCGTTCAAAGCGACTGCGTGAATCGGATAAAGCCCCTGTTTTGACACCGGCTTTGGAAATAGCCACTGGTTCAAAATAAGCACTTTCCAAAAAGACATTTACTGTTTCTTTGGACACTGCTGTATCAACACCACCCATAATACCGGCTATACTTTGAGCCTTACTATCATCAGCTATCACACAGATATCTGAAGACAATGTATATTCTTTATCATCCAAAGCCGTCAATTTTTCACCTTCCGTTGCCGGACGGACTGTTATATTACCAACGACCTTATCAGCGTCAAAAACATGAAGCGGACGACATTCAGCAATATTTAAATAGTTTGTAATATCTACCAAAGCGGAAATCGGACGTAAGCCAGCTGCTATCAAAGCCTGCTTTAACCAATCGGGGCTTTCTCCGTTTTTTACATTCCGAATATAACGCCCTGTATAAATCGGACAAGTTGTATCCGTTATTAAAACCTTAATCGGTGATTCAAAAGCACCTGTAATAAAGGGAACGGCTTCATCAATCAATTCTCCGATACCGGTTGCAGATAAATCACGTGCAATCCCCTTGACGCCCAGACAATCCGGACGATTCGGTGTCACGTTGACATCAAAAATAACATCCGATTTTAAGACTTCACTTGCCGGAGTACCCGCCGGTAGATCCGTATCTAAATCAATAATCCCCGTATGGTCTTCTCCAACACCTAATTCATCAGGGGCACACATCATCCCATTTGATTCAATACCACGGATTTTACCAGCCTTGATTGTTTCGTTAAACAGTGGAACAAAACACCCCGGTTGTGCCATAATGGACTTCATACCAACCCGTACATTCGGAGCTCCACAAACAATTTGAACTTCTTCTTTTCCGTTAAAAACACGCAAAACATGCAATCTGTCTGCATTCGGATGTTGTTCAACAGAACGGATTTCACCCAGAATATACCCTTTCAAAGTAGCCGATAAATCCTGAACTTCTTCCACTTCCAAACCTAAAGAAGTCATTTTATCAGCTAATTCCTGAACAGATGCATCTGTGTTCAAGTATTTTTTTAATGTTGCTAAACTAAATTTCATTTTCTGCCTCCATTCATAGACAAACCACTGGTAATATTCGGAATATCCAAGGGTAAAAAGCCATAATGCTTAATCCATTTCATATCCCCTTCAAACATTGAACGTAAATCCTTAATACCGTATTTCATCATAGCCAAACGGTCCAACCCTATACCGAAAGCAAAGCCCTGATACTTATCCGGATCAATACCGCAATTTTTCAAAACACGCGGATCAACCATACCACAACCCAGCATTTCCAGCCATTCTTTACCAATATTACGTGCCATAACACCGCCTAAATCCATTTCATAAGACGGTTCTGTGAACGGAAAGTATGACGGACGGAAACGAACCTGAACATCATCTGTTTCAAAGAACAACTTAAAAAATTCAACCAAAACACTTTTCAGGTTCGCCAAATTTGTTTTTTCATCTATAACAAGACCTTCTATCTGATGAAACATTGGCGTATGTGTAGCATCATAGTCTCGACGATAAGTTCTACCGGGGCACACAATTTTAATCGGCGGCTTTTTATTTTCCATTGTCCGAATCTGCACACCGGATGTTTGTGTCCGAAGCATCATGTTGTTTTCAAAGAAAAAAGTTGCCTGCATTTGACGGGCTGGATGAGCCTTTGGTAAATTCAATGCTTCAAAATTATGCCAATCATCCTCTATATCGGGTCCTTCTGCCAATTCAAATCCCATCTGAGCAAAAATCGTCAGAGTTTCTTCTATCACCTGAGAAAGCGGATGAATACGGCCCGATATCGTTTCCGGTCGTACCGGCAAAGTAACATCCACACTTTCTGATTCCAACCGGACATTCAGAGCCTGAACCTCCAATATTTCTTTCTTGGCATCCAAAGCCTGTGCAATTTCATTTTTAAATACATTTAAAATCTGACCGGCTGTTTTGCGTTCTTCTGGCGCCAATCCTCCCAAGGTTTTCATTAAAGATGTAATCTGTCCGCTTTTACCCAAAGCAGATACACGAATTTCTTCCAAAGCCTGTAAACTGTTGGCTTTTTCAATAGAAGTCAACAATTCCGTTTTCATTACCTCAATTTGTTGTTGCATACTTTTATATCCTTCATAAAATTAAAAAAGTGTACTATTTATATCACAAAAAATAAAAAAAATAAAGATTTTTTTGACACTGTTTTACAAAAAGATTGCAACTTATCAGAAAATACTTTATATTTTTTTTTGGGAGGGTCTGCAAATGAAAAAAACAATTCTATTCTTATTTTTATTTCTAACAGGATGCATTAAACCACAAGACAACTATTTAAATCCGGATATACCGATTTTACCCAAACAGAATCTGATAGACATTCGGATTACACGCCATACGGAAATTGATCCGTCCTGCCGATTGGTTTCTGCCATTATATCCGAAACGGATTCAGATGTCCCAGACCTTTTACAGGATATTCGGGAACAAGCTGCCGAACAAGGAGGAAATCTTATCTACTTAGAAAAATTAGATTATGCTCCAACCGACGATTTAGACAAATACATGTCGGCAACTGTTTATTTATGCCCCAAGGAATAACAGATGCGTACCCTTATTATCGACAGTGGAAAGTCTTTTACACAAAATCTTTCATTTTTTCTAAAAAGCAAAGATATGGTTGTGGATACGGCTTTATCCGGCGAGGACGGTTGGGAATTAGCCCGTCTATACGATTATGACATTATTATTATGGAAAACAGACTATCTGACAAAACAGGATATGATATTTTAAAGCATTTACGGCTATCCGGAAACATGACACCGGTTATTGTAATTTCTTCAGAGATATCCATATCTGAAAAAGTCAAGATGTTAACACAAGGTGCTGATGACTACTTAGTCAAACCTTTTGATAAAAATGAACTCGTTGCCCGAATGCAAGCCGTTGTTCGACGTTGCCACGGTCATGCCGGTGCAATAATTAAAATCGGACAAATGGAAATCAACATGACCAGCAAAACCGTTTTTATCGCCGGTCAGCCCTTAAAACTAACCGGTAAGGAATATGCTTTACTGGAGCTACTGTGTTTAAGACGTGGAATGATGATTAGCAAAGAACAATTTTTAAATTACCTGTACGGTGGTATTGATACGCCAGAAGTTAAAATTATTGATGTTTTCTTATGCCGTATTCGTCGCAAGATAAAAAAACTATCCGATGGAAAACAATATATTCATACCGCCTGGGGACGCGGATATATTTTAAAGGAAGATTAAAAAAATTCTTGACTTTCAAAAAAGCATTCTCTATAATCCAACCATCACCGTCCGGTGATTGATTTTTTCCACACACACATATATATAAGGTTTCCATGCAATTAAAGGATTTAAAAAAGAAAACCCCAACGGAATTGTTGGCTTATGCCGAAGAATTAGAAGTCGAAAATGCAGCATCTCTCAGAACTCAGGATTTAATGTACGCTATCCTAAAACGCTTATCCGAAACAGAAACAATGCTGTACGGTGAAGGTGTTTTAGAAGTCGTTCAGGATGGCTTCGGTTTCCTGCGTTCGGCCGAAGCAAACTATCTGGCCGGTCCGGATGATATTTATGTTGCCCCTTGCCACATCAAAAAGTGGGGGCTTCGTACAGGCGATACCATAGAAGGAGAAATCAGTGCACCACAAAACGGAGAAAAATACTTTTCACTGACCCGTATTAATAAGGTCAACTTTGTGTCCCCTGAAGAATTACGATATCGGATAAACTTTGACGATTTGACACCTTTATATCCGGAACGAAATATTAAGATGGAACATGACGTACCACCATCAGAAAAAGATTTAACAGCACGAATTATTGATTTAATTTGCCCACAGGGATTTGGTCAAAGAAGTTTAATTGTTGCCCCGCCTAGAACGGGTAAAACGGTTATGCTTAAAAATATTGCTCACGCCATTACAGCCAACTATCCGGAGGCTCATTTAATTATGCTTTTAATTGATGAACGACCCGAGGAAGTAACGGATATGATACGATCTGTCAAAGGGGAAGTTATCAGTTCTACTTTTGATGAACCTGCTTCACGCCATGTTCAAGTTGCAGAAATGGTGATTCAAAAAGCAAAACGTTTGGTTGAACATAAGAAAGATGTTATTATTTTATTGGATTCAATCACACGATTGGCTCGGGCATATAATACCGTTATTCCAACATCCGGTAAAGTTTTAACCGGTGGTGTAGACGCCAACGCATTACAAAAACCAAAACGTTTCTTTGGGGCGGCCCGCAATATTGAGGAAGGTGGTTCTCTGACCATTTTTGGGACAGCTTTAATTGATACCGGTTCCCGTATGGACGAAGTTATTTTTGAAGAATTTAAAGGCACTGGCAATAGCGAAATTATTTTGGATCGGAAAGTTTCTGACAAGCGTATATTCCCAGCTATTGACGTTACAAAATCAGGAACACGTAAAGAAGAACTACTGGTTGATAAAAACAGACTGCCAAAGATGTGGGTTTTGCGTCGTGTTTTAATGCCCATGGGTGTTACGGATTCTATGGAATTCTTAATGGATAAATTACGCCAAACCAAAACAAATGATGACTTCTTCGAAAGTATGAATCAATAAATAAAAGCACCGCTGATAAATTTCAGCGGTTCTTTTTTATATATAGAAAACCGCCGGCCAAACCGGCTGGTTCTTTTTTTTAGATTGATTACTTTTGTTCCAAAGAATTTAATGTATCTAATTCTATTTGAATATGTTGTTTTTTGCGTTCATTCTGTTCGTTTTTTAATCTTTGTTCCATCATTTCTTTGTAACGCTTTAATTGTTCCGGTTTCATTTTAGAATATCTTTCAGTCGTTCTCTTTTGAATCTGCTCGATGACTTTTTCGGGCATTGAAAAATTCGGCTTCTGCGCTCCTGTCTGAGCCATAGCAGAAGATGAAATCATTAATACACAAGCAAGTGTAAAACATAATTTTTTCATTTTTTATCTCCTTTTTTAAATTACAAACTCAATTTATACTCCTTTTTTTTTAATGTCAATTTTTTTATTGATTTTTTTTAATACATATTATAGAATGACAATTGTAACATAATTTTTGATTATTATATTTAATTGAAAGGAATAAAAATGAAAAAATTATTATTAGTTGCAACTGCCCTGTTGGTTTTATCCAGTTTAACTGCCTGTATCGGTGTTCGTGGCCATGAAGGAAGCGCCAAGGTTTGTAAAAACCAATACTTCATGGGTGTTTCATTAATTGAACTGATCGATCCCTGTGGTCGCTAAGTTTCAACAGATTCAAAACGTCCCGTTTATCGGGGCGTGTTTTTATTTTCATTTTTTATATTGCATTTTAAAAAAAATTATTTTATACTGAACATGATTGGTTGTAATGCCCGCCAATCTAGGAATTCATAATCCGATAATCAGCAAGGGCAGAAAGAACTCTGTCGGCATTCGCCTCGGACACAGTGTCGTTGTGTTTATAAAAGGGTGGATGTCTGCCGAATAATGGTGTCTACTCTGAATAGGCAGAGCTATTTTACTTGCTGGTTATAGTTATGAACATCCACCCCCTGATAAATGATAGGGGAACAAAGGGTCTGTATGTACATAAATATTCAAGATTGACACATTCAATATTATGTACTAGAATAAAAACCGGTTGTAACAATACAACCCACAACGAAAGGAAACAAAATGACAAAATTATCAAATACCAGTATTCGAGAACTATCCAAGAAATACCGAACTATTTTACGTAAATGTGCGTTTTTAAACGCAGCAATTTTGATTGGGATAACATTTACGACACAAGCAACGGCAGGAACAGTCTACAATGGCGGACACTATCTAGATAAAGATGAAACATATAGTGGACAAAATGTAAGTAATTCAGATTTTTTATCAGAAAAGGCTTCTGATCGCCCCAATAATGCTAATTTTGGTGGTTATGCATTTGTTAACCGTGGTGCCTCATTAACAGTTAAAGATTCAACTTATTCAAATTTAACATTTGATGGCAGTGGTACTGTTTTTTCCAACAGAATTCCAAAGGCAACAGAAGGTACTGCAGTATTAGATATATCCGGGACTACCTTTACAAACAACCATTCTTATGGTGATGGCGGTGCAATAGCTAACTTTAACGTATTAAAAATCAGCAATTCCAAGTTTGAAGGAAACACCGCTCAATTCAATCTTGATGATTTATCTCAAGCAAGAACGGATGATGAGAAACCCATCGGTGGTGGTGCAATAGCTTTAGGTTCTGTTTCTGATACAGACATCGCAACAATTACAGATACGGAATTTTCAAATAACAAATCTGGCCGGAATGGTGGTGCTATCGGTACACGTTTAGGTAAAGATGGTGATAACTCCGCTGCAAAGTTAAACATTGCCGCCACATTTATTGGCAACTCTGCACAAGAAGCCGGGGGGGCTATTTATAACACCTTTTATGCCAACAATACCTTAGGATTAGGGAATGGTGTAACCGTAACCGGTAATTTCACCAACAATTCCGCGGGTTCAAACGGTGGTGCCATTTATAATGATGGTTCAAAAGATGCAAAAGGAAATTATGGTGGTGTAATGACCATCACAAACAGCCAATTTTCAAATAACACAGCAAATTCTAACGGCGGTGCTATTTACAACAGCGAAAATGCAAGTTTGACTTTGGCCGGTACAAACATTTTCACTGGTAACACAGCTGGTGGGAAAGCCAATGATATCTACAATGCAGGAACATTGAATATTTCAGGCGATTTAACATTAGACGGTGGTATCACAGGAACCGGTGTTTTAAATTTTGCCGACAACTCTTCTTTAACAGCCACATTAAACAGCACAACGGCTTTGATTACAAATAATGTAACAGTTGGCGAAAATGTATTTTTAAAGATTTCAAACGGGACGGGCACCTATGAATTTATTTCTGGTACATTAACCGGTGAATTTTTAAATACAATGTACGATTTGGATACAAAAACCGAGGCCGGAAAAATTATTGTATCCGCTAAATCAGCTGATAAAATTGCCGAAGAAAGTGGTATTTCAACAGATGTTGCCCAAACTTTATCAGGCATTGCTGCTTCTGAAACAGAAACAGCCACAGCAATTGCCACTGCAGTACAAGAAGCCTTGGTCTCTGGTAATGTTGCCGTTGTTGAACAAGAATTAACTAAGATCAATCCGGACTCTGCAAATGCCTCTCAAAAAGCAGCTGTTACCGTTGCTTCACAAGTTGCCGGAACTGTATCCAATCGCTTATCCGGTTTGAATGTTAGTATGGGACGTAATGGCGGTGATATCCAAGCTTCTTATGGTGTTTGGGCAGAAGGTATGTACAACAAATCAAAATTAGACGGTGCTTTCCGTGGTTATACACAAGGTTTCGCTGTTGGTTTTGATACACTTATCAACGATACTTATACATTGGGATTAGGTTATGCCTACACGGCAACAGATGTTAAATCAGACCGTAAAACAAAAGCATACGGCGATAACTTCTTCCTATACGGTCAATACAAACCTTCCAATTGGTTTGTCAATGGTATGTTATCCTATGGTCATAGTGATTACAAAGAAGTTGCCTCTGCCTTTGGTGTGGATTTAAGTTCCAATTATGATATTGATGCCTATGCCGGTCAGATTATGACAGGTTATGAATTCAAATCAGGCTTCACATCCGAAATGGGATTGCGTTATTTGTATCTGACACAAGACGAATACAATAACGGCGTTGCAACAATTGATGCTGATAATAATGACATCTTAACTGGTGTTGCAACATTAAAATATACAGCTTCTATGGGTAAAAAAGTTCGCTTTATGCCTGAATTCAAAGCTGGTATTACCTATGATATCATTTCAGACGGTACCGAATCAACGGTTACAATGGGTAGTGCGACACCTTATGTTGCAACCGGTGATCGTTTGGCTCGGTTTGGCGGAGAATTCGGTATCGGTGCAAAAATCAAAAGCAAAAATATGGAATTATCTTTTGGTTATGATTTAAATGTCCGTCGTGATTATACATCACAAACCGGTTCTTTGAAGTTGAAATACAATTTCTAAATCAAAGGAGTATCAAGAACCGTCGGTTAATACCGACGGTTTCTTATTATCTATTATTTTATACTTGACAATAAAGTTGTTTTCAGATAAAATGTTTTCTATTGAACTTGGGTGCATAGCTCAGCGGGAGAGCATTACCTTCACACGGTAGGGGTCACAGGTTCAATCCCTGTTGCACCCACCATTTCAAAACTCTTATATATTTTTATTATCGTGTATGTTTTATGTAAGAATTGATTTGACTTAATTTACTTGAATATATTTTTTGTTTTTCTAAAGAAGTAATCATTTGAACAGGCTGAACGACACATCCGCCTAATTTATCTATATATTTTCTATCACTTGTATTCAACATTGTTTTCCAAAATCTTTGAGGCGTAATATCAAAATCTATCTGCTTTGCTAAACAATATAATCCCGCAATATAAGGGGAAATAAAACAATAATAATGTCAATTCCTATAAACAGCAGAGTTATTAAAGTATAATAAATAAAAAAACATAAATTTAGGAAAATTTTCCTTGACTTCTAATTAAAAATGTGATAATATTTTTCTTGGTTAACGGCACCAGTGTATCCGGTGTTTTTTGTTAATCTTTGTCTACAATTCTAAGGCTCCACCGACTAGTGGAGCCTTTGTTTTTAAGATTTCTTATTATCATAAAGGAGAATAAAATGACTAAACACATCAAAATCTATGGCGTTAAGCCACGGATACAATATCTGGCGGACGGAACTTTAAAAAAGTATGAATTTCCGTTTGCTATTTTCAAAACATCGGATGTTGATGTTTATTTAGATGATAAATTGCTAAACTCTTCCGAGTATGAGGTATCTGTTGAACCAGATATAGAAGGCGGCGCTATCAGTTTTAATATCGCCCCTGCTAATGGAACAATTATTACAATTTCACGCAATTTATCCATTGAGCGCACAACAGACTTTCAAGAAGGTGGCGCGCTACGGGCAAATGTCTTAAATGATGAACTGGACTATCAAATCGCCTGTCAGCAACAAATAGCTGATAGTTTAAATCGGTCTATGGTCTTACCACCGTATGCAGTAGATACCGGGGTAGATTTAACTTTACCCTCCCCTAGTGCAGGTAAAGCTATTGTTTGGAACAGCAACGGTACAAACCTAGAAAATTCCACAGTAAAAGTCAACGAATTGGAAAGCACGCTACGTATCTATAAAGAAACAGCAGAACAGGCTGCCACCACTGCCACCGAAAACGCCAATATTGCCTCAACCCAAGCAAACATTGCCACCGAACAATCCCGAATTGCATCAGAAAAAGCCAACGAAGTATCAAATGCCCTTTCTATAAAGGCTAATGCGAATATGGACAATTTAACTGCAATCGGTTCAGCCAAGATAACGGGTAAATGTATGCCGGATTATGTCAATCAAATTTATGCTGAAAGTATCTCAGCAGGTACAAAAATTACCTGTCCCAAAGATTCACTTGTTATTGTATACGGAAAAGACGCCTATATTGAAAATTATTATGCTTATGTTTATTCACCAAATGATGGAGGTCCTTTTGTTGTCGGCTATCGCGGTGATGACACAAACAACAATACCGAATGGGGAAGCTTTTCATTTTTAGTACCTGCCGGTTGGAAATTTACCTGCACAGCTGATAGTACTTTTTGTTATCGTATTTATCCATTGAAAGGAGCATAAAATGTTTTATATAGAAAATATTCAAGATAATAAAATTATCGGAGGTATCACCGAATCTAAAAAAATGGCAGAGTTGATGGGATGGACACAAACGCTACCAGAAATTGAAAAAGGATATGATGGTTTTTATTATGCCAAAGGTTTTGCACCAGAAAGGCCTGAACCGACATATACCGAAAAAAGGCAGCGTGAATATCCTCCCATTTCCGAGCAACTGGATATGATTTACTGGGACAAAGTGAATGGCACAAATTTATGGCAAGAAAAAATTACCGAAATTAAAACCAAATATCCCAAAGAATAAAAAGGGAAGCCCGCCTTAACCGGCGGGCTTTTTTCTATAAAGAGTATTTTTTCTTTTTTTTATGTCGGAATCTAGACAATGTAACAATATGAAAAATCCGTCTTATCAAAAGGAATAAAAGTTCAAGAAAACTCAATTTAGAATTTCTCTTGGAATTTATTTTTAACTTAATTGTTTTAAAGAAACCTTTTTTAACAGGAGTATTTTTACTTAAATTCACCCTAGGTAAGGAATATTCTTTGCGATAATTATTTACATCATACCCGAATTCTTTAATTAGATGTTGCCTGTATGTTTCATCATCCAACAATTCATGCAATTTGTAACAGTGAAACAATTCTTCTGAATTAGCGAAATAAGCGTGATAAACAATAAAGGGAATATCTTTTTTATCCTGCAATTTATCCGCATATGTATCATCTGAAAAAACTTTTTTTATTAGGTTAACGTCATCACATTTGGCAAAAAAATCATGAAAGATAGGACGTTCAAAATAAGAACGACGAAGAGCAATACATTCTTGGTGTTCCCCAGACATTTGATTATCATGGCATCTATATGCAGCTAACATTTCTGGGATATACGCTATTTTTTTACCTTGCAATAATAATTGCAACCAAATACTCATATCAAACATCATAATCAAACTGGGATCATAATGGATATCCATCAATACCTCACGACAAACTATGCTACCGATATACGGTAATGTCTGTATCCCTTTACGATATAATTTCAAAAGTTCAATTTCTTTGTTTTTAACAGAAAAATCTGGACGGGCAGTAAACCATGAATCATTTAATGATTTCCCTTTTTCATCCACATAGGTCACATCACAAAATGCAAAATCCACCTTGGGATTTTCTTCCATAAAAGAAACCATTTTTTCCAAACAATCCACATACAAAAAATCATCTGCGCAAAACGGTTTTACATATTTTCCTTTAGCTACGTCCAACATTGTTTTAAAAACCAAACCACCACCGGCGCCATAGTTTTTGGGCATATCCACATGTTTAATGCGTTCATCCTTGTAAGAATGAGCAATCTCACGACTTTTATCGGTAGATGCATGATTGCATAAAATCAACTCCCAATTTTGATAAGATTGTTTTAAAACAGATTCAATAGAATTTTTCAAAAATTCCTGATCGTTATAATAAGGAATAAAAACTGATACAAGTGGTTTATTTTTCATGTTTCCTCTCCAGTTGTTTATATTTTTTTTATTTTCATTATTCGTTTTCCGGATTTAGAAAATAATCTATTGATAAATTTAGGCGTTCGAACAAAATGCTTCAGTAATTTATAATATAATTCTATATTACCATTCCAAGATTCAGGATAACTTTCCTTGGAATATGTCACATTACAGATAATCTTACAAATATCCTTATCAATCCAATCAATACTATATTCTTTTTCAGAATAATACGGATCATGAAGAATATACAGGAAAGTAATATCCTTTTTAGGATATTTTCCTTTTAATATCTCTTTTTGCTTGAATAATAATCCGTCTGTTAAACCTTCATCTCTTGCAATAAACAAAAAAAGGGGACACCTTGCCTTCTCAATTTTTTCATACAATCTTTTTACTCGCCTCATATATTTTTCTTTTACGGTCTCAAATTGACTTTCAAAAGAAGATACTGAAGAAAAATCATGTTTATACTGCAACCCAGTCCGCTTATTTACAATCCATAAATTCTGTACATCATTTTCTTGATTATTTCCCCTGTTTTCAAAATCTTCAAAATTAAAGAAATCCTGAAAATCATTAGCTATTAATTTAACTTTTACTTCTAACCCAAGCCGTCCAGCCTCAGGAAGAATTCCTGCAGACCAATCAAACGGCAAAGATTCTTTTCTTAAATGACAGCGAGATAAGGCCGTACTTGTCACACAATATTGACCTAATGATATAATAGCATCATAAAATTTCATTATTCACTCTCCTATGTTTTTTCCCTTTTAAACTTAAAAAATAAAATGCGAACTTCGTTGTATTCTTTACCTTTCTTTATGGAAAAGAAAATACGCTTAAACTTTTTCCAAAAAAACTGCATTTTTGAATATTTCAGTTTAGATGCATATAATAGTAAAGACGGTTGATTAACTTGTGCTTTTACTTCAAACGGAGTTATTCCAACATTTTTTATAATAAAGTCTTTAAAGTTGTCAAACAATAAAGGATAATTCTTATTCAACTCATCAATATCCGCTTGCTCATATAATTTTAAAACATCTGTATTTGCATCAATATTTGAATAATACGGAATGTGTAAGAACTCACACATTTCATGGGCACGCGAATCTCGATTGGTACACATAGCAGGTACCCCAGCGTTCAAGGCACAAATACTACCATGTAATCTGTCACCAAAAGCAAATTTAAAATGCGAAATACACTTTTTCCATTCTTCCATATTCGAAAAGACATGGTATTTATGCTGTAATATTTTATTGATTTCGAGAACATTTTTTATTTTTAACTCCTCATTAAAAGCTATTGTCCTAATAATGTTCTCTTCTTGAAAATCCTGACAAATTTGGTGGTTATTTTGCAATGATAAAATAGGACAGCTATGTGTCAATAAAACATCCTTTATTTCTATATCCTTTGCTTTATTGACAACTCTGCCTGGACCCATTTCATAAAAGGACGGGCAACCAATTACACGAACGTTTTTTATACCTAATTGATTTAAAACTTCTGCAGTAAAATTCCCCCTAACACCAATTTCCGGTGTATGATCCGATAAAAACTTCAAAAAGTCCACCAGCTCCGGCTTTAACTGTTTATAAAATTCAGGATCAAAACCGGTAAAAGAATTAGCCCCTAATCCCATAATTACCAACGGTTTTTGTGATTTTTCTATTAATTGTTCTATACCTTTATAAGGCAACTGCAAGCCATAAGATTCACTGATACGAATTTGATCTTGTAAAATCAAAAACAAATGCGAGCAATTTTCCCGAATGATTTCGGCATCTTTTGAAAGATTATTAAAATCATAAGTATATATACTCGGAATATGCTTTGTTTTGCTGGCGTCAACACCCAATTCTTTCATCAAAGAATAGGTAATGTAAGAATTTCCGGTATTACCCGCAATTGTTTTCATAAAAGTATCAAAATCGCAAATATCCTCTTGTTTTAGACAAATATTGCTGTTGATAAAAAATGGATTAAATGCTGTCATTTATTTTCCTTTATCATGTTTTCTTCTACTTCTTCTTTTGGTAAGAATGGGAACAGGTCTTCCAAACTGGGGGAAACCATACTACCATCCGGTAATTTCTTGGCGGACAATTTCGGTGCAAAAATATATCCAGGACTGAGCATAACTTCGCATAGCACAGGCCCTTTCATATCCAATACTTTTTGAATTTGTTCATCCAAATTTTCCTTTGTCTCAATGCGCACTGTCGGCAAGTCAAAGGCTTGACCCAAGCGAATAAAGTCGGGCAATGTCACACCGCTATCCCGTGTACAAGCCGTCATACGCCCTTCAAAGAAATTCTTTTGTGTCTGTTGAATGGAAATATAACCGTCATTATTCAGGATAAACAACTTAATCGGCAATTGATAATGTTTCATCGTTTGTAATTCTTGCAGGTTCATCATAATAGAACCGTCCCCCGCCAAGCAAATTGTATCTTTTCTACCATTCGCACAGCATGCCCCAATGGCCGCCGGCAAATCATATCCCATGGATGCATCACCCGAGTTCCAAATATAACGTTGCCCTTTTTTAACTTGCCCGACTTGGAAAGGCACCAAAAAAGCCGTTCCATTACCCCCGACAACAACTTCATTTTCTTTGAAGTGTTGAATCAGTTTTTCAATAAAAGCATAAGGTTCAATCGGATTATCCCCGACACGTGGCGCTTCCTGAACAGGCGGATATTTTGCTTTGATATCACGCGTCCATTTGTTCCATTCGGTTGGTTGACGCTCACAAACCGCAGTCAATAACTTTGTGATAAAATCTTTACAATCTGCATGAATTTTTAAAGCAGGATTAATTGTCTTTTTATCCAATTCAGCCTTGTCGATATCCACACATACTAATTTGGCATTTTTGGCATAATTTTCCCAGTTATAGCTGACTTGACGGATATTATTACGAGATCCGACAGTAATAACCAAATCCGCATTTTGCAAAGTAAAGTTCCCTGCCCGATTGGCAACTGTTCCGATTCGGGCTACAAAATTCGGATTATCTTCGGACACCGTATCAAAACCGTTCATTGTTGTAACAACAGGAATGTTTAACTTTTCCACCAATTGTTCAAATTCCGCTAAAGCCCCTGACAAGCGAATACCATGCCCTGCCACAAATAACGGACGTTTGGCTTCATCAATCATTTGCGCCAATTGTTTGATTTCTTGGGAAATATCGGGCAAATGCAAATCGTCTTCAGCAGGATCATATTCACGCAAATCATTTTCATCAATCATGGCTGCTTGAATATTCAACGGAATATCCAACCATACAGGACCAAAACGACCGCTGGTTGCCAAGTGTATAGCCCTATCCAAATGATATTTAATATCTTTGGCTTCCTTTACCATAACGGCGTATTTTGTCAAAGGCTTAACAACGGAAATAATATCAACTTCCTGATCACCCAACTGACGCAAAGGAACTTCCTTGCACGAATCCATCGTGGTTGTATATTTAACTTGACCTGACAAATATAAAACAGGAACACTGTCCGTCCATTCACCCATCACACCGTTTAAACAGTTCAAACCTCCAGGGCCTGTGGTAATGTTGGCGACGGCCAACTTTTGATTGACCCGTGCATACCCTTCTGCCGCAATGGAACACCCTTGTTCATTGTGATTACAAATATAAGGCAGATACTTGCCAACACTGTCATTTAAGTGCATTGCACCACCGCCTGATACCATAAACACACAATCTACGTCATATTTTTCTTTCAGCCGTTTCATAATATAATCGGAAACTTTAATCATTTTTTCTCCTTTATTTATCTGTTAAAAGTAAATCATAGTTGATTTTATCTTTAATGCTTTCATAGTAAGAAAACAGGTTTTTAATACTATCTTGCATATCCGTAAAATGCAGGTTCGGTATTTCAGATTTTAGGCGATCGTTATTGCCATAATAATCCAAACCGTTACCTGTCTGGGCGACCCGAATAGGAATATCTTTACCCGATATTTTTTGTACCATTTCAGCCAATTCTTTCAGCCCGTAAACTTTATCCGGTACAATATTATAGGCTTTATATTTTGGCTCATTTTCAATAAAATAATCAAAAATCGGAGAGACATCTGCCACATCCAAATAACTGAACTGTCGATTTTGACGACAAGTTATCGGTAAATCAAAAATCGCTTTACAAACCGCATTTGAAATAAAACGAATGGCATAATCTTCGTATTTTCCAAAAATACCAAACACAAAGAAATCTATAAAATTAGGGATAGATTCCACCCGTTTGGCAACCGTATATTTATAAAGGCTGAGTTCTGAAGGACCCAAATGCTGAAATAAAAAATCTTCTCCGACACCGGATAAATTGATATCCTGTCCATAAACAGAACCACTACCCATGTTGATAAAGCGTCCCATTTTATCGGCATGACGTGCCAAATTTTCAAAGATTCTGAAATTAGAGGCTAAAAAATCAGATGTATCACCTGCGTTTCTATGCCCGGGCTTTAAAGCGCAATTGATAACACCATCAAAATTTTTGCCTTTGAACCAATCGTCAACGGCCTTTGTATCGGTCAGATCCAAATCCATATAATCTATGGCGGTTATCTCATATTTATCCTTTAAATATGATTCTTGTAAGTTTCGACCGACAAAACCGTTAGCTCCGGTTATCAATAATTTTTTCATTTCACTTTACTTTCAACGAATTGATGAATGACTTGAACGGTTTTGGCCGTATCTTCTTCCGTCAGATTTTGCGCACATCCGACCCAGAATGTATGTGTCATAATAAATTCCGTCACGGGCAATTTAGCATAATCCGACTCTGTTATTTGACCCATATTTTTAACCGTATCGGAACCGATGCGCACATCCACATCAGCCATCGTCAACATCGGTTGACGCAAGATATTACCGGCAAATAGCTGACGAGTCCCAATACCGTTTGCTTCCAGATATTCCACCAATTCCTGTTTGGTAAAAGGGGCATCATCCCGCACAGAAATTAAGAACCCAAACCAAGAAGGCGTGCATTCTTCATGAATTTTCGGTAAAATCAAGTATTGTTCCAAATCTTTTAATCCTTCAAGCAAAACAGTCGCATTTTTCTTCCGTTGTTCCAAAAATCCATCCAAACGTTTTAACTGCGCTACACCGATTGCCGCTTGCCAATCTGTCACTTTCAGATTATATCCGATATGAGAATAGGTATACTTATGGTCATAACCGACCGGCAAATTCCCTAATTTCATTTTAAAGCGTTGATGACAGGTATCATCTGTTCCGGGCTTACACCAACAATCCCGTCCCCAATCACGGAAAGACAATAAAATCCGATATAAAATAGGATTATTTGTGACAACTGCTCCGCCCTCACCCATTGTAATATGGTGTGCCGGATAACAACTATATGTTCCAATATGTCCGATTGTTCCAGCATATTTTCCGTTCCATTTAGCGCCCAAAGCATCACAACTATCTTCAATAACCCATAAATTATACTTTTCGGCCAACGCCATCAGTTTATCCATATCATACATATTTCCCAAGGTATGCGCCAAGAAAATACATTTTGTCTTAGGACCGATTGCTTCTTCCACCTTATTCATGTCAATGTTATAAGTTCCCACTTCACAATCCACGAAAACGGGGATAAGACCGTTTTGAATAATCGGATTAACCGTTGTTGGGAAGCCCGCCGCCACTGCGATTACCTCATCCCCTTTTTTCAATTGTCTATCACCCAGTTTTGGCGAAGTCAGTGCAGATAATGCCAACAGGTTTGCACTGGATCCTGAATTACAGGACAAGGCAAATCTGACACCCAATTTTTCGGCAAAAGATTTTTCAAATTCGTCATTAAAACGACCGGCCGTCAACCACATATCCAACGAAGCATCTACCATATTTTGGACTTCTTCAACGCCGATATCTTTACCGGAGGCTGGAATATATTTTTTAGGTTGATTTGCTTTTTCTTCATTGACCAAATCCACATATTGTTTCGCCAATTCTTTCATTTGAATTCTAATTTGTTCTTTATTCATTTTATTTACTCCAATCTAAATTTTTATCTTGTGCAGCCTTAACAAAATCTGCAATTTGTTCTTTTGTGAAGGAAACAATATCTGTTTTCCCTTCATAAAAAGCCTTATACCAAAGCGTTGCTTTCGTAATCGCTTCTTGTGCCGAATAAACAGGTTTGATACCCAATTCACATTCGGCTTTTTCAATATTTAATTGCAATAGCATTGCTTCATGTAAACCATCTGATTTACCCACTTCAACGACACCGTTACCCCAAACTTCGGCTACCTGACGGGCAACTTCACATACCTTGACATCTTTGTTCATTTCCGGTCCGAAATTATAGCCCGTAGCATACCGGGCCCCTTCTTCCAATAATTTTTGCCCCAAACGCAAATAACCGGCCAAAGGCTCCAATACCAACTGCCAGGGACGAGTTGCCAACGGATTACGAATAAATACCGTTTCATTTTTTTGAAAAGCCTTAATACAATCGGGAATAAGTCTGTCTTTTGCCCAATCGCCACCCCCAATCACGTTTCCGGCACGGGCGGTTGCCAAAGCGAAAGGCTTTCCGTCCGCCAAAAAAGAGCGCCGATAAGAAGAGGATAAAACTTCTACACATCCCTTGGACGAAGAATACATATCGTATCCACCAAAAGGTTCATCTTCACGATAGCCTTCAGCGCGTTCCTTGTTTTCATAGCATTTGTCCGTTGTCACATTAACAAACGCTTGGACAGAAGGCGTCTTACGGGCCGCCTCTAAAACTTTTAATGTGCCCATGACATTCGTATCATAGGTTAAAACCGGCTCAGTGTACGATAAACGAACAATCGGCTGAGCTGCCAAATGAAAAACGATATCCGGATTATGCTTAGCAAAATAAGCCTCTAATGTCTTTTCATCGCGAATATCGGCGATTAAACTGTCATCTAATAAATGCTCTAAATCCAATACGTCATACAGACGTTTTTCAGTGTCAGGTAATAACGAATAACCGACAACCTTCGCCCCCATTTGTTTTAGCCAAAACGCAAGCCAACTGCCTTTAAAGCCCGCATGACCTGTTACCAAAACCGTTTTACCGGCATATACATTATTAAAAATCATTTTTCCCAAACCTTCCATGGCGCATTCTTTGCATCCCACATTTTTTCTAAATCCTGTTTATCCTTTAACATATCCATCGGGCGCCAAAATCCGCGATGTTTATAAGCATTTAACTGTCCGTCACGGGCCAAATTTTGCAATGGCTCTCTTTCCCAAATAGCACCATCATCATCCGGAATATAATCAAAAATTTTGGGTTCTAATACAAAGAAACCGCCATTAATCCAACTTTCTTCGTTTTTCGGTTTTTCTTGAAAATTAGAAACACGTCCATCATTTTCAACTTCAATAATCCCAAAACGACCCTCGGGTTGAACAGCCGTTAAAGTCGCATATTTACCACTTTCTTTGTGTGAACGAATAACTTCGTTAATATTAACATCCGAAACACCATCACCATAAGTTAGCATAAATGTCTCATCCCCGATAAGTTCTTTTACCTGACGCAATCTGCCACCAGTCATGGTATCACGCCCTGTATAAAGCATCGTCACCTTCCATGGTTCCGCACGGGATGCTAATTCCGTTTGTGTATTATTAACCAAATCCACTGTCACATCAGAGTGGCGTATCCGATAATTAACAAAATAATCTTTGATAAATTCATTTCTGTAACCGGTTAAAATTACAAAATCATTAAATCCATAATAGGAATAAATTTTCATAATATGCCATAAAATAGGATACCCTCCTATTTGAACCATCGGCTTTGGTTTTAAGATTGTTTCTTCACCCAATCGTGTACCAAGCCCACCGGCTAATATAACTACCTTCATACTAGTTTCCTTTCATATTTTTTTCTTTTTTGTTCATTTTTAATTAAATATGTATAAATTAAAACTTTTAATTTCCAGATTAAGGGGTAAGGAAGTAATTTCTTATAAAACCATTTAAGAAACAATAAATAATAATATAAATTTTTATGATAATCAACCGTATATTCCCAATAATGCCCTTTATCAAATCGATGTAAACGCTCAAAATCAAAATAAGATTTAAATGTATATTCTAAGAAGACTTTTTTCTTTTCTGCTTCATATACTTTTTGACTCAATCCATCGGGAACAATCATATTTTTTAAAATAGACAAATAATTTTTAGAAAAAACCTCTGCAACATTATAACCACTTTTTTTATAAACTTGATTTCCAGTAGCAAGAAATACTCTATTAAATACAACAGCTTTTTTCTTTTTCAGCAATAAACGCGAGAAAACTTCTGTTTGAGCCAAATTCTTTGTCGCATATTTAGAAAAATCACCCAATTGTTCAAAATCTGTTTTCCATATACCAAATCCGGCAATCCATGTCGAAAAATAGGAAATGTGAGATATCGTTTGATCAACAGAAGAACAATTTGTTACTTCTTCTTTTTCCTTTGTATTTCCATTAAGAAAGAATAAAATCGGTTGTTCTTTTGAATTTTTTTCCACAAAAGAAACCATAGAATCCAATATTCCCTTCTTTATGGCTAAATTATCATTATGTAATTTTAAAAAAACACCGGTTCCCCGTGATAAAGCTAGTTCAAAATTTTTATCTTTTAAATTTGTTTTATTTTTAAAATATTTAATCTTTTGAGGAAACTTTTGAATATAGGGGAATACAATTTCTGCAGTATTATCTTCAGAACAATTATCAGATATAATAATTTCCACCTTTTCAGTAGATAAAAAAACAGGTTCCTGAACAAAAGAATCTAAAGTATCCTTTAAAAAAGAAGCTCGATTATAAGTCGGTATACAAATAGAAATTAAAGGTATCATATCAGTTCACGACCTTTCAAATACCACTCTACGGTTTTGACAATACCTGTATCAAATGTTTCATCAGCTTTCCAACCGAGTTCTGTTTCCAATTTTGTTGCGTCTATTGCATAACGGAAGTCGTGTCCGGCTCGGTCTTGAACAAAAGTAATTAATTCTTCATATTTCTTACCGTTGGCTCTGGGACACTTTTCATCCAAAATCGCACAAATTGTTTTTACAATCGTGATATTGTTGCGTTCGTTTCTACCACCGACATTGTATGTTTCTCCGGCTTTTCCGGTGTGATAGATTAAATCAATCGCCTTACAGTGATCTAAAACATACAACCAATCACGGATATTTTCACCTTTTCCGTAAATCGGCAAAGGCTTTTCCGCCAAAGCATTTGTGATAATGGTCGGAATTAACTTTTCACTATGTTGCTTGGGACCATAGTTGTTTGAACAATTAGAAGTCGTCACATTCATCCCAAAGGTATGATGGTATGCCCTTACAATAAAATCCGAACTGGCTTTACTGGCAGAATAAGGAGAGTTCGGAGCATAAGGCGTTGTTTCTTCAAACATACCCTCATTTCCCAAAGTCCCATAAACTTCATCCGTTGAGATGTGATGAAAACGACAATCTTCATAACCTTCTTTGACTTTATTGGGACCCTCCATCCAATGACGGAAAGCCACATCAATCAAAGTAAAAGTCCCTTCAATATTCGTCTTGATAAAAGCCCCCGGATTTTTAATGGAATTATCTACATGACTTTCGGCGGCAAAATGAATAACACCCCGAATATCGTGTTCGGCAAATAATTTTTCAATTAAGGCCCTGTCGCAAATATCCCCTTGCACAAAGGTATAGTTGGACATTCCATCACATTCTTTAATATTATCTAAATTCCCGGCATAGGTTAATTTATCCAGATTAATAACATGGTATTCCGGATATTTTTCTGTAAAGTATGGAACAAAATTAGACCCAATAAAACCGGCACCGCCTGTTATTAAAATTGATTTCATTTTATTCTCTCCATTTCTTTTAAACATCTTTTTAACCCGTTTTCCCAATGGGCAATTTTAATTCCAAAATCATTTTTTATTGTTTCTTTACTCAAAACACTGTAAAAAGGACGAGTTGCCTTTGTCGGATAGGCAGAACTCGGAATAGGATTAACTTGACAGTTTATTCCGGATAATTCCATAATTTTACGGGCAAAATCATACCAAGAACAAACACCCTCGTTTGTAAAGTGATAGACACCTTTTTGTCCCTCTTTTACTTGTGGAATAATTTTGGTAATGGCTTTTGCCAAATCTGCGGCATAGGTCGGACTTCCGACTTGATCGGAAACAACATTTAAACTTTCTTTTTCTGCGCCAAGCCTTTGCATTGTTTTGACAAAATTATTTCCGTAGGGGGAATATAACCAAGCCGTCCGAATGATAATTGCAGAGGATGCATTTTCCAAAACGGCTAATTCCCCAGCCCGTTTTGTCTTGCCATAAACCGATATCGGCTTTGTTTCATCTGTTGGAGTATAGGGTTTATGACCCAATCCGTCAAACACATAATCCGTTGATACATGAATAACCTTACATCCTGTTTTGGACAGATTTTCAGGGCCAAGCACATTGATTTTGGTTGCAAGCTCTATATCATCTTCGGCTTTATCCACCGCCGTATAAGCCGCACAATTAATAATCGTTCCGATTTTGTTTTCTTTTACAAAGCTTTGGACTTCGGAAAAATTGGTAATATCCAATTCCGCAACATCCGTCAAAACGGCATCCGGCAATAATTTTGCCAGTTCCGTTCCCAACTGTCCTTTGGCACCCGTAATAAGAATTTTATCTGACATGTGCTTTTAAATCCTTTAATTTGTTGGCAAGTCTGTCCTTTTCGGATGTGGTTATCTTTTCTGCCGGCACACGCCAATTAACCCCAATTTCAGGATCATCATAACGAATACCGAATTCAGCTTCTTTACAATACAAATTATCACATTTATACGCAAAGATTGCCGTTTCACTTAAAACTGAAAAACCATGCAAGAATCCTCTGGGTATGAATAACTGCCGTTGATTTTCTGCGGATAATTCAACAGCCACATGTTTTCCGAATGTCGGCGATTCCGGTCGGGCATCTACCGCAACATCTAAAACTTTTCCCTGTAAAACCCGAACCAGTTTTGCTTGAGCTTTATCCCCTAACTGACAATGCAATCCCCGAACAACCCCATACGATGACATCGATTGATTATCCTGAACAAAACGGTTTGGAATCCCGTTTTTAATAAATTCCGCTTCATTATAACTTTCAAAGAAATATCCTCTTTCATCTTTGAAAATCTTTGGTTCAACAATGACAACACCGTCAATTTCCGTTTTAATAAAGTTCATGATACTCCTTGTATACTTTTTCTAAATATGTTTTATAATTTCCGTTTTTGTATTGACAAATTAATTTTTTCATTTGTCCGTCGTTAATAAAACCACGGCGATAGGCTATTTCCTCAATACAGGCAATTTTAAGGCCTTGACGCTGTTCAATAATACGAACAAATGCACCCGATTCCATTAAACTGTCAGGTGTTCCCGCATCCAGCCAAGCATTCCCCCGGCGCATCGGAACAACACTCATTCGTTTCTCTTTTAAATACACATTATTTAAATCTGTAATTTCCAATTCTCCACGGGCAGATGGCTTTAAATTCCTTGCCTTTTCCACAACATCACCGGGGTAGAAATAAAGCCCGACAGAAGCATAATTTGATTTTGGTTTCTGTGGCTTTTCTTCTATGGAAATTGCATTATAATCCTTGTCAAATTCAACAACGCCAAAGCGTTCCGGATCCGATACATGATACGCAAAAATAGTTGCCCGTTTCCCTTTGTTCTTTTTAACTTCTTCCCGAAATGTATGGAATTGTTCACCCATGTAGAAAATGTTATCACCTAAAATTAAACAAACATCATCTTGTCCGATAAAGTCGGCTCCGATTGTGAAAGCCTCTGCAATTCCTTTTGGCTCATTTTGAATGGCATATTGGATGTTCAGACCCAATTGGTCGCCTTTACCAAATAATTTTTCAATATTCGGTGTATCTTGCGGTGTAGAAATAATTAAAATATCCTTAATCCCGAACAACATCAATGTTGATAAGGGATAATATATCATCGGTTTATCATAAACCGGTAATAACTGCTTTGACATGATTTTGGTCAGGGGATAAAGTCTTGTCCCGCTTCCGCCTGCTAATATAATTCCTTTCATTTTCTCTCCTTTCTTGAATAAACGGGTATTTTACAAATTTTGATTAAGTCCCCTTTTTTCGTTTTTTTCTTTCGGAAAAGAAAGTGTTTTATAGATGCCAAAATGAATCCCTTTTTATAGCTATCATGTTTAATACCATGAATAGTGTATCCTTGCACCAGAACCAATGCCCCAAATAATCTTTCCATAACATGAGCCAACGTACCTTCTTTAATCGTTCCGTCGGTTTTATCAAAATCACTTATGCTGTACTTCAATAGCGGTTTTAATAATTTTGACCGAACATAAAACATGGTGCCGGCAACAAAAGAAAGCTTATCAACCGCATCAAATCCACATTCCTTTAATTGCTGATTTATCTGAGGTAACAATTTCCAATATTTCTTGGTTTCTGAGGTAACGCAATAAGCTGATGAAAGCATTCCGATTTCAGACCGATTATCTAAAATATCCAAATTTTTTCTAACACGTTCCTGATTTTTTAACAATGCATCAAACAGAATTCTTTTCCATAATTTATTATCCAATCTTTTTCCATTTAAATAAGCATGATTATTAGATTTATTCCCTTTTGTATGAATCTTTAAAATATACTTATATTCGTCTAGTTTCACCTGATGTAAAAAAGAAATAAAAGGACCTATATCATATCCCCAATTATTCACGATAAAAATTTTTGTATCCGGATTAAAATTTTTAATTTGTTTTTCTACAACTTCATTTTCTTTTGGCATCGTTACAAACAAATCATAACTTAAATTTTCCAAGGACTTTAAATACACTAAAACCTCAGGTAATTGTTCCAAATAATAAAGATGAAAATGGACTGCAAACGTTTTCATTTTTTTCCTTTATGTATATAAATCCGTATCTATTTTAAACGAACACTTTAATATACAATTTTACAAATTTTCATTCAATGAACTTTCTTTATCACATTAAACCAAAAATCGCTTTAAAAGTCAACATATTTTTCGTATCCATTTATTTAAAATTTTATTTCGGATACAAAAACTATAAAACATCATTTATGTTTTTAAAAATATATTGATTTTTTAAATATTATCATATATGATGCAATATATGTTATTATCAGGTTTAAAGAACTCGATTGAATTACAAGTAACCGAAAATGAAACTGCCAAAAACGTTCAAAGCGGTGGGCTGGATGTTTTAGCCACACCTGTTTTAATCGGATTAATGGAAAAATGTGCTTGGCAAAGTGTTCGGCCTTATTTACCTGATCAGACTGATACAGTTGGTACTTTTATTGAAATAAAACATTTATCCCCAACACCAGTTGGAATGTTCGTTTCCTGTACCAGTGAATTAATCGGTATTAACGATCGAGAATTAACTTTTCAGATAGAAGCTTTTGATAAATGTGGAAAAGTAGCAGAAGCCACACATAAAAGATTTATTATAAAAACAGATCGCTTCCAAGATAAAGCAAACGAAAAACTGAAAAAAATTATCGAATAAAATTCGTCCATTCAATTTCTTCGGCTGGTGGTGGAATAAGTCCTGATTTTTGTCCTATTTCCAAGCATTTTAAGTGCCAGATAAAATTGTTTGCCAGTATCCTCAAGTTTTGACATCCTTCTTTATCCTGCAAAATATCTTCCGGTTTTGAGCCGTGAACCATATTCCAATAACGACCGGATATAATCGGCATTTGTGAAATGGAAAAATACTTGTTTAACTGATCCAGTGCTGCCGTGGTGCCGGCACGACGTGCACTAACAATGGCGGTTGCCGGTTTATGTGTGAAAACACCACGACTGTTACCGGCAAAAAATGCTCTATCCATAAAGGATGTTATAGCACCACTGGCTGAGGCATAGTGAACGGGTGATCCTAAAACCAAACCGTCAGCCTGCTCCATCTTGTCAACAAATTCATTGACCTTATCCTGTATCACACATCGCTTTATCTGACGGCAGGCATAACATGCTCGACAGGGCCGTACATCTGTCTCAATTTGAAAAATTTCCGTCTCAATGTCTGCCTGACGAAAAATATCCTCCATTATTTTTAGAGCATGATACGTACATCCTTGGGGGTGTGGTGAACCATTAACAAGCAATATTTTCATATTTTTCCTTTCTTATTCCCTTGTGTAAGATTTATCTGTTATAACAATAGATTGATTTCGTTGTATGATTTTTTGAGGTTGTGGTAAAGAATCAAAAAAATCATGTATTTCTGATGAAAGAAACTGTTTTTTTCCTTCTTTATCAATTTTCAAACAAGACATCAATGTCAATTTATTTGTTACTTTAACATCTGGATTTGCCCCATATTGTATCAGTTTTTCACAAACATCAACATGACCATTAACCGTTGCAATAGTAATCGGAGAAGCAAAACGATTTTCCCATCCCAAATAATATTTATTCCAATAACGATATTTAACCGGTTTATTTAAATCAACACCATACTTGAAAAACAAAGGAATAGCTTGACTAAAACCGCATTTACAAGCCAATAAAACCGGTGTTAAATGTCCTTTGTGGGGAATAGTAGCATCAGCACCGTTTTCTAACAGCATTTCTGCCATTCCTAAACGTTTTCGGGAAATAGCACGAAATAAAGGGGTACACCCTTCTTCATCCTGATAATTCACATCTGCCTGTAATTCGGTAAGACAGTTTTTTGCATGTTTGATATCTCCCAATGTAGCAAATCCCAACAAAGCACCGGAAACGTGTTTTAACATATCCTTACTTTGTTTTACTTCAGGTACCTGTCGTGTAACCAAATACTGCAATTGCCTAAAAGGATTGATAGACATCCCATAAGCCTTTAAAGAAGCAAATCCTTTCCACGCCATCAGAGAAATAGAAACTTCCAACCGAGCAAAATAAGATTCCGGTAAACGTTTTTTTTGTTCTGCTTTTTTAATAAAAGCATCTATCCGCGCCTGTTGCTCCGGTGTGTACTCTTTCATTTATCTAAACCTCGGATAATTTTTTATCCAATAATTGATTGGCAAGGGCCGGATTGACTTTACCTTGGCTGGCTTTCATAATCTGACCAACAAACCAACCTTTCAGTTTATCTTTACCGGCTTTAATTTCGGCAACCTTATCCATATTTGCCGCCAAAACATCCGCGATAATGGCTTCAATCGCCCCTGTATCCGTTGTTTGCTTTAAGCCTTTTTCTTCAACGATGACGGCCGGTGCTTTTCCGGTTTGTGTCATAATTTCAAAAACCTCTTTAGCAATTTTACCAGAAATGGTGCTGTCTTGAATAAGGCCGACCAACGCCCCCAAATCTTCGGGTTTAATCGGACTTTCCGAGATAGAAAGTGCGTTTTTGTTCAAATATCCGAACAAATCACCCATGACCCAGTTAGCTACTTTCTTGGCATCTTGTCCCTTAATCGCTGTTTCAAAATAGGCCGATGTTTCCACATCCATTGTCAAAACATGCGCATCATAAGGCGTTAATCCCAATTCTTCCACATAGCGTTTTTTCTTGGCTTCCGGCAATTCCGGTAAGTTCTGACGAATGTTTTCAATATACTCATCCGTTAGAACAACAGGCAACAAATCCGGATCGGGGAAATAGCGGTAATCATTTGCGTTTTCTTTACTACGCATCGGGCGCGTTTCCAAATTGACCGAGTCAAACAAACGAGTTTCCTGTTTGCACATACCGCCGTTTTCATAAATATCAATCTGACGTTGTGCTTCAATTTCAATGGCCTGCATGACAAAGCGAACAGAGTTCACGTTTTTCACTTCCGTTCTGGGACGCAGGTCTGTTTCCCCGACCTTACGAACAGATACGTTCACGTCGCAACGCATAGACCCTTCATCCATATTCCCGTCACATGTGCCAAGAGCGCGCACAATCGCCCGTAAATTGCGCAGGTATTCCCCTGCCTCTGCCGGCGAATGCATATCAGGTTTGGATACGATCTCCATCAATCCGACGCCACTGCGGTTCAAGTCAATTAAACTTTTCCCAGGCACCATATCGTGAATGGATTTACCGGCATCTTGCTCTAAATGCAACCGTTCTACACCGATTTTACGTGTGCCTTCATCGGTCGTTACTTCAATAAAGCCCTCGCCCACAATCGGGTAATACAGTTGAGAAATCTGATACCCTTGCGGTAAATCGGCATAGAAATAGTTCTTCCGGTCAAAGCGGGAGTATTTATTGATTTGAGCGTTCAGCCCAAACCCCGTCTTCACACATTGTTCAATACATTTTTCATTAACTTTCGGAAGCATCCCGGGGAATGCCGCATCAATGAATGATACTTGCGTATTTTGTTCGGCACCGAATTTAGCAGAAGCCCCCGAAAACACTTTGGATTCCGATAAAATTTCACAGTGGACTTCCAATCCGATAACAAGTTCCCAATCTCCTGTTTTTCCTTGAATAGTGTACATCTTTTTATCCTTTCACCCGATGCGGATTTAAATCAAAACCGGCCGATTTTTCCATAACATCTGCCACTTGGAAAACCGTATTTTCATCAAAATGTTTTCCGATAACCTGTAAACCAATCGGTAATCCTGTATCGGACAATCCTATCGGCAATGACAATGACGGAACTCCAGCCAAAGAAGACGGTGTTGTAAACACATCACCTAAATATGTATCAACCGGACTCATATTCTTTAACGCTTCTGCCGATAAAGCCGGTGTCGGCGCCGCCGGAACAACAATTGCATCCACCTGTTTAAAGGCTTCCACAAAATCGTTATAGATTAATCTTCTGACCCGTTGTGCCCGTGTGTAGTATGCATCATAGAAACCGGCCGATAGCACAAAAGTCCCCAATAAAATACGACGGATAACTTCTGCCCCAAAACCGTCCGTTCTGGTGTTTTCATACATTTCATCCAATGTTTTACCGTCCACACGCGTTGTATAACGAACACCGTCATAGCGGGACAGGTTGGATGAGGCCTCGGCACAGGCAATAATATAATAAACCGGTAAAGCATATTTTGTGTGTGGTAAAGAAATATCCACAATCTCTGCACCGGCATCTTTCAAGAACTGAATGCCTTTATCCCAGATTTTAGCAACTTCCGGATTTAATCCGTCGGGACGATATTCTTTCGGAATACCGATTTTTTTACCGCGAATATCACCGGTCAAAGCCTGTGTATAATCAGGAACCGGCAATTCGGCAACCGTTGAATCATATTGATCGGCACCGGCCATTTCCTTTAGCATCAAGGCACAATCTTTAACCGAACGTGCCATAGGACCTGCCTGATCCAAAGACGAAGCAAACGCTACAATTCCATATCGAGAGCAACGACCATATGTCGGCTTAATCCCCGTAATGCCACAAAATGACGCCGGTTGGCGGATAGACCCACCCGTATCAGAGCCTGTCGCCCCCATACACAAACCCGCCGCCACAGCCGCCGCCGAACCACCCGAAGAACCACCGGGAACTAAGTTATACTCCCCATTTTCATCAGCCCACGGATTTTTGGTGACACCAAAATAACTGGTCATCGTAGAACCGCCCATAGCAAACTGGTCCGTATTGACTTTCCCCAGCATAACCGTACCGGCATCTTTCAATTTTTGAGAAACCGTTGATTCATAAGGCGGAACAAAGTTGGATAAAATTTTACTGGCCGCCGTGGTTTTTACACCTTTTGTGCAATATAAATCTTTATTCGCAATCGGAATACCATCCAAAGCCCCCAACTTTTCACCATTTGCACGCCGTTGATCCGATTCTTCGGCATCAGCCAAAGCCCGTTCCGGTGTTTCCGTAATATAAGCATTTAAAAATCTGGCTTTTTCCATTTCAGCCAAATGCGCTTTTGTCAGTTCAACCGACGAAATTTCCTTTTTATTCAATAAATCCAACGCTTCGGAAATATGTAAATTCACTAAATCTGTCATATCTTACTCCACCATTCTGGGTACTTCATAAAACCCTTGAATCGATTCAGGGGCGTTTGCCGTTAATTCCGTTTGTAATCCGCCGTCGGTCACTTTATCTTCACGAATAGCACTTTCACGAGGCGAAACAGATACCAACGGTTCCACACCGTTAACATCAACTTCCTGAAGTTGTTCCACCCAATTTAAAATTCCATTTATATCGTTTGCAAATTTTGCTTCGTCTTCTTTTGGTAACCGCAATCGGGCCAAATTTGAAATCGTTTTGATTGTTTGTTCATTAAAACTCATTAGAAACTCCTTGTTTTTATGATAGCGTGTATAGTGCCTGATTTTTTGCAAAAAGTCAAGAAAAATTAAAAGTAAAAAAAACAAAAAATTTTATTTTTAATCCCACTAACAAGTTATTTTTTTGATGTAATTTCAAAATTATTTGACAAAAAAACATTTTTATGTTAGAATTTTCCCAACCAACAAGGAGAAATAAAGATGACAAAAACCATTTCAGACAAATCTTTAGCTATTATCAAGGCTACCTATAAAGCAAAAGGCATGACAAAGCAAGAGATAGATCAACTTATGAACAGTTATCCAAAAGAAGAATCAACAAAAGAATATAAAGAACTTTACAAAAAGAAACTATCCGAAATAGAAGATGCTGTTGCTTTGCGTCATGATATAAGACGCGTTACTTCTAGTGCATTATCCGCACTAGTTTCTCTATCTTCTTTAAGCATTGCCAAAGCAGCACATACTTGCACCTCCCCTAAGACGATGTGTACGTGTTTCGGATTATTTATTCTCGCCGGCCTATATAGTTATTCTCGCTTTAGCAGAATCGGACACCCCTCTAAAAACGAAGATAAACGAATTCAGAAAGCTGTAACTAAAGCTCTCAACAAGCTACAAAAAGAAAAGAACAGATAATACCAACTTCAAATACCTATTACCTGTATCACATTAAAACCAGACGAAGATTAATCTCGTTCACGCTGTGTTTTTTCATTTAAAAGACAACCGGCCAAACGTCCTTCTTCCAAAATTTTCCGATAAGTCTGTTTACGTTCTTTATCTGACATATTGTCCCAATACAAAATATTATTAACAATTCTGTTTTGATTACGACGAACACATCTTGTTTGGGACATATTTCCAATAGAGCTACCTGCCCCCATAAAACACAAAACAGTAGAAATCAGACCTGCAGTACGCGATACTCTCTTTACATTTTCCTTATCAGATACATTAAAGGCAACCAGAGAGGCAACAGCAACGGCTCCACACAAGATAGACACCGCCAGATAATTTGCTAACATTTTCGGTGATTGTTCTAAAACCTTTTTCTGATACAAGTATAATTCTGATAGGTTAAGTTTCATTCTGTTAGGCTGTTGATTATTCATTTTCTTGTCCTATCAAAGTTGTTAAAATTGTTTGTGCCATTTGTCTGGTTTCAGAAGATGTATTTTCAGTTTGTTCCGATGTCGGTATAACTTCATTAACACAAACAGTAGCTATCTTTTTGGCCGTAGTCCGAACAGGGGAAGCAAAAGCTGAACCATCCTGAATACAAGACTGAGCCTCACGCAACAGACAAGTTTTTATATCTGTTTTTACATCTATTTTGGTATCTGTTTTTATATTTGATACTTGGACTAATTGCGGATTGATTTGAGCACAACCATTTAATAAAACAAAACAGGATAATATTATAAAACTTTTTTGAAACATGGTGTTCCTTTCGTGTTTACAAGAGTAATATACACGAAAATCAAACAGAAATCAAGTTTTATTTATTTGGATATAATTCCACCACCCAAAACGATACCGTCTTGATATAAAACCGCCGATTGTCCTTGGGTAACAGACCTTTGCGGTTCATCAAAGAAGATATGAATTAAATTGTTTTCCGTTCGAATTTTAGCGGATACCATTTTACCGGCCGAACGGTATTTGACACCAACCGATATTCTATCTGACTGCTCCATAGGAATATCATGATTCCAGACAATATCACGAATGAAACAATCTGTGGAAAATGTTTCCTTAGCCGTACCAACAACAACGCGATTTTTATCTGCCTGAATATTTAAAACAAACAATGGCTCAGGATATGAAATTCCAAGTCCTTTCCGTTGACCAATCGTATAATTCCAAAATCCCCGATGCTGACCCAAAATGGTTCCGTCTGTTAAAACAATATCTCCTAGGCATGCAGTCTTATTAAGTAAATCTGAATAATGCCCTCCATAAAAATCTTGGCTGTCTGCTTTCTCAGCCACCGGCAATCCCCGATCCCGAGCCATCTGTCGGACTTGTTCTTTTGTCAGATGCCCCAGCGGAAACCAAATCTTTGATAATTGATCCTGCGTCAAACGATACAAAAAATAACTTTGATCTTTCAACAAATCTATTCCCTGTTTTAAAACGAAACGATTGTCTTGTTGTTGGACTTGCGCATAATGACCTGTTGCAAAATAATCAAAGTGGATTCCCTGTTGTCGGGCAGTTTCCAACAACAAACCAAATTTCATCGTTGTATTACACATAACACAAGGATTGGGTGTAGTACCGGACAAATAACTATCTTGAAAATATTTTAAGACAGTTTTTTTAAACGGTCCCGACAAATCAATCAAGTAAGATTCTATATCATTATCCTTTGCCCATTGTTGAATATTTTTGACATCTTGTTTCTCAGTAGGACCATAGCATGATTTTTCAGATAGAACCATATTAGGAATGTCTTGGTTGTAAATAGACATAGATAGCCCAATGACACGGTATCCCTGTTCTTTCATCAACAAAGCCACCAAAGTTGAATCCACGCCGCCTGATAAGCCAACTGCAACCGTTTTCATGTTTCACCTTAGAAAAACATCAAATATACATAAAGGGCATAGAAAAGCAAAAAGAATCCACCGACACTCCTCGAAAAACCCTTCTTCCAAAAAGCAAGACCAATTAAAATTGCTGTAACAATTGCCATTAAATCAATATCTAAT
Source organism: Alphaproteobacteria bacterium (assembly GCA_045613285.1). Taxonomy (GTDB): domain Bacteria; phylum Pseudomonadota; class Alphaproteobacteria; order CAAHEQ01; family UBA3637; genus CALXZG01. Next base: position 13,843 of record JAZLAQ010000001.1, on the reverse strand, counting down.
CCCATTGTTTTTGAAACAGGAACTGGTAAAATAACAGCTGTCATTCCCAAAACAAATAAGGCATTAAATATATTACTGCCAACAACATTCCCAAAAGAAACATCATTTTCTTTATGAACCGCCGACATAATTGAAGTAATCAATTCCGGTAAAGAAGTACCCACAGCAACCACTGTCAAACCGATAACCTGTTCCGTAATACCCCAATTTTTTGCCAATTCACTGGCACTGGATACCAAAAACTTAGCTCCCAGTACAGTTAAAATAATTCCAACAACGGCCTGTACAAGGGATATCCATGCATTTATCTTATTTTGTTCATCAACAGAAATATCTTTTTTTGTTTCTGTCGATTTTTTATCAGACCGATAAGAATAATAGACATAATACAACAACAATCCGGTTAATAATAATCCAAACCACCGTCCGATAGTACCAACAAAATAAGCGATAACTATCATTAAAGTCGATATTGTTAAAAAGATACTGTCCCGTTTAAATGATTTAACATCAACTTTTATCGGCGATATCAGACAGGAAACTCCCAGAACCAATAAGATATTGGCAGTATTACTACCGACAACATTACCAACAGCGATATCATTAGAACCGTTGAAGGCAGCCAACAAACTGGTAACCATTTCCGGCGTTGACGTTCCAAATCCAACCAATGTCAACCCGATTAAGAGCGGAGAAACACCTATCTTTTGAGCGAGTTTAACAGATCCCCGAACCAATGTATCTCCACCCAAAATCAGAAGACCAAATCCTAAAATCAACAATAAATATATCACTGTGTATCCTCCCTAATATAAAGAATACGGTTATTCTACATTTTTTCAGAATAAAAATCAACCTTTTTTTATGACAGAAATATGACAAACAAAATACAATAATGTGACATTTTAACACATAAACAGGTATTTTTATTCCTTTTCTCAACTTTTTAGAGTAAAAACATTTCTGTATTTCTAACAAAGGAGTATTTTATGAAATATAGAAATTATGTATTACGCGCTTCCGCGTTGATTTTAACAGTTGCTTTAACAGGAACGGTTCACGCTGCCGGATATCAATTAAATGAATATTCAACCACCGGCATGGGACGTTCTTTTGCCGGCGCCGGTGTGGTTGCCGATGATTTTTCCGCCATCGGATATAATCCGGCGGGAATGAGCTTAAACAAAACAAACGGTGTTCAGATGACCACTTCGGTCGTATCTTTGTATTCCAGATTTAAAGGGGATAATGGTTTCGGACAAAGCGGACGGGGACAAACACGTATTACTCGTGTTTTACCGGCTGGTTTTGCTCAATATAAATTAAATGACAAGTTAACTGCCGGTTTGGGTGTTTATACCCCTTTTGGTTTAGCCACTGACTACGACAATGGTTGGTTTGGAGAAATGCACGGTGGATTGTCCGAAATTACGGTTTTAAATGTATCTCCGGCTTTATCTTATCAATTGACAGATAAAGTATCTTTGGGTGCATCTGCTAACTTACAACGGGCCGAAGCCAGATTGACTTCCATAAACCCGTTAAAAGGTTCCAGTGTTGATTTACGTGGTAATGATTGGGCAGCCGGTTATTCCGTCGGTATGACCTATAAACCCGTTGAAAACGTTCGTTTTGGTGTTTCTTATCGTTCAAAAGTCAGCCATGCTTTAAAAGGTAAATTAAATCGAGCCATGGATATCGGTGCAAAAATTGAAACACCGGAAACGGTTTGGGTATCCGGTTCTTGGGATGTCAATGACAAGTGGACTTTATCCGGTTCATTCCGTTGGACACGCTGGGAACGTTTTGATGTATTGAATATTAACAGCACAGCCTCTGGGCAAGTCATATCCAGCACAGAGGAAAAATGGAGAAACACACGTTTCTACACATTAGGTGCTGATTACAAATATAATAACAATTGGACATTCCGTTTTGGTGGAGCTTATGACACAACGGTTATTAGTAATCCATCCCACCGGACACCACGTATTCCAGACGGTCGTCGTTTTTGGACATCTTTGGGACTATCCTATAACTACAAAAATATGCAGTTTGATTTAGGATACGCTCATATTTTTGTCCATGGTGGTAAAGCACACGGAACTGCTGCGGAATATGAAAAAGTAGGGCGTGCTCCGAACATCAAGTATTCATCGGATGCCAATATGCTAAGCCTTGGGGTTCAATATAAATTTTAACTATCGAAAAGCCTTGAAGATTCAAGGCTTTTCATTTTTTTATTTTTTTTGATTTTTTTTGTTGCAATTTATAAAAAAATCTGTTTAGAATAACCTTATCCATTTTTTGTTATAGAAAGGAGAAAGTGAAATGGAAAAGAAAAAAACAAATCGTTCAACTCCGGTTGTTGAAAAAAAAGTTTGCGATTGCAAAAATGGCGGTGAATGCACATGTGGGCCGGAATGCAATTGTGGATGTCAATATAAATCATTGGTTTGGACGGCTTTAAAGTTTGGTGTTTTACTGGTATCTACTGCTGTTATTTCTGCTGGTGCAACAATTGTCTGGCATGCTACACAATTAAAACCGCAACCGATTATTGTTCGTTATGAAAAACAAGACATTGAAAAGGAAATCTCCCGCTTTGTCAGAAATAATCCTAAGGCTTTAATTGATTCTGTTGATGCCTATTACAAAAGATTAGAACAACAGGCAAATGCTCAACCGCCGAAGGAATTCAAACTGGAAGATTTACAAGAAGCTCCGGCTGATATCGTCAAAAAAATCGTTGAAGACAAAACAAATTATTCTTTAGGTAATCCAAAAGGTAAATTCGTCATCATTGAATTCTTTGATCATCAATGTGGTTGGTGCAAACGCACAAATAAAGCCATGGAAGAAGCTTTGAAACAAGCTGATGCCAAAAATATCCGTTGGATCCCAATTGATACACCAATTTTTGGTGAAAAAAGTGAAACAATCGCTCGCTATGTGTTAGCTGCCGGTGCCCAAGGTAAATATGCCGAAATGCATCATGCTGTCACAAATGCCGAAGGTGCTTTGGATGAAGAAGCTTTAATTGAATTGGGTAAAGGCTTGAAATTAGATACAAAGAAATTGAAAGCTGATGCTAATGGTGAAAAAATTAAAGCTAAATTAGAAAGCAATAAAGAATTTACAAAAGCTTTAAAAATCGGTGGTGTACCGATGTTGATTGTTGACGGTCGTATCAATCCGGGTGCTTTAATTAACGAAAGATTAGATGTTGTTGTTAAAGCAGCTGCTAAAAAATAAAAGAATTGTTAAATTCGAGAAAGGCTCCGCAAGGGGCCTTTTTTTATAGTCATTGTTTCTCTTGTAATTTTAAATAATATACCTCCAAACAGAAAAAATTTCTGTTCCAGATATATTTCATTTTTATTCTACATTCTATTTATTTTTCGAATTATTCACGATGATAAGGATGACCGTCTAATATCGTTTTTATCCTGTATATTTGTTCAGTCAAGATAACACGTGCCAGCATATGCGGCATTGTCATTCGTCCAAAAGATAAAATCAAATCTGCCTTTTGACGGGTTTCAGCCGTATGCCCATTGGCTCCGCCAATCAAAAAAGCAATATCCTGAACACCATTATCCCGCCAAGTTGCAACTTTTTTTGCCAACTCTTTGGAAGACAATTCTTCTCCCCTTTCATCCAGCACAACTATTTTGGCACCCGACGGAATATTGGCCGTCAATAAGCGACTTTCAGCCTCTTTCAAAGCATCGCCGGACAAAGCTTTTTTTTCTTCACTTTCTTTGATAACGACAGGCCACTTTGTTTTTTTGATATAATTATTTATCAATTCATTTTCAGGGCTTTTTTTATTCAGTTTACCAATAGCCGATATTAAAACTTTCATTGTGTTTCCCGTTTTACGTACTTGTTTGGAATTAAATCTGCAATAGGTGTTACCATATAACCTTGTTTGTTATCGGCCGGTACAATTACACGGGCATTTGGTCCGTAATCAGCAATATACTCCCGACACTTACCACATGGCGATATCACATAAGCTTCCCTATCTCGAACGGCAACAATCATGTCAATCTGCATATTAGCATCATCCGTATTAGCCATCCCGATAGCAATAATTTCGGCACATGTCGCAATGGACGGCTGATTCGTCCCAGCATTTAACGCTATAAAAACTTTACCATCAGTTGTCAGCAATGCTGCTGCCACAACACTATGATGTCCTTCTTTGCAGTACCTTTCTTTTATCAAATTCTGTGCCTGTTTTATCAATTCTTTTGGTGTCATTATAAATCCCCCAATTCAGAAATTTTATCGATCATATCATCCAAAGATTCCTTGTCGGATTCTTTATATTCAGTTAATGATTCCTTAACTATTTCTTTTATATCTATACCTACTTTCTCTATCTTATCATCGGATTTATCCTGTTTGTAGAGGGCAACATCATCTTTGATATTATCCGGTATCAGATATTCTAACCAATCAGACATCGTCTGAATATACGGCAGGGAAAAGTTTTGTTCTTTTACCTGTTCCAATTGTTTTTCCGACAATATCATAGATGCTCCCAAATAACAGATAGCTGCCAGTAAACAAGCCCGAAAAACACCAAACATCAACCCCAATATACGATCCAGACCACTTAAAACACTTTGACGTAATTGTTTTGCTATCCAAGAATTGATAATTGTCATAATAACCAAAATAATCAAAGCCACGATTAAAGAGCCGGCAATCCCCGCCATCATCTGATTACTGATCAATTTTCCCATAATAGGCTGTAAAAATGCATAACTATATAGTGCTGCAAACCCCGATAACAACCACGATGCAATCCCTAACAATTCCCGCACCAATCCACGATATAAAGCAAATAAAACGGAAAAAATAACGGTAATAGCGAAAATAATATCAATAGCCCCAATCATTTCTTACTCCTTAAATGTATTTACCAGTGTATGTAAATGTCCGACTTCTGTCAAGCGAATATTTGTATTTTGTTTTTCTTTTTTATTATTTCTTCTAGGTGGCATTAAAACAACTTTAAAACCTAACTTCTCTGCTTCCTTGATACGTAAATCCGGTTGCGGAACAGCTCGCACTTCACCAGAAAGTCCTATTTCTCCAAAAACAACCATATCTGCAGGTACCGGATGCTGTGTTAAAGCAGATACCAACGCCATAGCCACAGCCATATCACAGGCAGGTTCCGTAATTTTCAATCCACCGGCTATATTCAGATAGATATCTTTATTGGCAAAAGAAACACCACAACGGGCTTCCAAAACGGCAATAACCATATTCATTCTATTATTATCCCATCCGACAACCGCCCGTCTAGGGGATTGTCCTGCCATCGGTGCCACCAGAGCCTGAATTTCCACCAATAATGGCCTGGAACCTTCAATACCTGCAAAAACACAACTACCGGCAATATTTCCCCGCCGTTCGGCGAGGAATAACGCCGACGGATTTTTAACTTCCGCAAGGCCCTGCTCCGTCATTTCAAAAACACCGATTTCATCCGTAGCCCCAAATCTATTTTTGACAGACCTTAAAATTCTAAAATGATGCCCCCTATCACCTTCAAAATAAAGGACTGTATCAACCATATGTTCCAAAACTCTGGGACCTGCTAAAGTACCTTCTTTTGTCACATGCCCCACTAAAAATAAAGTAAAATTCAACCGCTTTGCCAATCGGATGAGTTCATTACCACAGGCACGTACCTGCCCAACTGTTCCTGGGGCTGAATCAAGTGTATCCGAAAACATTGTCTGAATTGAATCTATAATGACAACATCTGGCACCGTTCCTGTACCTAATGTTGCTACAATATCACGTACATTAGTTGCACTTGCCAAATCAACCTGTGCATCTGCCAATCCTAAACGTAAGGCCCGTAAACGGACCTGATCAACCGATTCTTCACCCGATATGTAAACACAACGGGTTGCATGCCCTGTTTTATTAACTGTATTTGATAAATGAGCTACCGTTTGAAGCAATAAGGTTGATTTTCCAATTCCAGGGTCCCCACCAACCAAAATAACAGACCCTGGGACAAGACCACCTCCACAGACTCTATCCAACTCTCCAATTTTTGATTTTAGGCGAAAAATAACTTCAGGAGCACCGCGTAGGTCATAAAAATCTAATTGTCGCCCCCCCTTCCCTGCAGTCATTTGCGGTTGAATATTACTTGTAATTTCTTCTTCGGCTAGGGTATTCCATTCCCCGCAAGAATCACACTTTCCACTCCATTTGGCAAAGACCGAGCCACAGTTTTGACAGACATATTGCGTTGTGCGTTTTGCCATTATTTCCCCACCTTCACTTCCATTTGAATGGGGCCTTGGGCAGAGCCGGCAACAAACTGCCTGACATAGGGATTTTTTGTCTTGTCCAGTTCCTTAACCGTTCCGACCCAGATAATTTTTCCCTCGTAAAGCATGGCAATTCGATCTGCGATTTTACGGGCCGAGTTCATATCGTGCGTAATCGTCAAGGCCGTAGCCCCCAATTTTTTAACTGTATCCCGAATCAAATCGTTAATAACATCCGACATAATCGGATCAAGCCCTGTTGTCGGTTCATCAAAAAAGATAACATCGGGATTAGTTGCTATTGCCCGCGCCAGCCCTACCCGTTTTCTCATCCCACCAGACAAGTCGGCTGGATAGACATCGGCCACTTCTTTTTTTAGTCCTACCTGAGCCAATTTCTGTATCGCAATTCTTTTTGCTTTATCTTTAGACATTTTCTGATTTTGTATCAAAGAAAAAGCAACATTTTCCCAAACAGTCAAACTGTCAAATAAAGCCGCATTTTGAAATAACATACCGATTTGTCCAACTGTTTGTTCTCTTTCCAAACGAGGCAAAGAGGCAATATTTTTTCCGTCAATTTGAACATGCCCGCTGTCCGGTTTTAATAGTCCCAAAATACACTTCAGTGTCACCGATTTTCCGGTTCCGGACCCCCCTATAATAACCAATGATTCCCCTTTATATACATCCAAATCAAGATGATTTAAAACTCTTTTTTTACCAAAAGTCTTACACACATCAGATAATTGAATTTTTAAAGGAATTTCTTCATTTTTTTTATTAAACAGATTTATCATATCGCACCTCTGTTACATATTAAAAAATATTTCCGTCAAGATATAATTAAATATCAGGATTAGGATACTGGATGATACAACGGCATTTGTCGTTGCTTGCCCTACTCCTTGAGCTCCCCCCTGACTATTATAACCGTTATAACATCCCAATAAAGTAATTATAAAGCCAAAAACAGATGCTTTGGTCAATCCGGAAATAATATCCATTGGCTTTAGATAATTCCAAGTATTAACTAAATAAGTCGTAGCATTAAAATCCAGTTTATATACACCAATCATATACCCACCACAAATACCGATAATATCACCGATTAAAACCAGAACCGGTAACATAATAATACCGGCCAGTACCCGTGGTACGATTAAATATTTAAAAGGATTTGCCGACAAAGTTTGTAAAGCATCAATTTGTTCTGTCACCCGCATTGTTCCGATTTCTGCCGCCATAGACGCACCTATACGACCTGCAACCATCAACCCAGCCATAACAGGTGCTAATTCTCGGGTAACAGCCACCAAAACGACCATAGCCACCGCCCCTTCAGCCGAGAACTGAGAAAATCCCGTATAGGTCTGCAATGCAATAACCATACCGGAAAATAACGTTGTCAAAGCAACTACCGGCAAGGAATAAAATCCGATTTCAATCATTTGCTGTAACAATGCTTTTAAATAAAAAGGTGGCATCACACAATGATAAATTGTTTCACTGCAAAAAGCTCCTAACCGACCAGTTGCTTCAAAAAAATTCAAAACTACTCGCCCCAGTTTATTGATAAAAGATAAATCAAACTGCATTATAAAACTCTCCTTATCTATACAGAAAGTTATACCGTTATTTCAAAAAAATTGCAACTAAAAATATTATTTTTTCTTAAAAGGACTGACTGACGGAACTGGCGGAATTTTACCAGCACGATGACGGGCAAAGTCCGGATGGAGTCCTTCTGCCATAGATATAAACTGTTCCAATTCAAAATCTTTCAATACTTTCGCAGAAATAACATTTTTTCCCAAAGGATTAACCGTTTTACCACTTTTAATGACTTCGTAATGCAAGTGCGGACCGGTAGAACGTCCGGTACTTCCAACATAACCTATAACTTCTCCTCGTTTAACACGACTTCCAACTTTTAGATCTTGACGATATCCATTCATATGGGCATAAGCCGTTTCATAACTGTCTGCATGTTTAATTCTAATATATTTACCATAACCACCCTTACGCCCCAACTGTGTAATAACACCGTCAGCACCCGCCTGAATAGGTGTATTTGTCGGCGCTGCCAAATCCACTCCATGATGGAATATTTCATACATTAAAATCGGATGCCGTCTTTTCCCATAAGAAGAAGACAATCTAGGACGGGCTTTCAAAGGTTTTTTGATTATAATTTTTTCCCCACTACGTCCTTTGGCATTATAAAAAGAAGTTGTTCCACCGGCATTGGTAAAAGCATATCTGTAATATTCATTTTTCTGTGTTTTCAAACCAATAAATAATAATTGTTTCGTTCCGATTTCCAAACCGGCACTTGTTTTTTTAGTTTCAAAGATAACATCAAATGTATCTCCTGGATTAATATCGGTCGAAAAATCAACTTCCCCATCCAAAGCTGCTGTTACTTGGGCAATAATACTTTCAGGTATCCCTGCCTTTTGAGCCGAACCGGAAAAAGTTCTTTCTACAGTTCCAGACATACGGATATTTTCCGTTTCAATACGACCCGTTGCCGTAATAGGCGTCCACGAATCATCTGTTTCACGAACGGTTGCCAGTGTCTCGCCTTCTTTAACTTGAATAGATACGCCCTGCAAGATATCATCCGGCGTTTTAAACAACATAAAAGACATTCCTGGACGCAAAGATTTCAAATCAATAATAACTTCTAACGCTTCCACTACAGCCAAGCGATCTGCCGTCGGTACTTTTTCTGCTGATAAAACCCCCAACAAGCTATCCCCTTTTTCCAAAGTTTTTACAACTAAAGATAATTCACCCAACTGAACTTTTTTTTCAAGTTCATCCAGACTGGCCTGTTTTGCTGACACAACCGGTTCATCACCAAAATCTTCATGCACATTTTCGACAATTTCAATAGGAACAGAACATTCTTCTGATAGGTCTTCCTTATTAGAAGGTGTTGAAATAAAAAACGGAAAAGTCGTTGCACATAACATAAACATCAAAAACAAAGATATATCCACTTTATTTTTATGTTTAGCCAGACCAATCTTCTGATAGGTTGTATTTTTCAGCTCTGAACCCGTTTTTAGGGTATGTTTTATCCGTTCTTTAAATGTCATAAAATGTATTTACACACATTTTTTTTAATATGTCAAGATAAAATATGCTTGGCAATCTGAACTGCGTTAAAAGCTGTCCCTGTTCGAATACTGTCGCAAACAATCCATAAATGGAAGGTATTTTCCCGATACGGTACTACTGACAGATGCGTTAGAAAAAAATAAGGAGACAACGCGGTATCCTGAGTCGCCAAGGTTAAATAGGGGTTTATTTCTTCGGTCAGACGACAATACGGATGTTTTTTAAAAATTTTTTTTACGTCCTTTGCCTGACATTTTTTTCGTGTCGTAAAAATCAAAGAGTGGCACTCCCCTTGAAAAATAGGAGTCAAACAAGTTGCAACAGTTATCGGAAAATGTAATAAAGTTTTAAGTTGTACCATTGTTTGACGTGCCAATATCGGATAAGGTTCCGGTATCAAATTAAATGCCTGAATTTTTTGAAAAGGTCCTTTAGGCGGTTCTTCACGTGTATAAAGGCTACGCGTTTGAGAAATAAGCGCATTTGTAGCATCAATTCCGAATTCGCTGACGGAAATCATAGCAGTATCCTGCGCATACTGAATCAAAAAAGCTTGGTGTATCGGATACAAAACCTGTGCCAACGTAATACTTAAACTAGTAGGATTAGTAATTATATTTGTTTCCTGTTTTTTTAAAGCTTTTAAATTCAAACTTGGTATAATACAAGGTTCTGTCCCCACAATCCCCGTACAATCAATCAGATAATGTCCTTGTTCCAAAACAGCATCTAAATGCGTCGATAAAATTGAAGGCGTACACAAAAAAATAACAGCACTATATTTAAAATCAAAAGTTGTTAAATCCTGAACTGACAATGTTTCATTCCCATAAGGAAAAACCATATCAACATTAGGTTCGGCATCCACCAATTGTACTTGTTCGGCATCAATTCCCTGATCAGCCAGACAGGAAATCAAGGCTTGCCCAATAGGGGAAAACACACCTAAAATAACGACTTGTTTCTTTTTCATTTTTAAGATATAGAGCCTGATTTTATTGATAACAACCAATACTTTCGTATCAGATACATACAATTGTAACAATTTGAAATAATCATTGATTTGAAAAAAAAAGATGAATCTTGTAAGATAGCCTCAGATTTAAGAAAGGAGTTTTTCATGAACGCTGAAATTCAAACAATGACGCCTTATAAATATTGTGAAAAGACTTTACAGAACGAAATACCTTGTGTTGGTACCGGTTTACACAGCGGTGCTAAAATTCATATGGTTTTAAAACCGGCACCGGTTGGTACGGGAATTATTTTTGTTCGAACGGATATTAATGATAAAGATAACCGTATCCCTGCTAAATATAATTATATTGTAGATACCCGCCTGTGTTCTTGTTTAGGGAATGCCGACGGTGTGACAGTTTCAACAATTGAACACCTGATGGGTGCCTTTTCAGGACTGGGTATTACAAATATCATTATTGAAATTGACGGACCGGAAGTTCCTTTAATGGACGGTTCTGCTTCAGACTTTGTTACCTTGATTGAATGTGCCGGTATTATGGATCAAGACGCTCCGTTAAAAGGTGTTCGAATTTTAAAAGAGGTTTCTTTTAATGATGGAAAAGGGGCCGAAACCGTTTTATATCCGGATAATTCTGGGCTAACAATTGATTTTATGATTGATTTTCCAAAATCAAAAGCTATCGGACGCCAAGAATATTCCATTACACTAACTCCAAAATCATTCAGAGATGCTATTGCTTACGCCCGTACATTTGGTTTTGTACAAGAAATAGAAATGTTGCGTTCCATGGGACTGGCTCGTGGGGCATCTTTGGAAAATGCCGTAGCCGTTCAGGATGATAAAGTCCTGAATACAGAAGGTTTACGCAGTGAAAATGAATTTGTCGTACACAAAACATTGGATGCCGTCGGAGACTTATATCAGCTGGGTTTACCGATTATCGGTCATTTTGCCGGTACAAAATCAGGACACATGCACACAAATACTTTGTTGCGCCAACTGATGGCTGATGAAACGGCTTATGAAATTGTGACATTGGATGAGTATTATTCATTCAATCATACAAATTTACGTCAATCGGCTTAAATAAGTTAAAATACCAGTATTGTTACTGTACAAAAATAAATTATTTTTAATTTTCGATTGTATTAAAAAAAATAACTACTGTATACTGCGACTGTTAAATAGTAGGAGGAAAAATGGAACTGCCGGAAGAAATTGAATCCAAACGAGTTATTTTAAAACACCCTTTAATTCCGACGTTTAAACTTGCAAAGGAACTATATGCTGTTGTGGATAAATCTCGGGAAACAATTCGTGAATGGTTACCTTGGCCGGATAAAACAAATTCTCCTGAGGATGAATTTAGCGGTTTTTTAATGAAGTGGTACAAAAAACACTGGGATAATAAAGATGGCTTTGCTTATCTGATTTACCCGAAAGATATAAGCCAATTTGCAGGGGTTATAGACCTGATGCATGTATCGGAAGAAGATAAATCCGCCGAAATCGGTTATTGGCTTGGCGATCATGCCGTTGGATATGGTTATATGCAAGAAGCTGTCCATGCTCTTGAAAGTGCAGCATTCCAAGCAGGTATCAACCGTATCGTCATCCGAAATGACACTCAAAACCTGCGTTCGGTACAGGTTGCAAAACATTGCGGATATGTCTTAGAAGGTGTTATGCGTCAGGATGCCTGGGATGAATACCATCAACGTTTACGCGATACCAACATCTGGGCAAAATTAAAATCCGAATGGGAAAATCAAAGATAATTTTACGTTAAACGATGGGTTAACAGATGTGAATAAAAGTACGTCAAATATAAAATCAGCCTACTATTCACCGGTTCTGTTATCGGAGAAAAAAGACAAGTCTCTTTAATTCAAATATTAATTGACAGAAAATTACTTCAATGGTATACTAAAAATAAGGAGATAGAATAATGTCTTTACGTAATTGGATTAAAAGTTAGGAAGGACTATAGTAGCAGAAAAAGTTTCTACCCTTCATTGGCTTGAATAAGATATAATATTTTGTCTCAAAACGAGTTGATGAAAGGATGCTTGCTATGAATTATAACGATACAATCCCCGGTATGGTTGACTCACACATTCCTGGTCTTATGCCAACATCATTTGTTGAAAATTTTTTTTCAGATCGGGTAAAAAATAGTATTTACGAAAACGTTAGAGGTAAATTAGGACAAATTCCAGGTAACGGGGAAAATAAAACCAGATTAGCTTGGTTGATAACAGATGAAATAACAAGCGACCAAAATTATAACAGAATTTTTAATGGAATTGAGGCTCATCATAAATGGTTTGGTCGTTCTGAAGACACTACTGCCCGAAACGCCCATACAAACATCCTATCTGATATTCGAACGCGTCTTTCTGATAATGTATTAGAGGTAGGTGGCGCCTCCAATCAAATATTACGTGATTATATCCACGAAAGATTTGGAATCGATCAAGACAAAACTCAATCATTTTTAATAACCATCGTCGACAATGCCAATCGAGATGATACGCATGATTTTATCAGACATAGAAAAGCCTTAGAAGATGTTATGAAAAGTATTTTGCCTGATGATTTTAAAAGGGATGATGATAAAGTCAAAAGGTCAGTTTTAGATTTAATACAAAAAGCCTGCCAAAACAACCCCGAGGCTTGTTATTCAAGCTTACGTGATTGTGTGTTTGAAAAAACAGATGGCGATTTAAAATACCGTAAAGGGATTAGTAAAGAATTGCAAGAATTTATGAAGTATCAGATCCAACCAATCAAAAACCTTGCCACTAAAAAAGGACTTAGTTTTAAAAATGATGAGGAAGTCCTTAAATATGCAGATACCGTCATGATGGCCACATTAGATTCTCCTAGAGGAAAAGATGCAATAAAAAAATATATTGCAACCTTTAATACTTCAAGCTATGAAAAAGAAGAAGCAGAGAAAACAATTAGAGAAGTTCTTCTTAAGGAAGGAGAAAAGTATGGATTTTGGCATCATGAATTTGTACAAAAAATCGTAAAAAGTCCTAATATAAATTATGACAATTTAGAAAGAGAGTTTAACCAATTCAGAGAATCCGCATTAAGTGCATATAATAACAAAGATAATCCTAAACAAGCCTATCTCCGCACACGGGATATTGTCTTTGAAAAAACTCCGGATGGGTTTAAATATAAAAAAATTAATGGTTCCAAATTTAAAGAATTTATGGAGTATCAGATCCAACCAATCAGAGACCTTGCCGCCGCAAATAGACTTAGATTTAAAAATGATGAGGAATTCTTTAAATATGCAGATACCGTCATGATGGCCACATTAAATTCTCGTGACGGAGAAGATGCAATAAAAAACTATATTGCTAAATTTAATGCCTCTGGCGATGAAAAAAAAGAAGCAGAGGGA